>CAVGRL010000034.1:0-24473 GCA_963631715.1 Bacteroidaceae bacterium
ACGAGGGCACCTTCTTCCTCAACAGGGACGGCTATCACCTGAGCTACAACGCCGAAGACGGCGAGCTGTGGCAGCGCGCGGGCGAGGTCGATTACGCGGTCACCATCAATGGCAATGGCTCCAATCGCTACGAGAAGGGCTCGAACGTAACGGTCAACGGCGTCTCTTCGGACAAGAGCAAGGTCTTCATGTACTGGTCGACCACGAGCACGACGGGCTTGCAGCCGATCGACTCCTACATCACCGATCCGTACAACCCGGTGCTGAGCTTCACCATGCCGCAGAACGATGTACACCTCGTTGCGGTCTATGGCAGCAAGCTTGACGTCGCCCAGTTGTACGTAACAACGCCTCAGGTTGGGCAGAAGTTCCCGACTACGGGCAAGCTGAGCTGGCAGAACTCGCTGGGGACCATCTCGACGGCGGACATTCCGCTTGCCTGGTACGAGTCGGGTGAGGACGGCAAGCTGAAACCCGTCTCCGGCAAGGCTCGCGATGGCAAAGACTATGTGGCCTATGCGATTGCGCGCGAAGGCCAGACCAAGATTCCCGTGTTCGACCCATCGCTCACGAGCAAGAAGTTGGCGCAGTACGTCGACGGAGTGCAGACCGGCAACGTGGCGAGCGCCTCGGTTGACTCCAAGACCGGCACGCTGACGCTCGTGACTACCCCGATCCACGTTGGCGGCGACGAAACCGTGGCATTCGACACGGGTACCGTGACCGTCGCGCTCAAGAGCGATTCGGCGCTGCCCGTCAACGACGATGCGGGCCAGGCGGCGGCGGTCTCTCTCGGCGAGGAATTCGCCCAGGATGGCGATACCATCGTGATCACCTACACCAAGGGTTCTGACACGACCGTGGTGGCTCCCGAGCGCGAGGGCTACCTCTTCAACCACTGGGAGAAGGTCCCCGAGGGCTACGCGTACGATGACGAACTCGGCACCGTGACCATTGAGAACGCCGACGCTGACAACATCGATCTTGTTGCCGTTTACTCGCCGGTCGTGACTGAAATCAGCCTCGGGCTTTCTGCGCCCGAGGTAGGCAAGGACTTGCCGCTGTCCCTCGACGAGCTTACGGTCGTGGGTTCCGACGGGTCGACGTGCGACCTTGCCAAGGCCTTCGGCGACGAGGCCGGCAAGCTTTCCGTGAACTGGTCGCCCAGCATTCAGAGCGACCGCGCGGACTATGCCACAGCCTATACCGCTCGCATCGATTTGTGCGAGGCGAAGGATGACCAGGGCGAAATCGTCGACGTGGACAAACTTCTCTCAACCGACGTCAAAATCAAGCTCGCGGGCTCTGAGGCCGACGGCGTGGTGGCCGGGTTCCTCGTCGAAGACGACGAGCTTTACCTGTGCGTGAGCTTCCCGGCGACCGAGCAGGCGACTCTTGTGTCTGTTGACGCGCCGAGCACGTACGAAATGAGCCATGCGGATGCCTATGTGGCCCAGGTCAGCCAGGAAAACCACGAGGACGGCGACAATCACTGGCCGCTTCCCAACGTGGCGAATGTTACCTTGAACAACGGCGACGCGATCAGCGTCGAAATCGAATGGGACAACCCCACCGGCTTCGACAAGGACGACGGATCTGCTCAGATTCTCGATGTTACGGGCCGGCTTGTGCTTCCCTCTTACATCAATGCGGGCGACGTTTCTTGTGATGTGAACCTTACTGTGAAGGTCGCGGCAATCGAGAAGGTCGGGACGCCCGAGGCGAGCGTAGAGGTGGGCAGTTACGCATCGACTCAATCTGTGGAGCTTGCGAGTTCCACAGACGGTGCCGTGATCCACTACACCACCGACGGGTCGGAGCCCACCGAGGACAGCCCCATCTACATTGCCCCGATTGAGGTCTCAAAGAGCATGACGATTAAGGCCGTGGCCTTCAAATACGGAATGGAAACAAGCGATATCGCGAGCTTCGAATATCGAATTGGCGAGAAGACCGACCCTGTACCGACGCCGGATTCTGGCAAGAATCCTTCTGCCTCCTCATCGGACGGAGGGTCTTCGATCGCTAAGACTGGCGATACTTCGATGCCCCTCGCTTTCGCTGGCGTTGCTTTTATGGCGCTTCTTGTCGCCGCAGTTGCTTCGCGTCGCATTGGGAGTGCTTGCAAATAATCAGCACCCGTTCCAATAAGGGATGACGCATTCGCCCGTCGACGCTTTTCGTGCCTCGGCGGGCGTTTCTTTGCGCGCGATGTTCGATGCGAGCTTTTTGTAACGGTTGGGCAAAGTCGCATTGGGGCGGCGGTGCATATGCTGCATTTTCGGTATAGTTGCACGAAGTAATGGAAAAATCGCATATCAGCGGAAGTGGGCCGTCTGCGAGACGGCCTTTTTTGGAAGGGTGAATCTCGCTCATGTCTATTGGCATAAGCCTTGTTCTGGTCGCTTTGTTCTTGGCAATGAACGCCTTTTTCGTCATCGCCGAATTTGCGCTCGTTCGCGTTCGCAAATCTCAACTCGAGATTGCGGTTGAGGAAGGCAAGCCCGGGGCCGCATGCGCCATGGAGATCGCCGAGAATGTGAACAAGTATCTTTCGGCCTGCCAGCTGGGCATCACGCTTGCTTCACTTGCTTTGGGTTGGTTGGGCGAGCCGGCGTTTTCGGCTCTTATTCGCCCCGTGTTCGAGCTGTTCGGTTTGCCCGAGGCCGTGATTTCGGCCGTTGCTGTTGCCATCGGATATTTCATCATGACGACGCTGCATGTGGTTACGGGCGAGCTTATTCCCAAATCGTTCGCGATTTTCGCCACCGAGCGCTACGCCTTGTTCACGGCGCGGCCTCTGATGGCTTTTTACAAGGTCACCTACCCAATCATGGTGCTGTTTAATGGCATCACGAATGCGGTGGTGCGCTTGGCTGGCCACGATCCGGCCAACGAGCACGAAGTTTATACCGACGATGAGATCAAGATCCTCATCGACGAATCGACCGAAAGCGGCCTTATCGCCCCCGAGCAAAACGAATTCGTGGACAACATCTTCGATATTGCCGAAAAAGATGCGGAATCGCTTATGACACCGCGGCCCGATATGGTGTGCCTCTGCATGAACGACTCGCTCGAAGACAACATGCGTATTGTGCGCGAGGCGAAATTTACGCGTTTCCCGGTGTATCGGCGCGACAAAGACGACATCGTCGGCTTCGTCAGCGTGAAGGACCTCTATGGGCTTTCGCCTGAATCGACCATGGATGATGTGCGCGTGCGCCGCATTGTCGCCGTGCCCGAAGGCATGCCCGCCGTGAAGCTGCTTAAGCTGCTCAAGCGCGAGAAAACGAAGATTGCCATCGTGATTGACGAACACGGCGGAACTTCGGGCCTTGTGACTATGGGCGATATCTTCGAAGAGATCGTTGGCGATTACGATGACGAATATGCGCACGGGGCAAACGACGCCCTGACTGAAGTATCGCCTGGCCATTTCGTTACGACGGGCGCGTGTCCCATCGACGATTTTGCCGAACGGATGGATTTCAAAAGCGACAATTTCACCGAATACGAAACGCTCGGCGGCCTGCTGCTCGATGTGCTCGATCGCATTCCCGACGTGGGCGACGAGGCAGTTTACGAGGAAGGCGACACGAAGGTGCGCTTTGTGGTGCGCTCCATGGACGCCCGCCGCATCAATCAGGTTGAGTTTTGGGTGACGGGTCCCGCATCGGCTTCGCAGCCGGCGTAAGTTGTCGAAGCTGCGCGGCAATTCGGTGGTTGGCCTTGGCTTTCGTTCGCGGCTCCTGCGCTGAAGTTGCACGTAGGCCCAGCTAAACTGGGCGCTCTCGTTTGGGCGCATAGGATGGAGCCGGAAAAGCCACCGATATGTTCTTCAGTCCGGTTCTACTCGCCAGCTTCTTGCACGCGAGCTTTTGACGCGAGTGGATTCTTTCCATCGTCGTTGGGGTCGGGGCGTTAGCGTGCGTATCTATGCCACAATGAGTCGGTTCCGTGACCGGCTCTTTTCATTTGAGGAGTAATTGATGCCTTATATCGAACTCGATTCGCTCGATGATGAGCGGATCGACATGTTTGCTCGTTTAACCGAGGCGCAGTTGCGCAACAAGCTCGAGCCCGAAAAAGGCATTTTCATTGTGGAGAGCGAGAAGGTTATCGACCGGGCCCTGCTGGGAGGTATGCAGCCGATTTCGATGCTCATGACGCCCGAATGGGTCGATCGTACGCGCGAGATTGTGGCGCGTGCCGAGGCGGCGTGTGTGCAAGAGGGCGGTTTGCCGATTTTCATCGTTCCGTCCGAGGAGGCCCAACGCCTAACGGGGTTCGCGGTGACGCGCGGCATCTTGATGGCGTGCAGACGTCCGCAGCTGTTGAGCGTGGAAGAGCTGCTTGCGCAGGTTGACGCAGATAAAGCTGAGCGAGCGGCGGCGGTTGCGGCGGGCGAGGAGGACCCGGGGGAGGTCGGCAACATACACGATGCTTCCCGCCGCCGCATTGCGGTGCTCGAAGGAATCGTGGACCACACGAACGTGGGCGCGATTTTCCGATCGGCTGCCGCGATGGGCGTTGACGCGGTGCTCGTGACGCCGACGTGCTGCGATCCGCTGTATCGTCGCGCGGTGCGCGTTTCGATGGGCTGCGTGTTTCAGGTGCCGTGGACGCGAATTGGCGAAACCGTGCACGATTGGCCTGCGGCGGGCTTGGAGCGCTTGCGAGCGTTGGGATACAAGACGGCGGCCATGGCGCTTTCCGACGATTCCATTCCACTTGGCGCGCCTGAGCTGGCGTCGGTCGATAAGCTTGCGCTCGTGTTCGGCACGGAGGGCGATGGGCTTTCGCATCGCACCATCGACGGCTGCGATTACACGGTGCGTATTCCCATGCGCCCTGGCGTGGACAGCCTGAACGTGGCGGCCGCAAGCGCTGTTACATTTTGGGAGCTTTGCAAATAAAAGTGAGCTTATGCTGAAAGAAAACATAGAGGTAAAAATAGCCAAAGTATCTAAAAGTAATTGAAATAGTATTGGATGCTAATGCTGATGGGCGAATTAAAGCCGGCATTGTGTCCCGATAGATTTTTCGTAGTACGCGTTTTTTGCTTTGGTATTTGTGCTCTTGTTCATGTTGTTTTGAAAGGTGAGGAATGTCGAGAACTGGCCAATCGATGGTTGCCAGCAGCCGAATCGGCTTTGCTGAGGCCGTTGGCTGTCAAGTCATGTGGGGCCTTATGCCCGTGTTCTGGCGCTTGCTTTCGGGCGAGTCGGCGCTGCTGGTGTTGGCATGCCGCATGGCGTGGTCGGCCGTATTCATACTGTTGCTCTGCTCGGTCGTTCGTCGCGTGAAATTCGCTTATTTACTGCGCGAGCCAGCAGCCGTGCGTACGTTTTTGGCGACGGGACTTATCACCACGATGAATTGGGGCGTGTACATTTGGGCAACCAATAGCGCGCACTTGCTCGAGTGCAGTATTGGGTACTACTTATGCCCGCTCGTGAATATCGCATTTGGCGTAGTGCTGTTCAAGGAGCGCATGACCGCTGCCCAAAAACTCGCCGTGGCGCTTGCTGCGGTGGGGGTTGCGTTTTTCATCGCGAAGCACGGTGGAGCTATTTGGATTTCTTTTGCCTTGGCCCTTACGTTCGCGATGTATGGCGCGGTGAAGAAGCGAGGCGGTTATCCGGCATTGCCTGGCATGGCGGTCGAGTCGCTTATTACGGGAGCGATTGGCGCTGTGGCGCTCGTTGCGGGGCTGCTTATTCCTTCCCTGTGGAATGTGGTGCCGGCAACGCCCGATGACATGGCCGTGTCGGGGTCGGCGGTGCTGGCGTTGCTCGTGGTGGCCGGAATTCTCACGGCCATTCCTTTGCTGCTGTACTCCGCGGCCGCGAATCGCATTCCCATGGTCGCTATTGGCTTTATACAATACGTGAGCCCGACGATTTCCCTCGTGCTTGCCGTGGCATTTTTTGGCGAGGAATTCACGTTGGCTCATGGGGTATGCTTCGGCCTGGTGTGGCTTGGCATAGCCGCGGTTGGCGTGGAAACAGCGCTTCGCGCCAAGCGGAAAAGCCAAGAATAGCGCTGCAGGGTTGATTGTCTTTCTGGATTAAGGATGTGCTCCGATGCAAAATCGTCAGTTTGTTCACCGGATTATGTTCGTGTGTCACGGCAATATTTGCAGATCAACGATGGCTGAATTCGTGATGCGCGACATGGTCGCGCGGGCGGGTCTGGGCGATCGTTTCGCCGTAGCGTCATCTGCCACAACCAACGACGAGATAGGAAACGACACGCATCCGGGAACGAAGCGTGTGCTCGACGCCCATGGAATCGCGCACCCGCGCCGTGCGGCGGTGAAGTTGCGTGCGGCCGATTACGACGAATACGACTTGTTTATCGGCATGGATAATGAAAACATCCACGACATGCGCCGCATTTTGAAGGGCGACCCGCAGGGAAAAGTGCACAAACTGCTTGAGTTTTCCGAAGGCAGCGATACCGATTCGGCAAGCGAAGTGGCCGATCCATGGTTCACGGGCAACTTCGAAATCACGTACGAGGACGTCACCCGCGGCTGCGAGGCTTTGCTCGCGTATTTGCGGTAGCCGAATTCGCAAAGCCCTTCCATAAGATGGGAGATGCTGCAAGGGAGGTGGGTGAAGGAAATCTCGTCAGTGTCGATTTAGGACTCGGGACTCCTTCTTTCCGTGACATTTAGTCAACGACGCTGAGATTTTCTGCGTAAGCGCTTGCATCCTTTGGGGAGGGTGTTAGAGTACCACTTTGTTAGCACTCTGGCTTTGTGAGTGCTAGCACTCTTACTGATGTTTGGTTATATAGGTCGTGGAGAAAGGACATTCCATGAATCTCAAGCCTTTGGGAGATCGCGTCATCGTTAAGCGCGACGAAGCTGAAACCAAGACGGCCTCGGGCCTCTACATTGCTTCGAGTGCGCAGGAAAAGCCGCAGAGCGGTATCGTTTTGGCCGTTGGCGAAGGCAAGCGCGATAAAGACGGCAACCTCATCCCGGTGCCCGTCAAGGAAGGCGACCGCGTGCTGTACGGTAAATTCGGCGGCCAGGAAGTCACCATCGACGGCGAGGATGTTCTCATCATGCGCGCCGATGACCTCTACGGTGTCTATACCGCATAAAGCTTTTTTAAGAAGGTAAGATTAAAAAAGTAATCTAGTTTCCAAAAGAAACTAATGTAAGAAGGAGCACATCGCATGGCTAAAGAAATCAAATTCCAGGCCGAAGCTCGCAGCGGCTTGGCGGCAGGCGTTACTAAACTTGCCGATGCCGTTAAGGTTACGCTTGGCCCCAAGGGCCGCTATGTTGCGCTTGAACGCAGCTACGGCGCCCCCACCATCACCAACGACGGCGTGACCGTCGCCAAGGAAGTTGAGCTGGAAGATCCCGTGGAGAACATGGGCGCCCAGCTGGTGAAAGAGGCCGCTACCAAGACCAACGACGGCGCGGGCGACGGCACCACCACCGCCACGCTTCTTACCGACGTCATCGTGACCGAGGGCTTGCGCAACGTAACCGCTGGTGCAAACCCGCTGGCGATTCGTCGCGGCGTCGAAAAGGCGACCGAAGCGATCGTCGAAGCCATCAAGGCTGACGCCATCCCCGTTGAAAGCAAAGAGCAGATTGCCAACGTTGGCACCATCTCCGCAGGCGACGAGACCATCGGCTCCAAAATCGCCGAAGCCATGGAGGTCGTTGGCAAAGAAGGCGTCATCTCGGTTGAAGAGTCGCAGACGTTTGGCATCGACATCGAGACCGTCGAGGGCATGCAGTTCGATAAGGGCTACATTTCTCCGTACATGGCTACCGACATGGAGCGCATGGAAGCCGTTCTGAAAGATCCGTTCATCCTGCTCACCGATCAGAAGATTTCCTCTATCCAGGACTTGTTACCCGTGCTTGAGGAAGTTTCCAAGTCGGGTCGTCCGCTGCTCATCATTTCCGAGGACTTCGAAGGCGAGGCTCTGGCTACCATTCTGCTGAACAAGCTGCGCGGCACCTTCACCTGCGTTGCCGTTAAGGCTCCGGGCTTCGGCGATCGCCGCAAGCGTATGCTGGAAGACATCGCCATCGTTACCGGCGGCCAGGTCATCACTCCCGACTTCGGTATGACGCTCGCTGACGCAAATGTGTCTATGCTGGGCCATGCGAAGACGGTCAAGGTTTCCAAAGACGCTACCACCATCGTCGACGGCGCGGGCGACAAAGCTGCCATCCAAGATCGTATCGATCAGATCAAGGCCGAAATGGAGCACACCGACTCCGACTTCGATCGCGAGAAGCTGCATGAGCGCTTGGCCAAGCTTGCCGGCGGCGTTGCGGTGCTGCGCGTTGGCGCTGCTACCGAAGCCGAGCTCAAAGAAAAGAAGAGCCGCATTGAAGACGCCCTGCAGGCGACTCGTGCTGCCGTTGAAGAGGGTATCGTTGCTGGCGGCGGCGTAGCTTTGCTGCATGCCTTGCCCGCGCTCGACGCCGTCGAGTGCGCCAATCACGACGAAGAGGTTGGCGTTGCCATCATCCGCAAGGCTCTGGAGGCCCCGATGCGCACCATCGCGCAAAACGCTGGCTTCGAAGGCTCCGTTGTGGTCGAAAAGGTCAAGGGCCTGCCGAAGGGCGAGGGCTTGAACTGCGCCAACGGCGAGTATGGCGACATGATTGCCATGGGCGTGTCCGACCCTGTGAAGGTCACCCGCACCGCTTTGCAATCTGCGGTTTCCGTTGCGGGCCTCATTCTTATCACGGAATGCTCCATCAACGAGATTCCTAAGGAAGGCCCCGATTTGAGCGCTCTCGCCGGTGGCGGCGGTATGGGCGGCATGATGTAACAAAGTATTACGCCGGCTTTTCAGCCGGCGTAATATGTCGACGCTGCGCGGAAGCCGGGCGCCCCATTTTGGCGTTCATCTGCGGGCTCACGTACCTTCCAGGTACGCATCGCCCTTGCTTCACGCCAACCTGGGGCACCGGGCTTCCGCTCGCTGATCTGTGATGGACATGCGTCCGCTCCGCTTGTTGGCGCGCTTGGCTTTCGCGGCGATTCGCTCCGCCGGCGAGCCTCTCGCTGACTTTGCCTGCGGAAGGGTCTCTTTCGTGGTTGAAGCGGTGTCTAATGTGCCAGTCGAAAGTCCCGTAGGTTTTGACCTGCGGGACTTTTTTGCGTCGTAACCCGCTAAAAGCTCTGAGTGTTTGGCAGGTTTAGAGCTTTTGACGCGTTTTAGTGGGTCCCGCCTTTGTCTCCATGTTCTGCTATCCGTTGCTTATGGGCGGCGAGGACGATATCGTGCAGCTCGCGTGGCTCGCACGATTCAATTCGCTGCGTGAGCCGCTCGGGAGAACTGGCCATATCTGTGCGTTTCCACGCTTCGACGGCGCGCGATTCTGCATCGACGGGACCTGTTAAGCGCTTTGGGCGTTTAACGGCTTAGGGCTCGGCAGGTTTTAGCGGGTTTGTGTTCCGCATTGCGGAACGATTGGTTCGTAGGGTGGTCTTGGGGCGTTGAAGCGCGCTGGGTTCGGGCGCACAATGCAGCCATAACGTATCCAAGAGATAGGTTGCACATAAAACCGCAGGTCGATTAAGGGAAACGGCCGTGCGCGTGCGGCTTATCGCCTGAGCAGAGGGGCTCGGGTGAGGGATGAGGAGGACGTCATGAGCAAGACCATCGAACAAGGCATGTCGCGCCGCAACTTCCTGGCTGGCATGGGCGCTGTTGCGGGTTTGGCCGCGGCGGGGCTTGCAGGCTGCTCGCCGGCGAAGGAAAGCTCGAAAGATTCAAGCTCTGCAGGTTCGGGCTTGCCCGAGAAATGGGACGGCGAATACGACGTTATCGTGTGTGGCGGCGGCGGCTCGGGGCTGACGGCTGCGTATTCCGCGCTCGAGAACGGCGCTGAAAAGGTGCTCGTGCTCGAGAAAGGCGCGGCATGCGGCGGCACCACGGCGCTCGCTGAAGGCGCGGTGCAGGCGAGCGGTACCGAGTGGCAGAAAGATATCGCCGGCGTGACCGACGATTCCGCCGAGTTGCACAAGAAGTTCTGGCTCACCGATGCCGAAGGCATCGTGAAAGAGGACCTCGTCGAGTGCATGGCGAAAAACGCGCCCGATAATTTGAAGTGGATGGCCGACAGTTTCAACATTACGTTCAGCAACGTGTTCGGGTGCTATCCCACGCCGTATATGAAAGACGAGTACATGCGTGATCGCATCCATCTGATTACCGATGCCGATGATGCCACGAAGACCGGCGGCGTGGTGTGGACGACCAACGCGCAGAAGGCCGTTGAGGAAAAGGGCGGCGAGATTCAGACCAACATGGAAGTCACCGACATCTACCAAGATGAAACGGGTACCGTGGTGGGCGTCGCCGCCGGCAAGAAGAATTACAAGGCCAGCAAAGGCGTCGTGTTCGCGATGGCGTCCATCGACCACAACGAAGAGATGGCCTTCCGCTACGACCAGCAGCAATATTGGGACCTGAAAACCCAATTCGTCGCGACGGCCGAGACCAACACGGGCGACGGTATTCGCATCGGCATGGCCCACGGCGCTGATTCCGCCTTCCACGGCGCGGTCGACCTCATTTTGCAAACGTGGAGCTATACGAACAATCAGAACCCCGAGATTCCGTACATTCTCATTGACCAACGCGGCAACCGTTTTGTGCGCGAGGATACCACGTATGCGTTCCACTGCCGTGCGATGTTCAACGCGGCCATGGCGCAGGGCGGCATCGATGGTTGTACGTACATGCTGATGGATTCGAAGATGACCACGGCCGATGCGAAATGTGCGTGGAGCGACAATGCTGCCGACGGTGCGAAGACGCGCGAGGCGGCGCTCGCCGACGGCTCCATGGTTCAGGCCGATACGCTCGAGGGGCTCGCTGAAAAGCTTGGCATGCCGGCAAGCAATCTGAAAGCGACGGTCGATGCATGGAATGCCGCGTGCGCTGCTGGCGAAGATGCCGCATACGGTCGAAAGGTGCAGCTAACGGCTCTCGATAGCGCTCCGTATTACGCTTGGAAGACGCAGAACACCAACATCGGATCTATCGGTGGCCTGATTATCGACACCGACGCGCGTATCCTCGATGTTGACGGCAATCCTATTCCCCATTTGTATGGCGGCGGCGTGAACACTGCTGGTTGGCTTGGCCCCTACTATCCCGGTTCGGGCACGTGCCTGCAGGGCGCTCTGAACTGGGGACGCATTGCAGGTGCGTCTGCCGCGGCTTCCAAGTAGAAAAACCTGTTAGGCGCTCAAGGCGTTTAACATATTCGAACCCCGTCGACTTTCCCTCCCTGGTCGGCGGGGTTTCTTTTGGTGGAAGAAGAGAAAATGCCATCCGCACCAAAATCAGCGAGCGGCAAATTGGCGAGTGCGGTTTGGGCGAAAACAGGGCTCGGCGTTCTTCGGTACGCAAGTCATGGCTTGAACCTGAAATTTGTCGCCAGATTGCGGCGCAGCGTCGAGCGTTTCCGCCGTTCGGCGGAACGGAGCAACCAGCTTACATGACGTAGCCCATCGATAGCGAGATGTTACGCGCGGCTTTCACGACGGAATGCGCCATGGTTTCGAACTCGCTTTCGGGCATGTCGGCATTCGATCCACTCACGCCCACGGCAGCAATGGCGTCGCCCGAGAAATCGAAGATCGGCGCGGCGAGGCAGCGATGATTCGCTTCCGATTCCTCGCAGTCGACGGCCCAGCCGCGGCGGCGTACGCCGTGCAGGTATTTCAGGAATTCCTGCTTATTGGTGATGGTGTTGGCCGTGTGGGCTTCGAATGTGAAACCATACAGCGTTTCTTCCAGCTCGTCGGCCGAAAGGCAGGCCAGCAGGCATTTGCCCATCGACGAACAGTGCGCCGGATAGCGTTTGCCCACGCGCGTGAACAGCTCGTCGGCTTTGTTCGTGGCTTCTTTTGAAATGACGGAAACGAAAGGGCCATCGAGAACGCCCAAGTACGCGGGCAGTTTCAATTCTTTTTCGAGCGCCGCCAAATGTGGTTTTGCCTCTACCTGCAATTCGAGCGAATTGATGTGGTAGCTCAGCATGCCAAACAGCTTCGGCCCAATCGAATACGTGCCGGCGAGCGTTTTCTGCACATAATCGCGTTCCAGCATGGTAGCCAGAATGCGATGCACGGTCGACTTGCTCATGCCTGTTTGTGCGGCGAGCGCCGAAAGCCCCACAGGGTCGCGCGATTGCGCAAGCGCTTCGAGCAGATCGAAGGCACGGTCGAGCACTTGCACGTTGCTCGTTTTCGGCTTCTCTGGCGAATTCCCCATAGCAATCCCTCCTCGTCAAAGAAACGAAGAATACTATACCGCCGCGACACGGTTTCATATGGCAAAAATCCAGGTGGGAAAAAGAAATTGGGCCTCCGAGATGGGAGACCCAATGCAAAATCGGAAGAATGCCGTACGCGTTTTACTTACCGAGCAGGCGGGCGAAAAATCCCTTCTTTTTAGGCGCGGGAGCAGGCCTTGCGCTTAGGCTTACCGGATTTTCCTGCTTGTCTGTGTTGGCGTTGTCGCTTGCCGGCGCGGTGTTGCCGATTGGAGTCGCCTTTGCCGTATTGCTCGCAAGTGAATTTGCAATCTTTTCCATCATCTCGTCGCGAGCGGCCTTGATATCGACTTCCGGTTCGTCGCTTTGGGCGACGGGCGCTTGTTTCGGCGAAGCCTCTTTTGCCGACTGGTCGCCGGCGGAGGCTTTGGCCTCGATTTCGGTCTTCGAATCCGAGGGCGCCTCGGTGCCCTCGGCGGCCTTTTGCCCTTCGCTTGCGGGCGTTGGCTCTTCAGCCGTTGCCGTTTCGGCCACCTCGCATACCTGTTCGGCCGTCACGAAGTCTTCTTTCGCGTCTTCGGCCATGTCGGTCATGGTGGTGGAAAGCGTGGGCGAGGTTGACGGGTTGCCATTCGCGGCCGCATCGATGAACTGGTATTTCTCGCGGCTCGACACATGGGCATGCTCGGCGGCGATGTAGGCTTCTTTAATCAAATGGTCTTGCGCATCGAAAGGACGACGGCCTTTCGGCACGAAGTGGCACAGCTCGGTGAAGGTCCCATCGCTTTGCAATTCGCGCAGCTTTGCGGTGTCGGAAAGCATGATGTTGAAGTAATCGAGCACGCGTCCGCGCAAAGCCGGGTCGTTGACCGGCCAGGCGATTTCCACGCGTTTGTCCAGGTTGCGCGTCATAAGGTCGGCGCTCGATAAAAACACGGTGGCCTCGTTGCCTACGCCGAAGGCATAAATGCGAGAATGCTCAAGCAGGCGCCCTACGACGCTTACGACTCGAATGTTTTCGGTGTGCCCGGCGATATTCGGGACCAGGCATGAAATTCCTCGAACGAGCATGGTTACTTTCACGCCGGCGCGGCTTGCCTCCGCGAGCTTTTCGATCATGTCGTGGTCGGTAATCGCGTTGGTCTTCAGAAGTACGGAAGCGGGCTTGCCAGCTTTGGCCTTCGCGATTTCACCATCAATCGCCTCGCACATGCGGGGCTTAATCATCAGAGGCGCTACACGCAGCTCTTTGTAATCGCTCGATGCGCTTTCAAGCTGCATGCTGCGGAAGAACTTCGCCGCGTCCTGCCCTATTGTGGGGTCGGCGGTGATCATCGACAGGTCGGTATAGAGCTTGGCGGTTTTCTCGTTGTAATTGCCCGTGCCCAGCTGCGTGATGAATTGCAGGCCGTTTTCGCTGCGGCGCGTGATGGCGCAAATCTTCGAATGCACCTTGTAATCGCGGAAGCCGTAGATGATGTTGCACCCGGCTTGCTCGAAGCGCTGGGACCATTCGATGTTGTTGCTCTCGTCGAAGCGGGCGCGCAGCTCGAACAACGCTGTGACGTCTTTGCCGTTTTCCGCGGCGGTGATAAGCGCCTCGGCCAAGCGCGACTGGCTCGCCAGGCGATACAGCGTGATTTTGATTGAAACCACATCGGGGTCGACCGCGGCTTCCTGCAGGAGTTTCACGAACGCGTCCATGGTCTCGTACGGGTAGGAGAGCAACACGTCGTGACGAAGCACCTGGTCGGTGATGCGTTCCTTGCGAGAAAGCGATGCCGGCCACTGCGGGCTTGCGGGTTCGTCCATTAGCGGCTCGGCAATCGCCTTGGGCGCCTTGCCCATGAGGGCGAACGCATAGCCCATATCAAGCGGCATGCCCACGGTGAACGCCTGCTGCTTTTTCAGGCCCAGTTTCTCGCGCAGGAATTTGTCGGTGGTATACGACAGCGGTCGCTCGCTTTCCAGGCGCACGGGCGCCAAACGGCCGCGCTTCTTCAAGATGCGCTTCATGTGGCTGCGGAAATCCTCGTCGTACTCGTCCGATTCCTCGGCCGTGTCGAGGTCGGCGTTGCGCGTGACCTGGATCACGTTTGCGTGCTTCACCGGGTACATCTCGAAAATCTTGTCGGCCACCATTTCCAACGCATGTTCCAGCAGGATGAAGGAATACTTGCCGTTTTCGCCGCTGAGCTCAATCATGCGCTCGCAATCGCGCGGCATGGGAATGATGCCCATGAGCACGTTTTCGGCCGCTTTGGCCCGCGCCGCCTTCCGCTCGGCTTTCGTGGCCGCTTCGGGCAGCACTTCGGCCTCGGCCTCTTCATCAAGGCGCACGGCGATATAAAGCGCCCCGTTTTCAAGATGAGGGAAGGGGTGCAAGGCGTTGATGATCTGCGGAGATACGAGCGGCAAAACATTTTGATCGAGGTAGTCCATGAGCTCGGCATGCTGTTCCGCATTCAGCTCGTCGGGGTAGAGCTGGTGAATGCCGGCGTTATCGAGCAAATGCCGCAGGCTGCGATAATCTTCGGCAGCGATGGGAGTGAGCTCGGCAACGCGCGCATATACGGCATCGAGCTGCTCGCGCGGCGTCATGCCGGTTTTCGAGTCGAAGACGATTTCTTTGGCCAGCTCGAGATCGGTGAGGCTGCCGACGCGCACCATGAAGAACTCCTGCAGGTTGCTGCGCCAAATCGAAATGAATTTCAGCCGCTCGAGCAGCGGTACGTTCGGGTCGATCGACTGGTCGAGCACGCGCTTGTTGAATTCAAGCCAGGAAAGCTCGCGGTTCTGCATATAGGGCTTATGCGGCGGTCGCGCGAGTTTTTTCTCGGGCTTTTCCGCCTTCGGCTTTTTGGCCTTTTTCGCGCCCTCGGCCGTGGCTTCTTTAACTTCGTTTTCCTCGCCCATGACGTCCTCCTCAACTGCCTGGGAAACAAGGGAGTGCGCCAGCCCGTTTGAAGCGGAGGGGCGCGCCCTTGAAAAAACGCATTAGATAACTCGCATTATACCGATAGGGGATACCTATGAATTCGGTCAGCGCGCAGGCTTTGCACCGATTTGGCGAAAGGCTTATCGCTCGGGGCGGGTGGCGCGCGTCGAGCGCAAGTTTTCTGCTCTACATGCTTGGCAAGGCGCGTTTTTTCGTGGCGATGCGCCAGGGAAGGGTCATAATGGAAAAGTCTGTTCAGTCGGAAGGGGAGCCGAATGCTCGAGCAAGTCGATCTTTCGTCGCGTATGCCGAAAGAAGAATACAAGCCTTTATACGATAGCCTCATCGCGAAACTTGTGGTGCTGCAGCAGAAAGCCCGCAACAAAGGCATTGGCGTGGTCGCCTTGTTCGAGGGTTGGAATGGGGCCGGTAAAGGCAGCCGCATTGGCGATTTGGTGTATGAGCTCGACGCCCGCGCCACGCATATGCACGTGCTGTCGAATTCCGATGACGAGACTGCCGCCCGGTTCCGCGACATGGGCACAGGCGTTACGGGCTTTGAGCCGCTCATGCAGGAATTCTGGCAGGCTCTGGGCCCTCGTGGCGACATGACGCTGTTCGAACGCGGCTGGTATACGGCGGCTACCCGTCGTTTGGTCTACACCGACACCGCTGAAGAGCACACCTCTAGGCTTGTCGCCTATCGCCGTGCCGTGGGGGAGTTTGAGCGGCAGATTTCCGCCGATGGCTATGTGGTGTTGAAATTCTTCGTGCATATTTCCAAGGATGTGCAGAAAAAGCGCCTGAAAGCCCTTCGCGACAATCCCGATACCGCATGGCGCGTGAGCAAAAAAGAGCTCGCGTCGGTAGATGATTACGATGAGATTTACGATGGCTATGATGCGCTGTTGCGCAATACCGATTTCGATTTCGCGCGTTGGATTATGGTGAACGGCGAAGACAAGCGCTCGGCGAATATCTCCATTGCCAAGGCGCTGGTTCGCGCGCTGGAGCGAGCACTTTCCGCTGGGCCCGATGCGGCCGCCGAGGCAGCTGCCGCGAAGGCTGCGGCCAATAGCGCGGGAGTGCTGGAGCAAACCGACCCCCGCGATCGCTCGCCGGAAGAAACCGAAGCCGTGATGGCCGCCGCTCGCGAACAAGCGGCGGCCCAGCACGAAGAGGCGCCGCTGCATTCGCGATTCACCATCGTTTCAAACCCGCCGCGTTTGGCTGGCGTGAACCATTCGTTGGCGCTTACTAAAGAGGAATATCAAGAGGCATTGAAGCGTGAGCAAAAGCGCTTTGCCGAGCTTGAACTGAAGATGTATTTGGCCCGCGTGCCGCTCATGATTGTCTACGAAGGCGATGACGCGGCCGGCAAGGGCGGCAATATCAAGCGCGTTGCTCAGGCGATCGACCCGCGCGCCTATACGATATTCCCAAGCCCGGCCCCTACGAAAGTCGAGCTTGCGCATCCTCATTTATGGCGCTACTGGACTCGCCTGCCACGCGCTGGCCACGTGGGAATTTACGACCGCAGCTGGTATGGGCGCGTTCTCGTCGAGCGTGTCGAAGGGTTTGCAAGCCCGGCCGAATGGGGTCGGGCATACGACGAGATTAACGAATTCGAGTACCAACTTGAAGTTTGGGGTGCCTTGCTGTTGAAGTTTTGGGTGGCGGTAAGCCCGGAGGAGCAACTCAATCGCTTCAACGAGCGCCAAAGCAACCCCGACAAGCAATGGAAGATAACTCCGGAAGACTGGCGCAACCGCGATAAGCATCCGCAATATGCCGCCGCGGTCGATGATATGTTCCGGCTTACGAGCACGCCCTATGCGCCATGGCGCATATTGGAGTCGACGAACAAATATTACGCGCGCGTAAAAGCGCTCAAAATCATTAACGAGGAACTCGAGCGGCGCCTTGGCTTGCGATAAAGCCGAGCTTCAGGTGAACGAGGAGATATTGGCCGGTTTGTTTCCCGCACGAATGCCGCGCGTTTCTGCTTAGGCGCGCGGCGGTGTGACGGTTTTCTTTCGCTTTCCGAAAACCTCCGCTTCGCAATGCGATGCCCCGATTTTTTCTTTTATAGTGAGCCTCATGAATACAAACGACAAAAATCCCTACGGCGCCCGTCAATCGGGCGCGCAACGCCCCGCTCAGCAAGGGGGGTTCGTCCCCGCGAGCGCAGGACGCCCTCGTCATGCCCAAAACGTTCGGTCTGGCGCGAATCCAACGGCGCGGCCTGCCGCAAATCGCGCAGCGCAGCCTGGCGTGAACCCTGCGGCCCGGCCTGGCGTGCGGCCCGGTGCAAATCCCTATGCGCAGCGGGCGAACCATGCGGGCGCGCAAGCATACGCGGGCGCGCAATACCGTCAGCCGGTGATGGCGAGCGAAGCGCAGAATTACTCCCGTGCTCGTTACGGGTCGAATATGTCTGGTGGCCAGCATGGCCGCGGCAATCGGGGGAAGCGTCGCATATGGACAGCCGTGTTCATTATCGCGGCAATCGTCCTCGCGGTTTCCCTTGGCGCTTTGGCGGTTATCGGTTATGGGTATTGGCATGGAACTCAGGTCTATGACAACCTTTCCGAGCAGTCCGGCTTGGCCAAAGAGACCAATGCTCTGGAAGAGATGACCATCGATTGGGACGCCTTGCGGGCGCAAAACGAAGATATCGTCGGCTGGGTTTATATGCCCGGCACAAGCATCGATTACCCCATCGTTCAGGGAAGCGACGACGAAGAATACCTGCAGAAAGACTTCACTGGCGATTCCGGCGGATTGGTCCACAAGGGCACGATTTTCCTGTCGGCCACCAATGAAGCCGATTTTTCCGATGACAACAATTTCATCTATGGGCACAACATGAACGACGAGACCATGTTCGCCCATATCCTTGCCATGGCCAATCAGAGCGAATTCGATGCGGCACGTACGTTCTATATTCTTACGCCCACTCAGAACTATCGCTGCCAAACGTTTGCGATCGACATCGTGAAGAACACAGCGGTTGAGCTTCTGCAGCCGCAGTTTGCCGATTCTTCGGCCATGATGACATATATGTCGGCCCGAATCTCCAACTCGTCGGTTGCCGCACCGACCGATATCGATTTGGCATCGATCTCGAAAATCTTTACGCTTATCACCTGCGGTGACGATTACGCCACTACCCGTGCCGTGCTCTTTGGCGGCTGCGTTGAGCAGGCCGTGCCCGCAAACGCGCAGTAGCGGCATTGGGCGCGCGGTGAGTGGGCGTCTGTTTCATCTGTGGCAGGCGCTCTTTTTGCCAACCGCTCGCCGTGGCGATGGTACTATGCGAATACCAGGCCGTTTACGCGGCTGCAACCAGCGTGTTCGAATAGTTCCAGCAAGGGGGAAACCGGGTGGCAACGTCTATCTTTCCCGGCGAAAAGCCAGATCGGCTTGAAGAAGAGTGCGCGGTGTTCGGGGTTTACTCCACCACCGACGATGTGGCGAGGCTCACCTGCTTTGGCCTGCAGGCCCTGCAGCATCGCGGCCAAGAAAGCGCGGGCATCGCGGTGGGCGATGGCGACACCGTAACGGTTACGAAAGACCTGGGCTTGGTTACCCAGGTTTTCAACGAAAGCGCGTTGGCGGCGTTGCGCGGCGAGGTAGCCGTGGGCCATTGCCGCTATTCCACGAGCGGCGGTATGGGCAGCTGGACGAGCGCGCAGCCTCACATGTCGGCTATCGACGAAGTGCTCATCGCGCTTGCTCATAATGGAACGCTGGTGAACACGAACCGCATTCGCGCCGACCTCATTAGCAAGGGCGTTGATTTCCGCAGCAATACCGATTCCGAAGTTGCATGCCAGGTTATTGGCTATTACACGCGCGAGACCCATCACCTTACGCAGGGCATCAAAACCGCCATGGAAATGATCGACGGCGCTTATGCCATGGTGCTTGCGAGCCCCACGGCGCTTTATGCGTTTCGCGACCCGCATGGCATTCGTCCGCTCTGCCTGGGCAAGTTGCCCGACGGTCGCGGTTGGGTGGTTTCCAGCGAAACATGCGGCCTCGATATCGTGGGCGCCGAATTCGTGCGCGACGTGAAGCCCGGCGAAATCATTCGCATCAACGATACGGGAATCTCTACGTTGCAGGCCATCGAGCCCAAAGAACCGCGAGGCTGCATTTTCGAATACGTCTATTTCGCGCGCCCCGATTCCATTATCGATGGGCAAAGCGTTTATCAAGCGCGGCGTTCTATGGGCCGCATCTTGGCTCGCGAATCTCCCATCGATGCCGACTTGGTGCTTGGCGTGCCCGATTCGGGTGTGCCTGGCGCGCTTGGCTATGCCGAAGAAAGTGGCATTCAGTTCACCGACGGCATCGTGAAGAATCGCTACGTGGGTCGCACGTTTATCCAACCCACGCAAGAAATGCGCCAAATGGGCATTCGAATCAAGCTCAATCCGCTGCCGAGCGTTATCGCTGGCAAGCGTTTGGTGGTCATCGACGATTCCATCGTGCGAGGCAACACCTCGAAGAAGCTTGTGGACATGCTGCGCGCCGCCGGTGCGGCCGAAGTTCATTTCCGCATCGTGAGCCCCGAAGTGCTGTGGCCGTGTTTCTATGGCATCGACACCGCCAACCAAGACCAGCTTATCGCGGCGAATATGACCAATGCGGAAATGTGCGAGTTCATTGGTTGCGATTCGCTCAAGTTCATTTCACTCGAAGGCTTGCGCGAGGCCGTGGGCGACGCCCAAAGCACGACATTCTGCGAAGCGTGCTTTACGGGCGAATACCCGGTGGCGTTGCCTGAATCCATTACGAAGAACGCGTTTTTGAAGAAAGATTAGCCAACAGGCCTGACTCGCGAGTGGGTCAAAAGGAGGAGTCGAACTCATGGCAGAAATTACCTACGCCGACGCGGGCGTCGACATCGAAGAGGGCGCGGCCGCGGTCGACGCCATCAAAGACGCCGTGCATTCCACCTATCGCCCCGAGGTCGTGGGCGATATCGGGGGCTTCGGCGGCCTGTTCAGCGCGGCGGCGTTCAAGGGAATGGAAGAGCCGCTCATGGTTTCCGGCACCGATGGTGTTGGCACGAAGCTCAAAGTCGCCCAACTCATTGGCAAGCATGAAACTGTGGGCATCGATCTGGTTGCCATGTGCGTGAACGATATTCTGGCATGCGGCGCCGAGCCGTTGTTCTTCTTGGACTACATCGCCATCGGTAAGCTGAAGAAAGAGCACGTCGCCAAGGTTGTCGGCGGCATCGCCAATGGTTGCCGCCAGGCCGGCTGCGCGCTCATCGGCGGCGAGATGGCCGAGCATCCTGGCGTGATGGACCCCGATGATTACGATCTTTCCGGCTTCACGGTGGGTGTGGTCGACCGCCCGAAGATGATCGGACCCGACGGCGTCGTTGAAGGCGATGTGCTTATCGGCTTGCGTTCGAGCGGCTTTCATTCCAATGGTTATTCGCTGGTGCGCAAGGTGCTCGTCGAGGGCAAAACCGCTGAAGAGCTTGCGGCTCCCGTGCCTGAGCTCAACGGCGAATCGCTGGGCGACGCGCTTATCGCGCCCACGCGCATTTACGTGAAGCCCGTGCTCAATTGCTTGCGCAATCTGCCGGGCGACGTGCATGCGCTTGCCCATATCACCGGCGGCGGTATCACCGAGAACCTCAACCGAGCGCTTCCCGCCGACAAGGATGCGCTGGTCGATATGGGTGCCTGGGAAGTGCCCGCCATCATCAAGATGGGCATCGAGGCCGCCGGCCTGACCGACGAAGAGGCGCGAAAGACGTTCAATATGGGCATCGGTATGGTTCTTATTGTGGATGCCGCGCGCGTTGACGCCGTGATGGACGAGCTGAAGGCTTCGGGCGAGCAGCCGGTCGTCGTCGGCAAGATTGTCGAAGGCACGGGCGTCGTTCGTTACGCCGAGTAAGATTGGTTTCGCTGGCCTAACGGCCAGCGAACTACTCGACGCTGCGCGAAAGCCGGGCACCCCATCTTGGCTTTCAATCGTCGCTCGCGTACCGAAGTACGCTTCGCTCCTTTTTCAGGCTAACCTGGGGCACCTGGCTTCCGCTCGCTGACATTTGCAAGACCTATGGGCCGATGAGCCTGCTAAACCCGTTAAACGCTCAGAGCATTTAACGGGTTTTGGGACGGTAGCTGATGAGCCCGTTAAATGCTCTGAGCGTTTAACGGGTTTCTGTTTTAGGAAAGGGCTTTCCATGGCTCAACCTTTGAAAATTGCCGTGTTGCTTTCGGGCTCGGGCACGAACCTGCAGGCGCTTATCGACGACATCGCCGCTGGCACGTTGGACGCCGAGATCGTGAAGGTGGTCGCGTCGCGCCCCGATGCGTATGGCATCGAGCGTGCGAAGGCGGCTGGCATTCCCGTGCTCGTGATGAACAAGGCGCTGTATGTCGATGCCGAAGCGGCCGATACGCAAATTGTCGTCGATGTTCAGGCGGCAGGCGCGGAATACATCATTATGGCTGGTTATATGCGTAAAGTGACGCCTGTTATGCTGCGCGCGTTTCCGAATCGCGTGCTGAATTTGCACCCGGCGCTGTTGCCGTCGTTCAAGGGCGCTCATGCGATTCGCGATGCATTCGAGGCTGGCGTGAAGGTAACCGGCGTTACCGTGCATTTCGCGAACGAGGACTACGACAAAGGTCCCATCGTGGCGCAGCGCGCTATTGAGGTTGCTGAAGACGATACGCTTGAGTCGCTCGAGGAGAAAATTCACGCGGTCGAGCATTCGCTCTATCCTCAGGCGGTGCAGCTCATCGCCGAGGGGCGCGTGAGCGTCGACGAAGAAACGGGTCGCGTGCATATCCAATAGCATAGCGAGGCGGTTGGCGTTTTGCTTCCACTTGCGCAGCGGGAGACAAGACGGCCTGCGGCGTCTTGTTCGCGAACGGGACGCGATGCCAGATGAACGGCGACGATTCCATACGAAAGGTTTGTGGTACACATGCTAACGGCGAACTATCTTCGTGAGCTTGCGGCGGATGTTGTTGCGGGTAAACCGGTGGAACTTTCCGTCGACGATTTCCCATGCTTCGCTTCCGAGGCGCTCGAGGGTCGCGCGCATGTGACGACCGAAACACTTGCGCATATTGCGGCGGGGCTTACGCCGGCCGATGCGTGCGTGTTCGAGCGCGCCGCCCAGGCTATTGACGAGGGCGACCTTGCTTGGATCGGGTTCAAGGCGGTTTATAACGCGGCAGCCGCGCAAGCCAATACCGATAACGAGGTCACAAAGAAATACGGCGATGTGGGTTCTGCTAACGGCGATTCGTTCGTGTTCTTCTGCAACGATGCGAAAGAAATCGTGTGCGGGCGCGAGTATTCCCCGCGCGACAAATTTCAAATGAAGGATGCCACACGCGGCCCCGCCATGCATACTGAGCAATTCGAGGGCCTCACCTGGCTTTCGACGCCGTTGTTCGACAAAGTGCGCGTGTGGCTGCTCGGCGCATCTGACGCGTCGACCGAGGTGGCGACGCTCGCGCACCACGTCGGCTTCGACGTGGTCGCCGTCGACTACGACCCGGCCTACATCTCGGAAGAGCGCTTCCCGAACGCGCGCCGCGTGTTGCTGAACGGCGGCAATTTCGACGAGCTCGCGAACATCGAGCCCTCGGCCGCCGATTACGCGTGCGTGCTCACGCGTGGGCATATGTTCGACCCCGAGGCGTGCGTATGGGCAACCAGTCACCATTTGCACTATGCGGGCATGATGGGCTGTAAGGGTAAAAACGATACCGTTCACGAACTGGTGCTTTCAAAAGGTGGTACCGAAGAAGGATGGCAACGCATTAAGCGCCCCATTGGTTTGAAATTTGGGGCCAAAACGCCTGCCGAACTCGCAATCGCCATTGTGGCCGAATTGGTTGACGTGCGTTACAGGCAGAACTACTCCGAGGCGGCCCGTGCGAAACACGAGACGAGTCTTGGACGGTAATGCAGTTATTTCGTCCGCTTGCGCATGTGCTGTCGCAGGCGGACGATTTGCTTGATAAGGTGTTTGGAAAAGGGTTGACGATAGAAAGGTTGGAACGAAGTTGGCTAATCCCCAGGTTAAACGCGTTCTGGTTTCTGTGACCGACAAAACGGGCGTGGTCGAATTCGCGCGTGCGCTGCACGACGAATTTGGCGCCGAGATCATTTCAACGGGCGGCACGGCGAAAGTTATTGCCGAGGCTGGCGTTTCCGTAACCCCCATCGACGCGGTGACGAATTTTCCCGAAATGATGGATGGCCGCGTGAAAACGCTGCATCCAATGGTGCATGGCGGCCTGCTCGCGAAGCGCGACAATTCCAAACATATGGCCGAGGCTGCCGAGCATGGCATTCAGATGATCGATATGGTGGTCGTGAACCTGTATGCCTTCGAGAAGACCGTTGCTTCGGGCGCCGATTTCGGTACGTGCATCGAAAACATCGACATCGGCGGTCCGTCGATGCTGCGCAGCGCCGCGAAGAATTTCGAAAGCGTCGCCGTGGTCACCGAGCCTTCCACCTACGACGCCATCCTCGAAGAAATGCGCGCGAACGGCGGTGCCACCATGCGCGAGACGCGCGCGAAGCTTGCGCTCAAAGTGTTCGAAACTACGAATGCCTATGACGGCGCAATTGCCGCATGGATGGGCGAGCAGTTGCGTGGCGAGGCGAAAGATTTCGTCGAGGAAACGCCTGCGGCCATCGATTTGCATCTGGAAAAGCAGCAAGACCTGCGTTATGGCGAAAACCCGCACCAGAGCGCCGCGTTCTACCGTTTGCCGGGCGCCGACGCTCACAGCTTGGTGAATGCCGAGCAGCTCAACGGCAAGGAGCTTTCCTACAACAACATCCTCGACACCGATGCGTGCTGGACGCTCGCGCGCGAATTCAGCGAGCCGGCCGTTGTGATCTTGAAACACCAAAACCCCTGCGGCTCGGCGACCGCGGCCACCGTGGCTGAAGCCTACGATAAGGCGTTCGCGTGCGACCCGAAGAGCGCGTTCGGCGGCATTATCGCGGCGAATGTCGAGGTCACGCTCGAAATGATTGAGCATATGAACGAGAACAAGCAGTTCGTTGAGGTTATGATTGCGCCGAGCTACGAGCCCGCCGCGCTCGAGCTGCTGCAAAAGAAGAAGAACATGCGCGTGCTGCGCACCGGCGGCGTCGACGCGCCGAGCCGCACCGAGTACCGCTCGGTCGACGGCGGCATTCTAGCTCAGACGGCTGACGCCGTGACCGAAACGC
>CAVGRL010000035.1:0-9021 GCA_963631715.1 Bacteroidaceae bacterium
GTACTTTTGGAATTACCTGCGGCTTTCGAATCCGTTGTTTTCCACGCGGGCGGGCGGAAAATCGGATCGGGGAGGCCGGCCCGAAGGACCCCGCTAGACGCCCGGGCGTCTAGCGGGCCGGGCCGCGAAGCGATGGGCGGAGCAGTTGCCCCTGGGGCAGTTGCCTCGAAGGCGCGTATCCCGCTTTTGCATCTACTCGGCTTTTGCCCTCACCTAAACGAAAAGGCGACGAACGATTTCGCGCCCGTCGCCTTCGTTTAGTCAAATTTCTCGCGCAGGGAGTACCAGCCGCGGTTGCTCTCCACCGCAAGAGGCACGCCGAAAAGACGAGTCATATGCTCTTCGGTAAGAAGATCCTCTTTTCTCCCGTCGGCGTAAATCGCGGCATCCTTTATAAGAAGCACTCGATTAATGGCAGGAATGATGTCTTCCGGGTAGTGCGTAACGAGGATGACCGAACGACCCTCGGCCGCAAGCTGGCGCATGACGCCACGCAACTGATACATGCCCTCGGGGTCGAGGCCCGTGCACGGCTCATCAAAAATAAGCGCCTGGGGATCGTGCACAAGTTCGCGAGCGACAAGTACGCGCCGCACTTGACCCGTTGACATCGTCATAATGTCGCGATTGGCAAGTTCGCCAATGCCTAGGAGCGCAAGTTGCTCCTCTGCCTTCGCATAATCGGCTTCGGTCGCATGAATATGACGAGGAATGCCCAAAGTGCCGAATAAGCCACCGCATACAATGTCGCGCGCGGTTAGATGCACGCGAACCTGATCGTGCATTGTGTTGCTCACCACGCCGAAGCACGCCTTAATGTCGGTGAGGGTCGGACGCACCTGCCCGCGGAAAACCACGGGCGGCTCGTCGCGGTGAAGCGGGAGCACTTCGCGCGTAAGCAGCTGAATAAACGTCGACTTGCCCGCGCCATTCGGGCCAAGCAGTGCAATGTTCTCCCCTTCGGCCAATTCGAAATCGTCGACATGAAGAATGACGTTGTCTTTGCGGCGCACCGTCGCGTCGTGAATTTTGAACAGCGGCGTATTTTCGGGAACCACAGGTTATTCCACGACCTCGGCAATGACTTCGACCTCGACGAGCGCTCCTTTAGGAAGTTTATCAACGGCAACGCACGAACGAGCCGGCAATGTTTCGCCAAAGGATTCGGCATAGATGGCGTTAAACGTAGCGAAGTCGTTTATGTCGTCGAGGAAGCAGGTGGTTTTCACCACGTGGTTGAAGTCGGTACCGGCAGCTTCGAGCAGGGCGCCGACATTCTTCATGACCTGACGGCTCTGTTCTTCAATGGTGTCGCCCGCCAACTCGCCCGTCTCAGGAACCAGAGCGATTTGGCCCGATGCGAACAGCAAGCCGTTCACGATATTTCCCTGGGCGTAGGGGCCGACAGCGGCAGGGGCCTTGGGGGTTGCGATAGTTTTCATGAAAGCCTCCTTAGAAATTCGTTCAGTGCGCAGACTCTACTACATATATATGTAGGTGTTGCTGAGACGAACCTTCAAAGATCCATTCCGGCGAGGGCCCAGTCTAGGTCTCTAGAGAAGACTCGACTTTCTCGACCCCAAACGCAAACCATGGCGAGAGGAAGCCAGAAAAATGCAGCATAAAGCCGACTTCTCTGCAAAACGAATCGCTCAGGACCGGCACAACCTGCTTCGTCTTCCGTTCTATGTAGTCGCAGTGGGCTTCGCGCAAGGTTTCGGCATTGAATTCTTCCAATTGAATTCCGAATGGCTATACTGCTTTATTACGCTAAAGCCGAAATGGATTCAAGGAAGTAACCGACATGACCGAAATGCTCACACTCGACGCATTCGAGGAAGCTGCCGCCAAAGTGCAAGAGGTCACGCAGAAGACGGGGCTCATTGAAAGTCCCCACTTCAGCGCCGCGACTGGCAACAAGGTGTTTTTCAAGCCCGAAAATATGCAGCGCACGGGCGCGTACAAAGTACGCGGCTCGTACTATAAAATCTCGACGCTGACCGAAGAAGAGCGTGAGCGCGGCCTTATTACCGCTTCGGCGGGCAACCACGCGCAGGGCGTCGCGTTCGCCGCGAACCGCTACGGCGCCAAGGCAACCATCGTCATGCCTACCACAACCCCGCTCATCAAGGTCAAAAGGACCCAGCATTACGGCGGTACGGCCCTGCTTCACGGCGACGTGTATGACGAAGCGTGCGAGTACGCCATGCAACTCGCTGAAGAAGAAGGCTATACCTTCATCCACCCGTTCAACGACCCGGCGGTCGCCACAGGCCAAGGCACCATCGCCATGGAAATCGTGAAAGAGCTCCCGCTTGTCGACTATATTTTGGTCCCCATCGGAGGCGGCGGATTGGCGGCAGGCGTTTCCACGCTGGCCAAGCTGCTGAATCCGCATATTAAGGTTATCGGCGTGGAGCCCGCAGGTGCCGCCTGCATGAAGGCTTCCATCGAGGCCGGCCATGTGGTAAAGCTGCCGCACGCGAACACGATTGCCGATGGCACCGCCGTGCTTGAGCCGGGCGATAAGATTTTCCCGTACATCCAGAAAAACGTCGACGAAATCATCACCATCGACGACGATGAGTTGATTTCGGCATTCCTCGACATGGTCGAAAACCACAAGATGGTCGTCGAAAACTCAGGACTGCTTACCGTAGCCGCCCTGAAGCACCTGCCCTTCACCGGCAAGAAGGTCGTTTCCATTCTGTCGGGCGGCAACATGGACGTTATCACCATGTCTTCCGTCGTGCAGCATGGCCTGATTCAGCGCGATCGCGTGTTTACCGTCTCGGTGCTTCTGCCCGACCGCCCCGGCGAACTGGTTCGCGTTGCCCAAATCATCGCAGAGCAAAACGGCAACGTCATTCGCCTCGATCACAACCAATTCGTGAGCACGAATCGCAATGCCGCCGTTGAGCTGCGCGTGACCATCGAAGCTTTTGGAACAGACCATAAGCACCAGATTGTCGATGCACTTGAAGAAGGCGGCTTCCGTCCTAAGCTTATCCAGGCGCACCTGTAAGCGCCGTTTACGACGCCTTCGGGTCTGCGCCTTATAAATCCCCTCGTCATAATACAATGGGG
Source organism: Bacteroidaceae bacterium (assembly GCA_963631715.1). Taxonomy (GTDB): domain Bacteria; phylum Actinomycetota; class Coriobacteriia; order Coriobacteriales; family Eggerthellaceae; genus Slackia. Next base: position 3,088 of record CAVGRL010000035.1, read on the forward strand.
CATGCGCCAGCATGCCCCATTCAAACGCCCTCGTGCGGCCGACGACCGGATGAAAGCGAGAGCGTTCCACATCTGTATCTCTAATGTGCCGCATACATGTGGCGTATGACAGAAAGGGAGCCTCCCATGACCGGAATGCCCAACCATACGAAATACCAGCGCGGATATTTCATGCCCCCCGAGCCCTGCTTCGATTGGGTGAAAAAGGAATACATCAGCGAAGCCCCGAAATGGGTAAGCGTCGATTTGCGCGATGGCAACCAAGCGCTCATCATTCCTATGAGTCTGGAGCAAAAACTCGAGTTCTTCAAAAAACTCGTTGAAATCGGCTTCAAAGAAATCGAGATTGGCTTTCCTGCGGCAAGCGAAACCGAATTCGAATTGGCCCGCACGCTCATCGAAAACGACATGATTCCTGAAGATGTGACCATCCAGGTGCTCACTCAGGCCCGCGACCACATCATCAAAAAGACCTTTGACGCCCTTGAAGGCTGCAAGACTCCGGTCATCGTCCACGTTTACAACTCCACGAGCCTCGCCCAGCGCGAGCAGGTCTTCAAGCGTGACAAACAGCAAATCAAAGACATCGCCATCACGGGCGCAAAGCTGCTCAAAGAGCTGACCGAAGCCGGCAACCACGACAATTACCGCTTCGAGTACAGCGCTGAAAGCTTCACGGGCACCGAGCCCGAATACGCCCTGGAAGTTTGCAATGCCGTGCTTGACATCTGGCAGCCGACGCCCGAGCGCAAAGCCATCATCAACCTGCCGGCCACCGTGGAAATGAGCCTGCCCCATGTATTCGCCTCGCAGATCGAATACATGAGCAAGAACCTGAAATACCGCGACGCTGTTGAGCTGTCCCTGCATTGCCACAACGATCGCGGAACGGGCGTCGCTGAAACCGAATTGGGCATCCTCGCCGGCGCTGACCGCGTTGAGGGCACCCTGTTCGGCAATGGCGAGCGCACGGGCAACACCGACCTCATCACCGTTGCCATGAACATGTTCGCCCACGGCGTAGACCCCAAACTCAATTTCGCCAACATGCCGGAACTCGTCGACATGTACGAGCGCGTAACCAACATGAAAGTCGAGCCGAGGCGCCCCTATGCTGGGCAGCTGGTATTCGCCGCGTTTTCGGGCAGTCATCAAGACGCCATCGCCAAAGGCTTGAAGTGGCGCGAAGAGCACGACCCCGAGCATTGGACGACTCCGTATTTGCCGATCGATCCCACCGATGTTGGTCGCCACTACGAGACAGACGTCATCCGCATCAACAGCCAGTCGGGCAAGGGCGGCATCGGCTATATCCTCGAGCAGAATTTCGGCTATGTGCTGCCGCCGAAAATGCGCGAAGAGCTGAGCTATGCGAGCAAAGACGTTTCCGACCACGCGCACGCAGAGCTCTCGCCCGCAGAAGTGAATAAAATCTTCCACGAGAATTATGTGAACAGGGGAGGCCACGTTGAATTGGTCGACTTCCACTTCACGCACGCCGAAAACAACAAGGCTTTCAAGGCGTTTGTTACCGTGAATATCGACGGCGATGAACAAGACGTTATCGGCAACGGCAATGGCCGCTTGGATTCGGTATGCAATGCCATGGAGAAGCTGGGCTTCAAGGCTCATGTGGCCAGCTATAGCGAGCATGCGCTGACTCGCGGCTCCGATAGCTCGGCTATGGCGTATGTGGGGATCGAAGACTCGGACGGAAAAATCGTTTGGGGCGCAGGCGAGCACCACGACATCATCACCGCTTCGGTTAAAGGCCTGATTTCAGCACTCAACCGCATGTAAGTTTTTGCGCCGCCCAGGGCATTGCACCCCGGGCGGCGCGGCGGGGCGGGTGGCGCGTTCAACAACGCAACGCCTAAGGCGAGCACACGAATGCACCGCTCACCTCCCCGCTTTCCGCTGGGAATTCGCTTCCCCAAACTCGCTGCTGGTTCACCTTCCTCAGAGGCAACTGCCCCAGCAGCAGTTACCTTGCAGTACAACTTCCTGAAGGGGGATTTCATATGGGCATGACAATGACCCAGAAGATTTTGGCGGCGCACGCCGGACTCGATTCCGTAGTGCCCGGCCAGCTGATCGAGGCCAACATCGACCTGGCGCTTGCCAACGACATCACGGGCCCAGTCGCGATTCGTGAGCTGAAGAAGGCCGGCATGGACAAGGTATTCGACCGAACGAAGGTCGCCTTGGTCATGGACCACTTCGCTCCGAACAAAGACATCAAGAGCGCCGAGCAGTGCAAGGAGTGCCGCGATTTCGCTCGCAAGCACGACATCGTGAATTTCTTCGACGTGGGACGCATGGGCGTTGAGCACGCGCTGCTGCCCGAACAAGGTATCGTGGCATCGGGCGACATCATTATCGGCGCCGACAGCCACACATGCACTTATGGCGCGCTTGGGGCGTTTTCGACCGGCGTTGGCTCAACCGATTGCGCGGCAGGCATCGCCACGGGCAAGGCATGGTTCCGCGTTCCTTCGGCAATCAAATTCAACCTCACAGGCAAACTGAACCCTTGGGTTTCGGGCAAAGACGTAATCCTGTACATCATTGGCATGATCGGCGTCGATGGCGCACTGTACCAGAGCATGGAGTTCACAGGCGAAGGCGTGGCGTCGCTTTCAATGGACGACCGCTTCAGCATTTCTAATATGGCGATTGAAGCCGGTGCAAAAAATGGCATTTTCCCTGTTGATGAGAAAACCCGCGAATACATGAAGGACCGCGCGCAGCACGAACCCGTTGAGTTCACCGCTGATGCCGATGCTGAATACGAGCGCGTGATCGACATCGACTTGTCCACGGTGCCCTCCACGGTTGCCGCGCCGCACCTACCCGAGAACACGAAGCCCGTCACTGCGTTTGCCGATGTGAAAATTGACCAAGCCGTGATTGGCTCATGCACGAACGGCCGTATCGAAGACATGAGGATTGCGGCTCAGATACTTAAAGGACGCAAGGTTGCCGACGGCGTGCGTGCCATCGTGATGCCCGCAACGCAGGAAGTTCAGCTGCAATGCATCCGCGAAGGCTTGGCCGAGATTTTCATTGAGGCAGGCGCCATCGTTTCCACCCCGACGTGCGGGCCCTGCCTGGGCGGCCATATGGGAATTCTGGCGGCAGGCGAGCGCGCGATTTCGACGACGAATCGCAATTTCGTAGGGCGCATGGGGCATGTGGATTCTGAAGTGTATCTATCGAGCCCTGCGGTTGCCGCAGCGTCGGCCATCACGGGCTACATCACCGACCCCGCATCGCTGTAAGGACAACGTTGACGAAGTAGGTCGACGAAAAGTCAGCGAGATTGAGTCCCGTGCCAAAGATTCGACCGGGGAGACGACCGACGCGCACTTCGATACGCGAGGGCGGCTCGCCGACCGAAGATTCGGTGCTCGGCTCGATCGCAGCGTCGATCTCTTCGTCGTTCGTCGAAACGACGAAAGGAATCACAATGAAAATGACTGCCAAGGGCACTGTTTTTAAGTATGGCGACAATGTCGACACCGACGTAATCATCCCTGCCCGCTATTTGAATATCGCCGATCCGAAAGAATTGGCCTCGCATGCGATGGAAGACATCGATACCGAGTTCGTGAAAAACGTGAAACCGGGCGACATCATCGTGGCCAATAAGAATTTCGGTTGCGGGTCTTCGCGCGAGCACGCTCCGCGCGTTCTGAAAGATAACGGCGTAGCGTGCGTCGTTGCAGCAAGCTTCGCTCGCATTTTCTATCGCAACGCCATCAACATCGGCTTGCCTATTCTGGAAAGCGCCGAAGCAGCCGAAGCCATCCAAAACGGCGACACCGTTTCGATCGACTTCAGCACGGGAGTGATTACCGACGAAACGACGGGCGCAACGTTTGAGGCGCTGCCATTCCCCGAATTCATCCAAAACATCATCGATAACGACGGGTTGCTGAACAGCCTCAAGGCTCGAGGAGTTTAATCTTTGGCGGTCTCGGGGTTGTGGGGCGGGTACATTCAACGGGACAACATTCCAGGCGTCCCTTATGAATGCACCGCCCCACAACCCCGAGACCGCGCTGCATTTTTACTTCCTTTTACGAGCCATCGGCTGAGGTTTGGACGCACGCTGATCCACCTGGGAGCTTGACTTATAATTGGAAAATTAATTGACCTGATTGGAGAATCATGGATTTTAAGATTTGCGTTTTGAAGGGCGACGGAATCGGCCCCGAGATTGTTGATGAAGCGCTGAAGGCGCTCGATAAGGTCGGCGAAAAGTTCGGCCATACGTTTCACTACGACGAGCGTCTGATTGGCGGCGCGGCCATCGATGAGTTCGGCGTGCCCCTGCCGCAAGAAACCATCGATGCATGCAAGGCATCCGATTCGGTGCTGCTTGGCGCCGTCGGCGGCCCGAAGTGGGACCACATCGAACCCGCGACCAACCGCCCCGAACGCGGCCTGCTTGGCATCCGCAAAGAGCTGAACCTATTCGCAAACCTACGCCCCGCAAAGCTGTGGGCACCCCTCGCCGATGCCTGCCCGCTGAAACCGGAGCGCCTTGGCGAAGGCCTTGACCTGGTCGTATGCCGCGAGCTCGTCGGTGACGTGTACTTCGGTAAAAAGCATCGCGACGAAGACGGCACTGGCCACGATGATATGAATTACTCCGTGCCGGAGGTCGAGCGCATTGCCCGCGTTGCCTTCGACATGGCGCGCAAGCGTCGCGGCAAAGTGACAAGCATCGACAAGGCCAACGTGCTCGAAACGAGCCGCGTGTGGCGCGAAACCGTGCAACGCATCGCCGCCGACTACCCCGACGTCGAAACCGACTACCTCTACGTCGACAATGGCGCCATGCAGCTCGTGCTCAATCCTGGCCAATTCGACGTGATTCTGACCGGCAACCTGTTCGGTGACATCCTATCCGACGAGGCTTCGTGCATTACCGGTTCGGTCGGCATGCTGCCTTCCGCCTCGCTTTCCGACACGAAGCTCGGCATGTACGAGCCGATTCACGGCAGCGCACCCGACATCGCGGGTCAGAATATCGCGAACCCGATTGCAACCATCCTCTCCGCCGCAATGATGCTGCGCTACAGCTTCGATTTGGCCGAAGAAGCCGATGCCATTGAGAACGCTGTGGCGAACGTGCTCGAAGCGGGCCACCGCACGGGCGACATCGCCAAAACAGACGAGAAGAAGCTCTCTTGCTCCGAAATGGGCGACCTCATTTGCGCCGCGATTTAGAGAGACGCTAGCCAAAACTGGCGCATTCGCGAAAATAAGTGATAACCCTGATTGCTGCCTGCGAGCCAAGCGGCTCCCATAAACCTGAATTTTCGGCCCCTTCAAGCGAAGGGGCCTTTCTTTTGCCTGCTCAACCATGGTTTTTTGTGCACATACCCATCAAAACGGAGTATGATTAAAATGATAATGCCAGGTCAAGAGGTGAAAGATGTTCAAACGCGGAGATAAAGTCATTTACAAGAGTTTCGGCGTATGCGTAATTGAGCAGACCGATTATGTTATGGAATCGCTCAACGCAACGAAAAGCGACGCACCGAAGCGCACGTATTTCGTCTTGAAATCTCAAAGCGCCAAAGGCGGCCAGGCGTACGTTCCGACAGATAAGGCCGAGGAATTCATGCGGCCCGTAATCGACAAGGCCGACGCAATCAATCTGGCGCATCAGTTGGAAAACATAACCCCGGAAGACTACACCGAGAAGAATATGCACACGACCGAGCAGCATTTTCGCGAGCAGCTGGCGCAGCACGACTGCTTCGTCACCATGAAGGTTGCCCGAACAATGGAGCATCGCATCGCCGAGCAAAAAGCCGAGGGACACAAGCCATCGGGGCTCTATATTCGCCTTCTTGAAACCGCACGCGACCAAGTTCGCGAAGAATATGCGGCGTCGCTCGGGATTTCGATAGAAGAAGC
>CAVGRL010000035.1:9281-11699 GCA_963631715.1 Bacteroidaceae bacterium
CAGTCATGAGGATAAGCGAGATGACGACCGAAAGGGAAATAGCAAAACCCGCGGTTTGCGTGTCGCCGTCAACCCAAATGATATACACCAAGCCAACCGACATGATGGGTGCGAGCAGGCACAGGATGGTGACGTTACGCAGATCGACCGGCATAGGCACGACAAAATAAACGAGCGCGCAAAAAGCAATCGCAACAACAAGACGCCACCCGATAACCTTGCAAACCTCGAGCAAGTGCTGTTTATCGATATGCCATTCGAAAACGAGGCCGATCATAAACATGGCAAGAAAGCTATTCGCCTGGGCCATAGGATGAATAAGCGTGCCGAGCTGCTCGGGCACCGAAATTCCCACCAGCGAGAGCGCGATAAGCACCAGATAGCAATCGAGCGCAGGCGACTTCAGCGTGGTTCGAATAAGCGAACCCACAACGCCACCCGTACGCTTTTTCAGAATGAATGTCCGAACGATGGCATATGCACCGCCCGACACCAAAATAGTATTGCCCAAATCGAACATGCAGGCGAGCACCACGCCCGTCGGACCGACGACCGACGATATGAAGGGCAGGGCAAAACAGCCTATGTTATAGCCAAAACCCATGAGCGTGGGAATCATGCGCTGTTCGGCGGGCCGGCGATGCGTGAAAAGCATGGCCCCACCGAAACCAACCACGGTTGCCGCAAAAGACACGGCGGAAACGAGCAGCAAGCTCGCGTCGAATTGGAAACCGACGAATGAATACACCACTGTGCACGGCAGCGTGATATTGAAAAGCAAGCGGGAAAAAACGTTTTTCGTCTCTGATTTGATAAACCCCGTATGCGCGCACACGGCGCCAACAACAATGATGAGCGCATACGCGCTCGCCGAAAGCAAGATATCGAACATATTTGGGAAGCCTTTCCGAAGGACATTCCCACCCTATCACCGCAGGCGAATGCCCAGGCTTATATGCGTGCATTCCACAGGCCGTTTTTCATATATCGCCGCTCATTCATAAGCGCGAAGCGGGGTATTCGATTTCGTTCCTCCAAAACGAGCGATAGCACAAAAAAAGCCCGGGGCGCACCCGGGCTTTTCGAGAAACGTGCTCGCGCGGCTTAGACCGGCTGGAAAATGATGTACAAGTAGATGCCCGAAATAAGCACTGTGAGAAGCATGAGCGGGAAGCCCACCTTCATGTACTGCACGAAGCTGATAGGCGTATTGTTTTTCGCCGCGATGTCGGAAAGCACCACGTTGCACGACGCGCCGATAAGCGTGCCGTTGCCGCCGAGGCATGCGCCCAAGGAAACGGCCCACCACAAAGGAGTGACGTCCATACCGGCACTTTCCATGGCAAGCAAAATAGGGATCATGGTTGCAACGAATGGGATGTTGTCGAGGACCGAAGAAATAACGGCGGATGCCACCAGCAAGATAATCATGGTAAGCAATACGTCGTCGCCAGTAACGTCCATAAGCGCGTTAGCCAGCAAATCGATGGTTCCGGTTTCCACCATGCCGCCAACGATGATGAACAGACCGCAGAAGAACACGAGTGTGGTCCATTCGACATGCAGCAGGCATTGCGGCACATCGACTCGCGAAATGAGCATGATAACCGCGGCGGCGGTAAGCGCCACAACCGAAGATTCGATGCCGAGCGAGCCGTGGCACATAAACCCGATGACGACCAGCGCAAGCATGACGACGGAAATCTTGAGCAAGCGAGCATCTTCGATCTGATCTTTGGGGTCGAGCTCGAGCACGCGATTGCGCTCCTCGTCGGTCACATGCAAGCCGCGCCCATACAGGAAATAGAACACGACCAGCACAACGGCGAGAATCACGCACACAATGGGAGCATCGACCATGATGAAGTCGAGGAAGGTAAAGCCTGCGGCCGAGCCAATCATGATATTCGGCGGATCGCCAATCAGCGTGGCCGTACCGCCAATGTTGGACGCCATAATTTCCACCATGAAAAACGGCATCGGGTTCACCTTCAGCAGCTTGCAGATGGTAAGCGTCATGGGGCCGATAAGCAGCACCGTGGTGACATTGTCGAGAAACGCCGAGAGCACAGCCGTGAGCAGCACGTACATAATCATGATGCGCCACGGGTCGCCCTTTGCGATGTGGGCGGTTTTGATGGCCAGATAGCCGAACAGGCCCGACTGCTTCACGACGGCGACGAACAACATCATGCCGAACAGGACGCCGATCGTATTGAAGTCGACATGGCTGACCGCCTGGTCGAGGGTCATAACGTGCGCGAGCAGCAGCACGGCGGCGCCAGCTATGGCGACAAGCGAGCGGTGCACCTTTTCAGACATCACGAGCGCAATGACGATGAGAAAGACCGCGACGGCAAAAATAGCGTTGAAACTCATAGGCGTACATTTCTTCTTAGGCGACTTTTGGAAACCGCC
>CAVGRL010000035.1:12631-24231 GCA_963631715.1 Bacteroidaceae bacterium
AAAATGAAGAGACCCTTGATGCGGCCCTCGATCATCGCAGGAAAGCACTCGGTGGCTTTAAGCCCCGGCGCGCGATTGATTGCCACGCCCCACGCAGCCTCGAACTTCTTAAGAGCGTCGGGGTTTGCGGTCTTTTGGTAGCCCGTAAAATCGGTCGGGCTGGCGCCCATATCGCAAGCACCCTGCACGTTGTTTTGACCGCGCAAAGGGTTCACGCCGCAACCAGATTTTCCATATTTGCCGCACACCATGGCGATATTCGATAAAGACATAACGCCTTCGGTGCCCGTCGAGTGCTCGGCGACTCCCAGGCAATAAATGATGGGGGCGCGATCGGCTTTTGCATACATTTCTGCCGCCTGAACAAGGTCGTCGGCATCGATGCCGCAAATCTCCGCGACCTTTTCGGGAGTATAGTCAGCGACCATTTCCGCAAGTTCGCTAAAGCCCTCCGTACGGTTCTCAACGAACTCACGATCGGCAAGCCCCCCAGCAATAATTGCGTTTACCATACCGTTCGCAAACGCGACATTGGTACCCGGCCGCAACTTCAAATGCACATCGGCTTTGCTCGCAAGGGCAATGTCGCGCGGATCAACCACAATGAGTTTTGCCCCACGCTCGACCGCTTGGCGAATGCGCATGCCCATGACGGGATGCGCCTCTTCGGGGTTGCTGCCCACGAGCAAAATGACTTGCGCCTGCTCGCACACGTCTTCAATTGAATTCGTCATGGCTCCAGAGCCCAGTGTTTTCGCCAGACCGGCGACGGTGGGAGCGTGTCAAACGCGAGCGCAGTTGTCGATATTCGGGGTATCGAACGCGCATCGCGCCATTTTCTGAAGCATGTAGATGTCTTCGTTGGTGGAACGCGAACACGCGAACGCCGCAATGGATTCGCCGCCGCTAGCCGCCTTGATTTCGCCGAAGCGCGCTGCAACGTAATTCAGCGCATCGTCCCAGCTAACAGGCTCAAATTCGCCGGTTTCCTTGTTCTTGATAAGCGGCGACGTGATGCGATCGGGCGAGTTCACGAAATCGAAGCTGCCGCTGCGACCCTTCACGCACAGAAGACCGGCATTTGACGGGCCATTGGCGGCCTGAACATCGACAATTTCGTCGCCCTTCACGATGAGGTCGAGCTGGCAACCCACGCCACAATGCGGGCACGTGGTACGCACGCGCGACACTTCCCATTCGCGATAATTCCCGCGGCGCTTCTCGGTAAGCGCGCCCGTCGGACATGCTTGGGCGCAATTTCCGCAGCTCTCGCAGTTGGTCGCTTTCCAATCTGAGCCAAATGGGGCCTCGATGGTCGTGCGCACGCCCCGTTTTCCCGTGCGCAGCGTATGGTTGCCGGCTGCCGTGTTGCACGCACCCACGCAGCGCTGGCACGCAATGCACAGATTCGGGTTGAACGAAAGGAACGGGTTACCGTCAAGTACGGGCGCGTTTTTCGCGGGCGCCTCGAAAGTGAGTTCGTCCATGCCGAATTCGCGGCCGAGGTCTTGCAGTTCGCACGCGCCGTTCTTCTTGCAACTGAAGCAGAAATTCGTCGAGTTCAGACCATGGCTCGACAGGATAAGGTCGAGCGTGAGACGACGGGCGGCATCGAGTTTTTCCGACGTCGCGGTAACCTGCATGCCCTCTTCGGCGAGCGTAGCGCACGCGGGCAGCAGGCCCTGTTTGCCCTCTACCTCGACAACGCACATGCGACATGACGCGATATCGCTCACGTTTTTCAGGAAACACAGCGTGGGAATGTGGACGCCGGCGACTTTGGCCGCATCCAAGATGGTTACGCCTTGGGGCACCTCGACGGAAATGCCGTCGATCTTAAGGTTGATGCTAGGCATACTGGATTCGGCCCCCTTCCATGGCACCGCAGCCGAAGTGGTCGCAACGCAAGCAGCGGCCACATTCTTGCACCGCCTCCTCGCGGCTCATGGGCATTTCTACGTAATCGAAATCACATTTACGCTCGCGAGCGGGACGTTCAGAAATCTCTACACGGCCTTTCGGCGCGCGATCGTTGGCTGCGGGCGCGGGAACTTCCACTCCGCAATCGAGCGTGTGGTGATAGCCCAGGTATTCATCGATGTTGCGCGCAGCAACCTTGCCAGCGCCAATGGCTCTGATGGCCGTAGCCGGGCCAGTTTGGCAATCGCCGCCGACGAATACGCCAGAAATGGTTCCTTCCGCGCCCTGCGCTTCAAGGAATTCGGTGGCTTTGAACTCGCCCCATTCGGCAAGCATGCCCGCGTCCTCGAACGGCTGGGATTCAATGCCCTGCCCCACCGCGACAAGAATGACGTCGGCCGAAATGCGGCGCTTGGGCTTATCGGCGGCCTTCACCGATGGGCGGCCGCCTTTCACAACGGAAATCATCTGGGGTTGCGTGATGAGGGCCGTTACATGGCCCGCATCATCGACCTCGATAGAATCGGGTGATTCGAGCGTGACCATCTCTACGCCTTCAGCAATGGCGCTTTCGATTTCGGCTTCAAGAGCCGTCATGTCGGCCACGCGGCGGCGATACACGCACGACACTTCGCTGGCGCCAGCGCGCACCGCCGTACGCACGCAGTCCATGGCAACATTGCCGCCGCCGATGACCGCCACGCGCTTGCCCGTGAAGTCGGGATAATCCCCATCGCCAATGCGTCCAAGCAGGTCAACGGCAGAAATCACGCCATCGGCCTTCGCTCCATCGATGCGCAAGCCTTTGCCCTTCTGCGCGCCGATGGCGACATAAACCGCGTCGAATTCGCTTTGCAAGCCATTCATGGCGTCGGTGTCGATTTTCGTTTCGAGACGAACCTCGATGCTGCCAACGGCAAGAATGGCGTTGATGTCTTCATCGAGACGCTCGCGCGGCAAGCGATAGGCGGGGATGCCGTAGCGCAGCATGCCGCCGAGATGTTTGCGCGCCTCGAAGACGACGACCGAATGCCCCATGAGCGAGAGAAAATACGCACACGTAAGGCCGCTGGGGCCACCGCCCACGACAGCCACGCGCTTGCCTGTTTCGGGAGATCGCGGTGGCACAGGGGCCGTATCGACGGCGCAGGAATCGACGGCGAACTTTTTGATGCCGCGAATATTGACGGGGGCGTCGAGCAGCCCGCGGCGGCAGCGTCGCTCGCAGGGATGCTCGCACACGAGCGCGCACGCCGTGGGCAGAGGATTGTCTTTTCGCACCATATTCACGGCGCCGGCGTAATCGCCCGCCGCCACAAGCGCGATATAGGCGGGCACGTTCACATGCGCCGGGCACAAAGCCTCGCAGGGCACCTTCTGCTCGATGCCGGGCGTGCACGCATGGCGCTCGACGTGGCTTTGGTATTCGTCGGCGTGTTTTTCCAGGCCAGAAAGAAACTGCGCGGCAGCTTCGTAGCCAATGGCGCAATCGGAGGAATCGCGAATCATTTCGGCAAGCGCACGAGCCCGGTCGAGCTCGGCCTGCGATGCCTCGCAGTCCAGAATGCGGCGCACGATTTTCGCCAGCTGAGGCAAGCCATCGCGGCATGGCACGCATTTTCCGCAGGTCTGCGCAGCACCGGCTTCGAGCAGCGTAAGCTGGGCCGCTACAGGGCACGCACCCGGCGGCGTTGCCGCAATGCGGCGCGCATATGCCTCAAGCTCGGCAGAGACACCCGCATCGCTTGAGCCTTTAGGCGCAATAGAAAGCTTGGTCATAATACCCCCTGTATACAAAGCGCCGCCAACTGTTCGGGTATGCCGGCATGCGCGGTTAGGCGCATAATCTTAAAGCCGGTATCAGGGGAAACCAGGGTGAACACCGCAAATGGCAGCCCGAAAGCATCAAATGTGCATCCTGTAACGAATTTGTAACATACCGAGCTCGCCGCCCCTTCCTCCATGTTTGCACGGAAGACAACTTTAGCCACGACTACCACCGACCGCTGGCTCGATCAAGCCATTGTCTATGGGGACCGCACTTGGCAGACTCGAAGAAAACGCCCCAACCACGCAACGAGGCGTGCCACGCAATTGCGACACGCCTCGTAGAAGAGCTGGGCGCGAGGGAGGGAAGCGCCCAAATCCGAAAATTAATCGAGTTTGGCGCCGGGAGGGGTGGCGCCAAACTCTCAAATGCGAGTTTTAAAGCTTCGCAACGTATTTGCCGGTGACGTAGCCTTGGGTGTGCGCGCGGCCAAGAGACAAGCCGGGCATCCACATGGTGTAGTCGATACCGCAATAGAAATCTCCCGCGGTATTGCCGATGGCATACAGGCCTTTGATCGGCTCTTCGGAATCGGCCTTCAGCACTTCCATATGCTCGCCTACATGCACGCCCGAAACGATGGCAGACACGCGCACTTTACGATGAATGCCGTAATACGGCGGGGTGTCGATAGTCGTGAGCCACTTACCCGCCTTGCCAAAGTCTTCGTCTTTGCCCTCGGCAGCAAGTTCGTTGTAGCGATCAACGCTCTTCTTGAAAGCGGCGGCATCGGTGATGCCAAGTTTCTTCGCCAGCTCATCGAGCGTGTCGGCCTTGAACGTGGCAACCTGGTCTTCGTACACGCCAGTCTTCTCGGAGCTTTCCTCGGGCATGTACGCTTTAAGGGACTCAGGATCGAACAGCTTGCCCGGCCAGCTCTCGGCCTGCGTCATGTAGTTCGAATCGAAAATCTGGCAGTAGTTGCCAGCGTCTTCCTCGCTGCGCAAGAAGCAATTCATGCGGGACATGCCTGCAGTCTCATCGGCAAAACGCTCGCCATTCATCTTCACCGCGAGGAACGGCATATCGCACATCGAGCCCGGGCCCGCATCGAAATCGTGCAGCATCTTGGTATGGGCGATCGGCTCGATTTGCCCGCCGGCCCACACGGCCATTTTGATGCCGTCACCGGTCTTGTTGTTCTGCTTGCGACCCAGATAGTGCAAATCGGGCAGATAGTAGTCCATCATTTCGTCGTCGTTTTGGTAGTCGCCAGTTGCCAGAATGACGCCTTTTTTCGCATTGAACTGGATATTGCCATCGCTACCTTTTGCGATGACGCCCGTAATGCCTTCTTCTGCGTCACCCACGAGCTGCTTGGCCTCGGTGCTGTAAAAAATGTCGACGCCCTGCTCTTCGGCGTAATCGGCCAGCGCGCGCATGCCGTCGCCCGTGTTGTATGGCTTGGGGCCGAAATCAATCGACAGATAGCTCATCGGATAGTCGTTCACGGTTTGCACGGTCGACGTCCACTTCTTGGTGGTATCGGAAACCTGAGCTCCAATCTTTTGAGCAAGCTCATACACCCACGTAATGGCTTCGCCGGAATTCTTCGCCCACAGCTCAACCTGCGCGCGGTTGCCACGGAACTGGTGTTCTTTAAGCAAGGTGGACACGACGGCCGAAACGCCCGCCGGGTCAGAACCGTCGAGCAGAATGCCCGTAGCGGTGTTGCCCTGAGAAATCGCGGTGGCTTCCTTTTGGATAAGGGCGACGGTCGCACCAGCCTCTTTGGCCGAAATAGCGCACGGAACACCCGCAGCGCCAGCGCCAACGATCACGACATCATATTCCTTGGTTTCCTTGATATCGGTAATGGGATCGGGCGCATCGAGAAACGACGGCTGGCCCGCACGATAGTGACCGGCGATGTCATTGATCTTCGTATCGTCGGACGATGTCTTTCCGTCGGATTTTTTGCTCCCGCCGGAAGGCGAGCAAGCGGCAAGCATAGACGCACTCATCGCGCCAGCAGCGGCCACGCCACCGATTTTGAATAAATCCCTGCGGCTCATTTCTTTCATGATGAAACCCTCCTTGTTCATCTTTGACTTCGACGAGGCTCGCTTCATTTGCGTTCCCTACGCCCCGTCGGCATGGCCGCACTGTAGAACCAATACGGATCACTGCAATCGACCGAGCGCGGTATATTCGAGGTTATTTTTCGTAACACACCCCATAACACCCCGCATTACCAGGCGCTATAGGAGGTTCCCCTCGCCAGTCAAATCGCGAACGCGCGGCAAGCGCCAACCGCAGAGGCTTATAATCGACGCGGGGTTATGATTCAGGGAGGGAATTCGGCACCATGGGAAAACATGCCGAGAAGGCCATTGCCGAAGGAAATGTTCCATTTAGCTTTGCTGGCTTTTTGCCGCTCGCGTTTTTGGGGCTTGGCGTCTATCGCGCTTGGATTGAAATCGTATTTGTGGGATCGTTCGTCGATTTCCCCACTGCGCACTTCGCCACACGCGATTTGTTCGACATCGTTATGAGCAGCGTGCTGCTTGGATGCGCCCTCGGCGCTCGCAAAATTTCACCGTTTTTCTCGAAGCGTTTACCGTGGATTGCATGCGGCACGCTGCTCACCGTTGCAACCGTATGCACGTTTTCGTCGATTTATTTCCCCGAAGCCGCTGGCCCACTCGCCATCGCGTCATCGCTCACTGGCGGCATCGGCATCGCCTTGATGATTCTGATTTGGAGCGAGCTCTATGGCTGCTTGAATCCGCTGCGCGTTGCACTCTATTATTCGGGGTCGATTATCGTTGGAGCCATCGTCATTTACGTATACCGAGGATTTATGATTCCCTGGCTGTTCGTGATGACATCCATATTGCCTGTGTTTTCGCTCATGTGCGCGCGACGCAGCTTTGGGCTGATCTCGAAAGAAAACCTGCCCAACAGCAATTGGGCAAAGTTTTCGGTGCCGTGGAAAATTATCGCGCTTATGGCTATTTATGCGCTCGCATACGGCCTGCTGGAACGCTATTTGTACACGGGTATGCTAGGCCCGCATTCAGCCTTTGGCACCGTGGCGGCGGCGCTCGTGGTTATGGTCGGCGTAGTATCGCAGGGCAAGCGGTTCGACTTCGCCGTCATTTACCGCACCGCCCTGCCGCTTATGGCCGGCGCGCTTATTTTGCCGTCGGCATTCGGGCTATTCGATAGTTTTTGGGGCAACTTCTGCGCAACGGGCGCATACACGGCGTTCTCGATTCTCACGATGCTCATTCTGGCAAACATCTGCTACCGCTACGGCGTGTCGGCCATTTGGCTGTTCGGCATTGAGCGCGGCGTGCGCGCGCTGTTCATGATGTTGGGACGCTATATCGATCTTGGCATCGATTCGCTGCCGATAGAGGGAACGAGCGGCGATATCTTGTCGTCGTCCATCGCCTTGATTGCCATTATCGCCGGCACGATGATTTTGCTTTCCGAACGCGAACTCGCGAGCCGCTGGGGCGCGAAGTTCCTCTATGCCGAAAATGGAAGTGATCCGCTCGAGCAAAAGCACGCACTCGTCGATCGCTGCGACGCCATCGCGAAAGAAAAGGGGCTTTCGGCGCGCGAACAGGAAGTTTTGCTGTTGCTTGCCCAGCATAAGACCATTTCCGACATAGAACGCGAGCTCATCGTGGCAAACGGCACCGTGAAGGCCCACGTGCGCCATATCTATCAAAAGCTCAACATACACTCGCGCGAAGAGCTATTCGGCATTTTGGGCGTTGAAAAAGAATCGGCAGAAGAAGACGAATACTAGGCTGAAAGCAGAATCGACCACCACCGACTTCAAGCACGCACCAGCAGAGCACGGCTTGCAGAAGAAGACGCGTGCCCTAAATAGCCCCGTTTCGCCTGATGGGATATCGAATATCGCCCCGTTGAGCTGCCTGGGCCCAACTTCAAGCGCGCATCGGCAGAGCATACATGAATTACGAGAGACGCAAAAAGGCCCGCATGAAGCGGGCCTTGAGCATTCATGGAGCCGTTGACCGGACTCGAACCGGTGACCTGCTCATTACGAGTGAGCTGCTCTACCAACTGAGCCACAACGGCGCATGGCGCATGTAACGCGAGTGGGTATATTACAGCAAACTCAACCGAGAGTCTACAGAAATTTGAAGAATTCGAAAGATTCGAACCCCGACGGCGAAAAGAAGCGAAAGGCCTAAAAGCGTCGGGCGTTTCTCGAAGAAAGGCCACCCCGGCAAGCCGAACGAATTCGGAAAGGGAGTGGCGCCCCTACGCTCTCCTTCCTTCTATTCCTCTAGAAGCTCCCGGCTCGTCTTGGCAATAGTTTCGGCAAGCTTGCCGTGGTCGCACGAACGCAAGTCGGCCATTTGGACGAGAGAGCTTTCAAGCAAACCACGCACTTCGATGGCGTTAAAAGTCTCGCCCGCCGCCGGAGGCAAATCGCTTTCAAGCAGCAGCTGTTTTTCGGGAATCGCCTGAATGTATGAGCGCCCCCGTTTCGTGGCAAGCATGCGAGGGTTGATTGAGAAATAGCAACCCAAGCCAATAGCCCTCGTGAGTTCTGACGATGAACCTGAAAACCAATGGAGGATAACGGCCGCGCCTTTGTCGCTTCCGAGGAAGCTCGACCCATGCGCACCGATAAGCCCCATGCTTTCCATAAGGTCGAGCGCCACGCCCGCGCTTTTCACGGCGTGAACCGAAAGCACTTTGCCTTTGGCGGCTTTCGCGATGCGGGCAAAGGCCGTGCGTTGCTGCCAAGCGCTCTCTGCACGACGAGGCGCGAAATCCAAACCAACCTCGGCTATGAAGCGCGTCTGAGACAAATACGCCGCAAGCTTGTCGACCGCATCGGTCCCGCACGACCCATCGGCAAGCCACCATGGATGCAGGCCGACCCCAAGCTTCAAATAAGGGTTGCGGCGAAGCTCTTCCTCGAGGCCAAGCGAAGCCAACCGGTACTCATCGGGGGTAACGGTTGCGCACAAACACCCAATGCCTTGCTGGCGCATGTCAACGGCCGCCGCATGGATGTCGGGGGAGAACGCCAAGTGGCAATGCATATCGAACACATCGCAAACCGCCATTGGAGTCCCTTCTCGCCATACGAGCCTGTGCATAATCTCTTCACACTTTACACCATCGAGGGCACCCTAGGTGACAGGCGCCTTTGGAGGCACCGCAAGAATTCGGCAAGAATCGGTCGCTATTCGCTGAATTCCCCGACGCGCGCAATGGCCCTAAGCGCCTCCGCAGCCATCATCTGGCCCATGATCGGAGGCATAAATGACGCCGTCCCCAAATTCGAGCGCTCGGTGCGCGGGGCGCCAGGGCGAACGGGCACGGGCACGGGTTTCTCGCAGGAATAGACGACGCGCAAATGGCGAATACCTCGCTTGCGGCATTCCTTGCGCATGATGCGGCTTATGGGGTCGTTCACGGTGTCGTACAAATCGGCCGCCCGCAAGCATTCGGGCTGCAGCTTATTGCCGGCCCCCATGGCGCTGATAAGGCGAATTTCGTTTTTCTCGGCAAATTCGGCGATAGCGATTTTCGTAGAGATGGTATCGATGCAGTCGAGCACGTAATCGATACGGCCATCGCATTCCTCAAGGCATTCCGCATACAGTTCAGCGATATTTTCCGCCAAAACGAACGAATGCTTAGCGATGATCTTCGCGTTAGGATTGATGTCGGCGCACATAGCCGCCATAACATCGATTTTGCGCTGGCCAATCGTGCTATGAAAGGCAATCGCCTGACGGTTGATGTTGCTGGCAGCGACCACATCACGATCGACAAGCACGAGGCGCCCCACTCCCCCGCGCGCGAGGGCTTCTACGCAATTCGAACCGACTCCGCCAAGGCCGAGCACCATAACCGTAGCGTTGGCGAGGCGTTCGATGCCCTGGGGGCCCATTATGCGCACGAGGCGCGAATTCGCAGCATCATCGCCCGGAGCCGGAGCCGGCGGATCCACCGCGAAGCCTTCGTAGCCGGCGTAGGTTTTCTCGGTCTCTTCCACAAGAATACGCTTTCTTCTTCTCTGGCGCCGAGACGACGCCGCACCACACTTTCGAGCGATTATAAACCCACCTCGTTGGTTGCCATATCGCCAAGCTCGATGGAGACATGGTTGCCATAATGGGATACGCGAGGGGTTCGGCGGGTTTTGGGCTATTCATTCGTGTAAGATAGCCGCTGAAACAGGCAAATCGCTGCGCACGGCGAATAGGAGTGCGCAGACAACCACGCGAAGGAGCAAGCCGTGACTCAGGCATCGTCTTCCACTTCCAGCCAGAAGGTTCTCGTATTCGATTTCGGCGCGCAGTATGGCCAGCTTATCGCCCGCCGCGTACGCGATTTGAACGTGTACTCCGAAATCGTGCCGTGCGATATCTCGGCCGACGAAGTGCGCGAGATGTCACCGGCGGCGATTATTCTTTCCGGCGGTCCCGCGAGCGTATACGCCGAAGATGCCCCAAGTATCGACCCCGCCATCTTCGATTTGGGCTTGCCCGTGCTGGGCTTTTGCTACGGCCATCAAATTACGGCCGTAACGCTGGGCGGCACCGTTGGCCATTCGGAAGTGGGCGAATATGGCGCGGCAGAGCTGCATGTGAGCGAGGGCGCTTTGTTCGCGGAAACGCCAGCGACTCAGACGGTATGGATGAGTCACCGCGACGCCGTTTCTGAAGTGCCTGCCGGCTTCACCGTAACGGCCTCGACCGACGTATGCCCCGTGGCGGCAATGGAGTGCACCGAGCGCAAGATTTACACCACACAGTTCCATCCCGAAGTGAAGCACTCCGAATACGGCCAGCAGATTTTGAAGAACTTCCTGTTCGGGATTTGCGGCCTTGAACGCAACTGGACCATGGACAACCTCGTGGAGACCATGACGGCCGACTTCCGCGAGAAGGTCGGCGAAGATCGCGTGATTCTGGCGCTTTCCGGCGGCGTTGATTCAAGCGTTGTGGCGGCGCTGGGCGCGCGCGCCGTTGGCAAGCAGATGACCTGCGTTTTCGTAAACCACGGCCTTCTGCGCAAGGGCGAGCCCGAGCAGGTAGAGGAAGTGTTCACCAAACAGTTCGACGTCGATTTCATCCACGTACACGCCGAGGAGCGCTACGCGCAACTGCTCGATGGCGTAACCGAGCCGGAGGAAAAGCGCCGCATCATCGGCACGCAGTTCTGGAAGGAATTTTTCACCGTTGCCCAGCAGCTTGAAGCCGACGGCAAGCCTGTGACGTATTTGGCACAGGGAACCATCTACCCCGACATCATCGAATCTGGCGCGCGCAAGACCGGCGGCAAAGCGTCGACTATCAAGAGCCACCACAACCTGATTCCCTTCCCCGAGGGCGTACATTTCGACCTGATCGAGCCGCTTGATCACTTCTTTAAGGACGAGGTGCGCGCACTTGGCACGGCGCTGGGGCTGCCCGACCACATCGTGCATCGCCAGCCCTTCCCTGGCCCTGGCCTGGCCATTCGCATCATTGGTGCGGTAAGCCCCGAGAAACTGGAGATTTTGAAGAACGCCGACGCCATCGTGCGCGAAGAACTGGACGCCTACAACGAGCGCCTGTACCAGGAGACTGGCGAGCGCAACAGCGAGCATAGCTGCTGGCAGTACTTCGCCGTGCTGCCCGACATCAAGAGCGTGGGCGTCATGGGCGACGAGCGCACCTACCAGCGCCCGATCATCCTGCGTGCAGTTGAGAGCAGCGACGCGATGACCGCCGACTGGGCGAAGCTGCCCTACGACGTGCTGGCCAAAATTAGCGGCCGTATCGTCGCCGAGGTTCCCGGAGCCAACAGAGTGTGTTACGACATCACGTCCAAGCCCCCCGCGACTATTGAGTGGGAGTAA
>CAVGRL010000036.1:0-23514 GCA_963631715.1 Bacteroidaceae bacterium
CAACGCACTCAATCAGATTGCCTTTAAGCTCGGCATTGGTTAGATTGGTGCCATAGCCAGTCATCCACGTACCCTTGGTAGAACCAGTCTCCTCGCCCAAGGTCGCAGGATACAGCTTGTCTGCATCAGTTTTGGTAGTAACCTCGGTCGTGTTCGCAGTGCTCGCGCCAGTCGTCCCGTTCGCAATCGTCATGAATGCCGCATTAGACTGAGCGGAAATCGTGGTGGTTGTGGCCTTTACTTCGTTGTTCGTCACGAACCATGCATACGTTGCCGAGCCGAGAGCCACGGCCGCAACGAGCACCATCGCGATGGCCGCGCCGAGCTGCTTTTTGAGCGCCTTAGTTTCCATGGCGGTCCCTTTCTTTCCCCGTACAATCGATCGAAGCTGAAACCAGACTCCAGCATGAGGGGGGGTAGTTCCCTTACACGAAGCGGAATTGTAGCATAATCGCTCCCAAATCGAGCGTATTTCCCCGCATGGAAACACGCCGAGATTCATTTTTTTCGCATAGAGCGCACAGCAGGCTTCGGGCAATTTTGGGCACCCGGTCAAAAGCTCGCTAGGTCTCTGCGGGCGAGTTTTCCTGATTGCGACGATTATCCCAGGTCACATCGTGGTCTTTATAGTAATCGGGAGCGTCGTTGCCCGACGAGCCAATAGGATCGGAACCGGTGAGCGTATCGACGATGTCGCGCACGAATTTCTCCAGCAGGCCAGAATCGTCCTGATCGAGCGTATCGAAATCCATGGCGAACTCGACGGCGCCGCCGACGATGTCGTCGGTGCACTCGGGATCGTCACCATCGAGCCAGACGACGACGGTGTATTTGTCCACGTTGCCTACCTGGAAGTTTTCCTCTTCGTATGTGCATACCGCGACATCCGATTCGAAACTCACGCACCCGTCTTCGGCACCGCCGTCGACAGCCGCCGCGGCATAAACCGTGGCCTCGCCATTTTTCCATACCTTCACACGCGCGGCCTTCTCAACGCCCTTCGACGCAGAAGCAATCTTCACCGTGGCGCTGTAGTTAAGGTCAACCTTGCCAGCGTTGCGGATATAGAACGTATACGCGACGTAATTCTTGCCGTTGTGGCTGCCATCGATCTCGTCGAGGTTATCGGGCAAATCCTCGGCCGCGATATTCGTGCCATTCGACACCACTTCAGCCTGTAAACGAGCGGTCGCATCGGTGAAATTCGGATCCTCGGCAATGGCCACGCCGTAACGGAACAACTCCAAGCGGTTCAAGTTGATGGTGAAATTGCCCATATTCTCTTGCGTGAAGGCAAACGCGAACAAGGTGCAGAACAACAAAA
Source organism: Bacteroidaceae bacterium (assembly GCA_963631715.1). Lineage (GTDB taxonomy): Bacteria > Actinomycetota > Coriobacteriia > Coriobacteriales > Eggerthellaceae > Slackia. The sequence goes on from CAVGRL010000036.1 coordinate 1,325, forward strand.
TGAGCGCGATGAGCGCCTTTTGCATAGTTCCCAAGCGCAAAAGTGCGGCTCCCAAACGCTGCATGCGGCGCTTGGGCAAATACATCGACACGATGTCGTCGGCGCTCATGGAGTCAACGCCGTCTTCGGCCATGGCGCGTTCGAGTTCTTCGATGCGCACCACGCCCCGCTTTTCAGCGCTTTTCTTTTTGCCGAACAGTCCCATGATTTACAGCTTGTACTTTGCTCGCAGGTGATCCATGTATTCGCCCACCGCTTCACGTTCAAGGTCGTCGCCGAAACGGAATTGGACACCGCAAATAGTGCGATACACGCTACCCTTAGGCGCCTGACGCACCCAGCACACAATACCGAGCTGCGTTGGAATTTCATGCGATTCGCCATCGGCCGTCACGGGCGGCATATGAATCTGCAGGGCCTCGCCAACATCGGGGCAATCGTTCAAGAACAGAGCAAGGCCGCCGGCAGAAACGTCGGCCGTCATGGCTTCTTCCGTATCAACCGCACCCGTCGAAAGGTCGCGCCCATAGGTAAGGCGCAAAGAGATTTTGAAACGCTCGTCGCGGCGCTGATAGAACACGCGCTCCTCTGCCACCTTGCGCATCTTCCAAAGCGTGCGGATGCCGGCCTTTTCAACCGCCTCGGGGTACGCCGCGATGATAAACGGCTCAGAGCCAACGGAATAGCGCAGATGGAATTTCTGGTTCACGTCTAACTCGAGCTGCTTGCCATCGAGCATAGGCACGCTGATGAGGAAATAGGCATCATCGATGGCCTTTTTGAAAGTGGCCATCATGCTGAAGTCGGTATGCTGTTCCACAGGCGCGTCAAACGCCACCTGCAATTTAGACCCGGGCTTGATTTGAAGCTCTGCCATGTTCCTCTTCCTCAATGCTGCGCAAATCGATGCCATTATATGCGTAGATGCGCCAGGCGTGCGCCTCGAGCGCATATTTTGAGCCGGGGGTCAACGAAAAACGTACGCTTCTTAAACCCACCCGTAGTGCTCGCAAGCCTTCCAAATCCCATCGTCATCAACGTTGGTGGTCACATAGCTCGCGCGGTTTTTGAGCTCGTCGATAGCGTTGCCCATGGCGATGCTTGTCCATTCGGGCAAAAACATGCACACATCGTTGCTTCCGTCGCCGAAAACGACCGCATCTTCAAGCGGAGCGCCTAAATGCGCCATGCAGCGCTTGACGCCCTCCCCCTTATCAACGGGTTCAACAAAGACCGCATAGGGGCTGAAGCGAGCTTTGGGAACAAAGGCGAGCGATTCAATGCGCCTTTCGTCTTCAGGCGAGCACAACACGTATACCTTATGGAAGCGCTCGATGGCCCGGTAATCCAAATCGGGATCGACGACGGTCTGCATGTATGAATCATGAATGAGCTCGTCGTAGTTTCCCCACTTCGTGGTACGCCGGCACGAATCGTCGACCGACACGCCCCACGGCACGCCCAAACGCTCGCATTCCTCAATGACCCGAATGCAGCCTTCGCGCTCAAGCGGTTCGGTGCCCATGTAATCCCCATCAAGAGTAAGGCTATTTCCGCCGTCGGCAACCATGTCGCGCAAGCCGAGCTCGCGCATAAAGCCCTCTCCCATCGCATGAGATCGGCCCGTGCAAATCGCCAGGAAATGACCGTCGCTTTTCAGTTTTTCGATCGCTTGCTTCGTCGATTCGGGAATATAGCGGCTATTGACCGGCCCCGCAGCCAGTGTGCCGTCTATGTCGAAGAAGAAATAGCGCCTGCGCACAGATGAACCTCCAGCAAAACGACAAGCCTGCGTGCCGGACAGGCAGATACCAACCACGCTTCGGATTTCATGTAGAGCCATCAGAATACACGTTTTACCGTCAAACGTACTACCGAATTGCCGCCGAGGTTGTTTCAGCCCTACTCAAACAAAAAGCAGGCCAGACTTTTTAATGTCTGACCTGCTCAAATAAGCTGGTCGGGTTGACAGGATTTGAACCTGCGACCCCTTGACCCCCAGTCAAGTGCGCTACCAAACTGCGCCACAACCCGTTATGCGAGAGCTTCCCGCTCAAACGCAAGACGTTAGTATACGCATTTGGCGATGGGCATGCAAGAACTTTTTTTGAGAAACTTTGCGAAGCCCTACCAACCGGCTTGATTCACCAACACGTCGTCGGAGATTTCGCCCGCCTCGTATTCGGAAATCGCCTGGTTGGCGATGGCGAACCCGCGACGAAGCTCTTCTTCCGAAATATTGAGCGGCGGCTGAATACGCAAAATGTTGTCGGCAACGGAAATCATAAGCAAGCCGAGCTCGTATGACCGATAGACAATCTTAAACGTGCCCGTGGTATCGGGCGCGGCTGTGCCGTCTTCTGCCTTCGCAACCACTCCTAGGCCGCGCGACATTCCCACGCCACGAATAAAACCGATGGTATTGGGGTGCGCTGCCATGGTTTGCTCAAGAAGTTCTTTCATCACGCGCTCGTTGCGGGCGAGAATTTCCTGGAATTCGTCACTTTGATAGTAATCGAATGCCGCGCATCCGGCAGCGCAGGCAATAGCGTTGCCACCAAGCGTAAACAGATGCGCCGGCGCGGGCAAGCTTTCCATGACGTCTTTTCGGGCCATGAAAGCGCCCAGGGTAAGGCTTGCGCCCACCGATTTACCCATGATAATTCCGTCGGGCACGATCCCCTCGAAGCATTCGATACCAAACCAATGCCCGTCGCGCCAAAACGCCTGCTGCACCTCTTCGGAGATGAACAAAATCCCGTGGGCTTTGCACAAATCATAGAGCGCCTGCATGAACTTGGCATTCGCCAAATTCAAACCCCCGTCGCCCTGAACAGGCTCAACGATAACAGCCGCCACCTCTTCGGCGGGCAAATAGGAATCGAATGCCTGCTGGATTTCTTTCACATACCACTCAGAGGGCATATCGGGGGCTTCTTGGCCATAGAACGGAAAATGGTAGATATCGCCCATGAAAGGGCCCATCTTCGAAGCCATGCGCGTGGTTACGCACGACAGCGCGATGGAGCCATACGTGGATCCGTGATAGGCGTTGATGAACGTGATGACCTTGCTGCGCCCGGTGTAGGCGCGCGCGAATTTGACCGCGGCATCGTTGCAATCGGACCCGCAATTGCCAAAGGCCACGCGCACGTCTTCGGCCGCGCGCCCAGGGAACACGGAGCACAGCCGCTCGGCATATTCGATGGTTGCCGGGCTGTAGGTATAGGCCTGCGTATACTGCGTGCACTTGGACAGCTGCTCTTGAATGCCAGCCGTGATATGCTCGTTGCAACTTCCCAAATTGAGCGATGAAGCACTGGTCAGAAAGTCGATGAATTCATTTCCATCGGCATCGACGACCGTCGAGTCTTTCGCGCTCGCAACCGCCAAGGGGAAATACGAAAGATGCTGGCACGGCGCGATGACCTTCTTGTCGCGCTCGACCCACTCTTTGCACGCATCTTGTTTTATGCCGCTCATATCCATACCTTCCATTGCTTGTTTGAACGAGCCCGATTATAGAGCCAAATGAGCTATCATGGCGAATGTTATAGCCAAGCGGCAATCAAGAGCGAAAGCATTAAGGAGCCCTAGGAACATGGAAGATTACAAACGCGAATTCATCGAATTCATGGTTGAAAGCGACGTGCTGAAGTTCGGCGAGTTCACCTTGAAAAGCGGCCGCAAATCGCCTTTCTTCATGAATGCGGGCGCCTATGTGACGGGCAGCCAGCTCAAACGACTGGGCGAGTATTACGCGAAGTCCATCCACGATAACTTCGGGCTCGATTTCGACGTGCTTTTCGGCCCCGCTTACAAAGGCATACCTTTGGCCGTAACGACCGCCATCGCGCTGCAGGAGCTCTATGGCAAAGAGGTTCGCTATTGCTGCAACCGCAAAGAAGTCAAAGACCACGGCGCCGATGCGGGCAAACTGCTTGGCGCTGAGCTGCACGACGGCGACCGCGTCATCATGGTTGAAGACGTGACCACGTCGGGCAAGTCGATCGACGAGACCTATCCCATCGTCACCGGCGCCGCGAACGTCGAGGTCAAAGGACTTATCGTGTCGCTGAACCGCATGGAGGTCGGCAAAGGCGGCGTGACCACCGCACAGAAGGAAATCCAGGCGAAGTACGGCTTCCCCGTGGCGAGCATCGTGAGCATGGCGGAAGTGAGCGAGGCGCTCTACAACCACGAAATCGACGGCAAGGTCGTCATCGATGACGGCATCAAGGCCGCCATCGATGCGTACTATGAACAATACGGCGCGAAGGAATAGCGAATCCCAGCGTCCGGCCAGATACCCCGCCATCTCCGAAAAGCGTGTTCGACCACCATTCGCTTTCGGCTCGCCCCGCGTTTCGCCCCTTTCTTTTCCATAGAGAAAAGCAGCTTTGAGACGCAGAGGCTTTTATCCAATGCCAAGGCATCCTAATCAAAGCATCGAAAAGGCCCGCTATCGTAGCTGATAGCGGGCCTTTTTCTATGCAGCCGCCTTTTATCGATGTTGCAGCGCATATAAGCCAAGAGCGCGTCTCGAGCCAGTTCGGCCTGAAACCTGCTAAATGCTCCGAGCGTTTAGCAGGTTGAAGCCCTTGGCGAATTGCGTCGGCCACGACGCTGGCACCGGGATCAGTAGAACTCGGGCTTCAATTCGCGGTCGAACAGCGACGATGCCGCCTTATGGGCATCGAGGCCTTCCCACACCACGCGGCGCACTGTTTCGGCGATCGGAAGCTCCACGTCGACCGTTTTGGCGAGCGACATGAGCGTGCGACACGCGAGCGCCCCTTCGACGACCATATGCGTTTCGGCCTTGTACTGCTCAAGCGAAGTGCCCTGCGCCAAACGATAGCCGAACGTGCGGTTGCGAGAATGCTCGCTCGTACAAGTGGCGATGAGGTCGCCCACACCCGCAAGGCCGAGGCACGTCATCGGCATACCGCCGCACGCGGCCACAAGGCGGCTCATTTCGGCAAGTCCGCGCGTCATAAGCAGCGACGCCGTGTTGTCGCCGTATCCCATGCCGTACGATAGACCGCACGCGATGGCGATCACGTTTTTCGCCGCCGCGCACACTTCAACCCCAATGATATCTTCGCTGATGTACGTGCGGAAGCTCTCGGTCGCGAACAATTTCTGGAAGAAGCGCGCCGTCTGCTCGCTTCGCGACGCGATAACGGTGCCGGCAGGAATGCCAAGGATGACCTCTTCGGCATGGTTGGGGCCGGCAAGGGCCGCCAGGCGATTGGCATCGCCGAGTTCGGCCTCAAGCACTTCAACAGGCACCAGGCCACTTCCCTCTTCAACGCCCTTGCAGCACACGACAATGGGAGTTTCAGCTGAAACGTACGGTGCAATATCGGCGCAGGTTTGACGAATCACGCTCGAAGGAGTCACGATAACCACGGCGCCGGTATCACTCAGCACCTCGGCGAAGTCGACCGACGCGCGCACATGGGGATCGATATCGCAACCAACGAGATAGCGCGGGTTGCGATGGTTCTGGTTTATGCCCGCACACACCTCAGGCTTGCGCGCCCACAGCATCACATCGTTGCCCCCGATTCCCAACACATGCGCGAGCGCCGTGCCCCATGAACCAGCACCGATAACCGAAACCTTCATAAGACCTCCTACAAAGGAAATGCTGCACAATCAAAAGCCGGCAAGAGTGAAAGCTCTCCTCAAAGCGAGACCTTTCCTAAAGCGGGACACTTTCCTCAGGGACAAGCGCCCCAAAAGCGGCCCGTCCGAGGCAACCATCCCACTCTTGCCAAAAAATGGGACACTTTCCCCTGAGGAAAGCGTCCCACCCGCCTATTTCTTGCTTCCGACGCGTCGCTCGCAGCCGCCGCGCAAGCGCTCTATGTTGCCCCTGTGGGCCCATACGACCGTGGCGCCGGTAACGAAGTAGCAAAATATTGCGAGCCAATCGCCCCAAAACAGAAAAGCAGCAATGACCGGGCACAACGCCGCTGAAGCAATGGAGCCGACCGAAACATAGCGGGTAAGTAAGACAAGCACGGCGAAAATCCCGAAGAGCTCGATGCATGCGGCCGCAGGCCCCCAGCACACGAACAGGGCGCCAATCGCCACAGCGATGCCCTTGCCGCCTTTGAAACCGAGCCACGGGCTGAAAATATGCCCCAGCGTGCAGCCCATCGTGGCTACACCCATAAGCCCTTCGCCGCTAAACAGTCCGCTTGAAAGCAGCCCGGCCGCCGCAAGACCAATGAAACCCGACGCTATGCCTTTGCCGAAATCGAGCAGAAAGACCGCTGCGCCGCCTTTTTTGCCCATGGTTCGCATGGCATTCGTCGTGCCGATGTTTCCGCTGCCATGTTCGCGAATGTCGGTATGGAAGAATACCTTGGAGATAATAAGCCCCCACGGAACCGACCCCAAAAGAAACGTCGCTGCGAAAACGCCGACGGCAATAACGATATCTGCCATTGCGTGCTAGTCTTTCTTCTTGAACTTCCAGCGAATGGGAGTTCCCTCGAAATCGAACTGCTTACGGAAGCGATTTTCCAAAAAGCGCTGGTAGTTGTCGTTGTCGCGCACCAATTCCGGCTGATTGCAAAACAGTGTAAACTCGGGAGGGCAGATGTGCGTTTGCGTCATGTATTTGAGCTTCAGCACGGCCTTGCCTTTGCGCACCGTATGACCGAATTCGCGAATGCCCTCGAGCCACGCATTGAGCTTGCTCGTCGAGATTTGGCGCGAATACGCCTCGTAAGCGGCATCGACGGCATCCCAAATGCGCAGCACGCCTTTGCCGGTAAGCGCCGAAATGCTGATGACGGGTGCATAGCCCACGAACATCATACGGTCTTTGATGCGGTCGCGCAGGTCTTCGAGCTGATCGCCCGACTCAACGATATCGCGCTTGTTGAGCAGCATGACCATGGCGCAACCGCGCTCAAGCGCATAGCCGGCAACCTTTTGGTCTTGGTCGGTAAGGCCGAGCGTCGCATCGATCACCAGCAGGCACACATCAGCGCGATCGATTGCGCGCATAGCTCGCACGAAGCTGTAGTATTCCACGTCTTGGTCGATCTTGCTTTTGGCGCGAAGACCCGCCGTGTCCACGATGCGGTATTTCTTGCCGTCGTGCTCCACGAGCGTGTCGATAGCATCGCGCGTCGTGCCCGCGACATCGCTCACGATTGAGCGGTCGTGCCCGATCAAGCGGTTCGTAAGCGAGCTTTTTCCAGCGTTCGGACGGCCGATGATCGCCACATTGACGACCTGCTCTTCTTCAACTTCAACGCGCTCGGGAAGCTTGGCGAGTTCCTCTACCACCTCGTCGAGCAAATCGCCCGTGCCGTGGCCATGTGCCGCCGAAACAGGCCGTGGGTCGCCCAAGCCGAGGCTGTAGAACTCCCACAGCGCCTCATCTTCTTTCGCAGGATTGTCGAGCTTGTTCACCGTGAGCAAAACGGGCTTGTTGGTTTTGCGCAAGACGCGCGCAACCTCGATATCGTCTGGCGTGGCACCCGTGCGCCCATCGACGAGGAAAATCACGACATCAGCCTCTTCGGCACCAGCAAAAGCCTGGTCGCGAATCGATTTCTGAAAGGCATCCTCGTCGCCCATCTCGATGCCGCCCGTGTCAATGAGGGTGAAATGGACACCGTTCCATTCAGCCTCGTGATAGGAGCGGTCGCGCGTCACGCCGCGCATCTCGTGCACGATGGCGTCATTCTTTCGCGCGATGCGATTGACGAGCGTGGATTTTCCCACGTTGGGGCGGCCGACGATGGCCACGATAGGTAAAGCCATGGTGTAAAAACCTCTATCTTTCGTTGCGGCCCACAGCCGCGCATCGTTGCGTTTAGGCGAGGCCTTATCCCGCAACCAATTCTTCGATTTCAGCCAGGTATTCAGGCACGCTGCATGATACCACGCTCACAACCACCCCCGCCGTATCGCGAATATCGTCCACGGTCATATCATCGAGCGTGTACCCATCGGAATTGAAGATGATCTTCGGCACAACGACGAAATCGTCCGCCGACACCCCGCGGATGGCCATCGCAATGTCGTAGCCGCATAAAAGCCCGGTCACATCGACGTTGCCGCCGAAGTGATTGTTGTGCACCACAAGGGGAATGAGCCTGTCCGCCGTTGGAGCCTCGTTCATAAGGCGTACCATGCACGGAATTTGGGCCTCACCGAAAATGTAATACACGCGGGCATCGTATTCTTCGAGTACCTGCGCCAAATGATTGAGCGCATCGGCACAGCTCTCCCATTCATCGACCGACGTGCGCGTTATGCCGATGCCGTCTTCGAACATCGAGAAGTCGCCGTAGTGTTCGGTTGGGGGCAAATGTTCAAGCAGGCTGTCGGGGTATGCGTTGCAATAGAACTCGTCGGCCGCATACACCCAGGGAAAGCCACGCTCCGCCTGCGCATGCTTTTGCATGAGCTCAACCGATTCGATGACCTCGCGTGCAGTTTCGGCATCGTTGTAGCTTTGGTCGAAAGCCTGTTGGTGCTTGGTATAGCCAAGCGGCACGATGCCCACATTCGTAATTCCCGGATGCATATATGCCCAGGTCAAAGTTTTTTGCAGCTCAGCCCCATCGTTGTAGCCGGGCGTGAGGACGATCTGCGCGTCGAATTCGATGCCCGCATCAAGCAGGCGCTCGAGCATCTCTATGCCATGCGGGGCATGCTTGCCAATCATGCGAGCCCGAAGCTCGGGCGTGATGCAATGCAGCGAGACGCGCAGCGGCGAGATATGGCGCTCGACGATTTCCTCGAAATCGCTTTCCTTGAGATTCGTGAGCGTAACAAAATTGCCCTGCAGAAAGCTCAGACGCCAATCGTCGTCGCGCAGCACGAGTGAATCGCGCGCATCTTCGGGAAGCTGACGCATGAAGCAGAACACGCACGCGTTTCGGCAGGTTTTTATCTTGTCGAAAACGGCGCCGTCGAAATCGATGCCCCAATCTTCGCCTTCGTCACGCACGAGTCCAATCTCCCCCGCTTCGCCATCGGAATCGACGTAGGACACGCAAATCTCATCGCCGTCGGCATACCAGCGCCAATCGAGCACATCGCGCAGCGGATTGCCGTCAACGGCGACGATTTGGCAACCCGGCGTGAAACCCGCATCGTCGAAGGGGGAACCGGGCGCCACCGAGATGATGGTGCCGCCGCCTTCGGGCTTTCCCGGATATTCATGAACGTAGCGGCTTTCAGCCATCTGCGGTCCTTTCGCCGTATGTAAAAACGGGCGGCCGAAAGCCGCCCGAAAGCTTCGCCCTGGCGGGCCTTGTTTGCCTGTAGGCCTACCAGCTGAAATACGCCGTCGGATTAACGGCGGTTCCATTGATGCCGTTCGAGCAGCCCGTGTTGATTTGGAAGTGCAAATGCGCGCCCGTAGAAAAGCCCGTATTGCCAGAAACAGAAACCTGCTGGCCAGCAGAAACCGTATCGCCCACAGAGACAAGCACCTGGGAATTGTGCAGATACCACGTGACAACGCCGCCACCATGGTCGACGACAACAGCAATGCCACCCGTGCCAAACCAACCGGCCCAGGTAACTTTGCCATCGGCCATGCAATAGACAGGCTCATAGGAGCAGGAAAGATCGACACCCTGATGGAAGTCGCCAATATCGGAGCGCCAGCCGAAGCCGCTCGTGATGTATTTGCCCGGCGCCGGGTTGACCCAGCCGGAAACACTTCCCGAATAGCTTCCACCCGAAGAGCTGCTGATAGCCGCTTGCGCTGCCTTGGCAGCCTCTTCCTCTTTCTGCTTGGCCGTTTCTGCATCCATGCGAGTTTGTTCAGCCTCGGCAAGAATCGCCGAGATATCGCTGTTCATATCGTCGTATTGCTTCTGAAGGGCAGCCTGAGCCGTTTCGAGCTCCTCCTTTGCCGCCTTCGCGTTGGCGAGTTCTTCGGCGGCAAGCTGCTCTTGCTTGGAATATTCCGCGTGGGCCGCTTCGGCTTCAGCCTTGGCATCTTTGTTCTGCTGGACCAAATCGGCGTCTTGCTGGCTAATGCGCTCCATGGAATCCCAGTTGGTGACGAAATCGTCGAACGACTGAGAGCCGAAAATCACATCGAGTATGCTCGTGCCGCCCTGGCGATACATCGAATTCGCGCGCTTAGCAAGCTGGTTGCGCGTGCTTTCGATGAGGCGCGTGGCATCGTCGATGCGGCGCTGCGCAGCCTCCATGGCAGCGACCGCCGATTCATGGGCGGTATTCGCGGCGTTGTAGCGCTCAAGGGCTTCGTTGTATTGCGTTTGCAAGGCATCGAGCTTGCTTTTCATCTCGTCGGCCTCGGTCTGCTTCGAAGCTGCCGAAGCAGCAAGCTCGTCGGCTTTGGCGTTCAGCTCGTCGGATTCCGCAGCATACGCGAGCCACGGGAAAAGCACGGCGCACCCGGCAACGCCGGCGGCCTTTAAAAAGTTGCGGCGCGTCCAGCCGCGAAGTTCAGAGCTTGTTTCGGTCATAGTGTAGATGCTCCTTGTCTGTCGCAGCGCGAACCGCTTTCGCAATCGCGCAGACTAACGACCAGATTTTAGCAGCAAGCAAGCTCCAATGCGCCGATTACATCGCTTCCAGACATTCGACGACTTCCTGGATTTGGTCGGCGGGCGTTGAGGCACCGGCCGTGACGCCGACGACTTCGCAGCCTTCAAACCACGAAGCATCCAGCTCATCGGCACTTTCCACGAAATGCGACCGCGCGCAGTGAGTGCGGCAGATCTCGAAAAGGTGCGTGGTATTCGAAGAGTTCTTCCCGCCGACGATGACGATCGCATCGACCTTATCGGCGAGCTGGGCGGCCGATTCTTGGCGCTGGCGCGTAGCGAAGCAAATGGTGTTTTTCACAATGGGCTCAATACCGCGCTCGCGAATGCCGCGCACGACCGATTCGAGCTTTTCTGCGCTTTCGGTCGTTTGCACGACTACGCCAACGGGCGATTCGAGATGCTCGGGAAGCTCTTCAACGCCAGCCACGACAATCGCCTTGTTTCCGGCATGGCCGCACAGCCCGCGCACCTCCGGATGGTCGGCGCGCCCAACCACCACAACCGTCGCGCCCATGTCGCGCAACGCGGCTGCAGAGCGCTGGGCTTTCGCCACATGGGGACACGTGGCATCAATTACCGTGAGGCCCCGCGCATGCAGCGAATCGAGCACATCGGGCTCAACGCCGTGGCTTCGAATGATTACAATGCCCTCTTGCACATCTTCGGGGCTTTTCGCCACGCGAACTCCGTGGGAAGCGAGCTCTTCGACAACCTTCGGATTATGAATCAAGGGGCCGAGCGTATAGGTTTCTTCATCGTCGAGCATCGCCGCATGGGCCATATCGAGAGCACGCTCGACTCCATAGCACACACCGGCATGCTTGGCGCGAATGACTTCCACAACATTCCTCTCTCTTGGCGAAAACGAGCAAAAAGATGCATCGCGAGTGCGCAAAACTAGAACAACCGCGGGCGCCCCGCATTTGCTTTAAGCGCAGCGCGAGCTGAAATCGATTCCTGCGAGCGCTTCCGAAAAATCCTTCGAGCCGGGAAAGAGCTCGGCCATGTTAACCTGCTCGCGGCTTATGCCATCGCGCAAAGCGTAGCATTCGCGCATGGCGTACCACGATGCGGCATCGAGCCTGTCTTCTTTGGGCAGAAAGTCGAAATCTTCAAGATAGACCGGCGCGCCAAACGCAATCGTGACCTTGGGAAAGTGAACCCGGCTGCCCTTTTGCTTGATGATTTCGACGTTGCGAACGCTCGATGGCACGATTGGCGCTTTGCCCATACGGGCAATAAACGCCGCGCCGCCGTGAAGCTGCGGGGTTGCCGTGCCCTTGTTGCGCCTTGTTCCTTCCGGGAATATGCCGACGCATTCGCCGCGCTTGAGCATGGCGGCCGCGCGCTTGATGGCACCCCTGTCGGCCGACCCGCGTTTAATGGGAAACGCCCCAACGCGCGAGATGATCTGCCCGGCAAGGCCATGGGCGTTGGAAAACATGTTATCCCTCGCCATGAAGCGCACCCATTGCTTTGGACGAGCGGCCGTCCAAAGAAACGCCGGGTCCAAATACGATGCATGATTGCCAATGAGCACAACGCCGCGCTTGCCGTCGAACTGGCGAAGGTTTTCTATGCCTTCGACTTTGAAGCGAAACGCGATTTTGAACGCGATGAAAAGAATCGCGTACACGACATTGCCAACGAGGTGCCCAATTCGCTTGGGTTTTTGCCCATCGCCCGACGAGGCGTCATCTTTTTCCGAATTCGCCGGGTCGAGCGGCATATCCCACATGTCTTTGTAGGCGAGAAACACGCTTCTCTCCTTAGGCGCTCTGGGCCGCGCGAGCCAAATCGCAAATCTGACCGATGATCTCTTCAATCGTGAAGCCCGTCGAATCGATGAGCTTCGCGTCGCTAGCGGCCACAAGCGGGGACGCCGCGCGGGCGGAATCGACCGCATCGCGCTCCACGATATCGGCGAGCACCTCTTCGAAATCGGTCGAACCGATATTGCGCTCCTTGTTTTGGGCGACGCGGCGGCGGGCGCGTTCCTCGTTGCTGGCCGTAAGGAAGACCTTGACTTCGGCCTGCGGAAACACAACCGTGCCGATATCGCGTCCTTCGACGACGTAATCGCCGCAGGAACCGATGCGGCGCTGTTGCTCAACGAGAGCGCCGCGCACCTCGGGGTGCTTCGAAGTGGAGCTCACCGATTTATCGATGCGGGCAGTGCGGATGTCGCTCGTCACATCGACGCCATCGATGAAAACCTGCTTGGGTGCGGGGTTTCCCAGCTCATGCGAGAAAGAGATGGGCTTTTCCTCGGCGATGCGCCCCAAAGCGTCGCCGTCTTCCAAAGAACAGCCATGCTCAAGCGCATACCACGCAATGCAGCGATACATCGCCCCCGTATCGAGGCAATTAAAGCCGAGGGCTTTGGCAACCGCCTTTGAAACGGTCGATTTTCCGGCGCCCGAAGGGCCGTCAATAGCAACGATCATGAACAATCCGCCTTTCTAGCGCGAACGAACAAGGGAATGAATATCGGAAAGAAACGCCGGGTAGCTCACGGCGCACGATTCGAAATCGGCGACCTGAACGGCACGGTTGCCTGAAAGCCCCGCTAAAGCCCACGTCATGGCCAAGCGGTGGTCTTTGCCCGTTTCGAAGCGAACGCCTTCGGGAATCGCAAGGTTGGGGTTTCCCTCGATGAACAGGTCACTTCCATCGGCCCACGCGTCGATGCCGATTTTCGTGAGCCCATCGATGATGGCAGCTACGCGATCGGTCTCTTTCACGCGAAGCTCATCGACGCCTCGAAATACCGTGATCCCCTTCGCATGCGCAGCGACCAGAGCCAACACCGGAACCTCATCGACAAGCGAGGGGATTTTATCGGCGGGCACTTCGCAACCGTGCAGCTTATCGCAATACTGAACGGAAATGATACCCGAAAGCTCTTTGCCCGACGAAGAAACCGAGCGACGGGACGCATCGACGCCCATCTGCTCGAGCGTGCGCAAAAATCCGATGCGGGCGGGGTTGAGCGAAACCCCTTCGATTTGCACGGCGCTTCCCGGCACGAGGGCCGCGGCGCAAGCGATAAACGCCGCCGAAGACGGATCGCCCGGCACGACGACCTCGCATGCTTTAAGCGTTACCGGACCTTTGACCTCTGCCACGCCCGAAGCGGCCGTGGTTTGGGCGCCGAATTCGGGCAGCATGAGCTCGGTGTGGTTGCGGCTCGGCGAAGGCTCGCTTACCCGCGTCGTTCCGTCGACCGAAAGCCCGGCGAGCAAGATGGCCGTTTTCACCTGGGCGGAAGCAACGGGCGCATCGTAGTTGATGGGACGCAAGGCTCGCGTGCCGCAAATCGTGAGGGGAAGCGTTTCTCGGCCCTCGGGCAGAAATTTCGCGCCCATCTTGGAAAGCGGTCCCGAAACGCGGCGCATGGGGCGCCGGCGAAGAGAATCGTCGCCCGTCAGCTCAACTTCGATATCCCAAGGCGCAAGAATTCCCATGAGCAAACGCGTCGTTGTTCCGGAATTTCCGCAATCAATCGGCCCATCGGGTTGCGACGGGCCTGCGCTGCCCCACCCCGTAATACCGCCGTACAAGCTGCCATCTGCGGCAACTTCGAGGTTCACCTTCGCGCCAAGCTTGCTCACGGCCGCCAGGGAGCTTCGCACGTCTTCGGAATCGAGCACGCCCGACAAACGCGACGTTCCTTCGGCCATCGAGGCAAAAAGCACCGCGCGATGCGAAATCGATTTATCGCCCGGAACCGAAATGCTGCCGATAAGCGGGCCATCAAGCGGTTCTATCGTGGTAAGGGTTTCCTCAGTTGCCATAGCGACCCTCCTTGGTCTTGCGTGATCCGACTCCCCATGCGCTCGGCGCGGTGTGCTTCGTAAAATTCTATCACGCCGATTATTGCATGCCAGCAGCCCGACGCAAGGCCTGCGTTTCGAAGTCCTCAAGCATACGCCAGCTCCCCTCAGCAAGGCTCCCAAGCGAAAGCGGGCCGAAATCTGAGCGATGCAGCTGCAAAACCTCATGGCCAACGGCAGCACACATGCGTTTCACCTGGCGTTTTCTTCCTTCGTGAATAGTAATCTCCACATCGCTTCGCTTAGGACGGCACTCCACAACCCGAACGCGTGCGGGAAGCGTCGGCCCGTCGTCGAGCATAATTCCATGTTCGAGAAGCTCGGCGTCGCTTTGCGAGAAAGCACCCTTGACGCAGGCTCGATAGGTTTTCTCCACATGCTTGCGCGGGTGCAAAAGCCCGTTTCCAAGTTCGCCGTCGGTCGAGAACAGCAAAAGCCCCGTCGTATCCATATCAAGGCGCCCCACGGGAAAAAGGCCGGGAAACCGATCGGTTGGCACAAGCGAGGCGACGCACGGGCGCCCATGGGGGTCGCTCATCGTGGTAAGGTAGCCCGCCGGTTTGTTCAGCATGATGGTGACCGGCATATCGAACAAGCGCGCAACAATGCCGTCAACCTCAACCACGTCGACGTTGGGGTCTACCTTGCTGCCAAGTTCACGCACCACAGCACCGTTGACTTTCACACGCCCGGCGCTCATGAGGTCTTCGCTTCCCCGTCGGCTTGCCACGCCTGCGCGGGCAAGGAATTTCTGCAGGCGCATGGGAACTATGGCCTCGCCATTGGGGCCGAAATTAGTGGGTTTCGGATCTGACATCTACGCTTCATCCCCATCGGAATCGCCGTCGTCTTCCCCGTCGAGCGACCAGACGCTTTCCGCAACGCCGAAGGCATCCGACAAAGCGCCCGCCACATTAAACGTCTGCGCGCCGGCAGGCGAGCCGGGCTCGCCTTCGAACGCAGCGTCATCCGAAGCAACGCCCACGATACGTTCGGAATCGAGCAGACCCAAATCGAGTTCCAAATCGTCGTCGAAAAGGGTTTCCGCCTGTTCGATATCGGCCTGCCTGCGCATACCGAGACGCTCTCTGATAAGCTCGCGGCTTTGCTCGTCGGGCGCGAAATCCTCCAAATCGGGCAGCTCTCGCGTGGACGACAGGCCGAATTTCTCGAGGAAGGTTCGCGAAGTGGCATAGAGAATCGGCTGGCCAGGAGCCGCCTTATCACGGCCGGCTTCGCGCAAAAGCCCCTTTTCGATAAGCGAATTGATAGGGCTGTCGGAATTGACGCCGCGAATAGAGGTCACTGTGGCGCGGGTGATGGGTTGGTTGTACGCAACGACGGCAAGCGTCTCGAGCGCCGCCTGCGAAAGCTTGCGCGTATCCCAGGAAAGCACGTATTTCTCGATCAGGGCATGGTAGCGCGGATGCGTGTAGAAGCGCCAGCCACCCGCAACTTCGCGCAGCTGGATGCCGCGGTCTTGCGATTCGAAGCGCGCGCGCATCTCATCGAGCGTCGAAGCAACGCTCGAAAGCTCCACATCAAGCATGTCGGCAAGCGAAAGCGCGCTTACCGGCTCGTCGCTTACGAATAAGAGCGCCTCGATCGCGCCCGAGATATCCTGCGCCCCGTACGCCCCATCGGACACGGCGGCCGAATCGGCGTCCTGCGTGGCCTCTTCGGCATATTGGTTCGACGCTTCGGTCATGTCCACTGCTCCTCATCGGAATCGCTGAAAACGAGTTCCCCGCTGCCTTCAATGTAATCGATGCCTATATCGCCAAAGCGCTCGCTTTGTACAAGGTTCACCATCCCCCGCTTGTACAGCTCAAGGATGGCGAGGAAGTTCACGACACGCAGCTGGATCGTTGGCGCCTCGGCAAGAAGTTCGCTGAACATCATATGCTTGCGAGTGCCAATGCGCCGGTGAATCGCCCGAACGTGGGTTTCGACGGGGATGGGCTTCGCGGCTATATGTTCGCTTTCAAGAAGGAACACCTCGCGGCGCGCCATCGCCTCGGCGCAGAAAAGCGCCAGCGAATCGAGGGTGATTCCCTCCAAGTAATCGGGCATGATTCCCAAAAATTCCTGGTCGGGGCCGCACAAGCGCGGATGCATGCGCCCTTCAAGCTCGAAGCGCCTCCCCAAAGCTGCGGCGACGTTTTTGTATTGCTTGTAGACGATGAGCTTTTCGGCCAAAATGGCGCGCGCCTCATCGGGCGAGAGATCCTCAAGGTCGTCTTCCACATCGCTTTTCTCTTGAGGAATGAGCGATGCCGCTTTGATGTCGAGCAAGGTTGCCGCAACGAGCAAAAAATCGCTCGCCACTTCAAGATCAAGCTCGCGCATGCGATCGATATAGGCCACATATTGATCGACGATTTCCGTTATCGAAATTGAGCCGATATCGACCTTTTGCCTGCTTACCAAATATAAAAGCAGATCGAAAGGGCCTTCGAAGCTCTCTATGCGAACGCGGTACGACACGCGCGAATTAAGCGATCGAGAACGGGAACATGAAATTGGCCAGATTGCCCGCCGTGGCCTGCAGGTATATGCCAATGGGGTTCACGTCGAAGAGGTACGGAACCAAAATCACGACAATCATGAACACCGGGAGCGCATATTGCTGCACACGATAGTAGGCATGCAGTTGCTTGTCGTTCAAAAACAGCGCGATGACGCTCGAACCATCGAGCGGCGGCACCGGAATGAGGTTGAAGAACATCAAATACATGTTGATGAGTGCGAACATCGGCAAGAACATGAGGTAGAAATACTCGAAAACCACGCTCGACCCAACAAGTGCGGGCGCATAGGGAAACAGAATCCAGGCGATGAACGCCGCAAAGCCCGCCATGATCAAATTAGCTGCCGGGCCCGCAAGGCCAACGATAGCCTCGCCCTTTCGAAGGTCTTTGAAATACATGGGATTATAGGGCACAGGTTTGGCATAGCCGAACACCGGGCCGCCCATGGCCATGAGCAAAATAGGCATGAGCACTGTGCCGAACGGGTCGACGTGCTTCAACGGGTTCAAGCTCAAACGACCCTGGCTTTTTGCCGTCGGGTCGCCAAGTTTGTGCGCAGCAAAGCCATGCGCCACTTCGTGCAACACGATGGCGGGCACGAAGCACAAGACGCTGATAACAAGGTAAATAATATATGACGAAGTAAACATAGTAACTGGGTAGTCTATAGCAAGAATGGCCTAAGCGCTAGAAAAAAGCCTCAGAGAAGCCCCGTGTAACCATTTTGTCGTAAAGCCTCAAAGGCAGCGATTGCCACGGCGTTGCTCAAGTTCAGGCTTCGCATGCCATCGCGCATGGGTATGCGCACGCACGCTTCCGAAAAACGTTGCATCCAGCGCTCGTCAAGGCCGCGGCTCTCTCGCCCGAAAACCAAATACGCCTCTGGGCAATACGAGACCTCGGAAAAGCTCCGCTTCGCATGGCCGGTGAACAAATGCAGCTCGTCTTCGCCATGGGCCTCGAAAAACTCTTCGGCGCATGCCCAGCGGACGATTTCGACATCATTCCAATAATCGCAGCCGGCGCGCCGAAGGTTGCGCTCGGTGATTCGGAAACCGGCAGGTTCAACCACATGCAGTCGCGCGCCAATGCAAGCGCATGTGCGCGCGATGTTTCCCGTATTCTGGGGAATCTCTGGCTCGACAAGCACGACATTCAGCATGGCTAAATTGCCTCCTGCTGCTTGCGCATCTCTTCTTCAAGCTCCTCGTTCAAAACGAACCATTCCTCTTCGGCGGCGGCAATGCGTGCCTTGAGCTTACCGTGTTCGGCAATGGCATCGGAGCTCGCGTCTTCATTGATGTAGAAATCGGGATCGGCCATCATTTGAAGCAGCTCGGCGAGGCGGGCATTATCGCGCTCAAGCTGGCTGTCGAGCTCGGCGATGCGCTTGCGGTGGTTCTTCAACGCGGCATATGCCCTGTTGCGCGCCTCGGCCTCTCGGCGTTTTTGCTCTTTCGTTTTCGGCGCGCTGCCGCGCGGGGCCGTTACCGTTGCGGGCTGGCCCGAACCGCTTGGCGCGCGATGGTTGTTCACCGTGATATTCGTTTTCGCCGCACGCTTGGCACTTGCTTGCTTACGCGAGGCGGAATCGTGCACCACGCCTTCCGGCTGGTCTAAAAATTCGTCGAGCGAGCTGGCGGAAAGGTCGCTTCCGCTTTCGAGCTGCCCCGACTTGAACAAGTAGTAATCGTAATCGCCATCGTAGACCGTCACCTTGCCGGGCATAACCTCGATAATGCGATTGGCCACGTTTCGAATAAGGTGCCTGTCGTGCGTGATGAGCAGAATCGTTCCGTCGAATTTATTGAGCGCCTGCTCCAAAATGTCGGCGCTCGCGATATCGAGGTGGTTCGTGGGCTCGTCCAAACACAGAAGCGGAGCCGGTGCCACGAGCATCTTGGCCAAAGCAAGGCGGCATTTCTCCCCGCCCGAAAGCACGCCGACGCGCTTTTCGACGGCATCGCCCTGGAACAGAAAGGCGCCCAGAAGGCTTCGCACCTGGCTCATCGTCCAACCGGGGGCCGCATGGTCGAGCTCTTCGAAGACGGTGTTTCCGGCATAGAGCTCTTCGAGCTGATGCTGGGCGAAATACGTCTTCGATACATGGACGCCGTATTCTATGGTGCCCGTATCGGGCTCAAGCGCGCCCGCAATCATCTTCAAAAGCGTCGATTTTCCAGCGCCGTTCGGCCCCACAAGCGCGACCTTCTCGCCGCGGTAAAGCGTGAGGTCGAGGCCATCGTAGACGTGCTTTTCGCCGAAATGCTTGGTGAGCGAGGTGCAGCGAACCACCATGTCGCCCGTTCGCGGCGGTTGCACGAAGTTGAAATGCACGGTCTTTTTCTCTTGCGGCACAACGATGCGCTCGATTTTCTCGAGCTTCTTCACGCGATCTTGCACCTGCTTGGCCTTGGTGGGCTTGTAGCGGAATTTCTCGATGAAGGCTTCCATATGGGCGATTTCCTCGGCCTGCTTTTGAGCCTGCTGCGCCAAGCGCTCGATACGCTCTTCGCGCTGCTTAAGGTACGCGCTGTAGTTGCCCCGATACAGTTCCAGATGTCCGCCGTCGATTTCGGCCACGCGATCGACCATATTGTCCATGAACGCACGATCGTGGCTCACGACAATTACGGCGCCGTCGTAGCCGCGAAGAAAGCCCTCGAACCATTTGACGCTTTCCAGGTCGAGGTGGTTGGTAGGCTCGTCGAGCAGCAGCAAATCGGGCTGACGAATGAGCAGCTTCGCGAGCGCTATGCGCATCTGCCAACCGCCGGAATAGTCGCCCGTGTGGCGAGCCATGTCTTCTTCCTTGAAACCCAAACCGAAAAGCACACTACGCACTTTCGATTCGAGTTGGTAGCCGCCGAGCGCCTCGTAGTGGTCGCGCGCGCGTCCGCATGCCGCAAGCTTGCCCGGATCGGGATTTTCGCCGAGGTTCGCCTCGAGCTCGTGCAGGCGGCGCTCCGCCTGCAGTATCTCTTCTTGGCTGGAAATCACTTCGTCGAAAATGGAGCGATCCTCCATTTCGATCGCCTCTTGCTCAAGGTAGCCCACGCACACGCCCTTGCCGAAAATGACGCCGCCCGAATCGGCATCCTCGTTTCCAGTAATGATCTTCAGCATGGTGGTCTTGCCGGCGCCATTCGGTCCCACGAGCGCCAAGCGATCGTGCGCTACAAGCCTAAAGCTCGCGTCCGAGAACAAGGTTCGTCCGCCGAAGCTTTTCGAAAGATGGTCAACCTGCATAATCATACGAGCAAACTCCTTTAGGGCACGAAGCCCAAGCATGAACAAGCCGCCCAATAAGGCGGCTTGCGCGAATCCGAAAACGCTTCCCTAATTGTGAACAATCACAGGGTCGCCGTTTTGGATGATGTTGTATATCGCGGCGGCCTTATCGGTGGGAAGGTTCACGCACCCATGGCTTCCATAGCCTGAAGTGTAGGCCGAAGAATCGTTGAACGCCCACGAAGGCTGCCAATTGGCATCGTGCAGGCCAACGAGGTTGCCGACGAACGGCATCCAGTACTGCACTTCCGACTCCCAAGCGTACTTGCCATCTTCGCCCTTGGGGCCGCGAAGCATCGAGGGGCTCTCGTGCTTCTTCAGGTAATACACGCCCGTCGGCGTCGAATCGCCATCGGATGGGTCGCCCGAAACGATGCCCGATTCCCATAGCAAATTGCCCGAAGCGTCATAGTAGCGGGCGTACTGTTCGGAAAGGTCCACGTCGCAATAGGCGCCCCAATCCATGCCGGCGGTCGTATAGCCGTTGCCGGTCTGCGTGCACTCGACGCTCACTTCGCCCTGGGTGCCGTTCGAAATCGCATCTTTCACGGCGCTCACGAGCGTGTCGGAATCCACGGCCCAGCCGTAATCGCCACCACTGATGGTCACCTGCTTGCCATCGCCGCGCGTATAGGTTCGAGTTGCGCCCACGGTATTAAGCGACGACCCCAGGGTTTCCGCCCAAGAATTCATCGCGTCTTCGTCGAAAACGGGCGCATACGACTCATCGAAAGTAATCCATTGGGAAATCGTATCGGCATTGACCTCGGTTATATTTTTCGTTGAGCTCGAAAGCTGGGCAACAAGGGTAACGTCGCAAGAAACGAGCTTGTTGGCAGCCGCCGCCCCTTCAACAAGACGCGAATCGGTCGACACGACTTGCGGCTTGATGACGACATCGTCGCCCAAGGCAAGTTCGTCTTGCATCGACAACGCCGCGGTAATCGCTTTCTGCACAACGGCCTCGGCATCGAGCTGGCCGCCATTGACTTCAGGCGTCACCTGATAGGCGCGCGAAGAGGAATCGTAGGAGATGGTCGCGTCTTTCGAAGCCGTTTGGTTAGCATTGAATTCGGCTACTTCGGTGGTAAGCAGTTCGCGCAACGAATTCGAATTGGCCGTGCTCGCCAGGCAATCAGATTTGTCGTGGGCGCCGAAAATCTTGATGAACCACAAGGCCGGCACCATATCGCCCCTGGCGGAAGACGTAACCTTGGAGGAATCGATTTGCACGCCACCCTCTTCGGAATCGATGGACGTGCTAAAGCCCTGGCCGCTTATGGCGAGCGAATAGTTCTTCTCGGCAGAATCGAGCTCGGCGACAACTTCGTCGAACGTCTTCATGGAGAGGTCGAATTTGCCCATGGTCGTATTGGGATAGAAACGCGTGGAAAACACGACGACGCCAGCGATATAGATTACGACGAGTAGCGCCACGATAACAAGCGCTGCAATAAGCGCAGGGTTGCGCTTACGTCCGCCATCGAAACCCGGCGCGGCCTGCGCCTGCGGAAACCCGGAGCGATTTACACCGCCCATGCGAGCGGCGCCCTGTTTGGCTTGATGCGTGGCATAACGCGGGTTCGTATCGAACGATGCCTGGGGCGTAAAGCCCGCCGATGAAGCCGAAGCTTTATCCAAATTAGGAAACGCCGCAGACTTCGAGGGCGCAGGAGAACTGTGTTTTGCTGCGTGTTTGCCTTCCACGGCAACCATCCTTCTTCAAGGCGAACGAAACATATGCCCCTGGGAAAATGCTGTTGGGCAGCCAATCAGCGCTTTCCCAGGGAAACGCCGACCAAAGCCGCCCTTGTTCGCGCATGGCGGCAATACAACAGGACGGCGTCTTCCCGGAACGTAACGTTGAAGTATACCAGCATGCAAGTCGGCTCGGCGCCACGCAAACGCCCTTAACGAATGCGCCATATGTCGCGCAAGCACTCGCCGCAAACCTGAAAATA
>CAVGRL010000037.1:0-20163 GCA_963631715.1 Bacteroidaceae bacterium
GCTCAGACGCCGATCAAGGCCGATCAGCGCATTCCCTCCGAGACAGTAACCATAGTAGAATACCAGCTGTCACCGCTGAAAATGATGGGGATCCCGCCATTCGGTAAACTTTTAGACTTTCCCGGGGGGGCGAAAAGCAATGGGCAATCTCGGCTCGAAAATACGAGGCGTGAAACTTCGCACGAAGTTCGTCGTGCTTATGGCGGTCGTGTTCGCGGTCGCGCTCGTCGTGAACGTAGCATGGACCGTCCAAACGCAACGCCAGCAAACGGAAAGCGAGCTTCAGGAAAAAGGGCTCGTACTTTCCCAGCAGATGACGGCCGTGTGGGATTTCATGTCGGCCAACCAAGAAAAACTCGAGGCCGCCGCGTATGGCACCACGGGCAACTACCAGGGGCTTCATTGCGCCGTTGTGGGCCGAAGCATCGGTCGTTTGTTCTCGATAGAATCGGGCTACACCACGCGCTTCGTGAACTTCGACCCGCGCAATTCGGAAGACGAGCCCGATGACTTCGAGGCAGAGGGGCTCAACGCGTTTTACGACGACACGAGCCTTAAGCGCTATGCGGCCATCACCGAGTACGAAGGCGCGCAGGTATACCGCTACATGGCGCCCATGGAGATAAAGAAAAGCTGCCTGGAATGCCACGGCGAGCCGGCGGGCGAAATCGATGTCACAGGGCACGCGAAAGAAGGCTGGAGCGAAGGGGACGTAGGCGGCGCGATATCCATCGTGATTCCCATCGACCTGTACCTGAAAGCCGAGCGCGACAACGTTGCCCACAGCGTGGAGTTTTTCGTCGCGGTGCTCGTCGCATGCCTGCTCATCGTATATGCCGCGCTTTCCGCCCTGGTCACCCGGCCGCTTGAACGAATTCGCCTGGGCGTGGCGCGCATTCAGGCGGGCGAGCTCAGCGTGAAGCTCGATCGCGTCGAGCTTTCGCCCGAATTGAATTCGCTCGTCGGCGAGTTCAACAAAATGACCCAAGAGCTCTCCGATGTCTACGACGGCCTGGAATCGCAGGTTGCCGACCGAACGGCCCAGCTTGAGCGGGCCAACGACGTGCTCGAACGGCAACGCGCCCAGTTGGAAAAGGCGAACGAGCGCCTCGCCCGCGACAACCAATACAAATCTGACTTTTTGGCGATGATGAGCCACGAGTTGCGCACGCCGCTGACCTCGATCCTCGCTTTTTCCGAGATGCTCAACCGCGAAGGCGAGCCGCGCGATGAACGCGAGGCCCAAATGCGCCAGGAAATCGAGACGAATTCGCGCGTGCTGCTGCTCATGATCAACGACATTCTGGAAATGAGCCGGCTCGATGCCGGGAAAACCCAGCTCGCCTGCGAGCCGGTGGAAATCGGCGACGTCGTCGGCATGGTGAATTCGGTCATGCAGCCCCTCGCACAAAAAAACGAGATAGAGCTGTCGTGCTCGATTGACCCCGACGTTCCCCTCATAGAAGCCGATTTCGAAAAGCTTCGCCATGTGCTGGAAAACCTCGTCGGCAATGCGGTGAAATTCACGCCCGCCAACGGCAGCATCGATGTCTCTGTGGTGTACCATCCCGAATGCGAGCAGGTTTGGATCGCCGTGGCAGACACGGGCATCGGCATTGCGCGCGCCGATCAGGCACGCATTTTCGAGCGCTTCGTGCAGGCGGATTCGTCCGTTTCTCGCAAATACAGCGGCACGGGCCTGGGGCTTTCGCTCGCGAAAGAATACGTCGAGATGCACGGCGGCAGCATATCGCTGAAAAGCGAGCCGCAGGCAGGCTCGACGTTCACGGTGCATTTGCCCACGAAAGGCAAAAGGGGGTAGGGCATGGCGCAGCCATACAAAGTTATGCTCATCGACGACGATGAAGGCATGCATACGCTCATCAGGCGAATCTTGGAAGACGCGGGCTATGCGTATTGCGGCGCATATGGCGGAAGCGAAGGTCTGAAGATGCTTGCGGCCGAACATCCCGATTTGCTGCTTTTAGACGTAATGATGCCGGGCATGAACGGCTTCGATGTGTGCTCGAAGATTCGCGAAAAAGGTCGCCGCATTCCCGTGGTGTTCCTTTCTGCGAAAGGCGACATCGTCGACAAATCGATCGGCTTTAAAGCCGGCGGCGACGATTACGTGGTGAAACCGTTTTCGCCCGAGGAGCTGCTGCTACGCGTCGAGGCCCACCTGCGCCGGCACAAGGCCGATTTGCTCTATGCCAAAGCCGTGCAGCGCGAAGGATCGAGCAAAACAGGCAGCCTCGAAATATTTTTCAACCGCTACGAGGTCTACCTGCGCGGAAAGAAGGTCGACCTCACGGCGAAGGAATTCGAGATTTTGGCCTTGCTCGCCGCAAACCCCGGCCAGGCCTTCACGCGCGGCCAAATCTATGAGCATATCTGGGGACACGACAGCGGGGTCGACGAGAACAGCATCACGGTGTTCATGCGAAAGATTCGCGAGAAGATCGAAGACAACCCTTCGCAGCCGAAATACCTGCTCACCGTATGGCGCGTTGGGTATAAATTCGCCGAACGGGTATAAGGCGGCCGGAGCCTGGAATGCTTCCGCGCGGCGAGCAGCCGCACCGAACCGTTGCGCACGATTATCGCCCGTTCTTCAAAATGTAGGGCCCGCGCATCGCAAAGACGCCTATGCTCGAGGATGCGTGTTCCCCTGGCACGACTCCCTCGCGTCGATTCGCCAGCGAGTAATGCGGCCTATGGCGTAAAAGCCAAACACCACCGTGTATACCGCGAGCGAATGCATAGCCGCAACGCCGCCGGCCACGGCCGAAGGAGCGAGCATCGTTGCAACGTGCACATAAATCAGCGCGAAGAACGCATAGGACAGCTTTTGAATGCTCTTCCATCGCTGAGGGTCCATATGCTTGCGCACGCTTTTGAACGACGTGACGCCCAAAAGCAGCAGCAATGCGAAAGCAATGATAGAAACAGCGAACGCCGCAACCACGTTGTCTTTCACTGGGCTGCCGCCAAAGATGCGGGGTATATATTCTCCTAGGTATACGGCGCAGTGGCCAAGCGACAAGAACAACGCGGCGATCGAGAGCTGTCCACGAATGGTGCGCATGCGAACGCCAACGTAGGATTTCTTCGAGAAAATGCCGATGTACATGACGACCGCGAACAACGCGAACGCGAGCGTGCATTCCTGCATCAGCTCGAATGCGACATGCCATACCGCGAACGGAACCGAAACGAACCCGGTCGCCATGGCAATGTAGGCAATATCGATGGCGATCGCCAAGGCATAAAATGCCGTCTCGTGCGAGGCGATCTGCTTGCGCGCAAGCCAGCACACCACGCAGGTGGCGATAAGGGTCGCAAGCACGAACATCACGCGGCCCCCTTCGATAGATCGGCGCCACCGCAGGCCGCTTCGGCACCATGCGCCCAATCCGAAAGCTCGCCAAACGTATCTGCCGATGCGTCGATGAAGCCCTCGAACGCTTCCATAACGCCGCGATAGAATCGCGTCTCTAGCAACTCAAGCGCGACGCTGCTCCAATCGTGTATCCAATTCTGCAGATGGTCGCATATGAAACTGCGCGATTGATCGATGGCGTGCACCGCTTCGGTCATATCGCCTGCATGAAGCGCGCTTTCGGCCTTTTGCGCAAGATGCGCCATGAAGCCAAGCTCGAAGCTCACATGGTCGTCGGGGAGGTTCATGCCCGCCCCGAAGCAAACGCCTTCTTGCTTGAAAATGCGATGGACCTGATGATAAGCCTCGCGGCACAAGAGGCCTTCCTCGCTGGTAAACACGCTTTCGTACAAGGTGGCAACTTTATGATTGGGCGTTTCGCCCATGCCGTCGAAACACATGGTGAAATCGGTGGCGAGCATCTGGCGCGTGGCACTGTTGCGCCGCTTCAGGCCGCGACCCATATCGTTGAACCCTTGCTTCACAGGATTGCCGTCTTCGAGCGCCTTGGCGCGCCCAGCGAAATCGGCCGAAACGAGCGCGGCTATCTCGGTGTTCGATAAAGGCGCCTGAAAGAGCCTCGCGAACAGGCGATACGACGTTTCCATATCGGCGAGCAGACGCGCAGCCTGCTCCATTTCTTCGGTTGCCGCCGCTTGGGCGGTCGTGGTTTCAACTGACATCGAGGCTCCTTCATCTTGCATGGATCGACCAGGAGCAGAAAGGCGAGCGGGAGGGATGTTCGCCTTTCTGCCATAAGCGCAAGGGTCGAATAAGGGGAGGGGAGGGTATCGCCCGCGCGCGTGGTCTTCGGAAAAGTTCTAGTCGTTCGCCTTCAGAACGAAACTGCTGCCAGCGCCTTGCCATGTCGCCACAGACTCGGAAAGCAGGTAATACGCTGTCGGCTTTTCGCCGTTGGAATCGAGCTGGTAAACGCCGCGCCCAGCCGCCTTCGCCGCAGCCAATTGCTGCGCGGCATCGGATGCCTCGTTGTCAAGGTCACCGAAATGCAGCGCCTTGTTCGGGCAATTATGCACGCACGGGGGCACCGCATGGGCGGCGTCGAAGGTGTCTTCGCCATTTTCCACGCCGTCGCTTTCAACGGTGTAGTGTTCGCACATGGTGCATTTCGTGACCAGGCCCGACGTTTTGTTGAACCAGCGCACGCTCGGACGAATCGCCCCTTCGTCGTCGGAGTACGGACATGCCTTGAGGCACGATTTGCAACCGATGCACAGCGATTGGTCGATAGTCACAACCCCATCGTCGGCGCGCATTGATGCGCCGGTCGGGCACACCTCGACGCATGGGGCGTCGGAGCACTGCTGGCAACGGTACGGCATCCAATACATCTCGAGATCGGGCCAGGTTCCTGTAGGGCCAACCTCAATGACATCGGTTCGATTGACGCCGAGGCCCAGGCCATTTTCGAATTTGCACGAAACCATGCAGGTTTGGCATCCCGTGCAGCGGTCAAGGTCGATGACCCATGTTTTATTCATTCGCTATCGCCCTCTTCTCTACATCGGCATTCCGGAGCCCGCGCTGGTGGGAGCGCTTGCGACGTGCGGCGCGTCTTGGATCAGGCTTACGTTGTCGCGCAGCACGCCAACCTCATCGATCACCTGGTTGGCAGTGGTCGGCATGAACGGCTCGAATTGCTCGGGCTGCGTCCACACGAATTCGGGACGATCGGACTTCTTGATGCTCACCGCGATACCGCGGTACGTATACGAGCCGAATACCTCGTTGAAGTTCGTATCGATGGCATTAGTAAGCACGTTCACGCCGCACTCGGCCCAACCTCCGGTACGTTTCGCCTGGTCAACCGATTTGTCATAGCATTCGGGATTCCAGAAACGCTCCATCCACACCACTTTGGGAGCGATGCGATTCGTCACGTACGCGATGGCGTGAATGGGGTCGCCCACCTTGGTGTTATGGCTTTTTTCGTGGTTCAGAGCCATCTCGACGCCGCTGTTGTTCACGTCGTAATCGTCGCCGACCGTGCGCCTAGAGGAAATCTCCACCCAGTCGCCTTGGGAGATGCCCAGCTCTTCGGCGTCTTTCGGATTGATTTCAATAAACGGAGCAGGATAGAGTTCGCGGGCGAACGCGGCATGCCTCATGGTGCCGTGATGAAAATGAGTCACGCGGCCCGAGGTGAGCGCGAACGGGAAGTCGGAATCGTACGATTCGATGTAATCGTCGAACCCATCGACTTGCGGCGCTTCCTTCTGCTTGGGAACGCGTGCAATGGGGCAATAGTCGCCGTCGTAGAGCGTGATTCGCGAATCGGCAGGCTGGTCGAAGCCATTCGGCCACATGTAGGGCCAACCAGTGCGCCCAAGCTTGATGAGCAGCGTGCAGTACACCTCGCACTTGCGGCTTTCAGTCCCAAATCCCATGGGCAAACCATCGTCGGCGAGCGTGAGGTGCTGCCCATAGGTCCAATATTCGTCGGAAGGCGTCGAAACCGAATAGCCCTTAGGGTTATTTTTCAGCGCTTCCATGTATTCTTCTTTGGTGGCGTCAGGAGAGATGCCCAGCGTTTCTGCCATGGAAGAAACCTGCTGCTGCCAACCAATCTCATCGGTGCTTGGGAACGGCGCGAAAATCGCGGTGAAGGGGAACTGAACGCCCAGCTCCTTGACGGTTTTATTCATGCCGGTGAACACAATGGAATCAGGGTCGGCATTCACTTTGTCGTACACGATGTTCAGGTAGTCGTTATACGGCTCCATCGGCGTGACGCTTTCGCCTAGGTGGATGATCTGCGGGTTGGCAAACGAGTAGTTCAGCTGGCTCGAGTTCGCACCCACGTCTTCAAGCCATTCCTCGGTGGGAAATACCATGTCGGCAAGCTCTTCGTGAAACGAAGTGAGCAGCGGCTGTTCGCCCACAATGTAGTCGAGTTTCTGGGCCGCGGAATACCAGGCTGCCGAGCTGCCAATGACAGCGAGTTTGTTGCCCGACCATTCAAGCCACACGTGCGGCTGGTAGGGCTTGCCGGTTTCGATAGCCTCACGGATCATCGGGATGCTGCACATGCTCCAGGCTCCCAAGCCGCGGAATTGCGACTGACCGATGCGGTCTTTCCATATCTGGGCCGCTATTTCGAGGGACTGCTGGTCGGCCTCCTCGATGCGCTTTTTATTGGTCGATTCGCTTGCACCCACGACATAGCCGTAGTTGTTGTCGACATACGAAGAAGTGGGCCGCGATTGCACGCCGTCGGCGTAGCACTTGCCCCATTCATTGGTGCCCTCAAGGCCGAGCGTCGGGCCGCCGCCACCGCCAAATGCCGCGCCGCCGAAGTTCTGCGTAAGCGTTGCTCCGGGCTTGTTCACATAGCCCATTACCATATCCAAGCCCAAAAGGCCCAGCGTTGCCTGTGACGAGATTTCCTGCTGGTCGGTTGCCACGCCATGCGCGATGCCGGCCATTTTGCCAAGCTGAGCTGGGCCAGTATAGATCTTCAAGGCCTCTTCGATGCGGTCTTTGGGAACCCATGTGAATTTTTCGGCCCGATCAAGAGTCCACGGCTCAACTTCGTCTTTGTAAATCTGGCCTGCGGTAGAGTACTTCTTGCCTTTGTATTCACCCGACCAGAAAATTTCGGGATTGACGGTGGAGTTCTCGGGCGAGCTGTATTCGAAGGGCGCCACAGCATTAGTTTTCAAGTCGTAGCATACGTACGCAGGCGTATCTTCGGGCGTGGTCTGCTTGAAGTCGGAGAACAGCTCGCTCGCAAGCACCGGCAGCTTCGTGTCGGGGTCGATAAGAAACGGCAGGTTCGTCCAATATTTGCAGAATTGCTCGTCGTAGAGCTTGTTCTCGAAGATATAGCGGAACCATGCGTTGATAAGACCGACGTCCGATCCCGGTCGAAGCGGCAAATGCACGGTTGCCTTAGCGGCATCGGCGCTGAAATTCGGATCGACGACGATGGTCTTCAGGCCCCTTTCGCGCAATTCGGCCAACCCGCGACCGGCCTGCGCGGTCTGCGAGCAGGAAGGCTGTGTTCCCCACAGAACAATGGTGTCGGTGCTGCCGGTAATGCCCGCTTCTTGGTCGGCCTCGCTCAGGCCTTTCCAAATTTCTTTTACGGAGCTGTCGGCCATAGACTGGTCGGCCCCACCGTACATGTATTTCGCCATAGAGGTACGCGGCATCCAACATTGCGACGCGCCCGGCTCGAAGCCGTTTGGCGCCAAGATCGACATCATGGCCGCGGGAGGAATGGCCGATCCGACGTATGATCCGCCGCCGCCCGCCGAAGCGAAGATGGAATAGGTGCCGTACTGCTGCATGCTCTCGAAAATCCTCTGCGCCACTTCCTCGCATGCATCATCCCAGTTCATACGCTCCCATTTAGCGTTTGCGGCGCCTTTTGCGCCCGTACGTTTCATGGGATACAAGATTCTGCGCGGACTGTAGACGGTATGCAACTGATTGAGGCACTTCATGCAGATAGACCCCTGGCTCAAGGGCGAATCGGGATGCCCTTCGAGCTTGACGACCACGCCGTCTTGCACATATGCCTTCACGGCGCAGTTCGCGATGCAGCCGTGGCATATCGTGGTGTAGAAATCGACTTTGGTCTGGTCGTAGGGCCTGGTGTCAATCTCGCCCGTGCCGTCTTCGTCGGTATCGCTCGACTCTTTCGTTGTCGTCTTCGGCGCACACGAATCCAAAAGCGAGCCTGCGGCGAGCGCCGCACCCGCGACCGCCGCGGCGGTTACGAAATTGCGGCGGGTAATCGTGCTTTCTTTCATTAATCCCCCTTTTGTGTTTCCCGGTTCTTCGTGCATTGGTTTTCGCTGTTTCGCGGCCTCACCCCCTTACGGCAATCCACCCATCGTCCCATTTGATTCGCCCCGCATTCTTCAAGCGATCGACCAGAGTGCTTGCCGCTATGCCCCCATCTTTGTGCAGACCTATGTTCCACGCGTCGTCCAAATAGCGAGAGATTTCGCCGAGCGATCGGCGCGTAGATAAAAACTCGATAAGCCCCTGATAGGCACAGGAAAGTTGCAGATCTTCCTCGATGACTTCCCTCGTCGCGCGATCGGGGTCGAAATGCTGGATTGCTTTCATGCCCGCCTCGGTTGCGCGGTACGCGGTGTCGAATATCAGATCGTCTATTTCATCATCGGTCAAACCTTCGCAACATGCTTCGTCGATTGCGGCGCCCGATTCGTCTATCTCTTGAGCTTCTAAAGCGCCAGCCCGAACAAGCCAGTCGACAAGAACAGGAACCGGCTGCGTCGCGCCCGATTCCCTCGCCTCCGCATCGAGCTCTGCTTCCATATCGCGCAAAAGTGGCGCCACGCCATCGCAATAGCGCAAGATGTCAAGCAGCATCGATTTATTCGCTCGGTTTTCTTCAATCAACGACAGCGTCGCGTCAAGCGCGCGTTCGTTTGGCTCAATTGCTTCGTCCATGCGTCCCCCTTTGGCTTGCTTTGCCGATGGCCACACGGTAGTGCCCCAAGAAGCCCGCCATATACGATGGCACGCACGATTTTTGAGAATAAATCGCGTTTTGCCTGGTATATCGCGCCCTAGTACAAATTTACGTAGTTGAACGAGCTACGAAAAACGCTACAGTTGCAAGAAAGAGGCGCCAACAAGAGGGGAGGACCTGGTGTCCGAGGCTCAAAATCAGCAGGGAGGTATTGCAAGAGTTCTGCGACTTGCGTTCCCACAAGCCGCACGATTCGCGCTGGGCGCATGGATGCTGTGGTCGTTCATGATCACGCGATCAACCATGTGGATTTCCCCCGGCGAAACAACTTCGATGCTTTCTGAATCGGTGGTCGCCTATGCGTCGCTGGCCGCGATTGCGACGCTTGCAATTTTGGTTCTATTTCGACGTCGGTTTTCCCGTTTCACGACCTCGAAAGGGGTTCTCGTTGCCGCCGCGGCGATTGGCACTTTAGGCGGTCTGACAATGATCGCCGACGGCCCGGCCATGCTGCGATCGCTTTCAGGGGTCGTTCCTCCCATAGTCCTTGGTGCTCTGTTCCCCTTGGGCGCTGTATTGTTCGGCGTGGCTTCATCGCTGCTGTTCGTGAGAATTGCATGCATCTATGCCCACGGTTCGGCCATCGAAGCGCTGCTGTACGCCTTGCTGAGCGAAGTCGCGTTCGCCTTGCTCTATTGCATGGTATCTGCACTGTCGACAATCTGCCCCATCGAGGGGGTCCCGCCGGTGGCGGTCATCATAGCGTGCCTTGCCATGCCGCCTTTGATCGCATGGCTCGCATCGCTTGACGCAAGCTACGCAACCGACGCAACAGACGAGCGCGTGCTAGGGCCGAAGGGCAGAAAAGCGTTCATCGTGCTGACCTCGCTGCTGCTTTTATGCTCGACGATTTCGTCTATGGGGCAGGGCTATTACTCATATCTCGAACCGCTCGAAAGCGCGTTTTCCGACAGCATCCTTATCGCTTTTGCGAGAATGGTCATAGCGATATTCTTCATCGAGTTGTCGCTTCGCTATGCGCATGCCGTGAAACTCGAAAGCGTGTATCTTGTGCTTATCATCGTCATCGCGCTGGTAACCGCCATGGCGCCCGTTTTAGAAATGTATAACCGCGCGACCATCGATGTCGTGCTGCTCTTGCACGACCTATTCACGCTGCTCACGTGGGTGCTTTTGTGTTGCATTTCTATTGGCTTGGGAGTGAACCCCGTTGTCGTGTTCGGTATTGGCCGCATAGGAGAACTTGCCGGCAATCTTGCGGGGTTTGGCATAGGGTCGAGCGTGATTCCGTTCATGCAGGCTGCATCGGTGGGTGCATCCCCATGCTTTTGGGCGGCCATCGCGGCGTTGGCGATTTCGTGTCTCGCGTTTGCGAACGCCGATTTCCGCGCACTCGTGATGCTATCGCCCGATTCGTCGGGACTATTCGCCGAGCTGTCGAAGCCGGCTCACAGGCGAGACGCAGGCGACCTTGCCAATAAAGCGGCCCCGTGGTTGCGCGCATGCGACCGCATTGCGCAGCACTATCGACTTTCGAGCCGCGAGCGAGAGGTGCTCATCGAGGCTTCGAAGGGTCAATCGCCCCAAACGATTTCGAACCATCTCGGCATATCGAAAAACACGGTGCGCACCCACATGGGAAACCTGTATGGGAAGCTCAATGTGCATTCCCGACAGGAGCTACATGACATGGTTGAAAGCGAGATGGGCAATTCGAGCTCACGTTGATTTTCAACGAAAAACGAGGCAGCGGCTCGCGCCATCACCTTCAAATACGCCAGGCGACTTGGAGCAGTTCTTCGGGCCCATTTTCGACAGGATGCTACCGATATTGTCGCGCACAGCGCCTTCGCTAAGGTAAGCCGTCGCGAAGATTTCGCGGTCGCGGCCGTGCTCATGAGAGGCGCCAAAACCATGAACGCCTTTGAGCACGCCGCCAAAACTATTGCCAGGCATTGGAACTACCTGCTCATTTACACGGTGGCACTCGGCGTGGTGTCTCTTTTAGGGCCGGACGCCCCGCAGGTACCGCAAACCGACGAATCCTGAAACCTGTTAAACGCTC
Source organism: Bacteroidaceae bacterium (assembly GCA_963631715.1). GTDB lineage: Bacteria > Actinomycetota > Coriobacteriia > Coriobacteriales > Eggerthellaceae > Slackia. The sequence continues at coordinate 10,999 of CAVGRL010000037.1, forward strand.
AGAGCTTTTAGCAGGTTTCGGGCGCTTCAGGCGCAAAAACTGCGGCACCTGCAGCTTTGTTGCGGTTGGCGCCTATTCCTCGGGCGTGCGCCATTCGCAGGGGTCGGGCGCCGCGAGGGCGCGAATTCCCGCGATGATAATTTCGATACCGTCGCGAAATGCCTGATCGGAATAGGCGCCTTCGACAGTTTTCGCCCATTCGGGCAACGTTTCCGGCATGGCCGCGCTTCCCGAATGGGCGCTTTCGACTTCGGCGGCTTCGTCTGCGATAAACCCGCCGAGAAACGCATCGATGATGCGCCAGAAACGGTTGAGGATGTCGTCGGGTATGCCTTGCGCGCGATGCAGCGCTTGGATATGCGCCGTATGCTCGATGACCCCTTGCGAAAGCCCTGTCGATTCAATTTTGAAAAGGTGCGCGTTCTTATGGCGGAAATACATCGCGCGAATCGACGCGGTAGTGCGGCGCACGGTATCGTCCCAGCGTTCACCAGGAATGGGCGCAGTGTCTACCTCGGAAAACGCGAGGGCGAGCGCCCCTTGCTGAATATCGGCGATTGAGTCGCAGTGGCGGTAGAGCGCCATAGGCGTTTTGCCGAGCGCGGCGGCAACCTTTCGCGCCGAGGCGTTCTCGATTCCCTCGCCATCCGCGATTTCAAGGGCTTTGGCGAAAATCAACTCACGCGTGAGCGGCGCCGTCGTATCTTTTGCGGTCGATTCGTTTTTGCTCGCCATGGGTCCTCGATGCGTTTCATGGGGGTCGATATCTATTCGATACTAGCATCGCCCGGTTGGCACGCTTCAATCCCTTCTTAAAAAAATGTGTTGTTTCCATCGTGTCTACGGCGTATACTGCGCTCAGCGGTCTACACCGTACACATTGAAGGGAATTTGAAAGGGAGGATTTCGGGATGTCCGAAAACATCGAGACAAAGGGCGCGTTCTCGCGTCGCAATTTCATGAAAGGCGCACTGGCTGCTGCTGCGGCCATGGGCGTGGGCGCTGTTGCCACGGGGTGTGCACCGGCCAGCAACACCGAGAAGAAGGCCGCCGCGACCGACGCCGCAGCGACGAGCGCCGATTATCAAAACATTTACAAGGACGGCGTAAGCCTGATGCCGTCACGCAAAGCCGAATGCCCCGGCCCGCGCGGCCCGGTGGCTTTCGAATCGCGCGAGATTGCCGCGAGCGAGATCAAGCGCACCGAAGATTTTGACGTCGTTGTCGTTGGCGCCGGCGTGGGCGGCCTGATCGCCGGCCTGAAGGCGGCCGACATGGGCGCGAACGTGCTCATCCTGGAGAAAATGACCAAGGGCCGCGGCTGTTTCGAGTGCTTCGGCGCCGTGGGCGCGAAGTGCCAGGAGGGCACCGAGATCGACAAAGCCGCGCTGCTCGACGAAATCTATCGTTCGGCGTATTACCGCACGCGCCCCGAAGCTGCGCGCACCTACGTTGACCGCTCGGGCGAAGCGACCGATTTCTGGCAGGAAATGCTCGACAAGGGCGCGAACGGCTTCGTCATCACGAAGGTCGAGCAAAGCCCGTCCACCTGCGGCTTTCCGGCGCAGACCCCGCTCATCGACACCGAGCTCGGATTTTACGATTCCCCTGCGCTGCCCGAAGACGCCAGCGTGCGTTCGGGCCTTTCAGGCATCTACGTATGTCTGGAAATGCAGGATGTCGCCAAAACCGCCTACGACACGGTCGACCTGCGATTTTCGACACCCGCCGTGCAGCTGGTGTCAGCCGATGACGGCAGCGTGACCGGCGTTATCGCTCGCGATGCCGACGGCTATTTCCAGGCCAATGCCAGCAAGGGCGTCATCATCGCCACGGGCGGCTACGACGCCAACCCCGAGATGATGCAGGCCTGGACTCGTGCGGAAGACTATGCGTATTCCAGCTGGTGGAACCCGGCGTGGGGCACCACGGGCGACGGCCATATGATGGGCCTGGCCATCGGCGCGCAAATGGACCCGATTCCGCACCCCGTGATGAACTTCCGCTGGGGCACGCCCGATTCGTTCGCCGACTTCCGCACGTGGAACGCGATATACTTCGGCATTCTCGTGAACGGCCGCGGCAAGCGTTTCGTGCGCGAAGACGCACCGTTCCAGGTGGTTTCCAACGCACAGAACGCCCAGCCTGGCTACGGCCGCAACTGCTGGTACATTTTCGACGAGACGATGTATGAGGGCATGGAAGACGCGCTCGACGAATTCAAAGAGAAGGGCTGGCTGTACGAAGGCTCCACTCCCGAAGAGCTCGCCGAAGCCGCCGGTATCGACCCCGAAGGTCTGAAGGCCGAGCTCGAGCGCTACAAGGGCTTTTTCGAGGCAGGCAAAGACGCGGACTTCGCGCGCGACCTCGAGGCGACGGCGCCGTTTACCGGCGAGCGTCTGTTCGCGTTCACGACGAACTCCAATGTGCTCGCGACCGTCGGCGGCCTGTGCATCGACGAGAACTGCAGCGTGATCGATGTGAACGACAATCCGATTAAGGGCCTGTTCGCATGCGGCAATGCCTCGGGCAGCTTCTTCGCCGGCAACTACCCGCGCCACATTCCCGGCACATCCATCGGCCGCGCAGTGACGTTCGGCTTCGTGGCCGCCGAAAGCGCCGTGAATGGCACCTTCGGCCAGGGCGCGAAAATCGACGGCAATGCTCCCGAGCTGGCCGTTTATGGAGAAGGCGATGCCGTGACCGACGCGCAGCGCGAAGGCTTCGAGAGCATGGGCTCGTGGAACCCGTACAACCCCATTCACGGTTCGAGCCTCGACTACACGCCCGAGCAGCTCGGCGGCATCCCCTCTGCGTGCGACAACTGCCACGAATACGCGCAGGGCAAGCCCACCGTCGGCGATTCCATGACTTGGAAGGCCGCCGAATAGGCGTTTGCCGCACTAACCCAACCCTCCCTCCGAAAGCCGCGGGCAAAACGCTCGCGGCTTTTTTGCGTCTTAGCGAGGGTTCGAGGCAAAAGTCGGAAGCGCCCTCATGGTGGCGAGCGAAAACGTGAAGGCCAGGTTCAACGCACCCTTCGCCTCAGGCCGCCTAAAGAAAGCTGAGGCGATGTAGGGTAGGGCTGCACGGCAATCGGCGATTTCATGAGCTTGCCGTACTTGCCGTACGCATTGCATGTTGATAGAATACAATGTATTCAATCGAGAAAAGGGGTACGGCCATGTCGACGATGACGATGAGGATTGACGACGTAGACGCTGCGGTGGTGCGCAAATATGCGAAGTTCGAGGGCAAGACTATCTCCGATTTTATTCGGGATGCCGTTTTCGAAAAAATCGAAAACCAAGAAGACCTTGAGGCCTTGCGGGCTGCGGTGGCAGAGGACGACGGCACGCGTTACACTCAAAATCAAGTCCTGGCCGAGCTGGGGCTGTAGATGGCTTGGCGCGTCGAGTACACCAAGGCAGCATTAAAACAGCTGAAGAAAATGGACCGATTCGATGCGAGACTCATCGTTTCGTGGATTGGAAAGAATCTCGAGGGATGCGACGACCCTCGCTCGCACGGCAAGGGGCTTACCGCCAATCGCACCGGGGAATGGCGATACCGAGTCGGCAATTACCGAGTCCTCTGCATCATCGAGGATGAAAAGCTTGTGATTGAAATTTTTTCGATAGGTCATCGTAGCGAGGTGTACGCATCGAAGCGCTGACGAATCGCTGCAGCGGGCGCCTAAGGGCGGCCAGAGCCGCATCGTGTCAAAACGGCGTCAGGAGCTCGTTGATGCGTTGCAGTGGCGGCTTTCGCTCCCTATAATGGGCTAATGAACATAGTGTTGATTAATAGGCAGCTTGTTCAATATGCCTGATTATTGAAAGGGGGCCGCTTGACGGCATCCATCGAAACGTCCGCGGCTTCGCGGCCAAGCTCCGCCGCCGCGGCTCCGCCGCCCGCCGCCGCGTCCGAGTGCGACCCGCGCATCGCCCGGTCGCGCGCCGCACTACGCGAGGCGTTCATCGAGCTTATCGAGGAGCGCGGCCTCGACGGCTTTTCGGTCGGCGACTTGTGCAGCCGCGCGGGCCTCAACCGCGGCACGTTCTACAACCACTTCACCGACAAGGAAAACCTTCTGGCCTCCTTCGAGGACGAGGTGATCGAAGGCCTTGGCGGCGTGCTGGCGAAATTCCAGCAGCTCAAGCTTCGCGAAATCGCGGCCTGCAGTCTGCGGCGCCGTCCGCTTCCCGTACTCGTCGAGCTGTTCGACTACCTGCGCGCAGAAGGCGCGTTTTTGCACGCGATGCTCGGCCCAGGCGGCGATGCGCGCTTCGGGTTGAAACTCCGCGAAGCGGTCTGCGGCGAATTCGTGCGCTCCCTTCTGCACGACCGATACCGAAACGACCCGTCTCCATTCGTGCGCTACTACATCTCGTTTTACTCCGGGGCCTACCTGGGAGTCATCGGCGAATGGATAGGCTCGGGAATGACCGAGACCTCTGAAGAAATGGCACTTATCGCGATGCGCCTGCTGTTCATCAAGCCGGGCGAATCCATCAAAATGTAAAAGGGGAAACCAATGGCTGAAAACAACGAAGCTCAAGGCCTTGCAGCGGCAGGCGAGCAGGCGCCTTTGCACATCGGCATCGACGTGGGCTCCACCACGGTGAAAGTCGCCGTGGTAAACGGCGCGAACGAAATCTTGCACTCATGCTACCGCCGCCACCATGCCGACATTCGCGCAACCATCATTGAAGTGGTGGGCGAGGCCGCCGACGCTTATCCGAACACGCCCATGACCATTGCCATCACCGGTTCGGGCGGCCTTCTGCTCGCGCAGTGGCTCGGCATTGAATTCGTGCAGGAAGTCATCGCGAGCAAAACCGCCGTGGAAACCTTTATTCCCCAAACCGACGTGGTCATCGAGCTCGGCGGCGAAGACGCCAAGATCATCTACTTCGACAACGGCATCGAACAGCGCATGAATGGAACCTGTGCCGGCGGCACGGGCGCGTTCATCGACCAGATGGCGGCACTGCTCGACACCGACGCGGGCGGACTGAACGAGCTCGCGAAAAGCCACACCACCATCTACCCGATTGCGAGCCGCTGCGGCGTGTTCGCGAAGACCGACGTGCAGCCGCTGCTCAACGAAGGCGCGCGCAAAGAAGACATCGCCGCCTCGATTTTCCAGGCCGTGGTCACGCAGACCATTTCGGGCCTAGCATGCGGGCGCCCCATTCGCGGAAACGTCGCCCTGCTTGGCGGCCCGCTTCAATACCTCTCTGAGCTGGACAAACGTTTCTGCGAAACCCTGAACCTCGATGACGAGCACGCCATTCGCCCGAAAAACGCGCACCTGTTCGTAGCAAGCGGCGCGGCGTTGTGCGGCAAAAAAGCCGCCAAGCCCGAGCTTTTGGCCGGCGTGGTTAGCCGCCTGCGCAATTTGGGCGACATGCAGGGAAGCGAAGTCGTTCGCCTGCCGCCGCTGTTCGCAAGCGAGGCCGAATTCGACGAGTTCAAAGCGCGCCACGACCAAGAAACCGTGAAGCGCGCCGATTTGGCGACCTACGAAGGCGTGGCCTATCTGGGCATCGACGCCGGCTCCACCACGTTCAAATCGGCCCTGATCGGCGAAGATGGAAGCCTTCTATGGACGTTTTACACCAATAACAAGGGCGACGTTTTGGGAACGGCCAAGCGCGCGATCGCCCGCATGTATGAAGAGCTGCCGTGCGATGAAAACGGCCAGACGAAGGTGACCATCGGGCACGCGACCGTGACCGGCTACGGCGAGGGCCTGCTGCTCGAGGCGCTGCGCGTCGACTCGGGCGAGATCGAGACCGTCGCGCACCTGCGCGGCGCCCAAGAAATGCTGCCCGGCGTCGAGTTCATCTTGGACATCGGCGGCCAAGACATGAAATGCCTGCGCGTGAAAGACGGCGTCATCGACCACATCATGCTCAACGAGGCCTGCTCGTCGGGCTGCGGAAGCTTCATCGAGAGCTTCGCCGCGGGCCTGAATCTCGACGTGACCGAATTCGCGAAAACGGCCAACGCCGCCGAAAACCCCGTCGATTTGGGCAGCCGCTGCACCGTGTTCATGAATTCGCGCGTGAAGCAGGCGCAAAAGGAAGGCGCCACCGTGGGCGACATCGCCGCGGGCCTGGCGATTTCCGTCATCAAAAACGCCCTGTTCAAGGTCATCAAAATCCGCGACCCCAAAGAAGTCGGCCAAAAGGTCATCGTGCAGGGCGGAACATTCCTCAACGACGCCGTGCTGCGCGCATTCGAGCAGCTCGCCGGCGTGAACGCCGTTCGTCCCGATATCGCGGGCAACATGGGCGCCTATGGCGCGGCCTTGCTCGCACGCGACAGGTATTCCGCCGCAGTTCGCGCCGCAAAAGGCAGCGAAGGCGCCGTGCGCTCGGCGATGCTTGCCCCCGAGGCACTGCGCGCGCTCGCTCCCACGCACAAGACCGTGCGCTGCAAGGCTTGCGCGAACCACTGCCTGCTCACCGTGAACGATTTCGGCCGCGACGAGGCCACCGGCAAACACCGCCGCTTCATCACGGGCAACCGATGCGAAAAGGGCGCGGGCATAGCGAACGAGAAAAACGACGTTCCCAACCTCTACGAATACAAGAGCCACCGCCTGTTTGATTACGAACCGCTCGCGGCGGAAGATGCTCCGCGCGGCACGGTCGGCATTCCGCGCGCGCTTTCCATGTACGAAAACTACCCGTTCTGGTTCACCTTCTTCACGAAGCTCGGCTGGCGCGTGGTGCTTTCCGACCCGTCGACCAAAAAAACCTACGATGCCGGCATCGAAAGCATGCCCTCTGAAAGCGTGTGCTATCCGGCGAAGCTTTCGCACGGCCACATCATGAACTTGCTCGACAAGCACCCCGACTTCATCTGGTTTCCGTGCAGCAAGTGGGAGCGCCAGGAAGACGAGACGGCCGGCAACCATTTCAATTGCCCCATCGTGGCAAGCTACGCCGAGGCGCTGCGCCTGAACATCGACGAGCTGCGCGAGAGCGACACGCAGTTCTTGAACCCGTGGCTGCCTTACGACAAAAAGGACCACCTGAAGAAACGCCTGATGGTAGAGCTCGTGCAGGCGCACCCCGAACTCATGGGCGAAGGCATCGCCGCGCCGACGCAGGCCGAAATCGATGCCGCAGTCGATGCCGCCTGGGCCGAAGACGAGGCCTTCAAGGCCGACATGCGCGAAAAAGGCGCGGAAACGCTCGTATGGATGGAAAAGACCGGCACGCATGGCATCGTGCTGGCGGGGCGCCCCTATCACAACGACCCCGAAATCAACCACGCGATTCCCGAGCTGCTCACGAGCTTCGGGTTGGCCGTGCTCACCGAAGATTCCATTGCGCATCTGGGCACGCTTGAGCGCCCTATTCGCCTGGTGGACCAGTGGATGTATCACACCCGCCTGTATGCCGCCGCGAAAGTCGCCAGCGAAAGGCGCGACCTCGACCTCATCCAGCTGAACAGCTTCGGCTGCGGCTTGGACGCCCTCACCACCGACCAGGTGCAAGAGATTCTGGAAAGCGCCGGGAAGATCTACACGGTGCTCAAGATCGACGAGGTGTCGAACCTTGGCGCCGCGCGCATCCGCGTGCGCAGCCTGCTGGCCGCACTGAAAGACCAAGCCGATGAAGAGGCCGAATCGCAAGCCGAGCAGGCCGAATGCCCCGCATGCAGCCTCGATGTGAAAGAGCTTTTGGCGGAAGCCGAAAGCCGAGTTGCCGCCGCGGAGGCCGCGGGTTCCAGCAAGCAGCCCGCCGGAAGCGCCGACGCGGCCGCCGTGAAGGCCGTCGCAGACGCCATCAAAGCGCCCGAGAGCTTCACCGAAAAGGCCGCGCCCGAAGCCCGCGAGCACTTCAAGCAACGCGACGCCGCCTCTACCGAATTCGAGCGCGTGCAGTTCACCCAAGAGATGAAAGAAGCGGGCTACACCCTTTTGGCTCCGCAGATGGCGCCGTACCACTTCGAGCTGATCGTGCCCATCTTCGCGCGCTTCGGCTACAACGTGGATTTGCTTCCCAGCGTCGACCACGGTGCAGTGGATGCGGGCCTGAAATACGTGAACAACGACATCTGCTACCCGTCAATCCTGGTCACGGGGCAAATTATGGAAGCCGTCACCTCGGGGCGCTACGACACCGACAAGCTCGCCGTGCTCATCACGCAAACCGGCGGCGGCTGCCGCGCCACGAACTACATCTCGCTCATCCGCAAGGCGCTCAAGGCTGCGGGGCTCGGGCACATTCCCGTCATCGCGCTGTCGTTCAAAGACCTTGGCGAGGTGAACCCCGGGTTCAATATCACGCCGAAGATGCTGCTGCAGGCCGTTTACGCACTGTGCTACGGCGACTTGCTCATGATGGCACTCTATCGCACGCGCCCTTACGAGATCGAGCCGAACGCGGCGAACAACCTCTTCGACCACTGGATGGCCGAATGCAAAGGCCAGCTTGCGCGCGGAGTGAAATACGGCGAATTCAAGCGCACGGTGAAACAAATCGTGGAGGATTTCGACACGCTGCCGCTGCAAGGCGAGGGCACCAAACCGCGCGTTGGCGTAGTGGGCGAAATTCTGGTGAAGTTCCACCCGACCGCGAACAACCAGATCGTAGACGTGATCGAGCGCGAGGGTTGCGAAGCCGTGGTGCCGGGGCTCATCGAGTTCTTCCTATTCGGCATCGCGGGCGGCATTTTCCAGAAAGATCCGCTGGGCCGATCGGCCAAAGGCGCGATCGGCGGCAAAATCGCCTTGGCTGCCATCGCGAAGTTCCGCAAGCCCGTCAACGATGCGCTTGCGGCATCGACGCGCTTCAACCCGCCGGCGAACATCTACGAGCTGGCCGAATACGCGAGCGAAATCTTAAGCCTGTGCAACTCGATGGGCGAGGGATGGCTGCTCACCGCCGAGATGGTGGAGCTCATTCGCTCGGGAGCGCCCAACGTGGTGTGCACGCAGCCGTTCGCCTGCCTGCCGAACCACGTGGTTGGCAAGGCCGTGATCAAAGAGCTGCGCCGCCTGTATCCGAAGAGCAACATCGTCGCCGTCGACTACGATCCGGGCGCTTCCGAGGTCAACCAGATCAACCGCATCAAGCTCATGATCTCGGTGGCGAAGGCAAACCTCGAAGAGCAAGAAGAGGCCGCCCGCGCGAAACGCGA
>CAVGRL010000037.1:20413-22688 GCA_963631715.1 Bacteroidaceae bacterium
CCCCACACGGTTTCGATGATGTGCGGATCGCTCGGATCGTCTTCTATCTTGCTGCGCAGCTTCTTGATGAACACCGTGAGGCTCGACGTTTCGCCCACGAATTCCGCGCCCCAGGCGTTTTCGACGAGCTGCTCTTTCGAGAGCACCGTGTCGGGGGTGCGGGCCAAGGCAAGCAGGATTTTGAATTCCTTCGGCGTAAGCTTGATAACCATTCCATCCTTAGTGACCTGGTGCTTCGCGGAATCGATAACAATGCGCCCGATGGAAATCGGGCTTGAATCGGCATGAGTGGCCGCGCTGTCCATCTTCGTTCGACGCAGGTGCGCCTCCACATGCATCATCAATTCGCGCGGGTCGAAGGGCTTGGTCATATAGTCGTCGCCGCCGGCCGAAAACCCTATGCCCTTATCCACGATGTCGCCTTTCGCCGACAAAAAGATGACCGGCGCCTTCACACCGCGGGCGCGCATCGTTCGGCAGGTGGTAAAGCCATCCATCTTCGGCATCATCACATCGAGGATGATGAGGTCAAACGGCTCTGCCGCGACCTTCGCGAGCGCCTCGGTGCCGTCTTCGGCGCATATGCACACATGGCCTTCGTCTTCGAGCATTCCCGAAATCAGCTTTTGGATGCTCGTCTCGTCATCGACAACCAGAATCTTCATTCGAAATCATCCTCCTCTTCGGGCATGGCGACATACGGTATGCGCACGCAGAAGGTGCTTCCGACCTTGCGGCGCGATTCCACCGTAGCGCGCCCGCCATGCAACTCGGTAAGCTCTTTGACCACGGCGAGCCCCAAGCCGGTTCCGCGATAGCGGCGGTTCGACGACTGTCCCGCCTGCTTGTACAAGTCGAAAATCTCATCGAGGTCGTCCTCGTCGATTCCCATGCCGTCGTCGGCAACGGTGATGGCGATGGTTCCGTTGGGCGCGACTTCGCGCCCAAGCGGCTTTTCCCAATCATGAACAGCGGTGGCAAGGTCACCCGCGCCTTCGCAATCGGCCGGCAGGAATTTCACGCGAACGTCAACGCGACCGCCGCGGTGCGTGTACTTGATCGCATTGTCGGCCAAATTCTCCACCACGCGGCGCAGTTTTTCCCAGTCGGCCATGGAGATGGGCACATTCGCATCGGCCTTCGCGGAAAGCGCGATATCTTTGTTGGCCGCAATGGGGTCAAGCGTCTTTTTGATGAATCCAACCAGGTCGACGAAATCGACGGGCTCCACGAGCAGCTCGTTTCTGTTCGCCTCGGCCTTCGATATGGTGAGGATATTGTTCACCAGATTCAGCAGCAGCGTGCCGTTCGCTTCGATATCGGCGATTGATTCGCGCGTTTTCTCGTCGAGGTCGGGGTTATCGAGCAAAAGCCGCGCGAAAGCCAGAATCGAAGTAAGCGGGGTGCGAAGCTCATGGCTCACGATTGCGAAGAACTCGCTTTTGTACGCCGATTCCTCGTGGAGCTTGTCAAGAGCGGCCTTCAATTCGCGCTGCTGGTACATGAGCATGTCGTTGAGCACGCGCGCCTCTTCGGTTTGCTTTTCGACCTCGCTGTTCAAATCGGTGCACAAGCGCTCCAGGTGGCGTGCCATGGAATCGAAGTCGCGCGTGAATTCAGAGAGCTCGTCTTCGCCGCCGAAGCGCGCAGACGAGTCGAGCTTGTAGCCGAAATCGCCCCGCTCGATGCCGTGGGCCGCCCGCGAAAGCTCCTCGATCGGACGCAGCAGCAGCCGGTTCGCCGCAAGGAAAATACCCAGGCCCGCGACGGCGACCATAATGAGCATCATGAGCACCTGCTGGACGACCGATGCGCCGATACCTTCCTGATAGATGCTCATAGGCTCGGTGATCGACATGGCGCCGCCGATATCGCCGACCTGCATGCCCTCTTTTTCGTAGCCATATTGGTCAAGCTCGCCTACGGGTTCGCCATGGCATTCAAGGCATGCCTCGGTCACGTAAAGCGGCTCGATATAGCGAAATACTTGCTGGCCGGCTTCCTCGTCGATCTGCACGTCGCTATACGACGTAAGGGACGGGTCGGCCCTGAACGCCTCGAATGCTTTTTGCTCGAACTCATCGGGCGCGTTGGCCTTCTGGCGTGGAGATTCGCCCGTGAAGCGAATGCTGTAGTCGGTTTTGTCGGTGAAAAGCGTGCTCACCGACTTGGCCGCCACCACGCAGACGAGCGTTTTGGTGCGAAAGCTCCCATCTTCGGCGCGGTTGACGACATCTTGGTTCATGTCGATGAAATCCCACACCGCGCGCATTTC
>CAVGRL010000038.1:0-18763 GCA_963631715.1 Bacteroidaceae bacterium
CGGTGACGCGGAAGCGCTTTGCGGTGCCCTTGTGGGTCTTCATCTTAGGCATTGTCGCAGTCCTTTCTGCTTACTCGTTGGATTCGCCGTTGTTTTTGGCGTCTTTATCGGATGTCTTCTTCACCGCAGATGGAAGCGGTGCGATAAGCATATGCATATTGCGGCCCTCCATCTTGGGAGCGTTCTCGATAGCCGCAACGTCTTTCAAGTCGTCGGCGAGACGTTCGAGAATCGAGAGGCCTTGCTCGGGATGAGCCATTTCTCGGCCACGGAACATAATCGTAATCTTGACCTTAGCGCCGCTCGCCAGAAAACGAAGCACATGCTTCTTCTTCGTGGTGTAATCCCCCACGTCGATTTTAGGACGAAACTTCATTTCCTTGATTTCGACCTTGGTTTGCTTCTTGCGGGCTTGCTTAGCCTTAATCGCCTGATCGTACTTGAACTTCCCGTAGTCCATGATGCGGCACACGGGCGGTTCTGCGTTCGGGGCGATTTCGACAAGGTCCAAACCGGCCTCTTCAGCGATGCGCAGGGCTTCGCGGGTATTGAAGATACCCATCTGCGATCCGTCGTAGCCAATAAGGCGGCACTCACGCGTACGAATATCTTCGTTGAGCCTGGGCTCTTGAGCTGCTATTGCGCTCACCTCCTCCATCTCCCGCAAGTTGCGGGTTCACACTGCAACAAAAAACCCTGCGGCACACGCAGGGCACAAGAATGTATGATATATATTCTTGAACCCATCAGCTTGCGCCGAAGCAGGTGGGAGGTTTTGCCTCCGCTTGAAACAGCCTGCTTATGATAACAGCGCCCTGCGCCGTTTGCAATAAGAAATTATTAGATGTGGAGGAAGCTCGTGCGCGCCCCTATCGTAGACTGCCACACCCATACCTCATTTTCCGACGGGGCATCCACTTTTGAGGAAAACATTTGCGCAGCAGCGCGCAAAGGGTGCCGAATCCTTGCGGCAAGCGACCACCTGACGCTGCCCGCAAGCATGGACCCTTTGTGCGAATGCCAAATTCCCCTTCGTAATTTGAATGAATACCGGGAAGCGTTTTTGCGGGCAAAAGACTTCGCGAAGAAGGCCGCACCGAGCGTGGAGCTCATATTTGGCTTTGAATGCGACTGGTATCCGGGATGCGAAAAAAACGTCGCGCTTTGGACTAAAGACGCCCAGATCAAACTCGGAAGCGTCCATTGGATAGGAATTGCGGGCGACATCTCCCTTGCTGCCGGCGAGCACGGCAGCGAAACCATCGTCGATGCATCTTGCGCCGCCGAAAGCGGTTGGATTGATTATGCCCAAGACATGCATGTTTGGCAAAACCTTGGCAGCGCCGGCGTATGGCGCGCATACGTGGACGCATGGTGCTCTGCGTGCGAAAGCCCCCTTGAATTCGATTCCATGGCTCACCCCGATTTGCCCATGCGGTTTTCCGAAGAAGGATATCCGCCGCCTAATGGGGTCGAGAAGCTCTGGGACGAGATGGCCGAATGCGCACGCGAAACAGGTCGACGAATCGAAATATCAAGCGCCTCGCTTCGCAAGGGGCTTGGCGACTATTACCCCGCAGCAGGATTACTTAAGCGCTTTTGCAAGGCGGGCGTCGCGATAACGTTCGGGTCTGACGCCCATCTGGCAAGCGATATATGCGCAGGAATCGCCGATGCGCAAAAGCATGCCTATAACATAGGCTACAGAAGCTTCGATGTTGTTCGCGAAACCGGGGAATGGCAAACGTGGGAATTGTAGCCTAGCGCTCGATACGGCAAAAAGCACCGCTTTGACAATCGCCGCGCCCGAGCAAGGAAACCCTATTCGACCTTTTCGCCCGGCTTTCGAGCCACGAGCACACGAGGGCGATTCGCCAAATCGCGAACAATGCGCACTCCCTTAAACCCAAGATCGGTCGCGAACTCCGCCGCCGCATCAAGGCATGTCTCGTGCAGCTCGACGGCGAAAGCGCCCTCGGGCGCCAAGGCCCGAAATGCCCATTGCGCAAGGGGGCGATACAGATCGAGTCCATCGCGACCGCCGTCAAGAGCCAAGGTGGGCTCGTGCTCTACGACTTCGGGCGAAAGCTCGCTCAAGACGCCTGTTGGAATATAGGGAGGATTGCTCACCACCAAGGAAAGCTTGCCCTCAAAGCGCTCGCTTACCGGTTCGCCCAAATTGCCTTGCAATACGGCAACTCGGTCCTTCAGGTTAAGCAAGGTGACATTTTCCTTAGCCAAAGCAATCGCTTCGGGAGCAATATCGCACGCAAGCACGCGCGTCCTTGAATCCTCGTAGGCAATCGAGCACGCTATGCAACCCGTGCCCGTACAGATATCCGCAACATAGAAAACGTCATCTTCCGATGCCGCAAGACCTTCACGGACGCCCGAAAGCACCGCCTTTTCCTGCGAAGATTCCGTTGCCATCGCCTCCCCAAAGAAAGGCGAACCTTCCAGGGAAGATCCCTCGGAGGCCGAGGCTGCCGCGTGTTGAGCCTTGATATCTTCGAATTCCGACTGCGTGATAATCGAATCGACGGCATGGCGGCGACGGCGAGCGGGAAGCATTGCCAACGCTTCGCTCACGAGCACCTCGGTTTCAGGACGCGGTATAAGCACGCCTTCGCGCACTTTCAGCGCAATATGGCGAAACGGCACCTCTCCCGTAATGTATTGCAGAGGCTCCCCCGCACCACGACGGGCAACCCAATCGCGCAAAACCGTGCGTTCTTCCGAAGAAAGCGGCCGATCGAAATTCACATAGAGCTCGACTCGACGCAGGGCGCACGCCTCGCTCAAAAGCCATTCGGCCGAAAGCCTAGGAGACGCATCCCCTTTACGCTCAAGATAGCCCTGGCACCAATCGAGAGCCGATTTGATAGTCCATACCATATCGGGCATAAGCCCTCCCCCTGTGATCCGGCAACGCATCGAGGGTGCTTGTGCGAATGCCCGCAGCGATGCGGAAATCGAAAACGGACAACTGCCGATTTATTCAGTCGCTTGCTCGAGTTTGCGAGCGCGATCGGCGGCTTGCAACGCCGTGATCACATCGCCCAAATCGCCGCCCATAAGAACGCCCTGATACGTGCCGTTGTAGCCGATGCGATGATCGGTAACCCTGTCTTGAGGAGCGTTGTACGTACGAATCTTCTCTGAACGATCGCCCGAACCGATTTGCGCCAAGCGCTCGGCGCCTTCGGCCGCCTGCTGCTCGGCGAGCATCTTCTCGTAAAGACGGGCCCTCAAGACCGCCATCGCGGCAATCTTGTTTTGCAGCTGGGATTTCTGGTCTTGCGATTGCACGACGAGGCCCGACGGAATATGCGTGATGCGAACCGCCGAGTCGGTCGTATTGACGCACTGGCCTCCCGGGCCACCTGCACGATAAACGTCAATGCGCAAATCGTTCTCGTTGATATCCACCTCGACCTCGTCGGCTTCGGGAAGCACGGCGACGGTGGCCGTTGAGGTATGGATACGCCCTTGGCTTTCCGTCTTAGGAACTCGCTGGACGCGATGCACGCCGCTTTCGAACTTCATGACGGAATAGACTTTATCGCCTTTGACCTTGAACTGGATTTCTTTATAGCCGCCGGCATCGGAAGGGCTTACGTCCATGGTTTCCGTCTTCCAATGCTGAGAATCGCAGAAGCGCACGTACATCTTGTACAGGTCGCCCGCGAAGATAGCAGCCTCGTCACCGCCTGCGGCCGCGCGAATTTCAACGATGATGTCTTTCTCGTCGGCCGGATCGCTCGGAATAAGCATGTATTTGATATCTTCCTCGAGCGCGGGAAGCTGCGATTCCGCCGAAGCGATGGTTTCTTGGGCAAGCTCTCGCATGTCGGGATCGTCGAGCATTTCTTTCGCGTCGTCGATATCGCTGCATGCCTGCAAGTACTCGCGAGCCTTCGCCACGAGCGGACCTTGGTTGGAATATTCCTTGGTAAGCTTGGTATATTCCGCATGGTTATTCAAAATGGCCGGATCGCTGAGCTTATTCTGAAGCTCTTCGTAGCCGGCAATGATTTTCTCGAGCCTATCTCGCATAGTCCATCCCATCGATAGATTCGCCGTTGATCGGCAGCGCATCGCGCGCATAAGTTCCGACCGAAGATGATACCACGCAAAACGCCCGCTCACGGGCTTTCCATAGCGAAAAGGCCGCCCATAAAGGACGGCCTTTGGCGTATCTCTTGGACATTCCCGAGGCAAGTAAACGCCCCCGGAAGAAATCAGCGGTTTATTTAACCGTGAGCACGGGCATTTCGGCGCTATGAAGCACGCCGTAGCTCACCGAGCCGAGCATGCCGCGCAAAGCCCCCAGGCCGCGACGGCCCATGACAATGAGGTCGGCGCCGTGAGTTGCCGCATACTTCGCAATAGCCTCGGCTTGAGAGGTGTCGGCAACGGCTTCGATTGAGATTCGAGGGTCGTTCGCTTCATCTCCCAGATTCTCGGCCACCTCGCCCTCAACGCGGTCGAGCGCCCCTTTAACAACCTCCCTGTAGGACTCATAGTCGAGAAGCCCCCACGAAACGCCATCGAGCGCGTTTGGCTCGCCCGCCTCGCCAGCCGAAAACATGCCCGACGGAACTACATGCAGAACGAAGATTTTAGCATCGGCATCGTCACCGATAAGGAATCGAGCGGTTTCGAAAGCGTGTTTCGCCTGATCGGAGCCATCAAAAGGAACGACGATTGTTTTGAATTCGAGCTTAGCGGACATCACGCACCTCCATCTTTTTGCGGAAACGGGCCCAGGCCCATCCTTATTGAGGATTATATTCCTTTTTCCGCAAGCCAATCAGGCAATTTGCGTTTCTCGGGGCAAGCGGCGGGGGTTTCGACGAGAGGCAAAACGAAAACCTAGAGCAGCGCGTCTTTCAGGCCGTCGATCACAATCCATCGGGCCGACTCATCGAATATGAAGCCGAGGGCAACAAGCTCGTCGACAGTCAGCATGCCGGGGTTGTCTTCCCTCAATAGATAATCTTCGACAGACAGGTAAAGAGCGCGGGCACAATCTGCGGGAGCAAGCCCAGCAGATTCGCGAGCTCGCCGCATCCAGCTCTCCATACCCCGCCTCCATCTGCGTATTCACTAAAGTTGTTACCAGTTTAACTGGTAATTGCCCCCTGTCAATCGCGAGCGAAAATCGACCTGTTAAACTTTTATTCGCAGATGAGGCAAAGGAGGGGTCGTGGATAATTTCATCGGCAGGAATATCCAAGCGTTCCGCGCCCACAAGGGACTTTCCCAAGAAGGCCTCGGCAAAATCATCGAGCTTTCCCAAACCACAACATCGGCCTGGGAAGATGGCAAAAGTCTTCCACGGAAAGCGAACGCAAGCCGTCTTTTCGAGGCATTTCCCGAATTGTCTTACGACGATATCTTCAGCGACGAACACGGCTTCGCGCGCAAGGTAATCAATCGCGAACGCGGGGCCGACGTGGTCAACGTTGCGCTATACGGTTCTATTTCCGCGGGCCTTCCCATCGAGATGATTCCAAACGAAGACTTCGTACCGATTCCCGGGCAACTCTTCAATGCTCACCCAAAGTCGTTCTTCCTGCGCGTCTCGGGCGAATCGATGAACAGAATGCTTCCCAACGGATGCCTCGCCCTTATCGATCCCAAATCCGAATTCATCGACGGAGGGGTCTATGCCGTATGCGTGGGAAAGACCGACGCGACTATAAAAATCGTGAACCGAAAGAAAAATCGGGTCGAGCTCGTCCCAGATTCTTACGACCCTCGCTTTAAGAAACAATCATTCAGAATCATAGACGATGAGGAATCTCCCATAAGCATACTGGGAAGGGTCGTATGGTTTTGCGCGCCCCTCGATTACTCGAAGAAGAAATAGCACGCAGGTCCAACCGATCGTCGCAGCCTCCACGAAACACAGCGCCAGCAAAAAGAAAATCCCCAGGTTCGCCTGGGGATTTTCTTTCAAATAAAAGGGCCCGCGAATCACCGCAGGCCCTTCGGACAAGCCCATTCACATGCTTGACTAGTGGGATTCGTGCCCCAGATCGTCTTTGCCGGAAATGTTGTGCTTCTCAAGATCGTAGGTGAGGCCACCATGCTCGATGCCAAAGAACATAAGCTTGGAAGGCGCCAAACCTTCGATATTTGCCAAATAGGCATGCAAAAGCGTGAAGCAAATGAACACGAACATCATGAAATAGTGGATGATGCGCACGCTCATCGCGCCACCAAGACCGGCAATCGCAGCCTCGAACAAAGGCATGTTCGCGCAGGGGGGCCACAGGCACAAACCGGTGAAGAACATGAAGATGATCAGCAGCGGGATGGCCAAGTAGCTCAGCTTTTGAGGAACGCCCAGCTTGGCCGAAAGAGGATGGTCCTTCTTGAAGAACAAGTAATACTTGATCCACGAAGCGAGCTGATGCTTATTGTCGGCCTGGGGCAGCCACGTCTTGTAATCGGGAACCGTCTGGCGCGTGCCGGCGGCCGGCGCGCTTTTCACGACGAACGCCAAAACGATGCGCAGCAGGCAGTTAATAAAAATCACGAAGCCGAAGAAGATGTGCAGGCCGCGAGCCATGCCCATGAATTCAGGCCAATACGGGAAATGGATGCAAAAGCCCGTCACGATAAGGATGACCATGCATACCAGGTTCACCCAGTGAGTGAAACGGAACGGCGCCGGATGCGCCTCTTTGTAGTGTGCGAGATGCGCCATGTTACTTCACCCCCCACGGGCTGGTCACAGTTTCGAACTTCTTGCCGGTCTTCGGCTCGACCACATGCACGGCGCAAGCGGTACACGGATCGAAGCTGTGCACGGTGCGCAACGCATTGATCGGCTTTTCCACATCAGCAACAGGAACGCCGATGAGAGCCTGCTCGAGCGGGCCGTAGTTGCCCTTCGGATCATGCGGCGAGAGGTTCCACGTGGAAGGAATGATGATCTGGTAATCGGTGATCTTTCCTCCCTTGACCTTCTCGGAATGATACAAAGCGCCACGAGGGGCTTCCCAGAAGCCCGTGCCTTCGCCATCGGAAACGGCAGGTGCGCGGAAGTATTCCGAATCGCCGCCCTTGATGGCTTCACAAAGCTCTTCGACCCATTCCTTCATGAGGGTCGCGATATACAGCGTCTCGATCTGGCGAGAAGCCGTACGTCCCAAAGTGTTTTGCAGAACCGAAACGTCGCCCGCTTGTGCGCCAAGCTTCACGAGCATGTCGTCGACGTGCTGCTTGATGAAAGAAACGCCACGCGTGTAGGCAACGAGAACACGAGAGAAAGAACCCATTTCAAGCGTCTTGCCGTCGTAGAGCGGGCACTTGTCCCACGTATAGCGGTCGTTGACGTCGTATTCGGTGAAAGCGGGCTTGGTGTCTTGCTCGAACGGCGGCAGGTCGGCGTCGCCTTCGTACCAAGAATGCCCCACGTATTCGGTGATCTTCGACTCGTCGGGATCGGAAATGTTGAAGTTCTCATCGAGCACGCCAGCCGGCAAATAGCGCCCGCGCATGCGCTCAGCATACGAGGTGCCCTCGTCGAAGGCGCTTTCGAAAACGCCCCATGCTCCATAGCGCCCGACGCCTTTTCCGAACGTCGCAACCTCGGGATAGAACTTGGCGATAGCGAGCGTGTCGGGAATCATGGTTTGGGCAACCCACTCATAAAGCTCATCGACGAGGCCCTTGAGGTCGTCAAGTTTTTCGGCGGTGGGAACAAACGCCGTGCCGCCGGGAACGATCGTCATGATGTGAGGCATCTTGCCGCCGAGCAGCGCCGCGATTTCAGAAGCCTTCGACTGCATCTGCAAAGCTTCGAGATAGTGCGCGGTAAGAATAAGGTCGGCTTCGGGCGTGAAGTTGTACTCGCCTGTGTCGAACCAGTTGCCGCTGAAGATGGAAAGCTGGCCGTTGTCGGCAAATTTCTTCAGGCGATCTTGCAGGCCCACGAAATCGGCAGACGGAGTGCCCAACTCGGTGGCCAGGTCGTACGCATCGGCAGCATCGGCGCTCAGCGCATTCAGCGGATTGACGTAATCGAGGCCAGCGAGGTTGTACATCCACAGAATATGGCTGTGCAGGAACTGGGCGCCCTCTACGAGGTTGCGGATGATTCGCGCATTGTTCGGAATGGTGATTCCGAGAGCTTGTTCGGCCGCAATGGACGCCGTATGCATATGGGAAACGGGGCACACACCGCAGATGCGCTGCACAATATAGGCGGCATCTTCGGGCGTACGGTCGCGCACGACGAGCTCCATGCCGCGGAAGCAACCGCCTGAAACCCAAGCGTCGGTAACGACGCCATCGGTAACTTCCATTTCAGCACGAAGGTGACCCTCGATACGGGTAATGGGATCGATAACGGAACGCGTCATTTACTCGTCGCCTCCTTTCTTGGCATCGGATTTCACATTGTCGTAAACGCCAATCGACTTATCGGGATGCTTGGCGTCCCAGGCACGCACCTTTTCGAACTCGGCGCCCTGAGGAACGCGGCCAGCAGCCTTCATGCCGAAGCCATGCACCACAAGCGCGGCGGCGAGGATGCCCGTGATCCCCACGGCGATGGTGCCGGGCTGGAACTTGAAGTCGCCAATCTGCAAATCGCGATGGCGCTTGAAGAACGGCGTATTGACCTCGACCCAGTTCTGGCCGGGATTGTTCGGGTTCGCCTCGCAGCAGCCAATGCAGGGAGCGCCCGCTTCGATGCACCACGAACGACGATGGTTGTAGCGAACCACGCCGCAATTCGCCTTGGTTTGAGGACCGCGGCATCCAAGCGGATACAGGCAGTAGCCCTTGGCTTCTTCAGGCGAGCCGAATTGATAAACAAATTCGCCATTCTCGAAGTGCCCGCGACGCTGGCAGTTGTCATGAATGGTCTGGCCGAAAATGAGCGTCGGCTTGTTCTCGGCGTTGAGCTCGGGCAAGTTACCCAAAAGCAGATACTGAATGAGGATGGCGCACAGCCATTCCGGATTCGGCGGGCAGCCGGGAACGTTAATGATTGGCACATCGATGCCCTGCTCGGCGAGATACGCCTGCACGCCTGTAGCATTCGAAGCGTTCGGAGCGGCAGCCATCCAGCCACCATTGACAGCGCAGGAGCCCAAGGCCACAACGGCGGTTGCCTTCTCGGCAGCTTCGATCAGGTGCTCGTTGCCGGTTTTTCCAGCCACGCGAAGGGCATTGCCATCCCATCCTTTGAGGACCGCGCCTTCGTAGACCAAGATATAATCGCCGGCCTCGATGGTCTGCTCCTTGGCCTTCTCCATAGAATGGCCGGCGGCAGCGGACAGCGTCTCGCTATAGTTCAGCGAGATGAGTTCGAGAACGACCGCAGCAGCATCGGGAGCGTCGATTTGAGCGAACGCCTCGGTGCAGCCCGTGCAAGAAGCGCCTTCGATCCAGATAACCGGATACAAATCGCCCCGACTTGCACCGATCACCGATTCCTCGAGGGCTTGTGCTACGCGCGGAGCGGCAGCCTCACCCAAGCCGACCATCACCGCAAGCGTGCCACACAGTTTCATGAAGCTACGACGCGAAACTCCGCGAGATTCGAGCATTCCCTGAAACTCTGAGGCAGTGGACTGATTGTCCATTCGTACACCTCCTAAATAGATGCATGGAAGAAACACTGACAGCTACGCATTATGGATGATGCCGGGCGCTCAGATTCGCTGAGTCCGCTGAACGGTAGGTAGGTATGGAGATATAAGGTCAAATAGCATAACTATGTTACGTTGTTGATTATTCGTAACATGAAAGTTAAAGGTAACTATCATTAATATACTCAGTAATAAGGTTTTGTCCCATTTATTTCCTTATACAGAAATCTCTTAAGACTATTTCTGGACATTAATAAGGTTTTGAATGGTTCAAACTAGACAAATTACAAATTATGACGATTGTTGTATCAAGCGAGATTCGCCACGAAGCGGCCTTGCTTCCGAGAGATTCAACTCAGGCTCGCCACCCATTCGCATCGCCTTGGAAGAATCCTTCTTGAGACAAATCGCTCATGACAGAGTCGAAAAAGGCAGAATCCACGCCGTCGCGGCCCGCTTTTCGCTCCTCTTCGTTGAGCCGAGCGAGCAGCTCTTCCGACGTCAGCCCCGGCGAGGCCAGCACTTCGCGCACGAGCCACGCCCGCTTTTGCCGGCGTGACCCCTCGAAGGCGCTTTGGCGCGTATAGGCCGCAGCCGAGCGCGACGGGTTTTTGTAATCTTTCTTCAAACGCGCGCCTATATCGAGCAGCGCGTAATACCACGACCTGACATCCTCGCTTGGACAGGCGCTGCAGACAAGCGGACGCAATTGGCGGTCGCTTACGCGATCGGCCTGCCGAAAGAAGCAATGAATGAACACCGATCGAACATTGGTCTCTATATAAGCGCAGGGAACGTCTCTGGAAAACGCCGTTATCCCGGCGGCGGTGGCCTCGCCGATACCAGGCAATTCGAGCAAGCCCTCTATGCTTTCAGGCAAACGGCCTTCGTAATTGGCAGAGCATATGTCGGCCGCACGCTTCAGCGCTATGGCACGGCGGTTGTAACCGAGGCCCTGCCATTCTTCCACCACATCGGCCACGCTCGCGCACGCAAGTGCATCGATCGTTGGGAATTTCTTCAAAAAGCGCTCCCACCGCGCAAGAACGCGCGCCACCTGAGTCTGCTGGAGCATGGCTTCGGAAATCCAAATGGCATACGGATCGCGCGTATTTCGCCACGGCAAATCGCGATAAAGTTCCAACCCCGTTTCCTGCACCCATGCTCGGAATTCATCGATTTCACCCGGCGTTGGATTGCTCGTAAAAAGAGGCGCTTGAAGCGCCTCCGATTTCGTCACGACACCCTGCCCGAGAAAAGCTTCTCGAGCGTGATGGATTCAAAATAATCTTGCATGAGCCTATCTGCATGCTTCCAGATGCTGTGGTACTCACACCCGCCGCAACGCTCGCAGTACTCCGGATCGGCTGAGCATGGCGACATATTCATAGGCCCCTGCAGGGCGACAAGCACATCGAGCAATGTCGTCGTGCTTGGATCGCATGCAAGGGAAAGGCCGCCTTTCGCCCCCCGAACCGTCTTCAGCAAGCCGGCATGCACAAGGTCGTGCTGAATCGAGCGCGCGAAGGCGTACGGGATGCTCTCGGCGTCGGCCACGTCGGAAACCGACACATACGCATCTTTGTTCGCATAGGCTGCCCTGATAATGCGGCAGGCGTAGTCGGTCCTGCGCGTGAGCTCCATAATTACCGCCCGCCTTCGGCATCGTCGCCAAGCGCATCGTAGCGCTGGCGCTCTTCTGCGGCCTGCTGCTCGAATTCCTTCTCGATCTCGTCGATCTGATTTCGGAAATCGTTAGCCACGGCGTCTTCGAGCGTTCGGTATTCACTGGAATCGAGAGGCTGGAAGTTCGAGATGTGCTCGAACATAAGCTCCTGCGTAACAGGCTTATAGCATCGCGCCTTAAGCCCTGCGCGATATGCATCTTCCACGGCCTCGCGAGCAGCGGTCATGATATCGGTGCGCGAAAGATTGCGGGAAACGCGCGTAAGCGTCGACAAATCGAGCTCTCGAACCGATGGGTGCTCCAAAGCGACCCTGTTCCAAATATTGCGCCGCTCGACTTCGTCGGGCAAATAGATATCGATAACGCTCATGGGTTCCATGAGGTCGTAAAGATAGCCTTGATCAGCGGAATCGCCGCCAACAGAAGCGAGCACATACACATCGGGGTTTGCCACCGCTGCGCTTACGAGCGCAACCGCCTCGCGCGCCGCGCGAGACATGTTCGCGAACATAACGCCTTCCCCATCGGTCGAAGAAGCGGCGTCTATGAGCGGAGCACCCCACAAATCGACGTCTTCAAGCACAAGCACGCTAGGAGCCTCCAGCGAAACGCGGCCAAGCATGCGAGGCTGGTTTTTCGCAGAGACAGTGACGCACAGCATGGGAACGCCCATAGGGCCGGGCTGCATTTGGATTCGCATCGCCGGCAGATCGAGCTCGCCGACAACCGCTTCCATAAAAGTATTCGCATCCTCCCTCGAAGAGGTGCGAAACACCACCGATCCGGCCGCAGAAAGGCCGTCGAGGCCATGGTGTTCGCGCAAGGTGTTGAGCAGCAGTCGATATTCGTCGTCGTCTTTTACGCCCAGGCCCAACGCGCGAGCATCGTCGATAATGGAATCAAACCCGACCAAATCGTCATAGCGGACATGAGAAGGCGACTTTGCGGCCTTCGCCGTTTTGACATCGGCCGGCGCCGTTGAAGGCGCGGCTTCGTTTTTCGGCCCATCGTCTTTTTCTTCGCCCCCAATATTGAGCGACATGATGGGAGAAATTCCCGTGATATGCGCATTTTGGCCGATTTCCTCGGAAATCATGTCGGCCATGCCCTCGAGATCAGAGCGAGAAATCCCGAATTCGGAAAGCTTGTCGAGCGCAAGGCTTTGCAGGCGCTTCGCGTATTCCGGGACTTCTTCGGAAGTCAGATAGGGTTCGAGCTTGTCGAAAATATATTCCGCAAGAGAGCGCTCTTTAAGGTCGCAAGAAAGCTTCCACGCCTCGCGCAAAGCGGAAATCGCGAATTCGTCAGCGGAAGGAGCGCACCGATACGCTTCCTCAAAAGCGATGAGGTACAAGTGCATCGCAAGCGCACTATCGCCCGCGGCAGCAACCGCACGCGCGCGCTCGACGTAATCGTCGCAAGACCGATGGGCATTTTCGCTCTCGCATTCCCGATTGGCAATGTTCGCATCCTCATTGTTCTGATCGAGCATCTAGCCCACCTCCTTCGTTCGATGAATCGGTAATGTTACAAGCTTTAGTGTATCCGCGTACATATTGATATGCAAAATTTTCACGAAACGTTACCTGGGGAAGCACCAATCAAATGCGAAGCGCCTCGCTTCCGAAAACAGGCACAGAAAATACCAAGGCTCGTTTACCGACATGAACAGGCAAAAGCAGCAGCACGGAAGAAGAGACTCGGTTCGCATCAATCGGCTTTGCGCGCCTTGCGATCCCAATCGAGCTCATGCCAACCACGGGTGCGGCTCATGCGGGAAAGCGTTGAATCGCCCGATACCGCAAAGCCGTCATGCGCCGCGGAGAGCAGAGGAATGTCCGAGTGGTGGTCGCCGAACGCACAAGAAAGCTCCCAGTTTCCTTCCCCGTATTTCTCGTTCGCCCAGCGGGAAAGCGCCCTAACCTTCGCATCGCCCTCGATGCATTCGCCCGCAACTCGACGCGTGTAATTGCCGTTTTCGTCTGCCGCCATTTCCGTGCACAAGGCAACATCGATAGGCTCGAACTGCTGGGCGCGGCGAACGATGGGGCCGAAAGTCGCAGATACGACGACGATTTCGACCCCGGCCTGGCGAAGCTCGTTCATGGCGGCGCGAGCCTTAGGGCGAAACCTGTCTTGGCCCGCAATGATCTCGTCGTAGAAAAGGCGCAGGTATTCATCGACGTCGGCCTGGGGCAAGCCCTCGAAGGCGGTGAAAACCTGCCCTCGAACCCATGCTTCGCTTTGCGGCAAATGAAGCTTGTAGGCCAAGCCCCACAGCCCAACCTTGCCCACTACGCGATTGCGGAGCAAATCGTCGCGCCAAAGATGGCGAACCAGCAAAACGGGAGAATTGCCCTGGATGGAAGTGCCATCGAAATCGAAGGCCGCAAGAGCATGCTTACCCGTAGACTTCGAGCGCTCCTGCGCCGCGCGAGCCGACTGCACAACTTCGACATCTACCTGTTCGTCCGGCCTGCAAGACGCCGCAAGCCCATCGCAAGTTTTTTCGCCCATGCTGGAAAATGCTCCCCTATTCCTAAGATGCACCATAAACGCGCATCGCAGCCAAACATGCGTGCAATATACGCCGAATCACTCAGTGAACTGCGAGTTGTACAGTGTAGCATACGCTCCGTTTTGGGCGAGCAACTGGGCGTGCGTTCCCTGCTCGACGATATCGCCATCTTGCAGTACCAAGATAAGATCGGCATCGCGGATGGTAGAAAGCCTGTGGGCAATCACAAACGACGTTCGGCCTTTCATGAGGTTGTCCATAGCCGCCTGAATGCGCTCTTCCGTTCGCGTGTCAACAGAGCTTGTCGCCTCGTCGAGAATAAGCATGCGCCTATCGGCAAGGACGGCCCGGGCTATCGTAAGAAGCTGGCGCTGGCCTTGGCTGATATTGCTTGCATCTTCGTTGATTACCGTATCGTAGCCCTGTGGCAGCGTGCGAATGAAGTGGTCGGCGAATGCGGCCTTCGCTGCCGCCTCGACTTCCGCATCGGTCGCATCGAGACGACCATAACGAATATTCTCTCGCACGGTGGCGTTATAGAGCCACGTATCTTGCAACACCATGCCGAACAGGGAACGCACATCGGCGCGATTGAATTCACGCACGTCATGCCCGCCGATCCGAATGGAACCCGCATCCACATCGTAGAAGCGCATAAGCAATTTCACAATGGTGGTTTTGCCCGCACCCGTTGGCCCCACAAGCGCAACCGTTTGGCCTTCTTCAACGCGCGCCGAGAAATCGCGAATCACAGGATGGGCCGAATCGTAGCCGAACCGCACGTGGTCGAATTCAACATCGCACGACGCATCGGCGATACTCGCCCGCACGTCGTCGGGCTCCTCTTCGGGCGCCTCGAGAAACTCAAAGATGCGCTCGGCCGCAGCGGCCATCTGCTGCAAAACATTGGAGACCTGCGCGAGCTGAGTGAGAGGTTGCGTGAAATTCTTCACATACTGAATAAAGGCCTGGATGTCGCCCACAGTAATGCGGCCTCCCACGGCGAACACCGCGCCGGCAATGGCAACCGCCACATATCCCAAGTTCGCCACGAAATTCATAACCGGCTGCATGAGCCCCGACAGAAATTGAGAGCGCCACGCCGATTGGTACAGCTCTTCGTTGGTAACATTGAATTTCGCAAGGGATGCTTCTTCTTTGTTGAACGCCCGAACGACCGCCTGCCCCGAAAACGTCTCTTCTATCTGAGCATTGATTTCGCCCAGTTTCTTCTGCTGCGCCCTGAAATAGCGCTGGCTTCGCCCAACGACTACCTTTACCAACGCGAGGGAGACGGGAATAACGAGCAGGGCGATGCATGTCATTTCCACGTTGATGGACAGCATCATGACAAGCACGCCGACCATGGTCGTGACACTCGTGATGAGCTGCGTTACGCCCTGGTTCAGGCTCTGGCCCAAGGTATCGACGTCGTTAGTGATGCGAGAGAGCACATCTCCCGTGCTCGTGCGCTCGAAATACCCCACCGGGAGTCGATCTATTTTCTCGGCGATTTGGCGACGCAGCCCATAGCACGTGCGCTGGGATACCGACGTCATCATCCAGCCCTGCACAAACGAGCATGCGGCGCTCACGCAATACAGGGCAAGCGTGGCCAGAAGAATAGCGCCTACGGCGTCGAAATCGATTCCGCCCGTGCCGCTGATTTTTGCGACGATGCCAGTAAAAAGTTCCGTCGTGGCCTGCGAGAGCACTTTCGGACCCACGATATTGAACGCGGCCGACGCGCATGCGAATACGATAGCCGCGATGAATGCAACTTTGAATTGCCCCATGAAGCGAACGAGTTTGCCGATGGTGCCTTTGAAGTTTTGCGCTTTCTCGCCAGGCATCATATCTCCCATGGGGCCACGCGGCCCGCGGCGGCGCGGCGCGGCGGCCTTCAACTTGGCCATTTCCTCTTGCTGGCTCATCGCGCGTCACCCCCTTCCAGTTCCTCTTCCGAAAGCTGCGATAGCGCTATCTCGCGATATTCATCGCATGTCTGCATCAGCTGAGAATGCGTGCCAAGGCCCACAACCCGGCCTTCGTCAAGCACGACTATCTGGTCGGCATGCAATACCGTCGAAATGCGCTGGGCAACAATAATCTGCGTTTTTCCACCGAGTTTTTCAGCCAAAGCGCGGCGCAAGGCGGCATCGGTCTCGTAATCGAGGGCGCTAAAGCTGTCATCGAAAAGGTACGCCCGAGCATCGCTCGCAAGGGCGCGTGCGATAGCCAAACGCTGGCGTTGACCACCCGACACGTTTGTTCCGCCCTGCGAGATTTCCGCATCGAAGCCGCCTTCCATATCGGCTACGAAACCGGCTTGGGCGATTTCCGCGGCCGATTCCACTCGATCGCTGCTCTCGCCATCGCCTGCATAGCCTACGTTGCTTTTCACCGTGCCGCTAAACAAGAACGACTTCTGCGGGACATAGCCCAATTGGCTTCGCAACGCGTGCAGCGACAAATCGCGAATGTCGATGCCATCGATGGTAATCGAGCCCTCCGTCGCATCCGCGAAACGCTCGATGAGCTTGACAATCGTCGATTTTCCCGAGCCGGTCGACCCGACGATAGCCGTCACCTTTCCGGGCGACGCCGTGAAATTCACGTGTTCCAGCACGCAATCCTGAGAGCCAGGGTATTTGAAGCTCACGTCGTTGAACCCAATTTCAGCACCAGGCGTGGAAAGCAAATCGCCATCGCGTCGCACATCGCAAGGAGCATCGACGATAGAGGCGCTCGTCTGCAAGACCTCATCGATGCGCTGCGCTGCCACGTCGGCGCGCGGCAACATAATGGACAGCATGCCGATCATGAGAAAGCCCATGATGATGACCATGGAGTACGTAATGAAGGCGATCAGGTCGCCTGTTTGCAAATTGCCCGCATCGATGGCATGGCCGCCGAACCAAACAATGGCGACCGATACCAGGTTCATGATGAGCATCATGAGCGGCATCATGAATGTCATGACGCGATTGGTGAACAACTGCGTTTTCATCAAGTTCATGTTTGCCACATCGAAGCGCTGTTCTTCATGCGATTCACGACCGAAAGCCCTAATCACAGGCAAACCCGTGAGAATTTCTCGCGAAACCAAATTCACGCGGTCGATAAGCTTCTGCATGATTTTGAATTTCGGCATGGCCACCTTCATGAGGAACAGCATGACGAAAGCGATGGCGACGACGGCCGCAATGATGATCCACCCCATAGATAAATCGGTACGGGCGATCATGATAATGCCGCCGATGGCCAAAATAGGAGCATAGAGCACCATGCGCAGCATCATGACCGTGACCATCTGCACAAGCTGCACATCGTTGGTTCCGCGCGTGATGAGCGATGCAGCCGAAAAGCTTTGGATTTCCGCATCGGAGAATTGGAGAACGCGTTCGAAAAGACGACCGCGAAGGCTGGCGCCGATTTTTGCGGCAACACGGCTCGCAATGAAGCCAACTGCAACGGCGATCACCATGCCAAGCGCGGCAAGCGCGAGCATTTTGGCGCCAGTGGACAAAAGGTAATCCATCTGCATGGCGTTCACATCTACCCCGAGCTGCTCGTATTCCGCTTTCGCCGCGGCAATCGCCTGTTGCGAGACAATGGAATCCGCCATATCGCCCATCTGGGCTTTTGCGTCATCGAGCATGGTTTCGACATCTTGTTTGCTTACCATGCCCGCGTCATAGGCGCTCTTCAGCTGGTCGAGGTCCATACCAGCCTGATCGGCGTAATGCACGATGACCATCGGCATTTGCATGGCAGAATCGAGGGCCTCGCGGTTTTCAGTGCCCGATTCGCTAAGCAGATATGTTCCGTCGCTTTGCTGTTCGTAGGAATCGGCGAACAAAGCCTCGTCTTGATCGTCGACCATGATGGAAACGAGGTCGTGCGTGCGCTCGCTCAGCTTGCTGGTTGCAGCATGCTCGATGCCCGATTGCTGGATTCCGACGTCAACGATGTCGGAAGTGTAGTTTGGCAACGATAAATCGCAAAACGCCTGCACCGCAAGCAGCACCACGACGAGCACAACCGCAATCTTATGGTCTTTCAGATTCTTGACTATGCGCACGGAAAATCACCTTCCCCCGTTTGCGCGGCGCATTTCTTCAGCCGCTCAATCGCGGCAGGCTGCGGCGCGGGCCAAGGATGAGACTCGCTGAATTCAAGCATGCGGGCCATGATGCGCACGAATTCGCGGGCATCGTCTTCGCCTAGGTATTCGAGCATATCCATAAGGCGCTGGTCGTGTACGCGTCTGCCCTCTTCATCGATCGAGCGACCGGCCTCGGTAAGAGAGATAGATACCGCACGGGAATCGCCCTGCGCGCGACTGCGGACGATAAGACCTTTTTCCTCGAGCGCCTTCAACGTTTGCGACACTGCGCCCGGCGTTGCGTGCGTGCGTGCCGCCAGCATACCGGGACGCACGGTTTCGCCGCGACGGCTCATCATCGAAAGAATCATGAGCGTGTTCATTTCGCCATGCGTTGTGCCTTCGGGCAAAGGTGGAACCACACGATGCTGATGCATACGTTGCATGATTTCGAACATTTCATTGCGCAACGCTTCGAGAGATTCGCTCATCTCAACCCCTTTCAAGTTCGAAAGTTGTTTAGAACCTAAATATTTAGTATCTAAACAATATCGAAGCGAATGCAAATTGCAAGCGCCGTTGCCTATATGTAAGAAGGATTCACATTCCCACTCCGTTTTATCTCCTCAAACGAAGAAGCGCAGAGGTGCGCCGGAAGCCAAAAGGGACGATAGGGCGATTTGGGGACATAGGCAAAAAGCGGGTCCGGGACTGATCGCTCAATAAGCCCGCAGACCACTCGTACTAACTTGCTAAATGATCAGAGCGTTTAGCGAGTTTGGGCTTATAGGACAAAACGTGTACCCAAAATAGCATAGTTTCGCCTGATGAATGCC
>CAVGRL010000039.1:0-7589 GCA_963631715.1 Bacteroidaceae bacterium
AAACCGAGTGGGGCGCTTTCGTTTGCGAGAAAGGTGCTAAGGTGCTTGCATATACCCTATAGGGGTATATAATGCTCGCTGTTCGAAGAATACCCCTATGGGGTATATGAGGAAATGGGGCGAACATGGCAGACGAGGAAAAGCCGTGCTGCTCGTGCCGGCATAAGGAAACCGAGCGCGCTGACGAGCTTCAACGCGACATCACGAAGCGCTTGAACCGTGCGATTGGCCAGCTCAATGGTGTGAAAGATATGGTTGCCGACAATCGCTACTGCGGCGATGTGCTCGTGCAGCTTGCTGCAGCGGAATCGGCCGTGCATCGCATTGCCGAAATCGTGCTGCAAGACCACATGGAAACGTGCGTGGTTGAGCAGGTGCGCGCCGGCAACGTGGAAGTGGTCGACGAAGCTATGCGCCTTATCAAGAAATTCATGTAGGGAAAACCAATGAAGCAAACTTTTGATGTAACGGGCATGACGTGCGCCGCTTGCAAGGCGCGCGTCGAGAAGGCGACCGCGGGCGTCGACGGCGTGGCCGATGTTGTGGTGAACCTGCTGAAAAACAGCATGGAAGTCACCTATACCGACGACGCACCCGAAGCTGTTGCCAAGGTGAACGCTGCTATTAGCGTGGCGATCGACAAGGCGGGTTACGGCGCCGAACCTCGCGCGGCCTCAGGTGTTAGCGCGAGTGCCGCGCCCGATTCGGGCGGCGTTTCTGCCGCGAAGGCTGCTCGCGATGCCGCGAACAAAAAGACCGCTGCGGCCGAAGCGGCGATGCGTCGTCGGCTCATCGTGTCGTTCGTGTTCACCATTCCGTTGTTCTATTTGTCGATGGGGCATATGTTCGAATGGCCGCTGCCTTCGTTCTTTTTGGGCCACGAGAACATGATCACCTTCGCATTCACGCAGTTTTTGCTGCTCATTCCCGTGATTGCGGTGAACTTCAAGTACTTCAGCGGCGGTTTCAAGAGCCTTGTGCACGGCTCGCCGAATATGGATTCGCTTATCGCGCTCGGGGCGACCGCCTCAACCGCATACGGCATCGTGGCCATTTACCGTATTGGAATCGGCATGGGGGCGGGCGATATCGATGCGGCCCACATGGCCGTGATGGATTTGTATTTCGAGTCGGCCGGCATGATTTTGACGCTTATCACGCTCGGCAAATATTTCGAGGCGCGCGCAAAGGGCAAGACCACCGATGCCATTTCGGCGCTCATGGACCTCTCGCCGAAGGTTGCTACGCGTCGCGAGGGCGATGCCGAGGTCGAGGTTCCGCTTGAGCAGGTGTGCGTGGGCGATGTGCTGGTGGTGCGCGCCGGGCAATCGGTGCCGCTCGACGGAACCGTTATGGAAGGTTCGGCCGCAGTCGACGAATCGGCGCTGACGGGCGAAAGTGTTCCCGTAGAAAAGCAGCCGGGCGATGCGGTGATTGGCGCCACCATTTCGAAGACGGGCTGGTTCGCTATGCGCGTCGATCGCGTGGGCGACGATACGGCACTCGCGAACATCATTCGCATGGTCGATGAAGCGACTTCGACCAAGGCCCCCATCGAGAAGCTCGCCGACAAGATAAGCGGAATTTTCGTGCCGGCAGTCATCGCGATTTCGCTGGTCACGTTCGTTATTTGGATGGTCGTGTCGGGTGATGTGACCACGGCGCTTGTCCATGCGGTATCGGTGCTGGTCATTAGCTGCCCCTGCGCGCTTGGCCTGGCAACGCCGTGCGCCATTATGGTTGGTACGGGGCGCGGCGCCCGCGCGGGCATTTTGGCCAAGACGGCCGAAGCGCTGCAGACCGCCCATGGCGTGCAAACGGTTGTGCTCGACAAAACGGGCACCATCACGAAGGGTGCGCCCGAAGTGACCGACGTTTTGTGCGCAAGCGGCGTTCGCGCTGAAGAGCTCGTGGCCATTGCTGCCTCTATCGAGAAGAAATCGGAGCACCCCCTTGCTCGCGCGGTGGTTGAATATGGCGAAGCCATCGGCGTTTCGACACAAGAAGCGGATGGCTTCCAACAGGTCGCTGGCGGTGGCGTGACGGCCAAATTGCGCGGTGAAGCGTATGCCATGGGCAACGCTCGACTCATGGAAGAGCGCGGCGCGTATATGGGCGCCTTTGCTAGCGAGGGCGAGCGCGTTGCCGATGCGGGTAAAACGCCCTTGTTTTTGGCGAAGGGGCCTCGCGTTTTGGGCATTATCGCCGTTGCCGACACGGTAAAGCCCACGAGTGCGGCCGCGATTGCCGAATTGCGCGACATGGGCGTGCGCACTGTGATGCTGACCGGCGATAACGAGCGCACGGCGAAGGCCATCCAAGTCGAATGCGGCGTGGATGACGTTATCGCCGGCGTGCTGCCCGATGGCAAAGAGCGCGAGGTTGCGAGCTTGTCGAAGCAGGGTGCTGTGGCCATGGTGGGCGATGGCATCAACGATGCGCCGGCGCTTGCCCGTGCGGATGTCGGTATCGCCATTGGCGCGGGTACCGATATCGCCATCGAGTCGGCCGATATGGTGCTCATGCGCAGCGATTTGCTCGATGTGCCCGCAGCCATTCAGCTTTCGCGCGCGACGATGCGCACCATCAAGCAGAACCTCTTCTGGGCGCTCATCTACAACGCGATATGCATTCCTATTGCGGCCGGCGCGCTTTCGTGGGCCGGGTTCACGCTGAACCCCATGATTGCCGCCGCATGCATGAGTCTCAGCTCGGTATGCGTGGTGACCAACGCGCTTCGCCTGCGTGCTTGGAAGCCGAGGTTCGCGCATGCTTCGAAGGGCTCCGCTGTGACACCTTCGCATTCCGAAAGCGTTTCTGTTTGCGAAATTGCGTACGAGATGCCCGCGGGCATTCAAGATACAACGAGAAAGGAATCCCTGATGGAAAAGACCCTGCACGTTGAAGGCATGATGTGCCAGCATTGCGTCGCCCACGTGAAAAAGGCGCTCGAAGGCATCGCGGGTGTTGCTTGCGCCGATGTTGACCTCGATGGCAAGAAGGCCACCGTTGAGTTGAGCGAAGATGTGGCGGATGCCACGCTGGTCGATGCTGTGGTCGATGCCGGCTACGAAGCGGAGATTGCCTAGCCCTCTCGCCTTCGGAAGTGGGGCACTTTCCTCTGAGGAAGCGTCCCAGAGGGCGGCAGCGAATGGATTTTCATAGGCGCAATCAATCGATTTCGACGAGTTC
Organism: Bacteroidaceae bacterium; assembly: GCA_963631715.1. Lineage (GTDB taxonomy): Bacteria > Actinomycetota > Coriobacteriia > Coriobacteriales > Eggerthellaceae > Slackia. Next base: position 3,193 of record CAVGRL010000039.1, read on the forward strand.
GTTTCGGTTCTTAGATAGAAGGGCGGGTCGCGCGCATGCGGCCCGCCCTTCGGCTATGCTACAAGGTGAACGAATTGGCCGACTGCGGCCTCTCTGAGAAACGGAGGAAATTGGATGCTGAGCAACGAAGAAAAGGCGATGGCCGAAATGATGGCTGCGCAATTTATGGGTAAAGACGATGCCCCCAACCCTATGGCGCAAGACGACGCTTCGGTGAAAATCACGTTTTTCGAGAAGGAGAACACGGTTGATTCTTCGGTCGAGGGCATTGCTTCTCGCATGCAATTCAACGGATGCTTCGCAATCGATGATTTCATGATCCAGCGTAAAGACGGTACCCCTGTCGATGCCGGCTTTGGTGCCGATTTCAACGAAGCGGGCGGCCCTGTTGCTGCTTGGGTGTGGTTCAGCCGCCCGGTGAATGGCCCCGTGAAGGCGAAGTTCGAAGAACGCTTCGAGGCGTCTTTCGATGAAGATGGCCTGCGGATGAATATATCGACCGATCAATTTTTGGCCTTCGCCGATTGCGGCGCGTGGAACGCCTTCGCGGTCGAAGAAGACGAAGACGACCAGTTCCTTTTTGACTAGTCGAGTACTTTCGCGCCGCACGCGACCTTCCGCATGCTAGCGCGTGCGTTTCGCTTTGCGCCGCTTGTGGAGGATGGCCGCAGCGAGCACGACGAGTGCGATTGCGCATACCGCTGCCGCGGCTGCTACATAGGGAAATACCGCCCGATAGCCGATTTTCCCCTCGCGGGGGTTCTCGGTGATCAGAAACGTCGCGTGCGCATCGCCCGTGCAGTTTCCGATGCCTTCTATAACGAGCGCGGCCGTTCCTTCGTCGACGTTATCCGAATAGGAAACCTCGTAATCAACGCCGCGCACAAGCTGGCGCCCGTCGAGTTTCACAACGGGATCGGGCTCAATTGCCGAACCCGTGCGTTTTTGGTCTTCGATCACGTTTATCGTCGCGCGTGACAAATCGGCCGGAACAATGGTGAAGCTCGTCTCCACGGTGCCCGTGTAATCGCCTATTCCGACGATGCTCACGCTTACCGTTCCGGGGTTTACCAAGTCGCCGTCGAATTGAACGGTGAAATCGATGCCTTCGCGCAGGGAGGTTTCGGTCTTCTTTCCGTTCTTTATAGAATCGATGCGAAGCGTTACCGTTGGGCGTTTCTCGGTTCCATCGTAGGTTGCGTCTTGCAGGCCTTGCACGCGCGCGGTGGCGATGTCGGTTGCCTCGAGGGCTTCGAGCGTCTTTTTGGCCTGGTCGTATTTCATGAGCGCGGGGCCAAGTTCGCCGCGAACCGCTTCGGCTGCACTTTCGATTCCGTTGCGAGATGTGTCGCCGTCGGCAAAGGCGGGCATCGCTGCGGGTATGCCTAGCGCGAGTGCCAACGCTGCGGCCAGCGCGATTCGCTGCGCTTGTTTCACGATGCCCCCTTTCGAATTCTGCAGGTATTTAGTGCGAACGATTATAGCCTGCTGCCGCTCGGCGCGCGTGGTAAGCTGGTCGATGTCACGATAAGTTCCAAGGGGGAATTTCCATGCATACATTTACGACGCGCGGCACGTGCGCCCGCACGATTGATTTCGACATTGTTGACGGCAAGCTTCACAACGTGAGCTTCGAAGGCGGCTGCAATGGCAATCTGAAGGCCATCGGCAAGATTCTTGAAGGGCAGCCGGTCGAGTGGGTCGTTGAAAGGCTCGAAGGTAATACGTGCGGCCGCCGCTCAACGAGCTGCACTGATCAGCTCGTTCAGGCAATCAAGGCTGCTCAGGCTGGCGAAATCTAGGAAACCGGCGATTGGCCCGGCTTGACTGGCGCTTAATGCTTCTGATTGATGGAATTGACCGGCGCTTCTTAGGGCCGAGTTGCCTCTTACCTGCAATGCTCAGCGCCGCGTAATGCGGCGCTTTTTTCATGGCCAACGTGCGTGGCATATAGGCAGAAGCGTGTCTTGGGCTGGTTTGGCCCGCACTTGTGTTAAATGCTCTGAGCGTTTAACGGGTTGTTGTTTGCGGTTTCCAAGCCGAAATCGGACACATTTTTTGGCAAGGCCTTCGAGCGTGGCCGTGGTTGAGTTTACTGTTGCAGGAATGCCGAAAAGTCGACAATCGACATATCGGCGATTTCCAAAATTCGTTCGCGGTCATCGATGCTGGCCGTTTCTTGTATCGCGGCCGTGGGAAAACCTGCGGCATGGGCGGTTTCTATGGCGTGAAGCGAATCCTCGAAGACGACGGTGGACTCTCGCGGCGTTCCCAGATGGGCGAGGGCCACTTCGAAAACAGTCGGCTCGGTTTTGCTCGCTCCCACCTCGGTGCAGGTGAAAACTGCCGAGAGGAACTTCAGAATATCCAGGCGCTCAAGTGCCGCTATGGCAACATTGCGCGGCGAGGCCGTGGCAACGCACGCGGGCACGCCTGCGTTCCAAAGAGCTTGAAGCATGCGCTCAACGCCCGGCTTGCACGGAATACTCTCGCGATAGGCGGAATCGATTCCCGCCATAACCCCTTGGCAAATCTCTTCGATGGATTGCTCAAGATGGTAGGTTTCCTTCATGTATTCGGCTGAACCTTCCATGGTGAGCCTTTTGAAGTGGTAGCGAATGTCGGGGTGCGGCGTTTTCCCAAGGTTGCGAAGATAGCGCTCGCCCAAATCGTCCCACCAGGGCATGGAATCGAGCAGCGTTCCATCCAAATCGAAAATCGCGCCCTCGATGCGCGTCGGCGCGCTTGGAAGAACGCGCCCATAGGCGGTTTCGATTGCGCTGCGGGGTGCGCTTTTCACTGTTTCCGCCGTCGCTTCTGCCTTTTCGGCCGCTCCGATAAACGCGAGGGTGTCGATGCTTGCCATGTGGCGCCCTTCTCTACATGATCGATGTTGCTGCGATAACAATAAAGCATGTGAGCAAGCCCGAGACGGCAATTGCCACGCCGCTCATAGCTCCTTCGAGCTTCCCCATCTCAAGCGCCTTTGCCGTGCCGACCGCGTGGCTGCATGTTCCGATGGCAACGCCTTGCGCGACCTTGTTTTTGATATGGAACAGGTTTGCGAGCATGGGCGAGAAGATGGCGCCCATAACGCCAGTGGTCATTACCGCGGCCATGGTGATGGAGGCGGTGCCGCCGAGTTCGCCTGTCACTGCGAGCGCGATGGGCGCGGTGGTCGATTTCGGCAGGGTCGACAGGGCGACCTCATCGCCAAGGCCGAATAGCTCGCAAAGGCCGTAGGCGGAAACCATCGACACCGTGGAACCAACCAGGCATCCGATGAAAATGGGCAGGAAGTTGCTCTGCAGGATTTTCCGCTGTTGGTAGATGGAAAACGCGAGCACGGCGGTTGCGGGACCGAGCATCGAAGAGATAATCGTCGCGCCCTTTTCGTACGATTCAAGGGGGATGTTGAGCACCGTGATCGCGATCATAATGATGGCCACGGTCACAAGCAGCGGGTTGAGCAGCGGCGAATTTGTTTTCTTGTTGAGCCAAACGGCGAAGGCGAATACTCCCACGCTCAGCGCCAGGCTTCCGCCGGCCTCCAGAATGCCCGCTATAACGGTTCCGAATTCCATCGCTAGTTCTCCTCGCTTGAAAGCACGGTTTTCAAATGCACGTTTTTGCCGGCGCGCTTTTCGGCAAGGTATTTCTGCAGGCGCCCGACGAAAATCACTGTGAGCGCGGTGGAAAGGAACACGAGCACGGTAGTGATAACGCACACGAGGGCGAACCACCCGATGCGATCGCCAATCATGGGCAAGCTGGTAAGGATGGTGACGCCTGCCGGTATGAAGAACACGGGCATGTATTTCAAAAGGAAGTTCGACACGAGCTCGATTTTGCTTTCGTCGATCATGCCCGAAATGAGCAGCGACAAAAGAATGCCCATGCTGCAGATGTTGGCGGGAACCTCTATAGGCAGGTGGTTCGATACGGCCGACCCCAGGTAGCACACGCCGGCGAGAAACGCGAGCTGTATGCAGAACAGCGTGAGGCGCTTGCTATAAAACTTGAAGATGTCTCGCTTTCGGCGGCGCTTTGGCGTGTTTTCCCCCTCGGTGTCCTTGATGCTTCGGGCGGCATTCGCTTCGTCGCTCGCTGCTTTGATTGCAAAATCGAGCAGGTATTGCGGTTTGTCTTTTGCAAGTTCGCCTGCTTGTCCGTCTTCCTGCGTGCCCGTTAGTTGCTCGCTTGAGGTTTCCCTCGAAGAATCGTGCATTTCGTCGTTCATTGCGTTGCGCTTGCTGCGCGCTTCATCTCCTGCATTCGTATTTGAAAGAGCCGCCATCGTACACCAGCGCTTGCGGGGTGTTCCAAATGCGAAAAACCAACACGTTGGCTTGGCATCATCTTCACGAGGGCGTTTCGCGGCTGCGGTGTTTGCCCGA
>CAVGRL010000039.1:8268-10116 GCA_963631715.1 Bacteroidaceae bacterium
CCGGAAGGCGCTTTCGTTCGCGATGCAATCCCGAATTGCTGTTTCTCTTGCTGGCGGCTGCTCCGCATTGTCGCATTCGGGCTACAATGCTCGAAAACAACAACGTTGCGCGCCGCATGGCGGTTTTGCGCGCTGCGATGGGAGCGGCATGAAAAAAGACGTGAAATCGGACGCCTTTGAAGGTTCGGGTGGTGTGCGAGGCGAAGCACCCCTGCGTGCGCAGGAGGAATTCGAGCCGCTTCCCGCGCAATTCCCCTTGAAAGTTGGCGATATCGACGGTGGGCGCAAGGTCGAAGTGCTGTGCCGCGATAAGGGCGCCGAACAGTTTGCCGCCCGTCTTCGCAAGGTTGCCAAGGAGCGCCGAAAATGGGCGCGCGACAACGACATTTCGTGCTATCGGGTCTATGACGCCGACTTGCCCGATTTCGCAGTAGCCATCGACCGCTACGATGGCGTGTGGAAAAGCGAAGGGGAAAGTTGCCTGGTCGTCGCCGAATATCAGGCTCCGAAGTCGATTGATGCGGCTAAGGCCGCAGCTCGCCTTGCCGATGCGGTCGAGATTGCCTCGGTCGTGCTTGCCGTGCCGCGCGAGCGCGTGTTTTTGAAGACTCGCCGTCGCGAAAAGGGCGGGGGCCAATATGTCGATCAGCAGAAAGAGGGCCACCTGCTGTTCACGCAGGAAGCGGGCAACATTTTTGAATGCGACATGGGCTCATATTTGGATACGGGCATCTTCCTCGACCATCGCGTTACGCGCGAGATGGTGGGCGGCATGGCCGAGGGCAAGAAATTCCTGAACCTGTTTTCGTATACCGGGACCTGCACGGTGCATGCGGCGGTGGGTGGCGCGAAATCTACCCTCACTGTCGATTTGTCGCAAACGTATTTGTCGTGGGCCCATCGCAATATGCAGCTCAACGGTTGCGACGGCCCTGAACACGGCTTCGTTCGCGCCGACGTTTTGCAGTGGATCGAGCGCGAGGCCAAAGGGTGGCGCCGGTTCGATTTGATATTCGTCGACCCTCCCACGTTCTCGAATTCCAAGGCTATGGGCAAAAACACGTGGAGCGTGCAGCGCGACCATGTGAAGCTGCTCTCGCATGTGGTGCGGCTTCTTGAGCGCGATGGAGTCGCCGTGTTCAGCTGCAATCTGCGTAATTTCAAGCCCGATATGGAAGCGCTTGCGGCCGCCGGTGTGACGATTGAGAACATTACGGCGCAAACGATTCCGCACGACTTCGAACGCAATCCGAAAATCCATTGCTGCTATTTGGTCCGAAAGGCGTAGCCGCGGCGGGGTGGGGCGGTTTCCCGTTTCGGCTTGGGATTGGGTTAAGACGAGCCGAAGAGGCACCCCTTTTGTTTGGACGGAGCGAATCAAGACAGGGTTAAACTGTATTGGAAGGGCAGTCCCTTTGTTCAAATTGGAGGATGAACAATGACCAACGAAGAGCTGATCGAGAAAATGTGGTGCAACGTTCCCGACGCGCCGGAGTTTCAGGACAATATCGAAATTGTCGAGATGACCGAACCGGGATACGTGCACTTCACGATGGATATTCCCGAAAGCTTGGGTAACTATCGCGGCGGTATCCATGGTGGCACGGGATATTTCATTGGTGAGATTGGCTGCGGATTCGCTACCTACAGCTTCGGCGTGAACAACGTGTGCAATTCGGCGAGCATCAATTTCTTTAAAGCCGTTCCGTGCTGCAAGGTTGACGTGACCACCGAGCCTCTGCATAAAGGCCGCTCGACTGCCGTGATTCGCGTGACTACGCGCGAGGCCGCAACGGGCAAGCTGTTGTTCCAAAGCACGCATAACATGTTCCTCATGGGGCCGTTGGA
>CAVGRL010000039.1:10532-18340 GCA_963631715.1 Bacteroidaceae bacterium
GGCAAATCGATATCGCGGAAATCGAACTCGTCCTCGTCTTCTTTTTGCGCTGGCGCTTCGGCGGGCGCTTCTTCAACGGGAGCGGGCTGACCGAATGCCTCGTCAAATGCGCCGAAATTCGCGCGCGGCACGGCGAACACGATGGCTTTGATGGCGCCAGGGTGTGCAGCAATCCACTTCTGGAACAACTCAATGACCTGCGATTCCGGGAAACCTTGGCGCCCGCACGCGTATGCGTTCACAATAAGCGTCTCGACTCCGTTCATGGCGGCGATGTTCAACAGGCCTTCGATGCGCGACGCGAGGCAATCGAGGCATTCGCGCTCGGAGCGGTGATTTTCAAGCGCACGCTCACGATTGGGTTCCGGCATGGCGATAACGTCGGCGGCGCGAATCTCGCCGTCGCGGATGAAGGCGACGCTCGGCAGATACATGGCGCGGCTCGTGAGCAGCATGCCGCACATGTAGCCGCGGTTTTCGTTGTGGTAGGCACTCTTCATGCCGCAAAGTACGGGGTAGAGGTTGCTCTCGGAGCACAGGATTTGCTCGGGTCCGAACGAGCCGTCTTCGTAGGCGCCGCCGGGGCGCGTGTAGGAAACGGGGTCGACAACGGCCGTCTTGCCCTGAGCGCGGCGCAGCGCGGTGACGGTGAAATCTGTGGTGACGCTGGTCTCGGTCGCATCGGCGATGGGCTCGGGCAGCTCGAGTGCTGCGGCTTCGCCGTCCTCGTAAATCACGGCCGCATCGATAGTGGCCTGGGTTTCTTTGGCGAATGCGCCCTTCATAAGGGCGAGATGCTTGGCGGCTTCGGCGCGCCGTTCATCGCGAGTGGGCATGGTTTCCTCCCTTGGTCGGAATTGCTGCTTTCATAAACCGATTCTAGTCGAAAACCTGCTGAACGCTCAGAGCATTTAGCAGGTTCACAGCTCGCGGATTTCGCTTGCCTTCACGCTTTCGAGCAGGTCGAGCAGCTCTTGCTTTTTGTGGATATCGAGTTTGGCATACAGGCGTCGCATATGGGTGCGGATGGTGTTTTCGGAAACCACGAGCTCTTCGGCGATGCGCGCGACGGTGTTGCCGCGCGCGACGAGCTCGGCAACCTCGGCCTCTCGCGCGGAGAGGCGGTAGTGGTTGCGCACTACCTGCACGCGCTTGGAGAGCAAATCGCGGAATTCGCCTTCGGCATTGCGGTGAGCGATGCCGTTTGCGCCCTCTTGCATCGTTCGCTCCGAAGCCGGCTGTTGCGTTTCGCGCGTGGGAAGCGCCGGCGGATTGATGGCAACAAGCTCGATGGTCGAGGCCGGCACGCGCGACTCTTGTGCCGCGCGACGCAGGCCGCCATGTCCCGCGAAATGCAGCATGGCCAGTAAATAAATGGCGGCGATGGTCGTGGCGGCAAGCGGGTCGATGCCAAAGCCGCGCACGCTTCCGGCGAATGTGCCCGCGATGAACCCTACGTTGTGCAGGGCGTATACCAACCCCGCAAAGAAACCGTACACGAAAATGGGATTTATGCCGCGGTCGCGCGACGCTTGGGCGCATTGGACCATCATCAATAAAATGGCGACGCTGTAAGTGGCGTAGAGCGCCGAGGCCAGCGCATGCTCGTAGCCGTGCGGCAGAAATGGCATGGCGGCGAACGCGGTGATTACGAAGGGGAATGCCACGCGGTAGATGCTCACTACGTTCAACTGGATGTTTTTCGTGCGCCATACGGCCAACAGCACGATGGCCGCAATAAGCGATGCGCCCATCGAGAGGGTGTTTAGCAGGGCGCCGGTCGAAGGCTCGTCGATGGCCAACGATCGCACGATGCCCGCGCAAAAGCCGATGGCGCCCACGCACAGCGCGCTTTGCAGATAATCGCGCAACGCCGCGTGGTATACAGTGGGGTTTTCGCGCGGCACGTCTTCGAACATCGATTGGTTCAGGTCGATTTTGCGCATTTTCAGCACAGCGGCCAGCGCAAACAGCGGTAGGAATACGGCGGGGATAAGGTAGGCGGTCACCGCGCGGGGAATGGCGTACAGCGAGAAGTACAGCAGCGCCGCAAGTCCTGTGCCCACAATGAGGTCGCGCGTACCCGAATCGCTGTCCGATCCGGCAAAGCAACGCTGCCACTGCACGAAGAAGCCGGCCGAGCCTATGCCCAGCAGCACACCACCGGCAATGGCAAGTGGCATTTCGTGGCCATGCGCGTACATCGCCGCTACCAGGCACGCCCATCCCAAAAAATATGGCACGGCCGAAAAGCCCATAAAGAAACGTCTGGTAAGTTTGGGGCGGAAATACACGCTGATGGCGGCAAGCAGAAAACTCGCGGTAAGTGCGAGCGATTGCGTCAGGAAGAAATTCGTGGTGAGTTCGGCCGTTTGGAAGCTCAAAGGCAAAAACGGGAATACGCCGCCCCATGTGCCTGTGGCGTTTACGGCCAAAAACAGCGCGAAGCCAAGCGATGCTGTGTTCGGTGCAATCCACGATAATGTTTCTGGCTTCTTGATCATGCGCGCAATTATACCCAGCCAGCTTGACTGCTGGGCGCGGCGATGGCATAAGGGGAAACCGGTCAATGGTTTGGGGTGTGTGCCCCTTATACGTAAGGAGTTCCATGGGCTTCGAAAACGCGTTTTCAGAAATAACGCTCGTGTTGTTCACGTCACTTGCCCCGTCGGGTGCGGCGGCAATCGCGATTGTTGCCGCGGTGCTCGCTGCGGCGAAGCCTTCCGACGAGTGCCGCGCGCGCATGAATGTGTCTGTGTGCGTGCCGCTTGTCATCACCATGGTTGGGCTTGTGGCATCGGCCACGCATCTGGGAAACCCGGCCAACGCCTTGTACGTGTTCATGGGCGTCGGGCGCAGTCCCCTTTCGAATGAGGTGTTCAGCGCGGTGGTGTTTTTGGGGCTTACGGGCGTGTACTGGCTCTACTCATTTGTGCTCGCTCCGAATCGTGCGCTGCAGAAGGTCTGGCTTGTGGCCATCGTTGCAAGTGCCGTGGCGTTCGTGTTCTTCGTGGGGCAGGCCTACTCGGCCGAGACGGTGATCACGTGGAATACGCCATATGGGCCGGCGGGCATCGCGGCGACGGCGCTTCTGGGCGGCCCGCTGCTGGCGTTTATCACCTTGCGCCTTGCCGATTGGGCGCCAGCATCGGGGCGATTCGGTGTGGCTCTCGTGGCCGTGTCGGCCGCAGCGCTTGTGGGGAGCATTGTGTGCTTTGCGGCACAGGGTGCAGCGCTGCTCGGCCTCGCAAACCGCGTTGCGTCGGTTGAGGAATTGGTGCCTGGCTATTGGCCGATGCTCGCCGGGTTTGCGGCGCTTGCCGCTGCGGGCGTAGCGGTGTTCGCGGCTTTGGCGGCAGGCAAAATCCGCTGGCGAATCGGCGTTGCGTCGGCGGCGCTTGCGGCGGTATTCGCGGGTATTTTCATTACGCGATTCGCCTTCTACATGATGCATCTTACGGTAGGCGTGGGCGTGTAGGGGTGCTGCGCGCGTGTCGCATATTCATATGCGACACGATATGAAATACCTGGTCAAAAGCGTGTGACGTAAAATTCACATGCTTTATGCGACAAGGGTTTTGTCGTTTCTGGCTACATTTCGCGGCGTCGATTTAAAGCCCGAGACGACGAAGGGGGAAACATGTCGAGGCAAGACGAAAACGCCACGACCGCGCCGGTCGCGGGCGTTAGTCGAAGGACGTTTATGAAAGCAACGGGCGCTCTGGCCGCGCTGGCGGCGGGCGGCACGGTGGTTGTGAATACCGAAGAGTTCGCGGCTCATGCCGACGAAAACGAAATCGAAGACGACAAGTGCGTATGGTCGGCGTGCCACGTGAACTGCGAGGGCCGTTGCGCCTTGCGCCTGCACGTGAAAAACGACGAGATTTATCGCGTTGAAACCGACAACACGGGCAACGACGAATACGGCGACCATCAGATTCGCGCGTGCCAGCGCGGCCGCAGCATTCGCCGCCTGATTAACGACGAGAATCGCTTGAAGTATCCGTTGAAACGCGTAGGCAAGCGCGGATCGGGCGAATTCGAGCAAATCAGCTGGGACGAAGCGGCGAGCATCATCGCCGAGAACTATAGGCGCGTGCTCGACAATTACGGCGCGGAATCGGTATTCATTCAGTACGCGACGGGCGTGCAGGCGAAGAATATCCGCAATTTCGTGAAACGCCTGTGCTGTCTGAATGGCGGCTACCTGAACTATTACGGGTCGTACAGTTCGGCGCAAATCTCGCGTGCGATTCCCTTTCTGTATGGCAAGAAAGACGGCAACGCGAATTCCGATATCAAGAATGCGAAACTCGTGGTCCAATTTGGCGAGAACGCCGTCGAGAACAAGATGAGCGGTGGCGGCGCGGGCTACCACCTTACGCAGGCGCTCGAGCGCGGCGACGCGAAGCTCGTCGTGATCGATCCGCGCTACAGCGACCAGGCCGCGACGCGTGCCGACCAGTGGATCCCCATTCGCCCCGGCACCGACGCCGCGCTTGTTGATGCCATGGCGTATGTGATGATTGCCGAAGACCTCGTCGATCACGAGTTCCTCGACACGTATTGCATCGGTTACGACGAAAGCACCATGCCCGAATCGGCGCGTGGCAAAAATGCCTCGTACAAAGATTACATCCTGGGCAATGGTCCCGACAAAACGCCGAAGACGCCCGAGTGGGGCTCCGACGTAACTCGCGTGCCGGTTTCCACGATTGTGGAGCTCGCGCGCGAGGTGGCGACGACGAAACCGTGCGCGGTATTTCAGGGCAAGGGCATGCAGCGCCATGCCAACGGCGAACAAGCGGCCCGTGCGGTGTGCATGCTCGCGGTGCTCACGGGCAATGTGGGCATTTCCGGTGGCGGCACGGGCTCGGAATTCGCCGACTATGAGCTCGACAGCATTTCGGTACCAACCGAGAAAAACCAGGTGAAGGCTTCGATTCCCGTGTTCAACTGGCTGAATGCGGTCGATCATGGCGATCAGCTCACCAAGCTGCACGACGGCGTGCAAAACGTCGACAAGCTGAACCAGCCCATCAAATTCATTTGGAATTACGGCGGCAACTGCTTGACGAACCAGCACGGCGAAGTGAACCGTGCGCACGAGATTCTCGCTGACGACTCGAAGTGCGAGTTCATCGTGACGTGGGATATTCTGATGACCGATTCCGCGAAGTATTCCGACATCGTGCTGCCCGATGCCATGCCGCAGGAGCAGCCGACGTACTTTGTTGACGAATATGGCGGAAACATGGGCTATTCCATCATGGGCCAGGCGGCGACCGAGCCGAAGTTCGAGCGCAAAACGCTGTATGCGGCGCTGACGCTGATTGCCGACAAGCTCGGCTGCAAAGACGAATTCACCGAAGGTCGCAACGAAGAAGAGTGGCTCGAGTACATGTACAACAAGATGCTCGAGAAAGACGAATTCGACATGCCATCGTATGAGGAGGCCGTGAAACAAGGCGTTATTCGTCGTCGCGACCCCGAGCGCGAAGACGGCCATATCGCGTTCAAGGATTTCCGCGACGATCCGGTTGCCCACCCGCTGAAGACGCCGTCGGGCAAGATTGAGATTTATTCTGAGCAGCTTGCCGAAATAGCCAATACATGGGAGCTCGACGAGAAGGACATCATCACGCCGCTGGCGGTGTACGCGCCCGAAAATGGCGGTTATCTCGATGCGACCGAAGAAACGCCGTTGCAGATGATTGGCTACCACTTTAAGGGGCATGTGCATTCGTCGTATACGCAGGTCGACATTCTGAAGCAGGCCAACCGCCAGCGCCAGCTGTGGATCAACCCCGCCGATGCCGATGCGCGCAACCTGAAAGATGGCGACGACATTTTCGTGCAAAACGGCCAGGGAACCATGAAAGTGCAGGCGCATGTGACGCAGCGCATTGTTCCCGGGTGCGTGGCGCTTGATCAAGGTGCGTGGTTTGAAGCCGATAAAAACGGCGTTGACGTGGGTGGGTGCATTAATACGCTCGTGAGCGGGCATCCGTCGCCGCTTGCGAAGGCCACGCCGGCGCACACCATCTTGGTTGAAGTGAAGAAGGCATAAGGGGGCAATTCCGATGACGCAATACGCTTTCTATTTGGATGGCAAGCGCTGCACGGGTTGCAAAACCTGCGAGATGGCTTGCAAAGATTATTACGACCTGTCGACCGAATTCGCGTTCCGCAAAATCTACGAGTACGCGGGCGGCAGCTGGAGCGAAGACGAAAACGGCTGTCCGGTGGCCAACGTGTTCGCCTATTACGTGTCGATGTCGTGCAACCACTGCGACGACCCGGCGTGCACGAAGGTGTGCCCGACCGGCGCCATGCACAAAGACGCCGAAACCGGCTTGGTATCGGTCGATACCGACAAGTGCATCGGCTGCGGATATTGCCATATGGCCTGCCCGTACAACGCTCCGAAGGTCGATCGCGAGGCCGGCCATTCGGTGAAGTGCGATGGTTGCGCGGCTCGCGTGGCCGAGGGCAAATCGCCCATTTGCGTGGAGGCATGCCCGCAGCGCGCGCTGTTCTTCGGTCCCGTCGAAGAGATGTCGAAGAAGGGTGGCCGCGCCGATGTGGCTCCGCTTCCCGAAAACACGTACACGAACCCGAATTTGTATATCAACCACGCCGATAACGCCCGCCCGTGCGACGACACCGAGGGCCATGTGGTGAATGTTCCGGAGGTGATGTAGCCATGGAAACCGCTTTCGCCGAGCTTCCCTTGGTCGTGTTCACGACTCTGGCACCGATGGGTGCCGCCGCGTTCGTTGCGTTCGCGCTCGCTTCGTTTTCTGCGGAATATGCCGATGGGCAGGCGCAACGCATCGACAAAATGGCGCTTGCCCCGTTCATCGTGGCGCTTGTCGGCTTCGCGGCGTCGATGTTTCATCTGGCCAACCCGTTGGCTGCGTTCGGCGCCATTGCGGGCATCGGCCGTTCGCCGCTGACGAACGAAATCGTTGTGGGCGGCGTGTTCATGGTGGCGGCGCTTGTGTATGTGGTGCTTGCCTATACGGGCAAGCTCGCCGATGTGCGCAAGCCGCTGGGCGCTGTAGTCGCCGTGCTGGCCGTGGTGTTTTGCGCGTTCGTGGGTTTTGCGTACATGATTCCCACCGTGTCGTCGTGGAATAGCGCGATGCTGCCCATTGAAGTTGTGGGCTATGCGCTGGTCGGCGGCTGCGCATTCGGCGCGCTGGCGCTGGCAGGCGCCGATGCCGAGGCCAAAGCTGCCGGCAAGGCGCTGCGCATTGCCGCAATCGCGGGTGCTGTGTTGGCTATCGTGGCTGTAGCCGCGCAGCTTGTGGCGCTGGGTAACACCGCGACGCCCGTGGCGAGCGGTGCGGGAATTGTTGCGACGGTTGCCCCGTTTGCTGTGGTGGGTCTGGTGCTTATCGCCGTCGCTGCGGCCGAACAGGTGCGTGGTTTCGCGAAGGGCATGACGCGCGCGATTGCCGTGCGGGCGCTGATCGAGGTTGCCATCGGCGCATTCCTGGTTCGCTTGGCGTTCTATGCCATGTACCTGTCGGTGGGCGTCACGTTGCTGTAGACCCGAAAAATGGGACACGTTCTTCAGATGGCATTAAGTGCGGAAAACCGGTGCCCGGGCTACGGTAGGCCCGAAATGGACGTGCTCTTCAGGGGGGGGCTGCCCAAGAGCATCTAGCGGGTTTTCTTTCGCGGAGCGATGCTAAAAAATGAAGGCAGTTCAGCACTGGTTGGGCTTCGGCTTCTCGCGCAAAGGCATAAGCCGACTTTGAACGAAACAATGCAAGGGCTTCCGGCGCCGCAGCGTCGGG
>CAVGRL010000040.1:0-18083 GCA_963631715.1 Bacteroidaceae bacterium
TCGGTAACATGCAAAGCATTCGCGAGGCGTCCCCCATCGGAGCGATATCTCGCCTCACTCGAGATCAAACCCGAGCCAACGAGGCGACGAACGGCGGCGTGGGCACGGTATTCGCTCACGTTCGCCATAGAGGCAATCTCTCTGCGCGACAGGCAAACCGCCGCCCCATCTTGCTTTTCGCGGCGCGCAACACCGCGCAAGACAGACACCGTCACAAGAGCGACGTCGTCCCAGCTCGTACGACCATGACCAGCCACAATATCGCCTCTTCCAAATCGCTCTGCCGGGCCAAAAGCATGGCGAAAAGCAGGCAATGATTTCCTTGCAAACTTTGAGGCGCAACGCGCAAGTAGCTCTGACGTGCGCTTTTGCATCGCCGCATCTCCAGTGGCCCGTATAATACGGGAGCCCTCCCCCATCGTCAATAAATAATGGTTTTGCGCAAAACAGACGGCCTTTTCACGCAATTGGATGGAAAGCGCGGCGAAAGGGCGCCCTCGACATTTCGCAAAAATGGGCATAACGCAGAAATGCCCCGAGCAAAGCCGGGGCATTTCTACACAAGCTTAGGTAAGCGCGAGGCAACCAACGGCGCTCTGGCTTTGCGCCGCGCAACGGTTCATCACGTCCTAAAACAGCCATAAGGAGTTGGCTGCGACGAAGGTCCCTGTCCGCTAGGACCCTCGCCGCAGCCAGGTTCTTTACGAACCTGGCTCCAGTTCAAGGCGATTTTCGCATCTGCACGTAGCGTTGGTCACTAGTCAAATTCGGAAAATGTCCTAAATATTGACTCAGGGCCAAGATGCTCCGGCGGTTCGTCGGCCTCTCACGCGACGAGCGCGCATGAAGACGAAGCTCAAAGGCCTTGCAAACGCTTTCTAGCGCTGAGTCTTCGCCTCGGGGGCGGGGTCGGCCGGGCCGGCGTAGGTCTGCACGATGGAGGCGTAGGTGCGGGCCGCGTCGCCCACGACCTCGAGGCCGGTGTCCATCCAGTTGCGGCGGCGAATCGCGACGAGCGCCCAGTCGCGCGCGGAGCCCTTGATGTAGTTCGGGCTCGCCGGGTCGCCCTTGGCCCAGACCTCGCCCGAGGGAAGCTCGAGCTCCAGGTACATCGGGATCTCGGGGTCGAACTCCAGGCCGTTGACGTTGTACATGTTCGGGCGGCCCTGCCACGAGAGGAACAGCGTGGAGGCGATGCGGTCCTTCACGACGGGCTCGACGCCGAGGGCGTCGTAGATGTCGACGCTGTGCGCCCACAGCTCCATCAGGCGGGCGGAGGCAAGCGAGCGGTTCGACATCGGCGGAATGCCCGCGGCCCACGGCACGCGGCTCTTCGGGCCGCCGGCGATGAAGGCCTCGTTCATGACGGTGCGCTGCTCGCGCCACCACGAGAGAATCTCGGCGCCGGTCATGTCCTGGCATTTCAGAACATGGTAGTGCTCATCCTGGTCGCTGAAGGCATCGGCGACGGCGTTAACGCTTTCGCCACGGCCATTCAGAAGCTCGGCCGCGCAGTAATCGAAAAACGCGATGTGCGCGATAACATCCTTGAGCTTCCAGGTGGTGCAATAGGAAGCCATCTTGTTCCAGTCGTCCTCGGTGAAGTCCTGGACGAGCACATCGACCTGAGCCTGCTCAGCAAGCAGGTCTCCCATGGGATCAAAAAATTCAGCCATTAGTTTCCCCTTTCCTTTTGGTTCCGCCGCCCTGTCGAACGGCGGCCCCTCGACACTGCGCGGAAGCCCGGCGCCCCATCGCGGCCTTAAACCGTCACTCATGCACCGAAGCATATTTCGGCCCGGACGAGGTGGGCTCGCCCACCCGGAGGACGCATGCGCGACGTTGAAAATACCCGTGGCATTTCCAACAGGCCAAGCTAGGACACCAGGCTTTCGTTCGCTAACTTTCAGCGCGAACTAAACCTTTTCACGCTCCGTTAGTCTTGATAGAGCTTCTGGATGGCGCGGCCGGCGATATGAATCATGATTTCGTCGGTGCCAGCACCAATGCGATACACGCGCTGATCGCGCCACAAGCGAGAGATGCGGCAATCTTTGGTGTAGCCGATTCCGCCCATAACCTGCAACGCCGTGTCGCACACCTCGAAAGCAGCGCGGCCGCAGTACAGCTTCGCCACAGCAGAATCAATCTGCACAGGCTCGCCGTTGTCAATCTTCCATGCGGTCTTGTACACCCAGTTGCGCATGTTTTCGATCTTCATGTACATCTCGGTGATGTGCTCTTGGATGAGCTGGTTTTTGCCAATCGGCTTTCCGAACTGCACACGCTGGGTGGCATAGTGGGTCGCATCCTCGAAAGCGCACTCCGCAGCGCCAAGGCTTTGGGCGCAAGCGATAAGACGCTCAACCTCGAAGTTGACCATGGCCTGCATAAAGCCGTTGCCTTCAACACCTACCAGGTCTTTTTCCTCAAGCACGACGTCTTCCATATGAAGTTCGCAGGTGTTGCCCATGTTCCAGCCGATTTTCTCGAGCGGCTCAATGGAAATACCAGGGGTCAGATTGCCCTCGTCGTCGCGCAGGGGAACCCACCACATGCTGAACTTGGAACGATTCTCGCGCAAATTGGGATCGTCCGCAGCATTTCGGGCAACGCACAGCATGTATTTCGAGTTGACGGCGTTGGTCATGAACGACTTGTTGCCGTTGAGGTACACCTTGCCATCGCGGCGCTCGTACGTGGAAGCGAGAGAGCTGGAGTCAGAACCGGCGCCAGGCTCGGTGAAGCCCAAAACGAAGCCGGGGCGGCCAGCCATGACCTCGGCAAAACACTGCTCCTGCTGCTCAGGAGAGCCATACTCGGTCATGTCCTTCAACGCGCACAGGTTGCCATACACGTAAATGGGGGCGCCATTTTTGCAGATGCGCTCAGACACAAGCATAAGGGTGGTTACATCAACAGGCGTGCCACCGAATTTCTCGTCGACGCCGAGCATCTGAAAGCCATTCTCCAGCAGCGCATCGGTGAATTCCTGCGGCCACTCGTGCTTTTCGTCGCATTCTTTGAAATATTGCTCGGTGCCGTAACGCTCCATGAGCTCATCGACGCTTTCGAGCAGCAGCTCTTGTTCCTCCGTAAGGGCGAAATCCATGGTATTCCTTTCCTCGTTTCCCGCATCCTTGCTGGCAAATTCGTTCATCGCCGCGCTCTGGCGGCGTATCACATACACCTTTAAGCAAGAAGCGTGCCAAAACGCAAAAGAGGCGGTCCCAATTCAGTCGAGACCGCCTCCGAAGCATTATTTCACCACATGGGCGTCAAAATAATCGATCACATTTCGCAAGCGAACCTTGCCGGCATCGTCGCGTCCCAAATCGTCGGTGAAAACCACATACCGCGGCTTTTTGTAGCTCGCGATGTACGCCTTGCATGCGTCCTGCACATCTTGCACCGTGAGCGTTTTGCCCGAAACGGGCTGCACTACCGCAGCGACCGCCTCGCCCATCACGGCATCGCTCGTGCCGAATACCACACAATCGGCCACGTCGGGGTTTCGCAGGATTGCGGTCTGCACTTCGTTTATGAAAACGTTTTCCCCGCCCGACTTAATCATGTCTTTCTTTCGAGCGCACAGGTAGTAATAGCCCGATTCGTCGACGCGCATGACATCGCCGGTATGAAGCCAACCATCTGGAGAAAAAGCCTTTGCCGTAAGCTCGGGCTGCCCGTAATACCCGCTCATGATCGCGGGAGACTTCACGAGCGCCTCGCCAGCCTCACCTAGTGAAACAGGCTCGCCATCGTCGTCAACAAGGCGAATCTCCATCTCATCCATCGGCTTGCCCAAGGAATTGAGCAAGGGCGATGCTTCGCGGGCCATTTCCCGCGTCAAGCGCATGCTCGTTCCCGACCCACTTTCGCTTTGGCCCCATCCATAATTGATTTCAGCATTGGGGAATGCGCCATATATGGCATCGACGATTTCCGGGGTCATAGCGCCGGCGGCGCTTTGCACGATGCGCACGCTCGACAAATCATGATCCGCCGTGCCCCCATCGCGAACAAGGCGGACATACGTGGTAGGCGGCAGCAAAATCATATGCGTCACCTGGTGCTCGTCAATCTGATCAAGCACCGCGCGAGCATTGAATTTTCCGCAAATGACGATAGTCGCGCCACTTGAAAGGGCGCACATGAACCAACTGTGTCCGCCATGGTGCTCAAGCGGGCACTGGATAAGCGCCACCGGATGGTCCATCTCCAGCATCGCATTGCTGCGCAAAATTGCTCGAATTTCAGCCAAATCTTGCCCATGCGTTCGACAGGCGCCTTTCGGAAGCCCGGTCGATCCGCCCGTGAATTGCACGCGCGACAGTGCACTCTTGTCGCGAAAGAGTTCTAAGTCGGGCTCGGCCGGATCGCAAAGCTCAAAAAGCCTCGGAGCAAAAGGCGTCGAGTCGCCCACAGCGAGAAGGTCGAGTTCGGGATTGAAATCGCGACGGCTCTCTACGACCTTTTCTTCGAATTCCTTCGCGAAAACGAGCAGTTTCGCATCGACGGCATTCGTGAGGTAGGCGATCTCGCGAGGAATGAGGCGATAATTCAGTGGCACCGCAACCGCCCCTATGCGCTGGATGGCCAAATATACCGCGATAAGTTCAACGCTGTTCGTCATAAGATAGGCGACTTTATCGCCTTGGCCTATCGACCTATCGCGAAACGCCCGGGCAATCTTGCATGCAAGCGTATCGAGCTGCTCGTACGTCTGCTCAATTTCGCCGCATACGCACGCGACGCGCGTCGGGTATTTTTTCACATTCTCGAGAAACGGCTCGATGATGTTGTCGTACGTGTAAGCCCCAGACACAAATGCCCCCTCTGTTTTCGATGAATCCGCTTATCGATGAATTCGAGAAAAAAAATGCGAAGCCTTCGGTAAACGGGTTCGAAATAAGGTGGCCGGCATAAACCGGCCACCTTAAGCCCCAGAAACCCTATCGGGCGAATTTCTCCATGGTCTTGGCGTAGGCCTTGGTCGTCGTGCAGAACGGCGACCCCGTTTGCTCCAATGCAAGCGAAGCCTGCAAATTCGTGTCGCACAGAGAATTCAGCATTCCTTTTGCCACTTGGATGGAGGCATCGGGCATGTCGGCCAATCGACGCGCGAGGTCCATGGTCTCACGCTCCAAATCGGCGGAGGGAACCACTCGGTTGGCAATCCCCAGCTCGCCCAAACGAACGCCATTGATGCGGTCGCCGAGGAAAATGATTTCTTTGGCGCGCTGCATGCCCACCAGTTCGGGCAAAAACTTCGCCACGCCCATCTCGGGAGCGATGCCGATCTGGCAAAACGCCGGAATGATCGTCGCCGTTTCGCTCACGCAGACCAAATCGCTCGCAAGCATAAGAGCAAAACCGCCGCCGACGGCATAGCCGTCAACCATAGCGATAATCGGCTTCGCGATGGTGCGCATGGTCGTCACGGTGCGGCAATACTTGCGGTAGGTCTTCCGAGCGTGCTCCGGAGTATTCTCTTCAGGACTGCTCTGCGAAAGATCGCCGCCGCTGGTAAAGCAATCGCCCGACCCGCGCAAAACGATAGCGCGGATATCAGGATCTTCATCGGCGCTTTGAAAGCACTCCGTGAGCAGGTCCATCATCGTGGCGTTGATGGCGTTTTTCTTACGCGGCTGATTCAGATACACAACCGCAACGCCGTCTTCGCCCTTCTCCATGTAAACCATGTCGCGTTCTTCAGCCATGAATTCGCTCCTTAGATCGCGCAAGCGGCCACATAGCCGGCCTTGGTCGCATCGGCAATGCGGTGCGGCTCATCCGCGTCGCCCACCAGATAGACCTCGTCGCAAATACCTTTGAGGGAATCGGCCAGAGCATGGTTCGGCTTGAAGCCCAGCGTGATGGCAACCGTCTTGGCCGGGATGAAAATCTCGGTCTGATTGCCCTCTTTGTCGCTTTGGATGGCCTTGACGCCCTTATCGGTGATTTCGGTCACCTTGGTCAGCGGATACATGCTGATGTTTTCGGATTTCTTGAAGCCGTTGATCAATCCGAAGCGATCGGAGCCACCCACGTCATAGCCGATTTTCTTCTTCTCTTCGATAATGGAAGCCTTGCGTCCGGTCTCCATGCAAAGATGACCCAACTCGCAACCGGGCAAGCCGCCGCCGATGATGGCGACGTCGCGGCTCACGGGCCAGTTCATAGCAGTCGTGGCCCAACGAGCGAAGCTCGGCGTATAGTGCATCTTCACCACGTTGGTCGCGCCCCACCACATGAAGTTGTTGAACGCGCTCTTGGTGTGAGGCGTGTTGCCGTTGAGCATCTCGAGCAAGTCATGCGACTGCAAAACGTTGGAACCGTCGGCGCCGGGAACGTCCAAGCCCATCACGTCGCCGCCCATAGCAACGATAACGGCATCGGGCTTGACGGATTTCACGACGGAAGCATCCACGGGGCTCTTCAGGTGCACGTGAATCTCGGGGTGGCTCTTGATGAGGTTGTTCATGTAATCGAGGTAGCGCTCGTGGTAGGGGCTGAAGATGGAGGACATCTTCACGCAGCCGCCCAAACGCGGACCCGCTTCATACAGATCGACCTCGTGACCGCGCTCAACGGCCGTAACGGCGGCATTGATGCCAGCCGGGCCGGAGCCCACAACCATCACGCGCTTTTTCTTGGCGGCCTTCGGATACAGCTCATGATCGAGTTCGGGTCCCAGGTGGGGGTTCACGCCGCAGTAGTTCATCGGCTTGCCCTGGCTTACCACGTCATCGAGGCAGCGGCAGCAAACGATGCACTTGCGCATGTCGCACGTGCGGTCTTCCATAACCTTACGCGGCAAATCGGGGTCGGCAATGCTGTAGCGCAAACCGGCAATAACGTCGACTTTGCCAGCGGAAAGCGTTTTTTCCATCGCGGTCGGGTCGGTATTGCGGTAACCCTGCGCAACCGGCTTTTTCGCAACGGTCTTGATTTTCTCGGAAATCCACGTCCAGTGGCAATCCTCGATGACCTTGGTCGTCAAAGGCTCGCTCGTCTCGTGCCAGCCAACAGCCAAGTCGTGAAGGTCGGCGCCTGCCGCTTCGAGCATCGGGGCAATCTGAAGCGCCTCTTCCATGGAAAGGCCGGGGCCTTCGGGGCTCTTGATGAAATCGACGGGGCTCCAACGAACGACGATGGGGAAATCCGGGCCCAAAGCCTCACGAACTCCAGAAATGACTTCGCATGCGAAGCGAGCGCGGTTCTCGATGCTTCCGCCATATTCGTCGGTGCGATTGTTGGTCGCGCGAGCCATGAAGCGGCTCATGATGCCGCCAACGCCAGCCATAACCTCGATGGCATCGAAGCCGGCCTCTTTGATGACGCGGGCACCGTTGATATATTGCGCCTGGAAATCATGGATCTGCTCGATAGTCATAGCCTTGAAGCCACCCATGAATTTCAGAATGGCAATATCGGAAGGGCCATACGGGCTTTCGGGCAATTCGGCCGAGGGCTTCCAATCATGCACGCAATACAGCTGCGCGCAAATGAGGCCGTCATGCTTATGCACGGGCTCGACCATGTATTTCTTCAAATCGGGAATGCACGACTCGTCATAGCAAGAAGGCAGCGCGTGAATCATGGGATTTTGAGCCTCGAGCTCGTTGCGCTTCCACGGAACGATGGTCTGGATGATCATTGCCGTCTGACCAGCGGCGCGCTCTTCCAAATAGTTCGCCAAACGCTGCGTAGGACGGTTGTCGGGCGAAACATAGCCCAAACCGGGAGACATCGACGTAGTGATCATGCGGTTCTTCAGCGTTACGCCATTAATTTTCAGCGGAGAGCCGAGAATCGGATATTCCTTGCTCATGCGAGAAAACCCCTCTTTCTTACTTCGGATTTGTGCATCCACCTTGGTAAATATCAATTAAGCAAAAACCGTGCCAACCATTTTCTCAAAGCGCTTAGATTGGGAAGAATCGCCGAAGGGCGCATATCGTCTGCGAGCGCCCCGTCCGAAGGGCGCCGCGCAGACAAGACAGACTCGCGGCAACGCCGTATCGTTTCGCGCGCCGCTTCTCAAAGAAGAGCAAACGCCATGCCCGCAGTTGCCCTATTTAGCAGCCGACCCTTAAAATATTGGGCATGTTTTTTGCTACACCAGGCAAAATGAAAAAATCGTGTGTTTGAAAACACCACGCAAAACAAAAGGCAATCCCAGGAAACGAGGCCTTCCATGGCGAAGAAGACCGTCAACATCAACGTAGGAAAGCAAGCAAAGGGGAAGCGGGGCGCGAGCGGCTCTGCCAATGTGCAGCTTCATTGCGAAAATGGGAAGCTTCCCTTCGACATCGCAATCGAATTGCCCGACGGACGCGCCCATGCGGTCGTACGACGAGGCAGAACGCTCCCCATTCACCAAGAGGAACTTTTCTCGACGGCCTCTTCGTATCAAACGGCCATGGAGTTTCATGTGGTATACGGCAATCGGCCGCTCGCGAAAGACTGCGAAAGCATCGCTCGAATCCGACTGCGCAATATCCGCTGGTCGGCAGCCGGCGTGCCAAAAGTCACGGTGAACTTCGACGTAAACAAAGACGGCATGCTCACCATCGGCGTGGATAATCTCGATCGCAAAGACGAGGCCCTCATCGAATCCAAAGACGTACCGCAGGAACATGCTGAAAACGCCCGCGCGGCGGAAAACGACCTTGCCGAATCCGACGCCGCCGAACGGGCCCGCATAAACGAGCTCGACGAAGCGCGCGAACTTTTACGCAAACTCGATGACGAATACCACATCTCAAAACGAGCCATGAAATGGGGCGAAAAAAGGTCATACAAGCGAGCACGCAAGGCAATTTGCGACATCGTGGCAAAACCGCTTGCGAAAACAAGCGCAGAGGACATGGCACAGCTCAAAAAAGCAACCAGCGCCATGCGCGATCAAAAACAAGTATTAGACCAGCGAAAGAAACAAGTAGAGGGATGGTACGAATAGGCCATCGCCAAAACAAGTCCCGCGTCGCAGCGATACACCGGAACGACGCACGAAAAAAGGGAGCACGAATGCTCCCTTTTTTATGCGGCTATGTTTGGAGAACTATTTCTTCCAGAGCTTGTTGCCGGTCTTCAGCGTGAAGGGAATGAGCACGGCAGCAACAACGTACAAAGCGATTACCACAACGAAGCATCCATCATAAGAGCCCGTGTTGTCGTAGATCAGGCCGTACACGGTAAACGACACGGCCGTTGCGATGAAGATGCCCGTAGAAACCCACGAATAGACCTGCGAGTAATTCTTGGGGCCGAACGTACCGCGCGTCAGCATAGGCGCGATAACGGTAAGACCGGCGTAGCCGAATCCGAAGATTGCCATGCCCGCATAGAAGACAGCCTCGTTGGAACCCGACTGCCAAGCCAGGGCAATACCGATGGCGCCGCCGAGCGTAGCGATGAGACCCGTCCATTGAATGCCGATCTTGTCGTTGAGCGCACCCAGCAAAAGCTTGCCCACGATGCCGCCGACCATGATGATGGACACGGCCATAGCACCAACGGTCGCACCAAGCTGACCATGCGAGCAAAATGCCGGGATTTGCTGGAAGAATGCGGCGCACATGCAGAAGATGCCGGCGACCAGAATCAACGTGTACATGGCAGGTGACTTGCGGGCGTCTTCGATGGAAGCGCCTTCCTTTTCTGCGGCAGCAGCGGCAGCAGCAGCCTCTTCGGCGCTACGCGCGCCCTCTCCCTCAGTTGCGCCAGAAGCGCCGAACGGCAAAACGCCCATAACCGAAGGGGACTTGCGCACGAACGCGGCGCACAGAACGACCGAAGCGATCGTCGTCACGACGGAAAGGACCAAACGAGCGGTCTGCCAGCCGTACTCACTGATGAGCGCCTGGCCAACCGGGCTTGCGATAGCCGCCAGCAAAGAAAGCGTCGCGGCCGAGATGGAAACGGCGATGCCTGCGCCCTTCTCGAACCAAATATTGATGAGAACCGGAGCGGCCAAATACATAAAGAACGCGGCCGTAACGCCAAACACGACGCCGTAGAGGTTCCATTGCCACAATTCGGTAGCAAACGCACTCGCCACCGAAGCCAGGCCGAACACGGCCGAGACGGCCGTCATGATCCAGCGGGGATCATATTTCTCGAGCAACTTGCCCGCAAACGGCGCGCAAATCGCCGAAACGATAGGCTGAATGGTTCGGTACATCGTCGTGTCGGTCTGGCTCCAGCCAAACTGATCCATGACGGGAGCAACAAAGATACCCGACGTATTCGCAATAATACCCGTCGGAATCGAATAAAAGCCAATGCAGCCGATGAGCACAAGCCAAGCCCACACCGAGCCGCTTTTCACTTTGGACATGCAATCCCCTTTCAAACAAACATGCGCGCATTCGCGCTCTCCTCTGATGCGAAACTTTACGAGTGCGGTGTTAACAAAGCGAATACGTGACAAGCGGCACAGACGGACTAAAAACGACGCCAAACGGCCTCCAAAGCCATTATTTCGGGCGATTTTGCTCCTTTTTATTGAGAAAAAATCTCTTTGTTAAACTTTTGTTAGTCATACGTTTTGTTTGCTATGATTCCTAGAAAATGCTGGCCGATTCCGCCAGTTCCAAACGCAGGGAAAATTGCCTTCATTGGTGCTTTCGAGAAAAGCATCGCGTGGAAATAACGAGGAACGACGCTTGGATACGAACACGCTTCGCATTGAAATACTCGGTTCTCCGAGGATCCTTTTAAACGGGACCCCCGTAACTATTTCCCGGAAACGCGTGCGCGCAATTCTTTTCTATTTGGCGGGCGAAAACAAGAGCATCCCTCGAACGACACTCGCCTGGATGCTGTGGCCCGACACAAGCCCTCAAACAGCAAGCCGCAATTTGAGCATCCATATCTCATACCTGAAAAAAAGCCTGGGCGAAGACGCCCTGGAGCAATCGCAAGGAGCGCTTTGCCTCGGCGAAAGCGTCCAAACCGACGTTCGCGATTACGCCAAGCTATCCCAAGACCCCTCCCTTGAGGCCCCCCAAAAAACACTCAGGCTCTTCCGTGGTTCTTTTCTCGAAGGCTTTTCCCTCAAAGACGCGCAGCCTTTCGATCAGTGGTCAATATCCGAAAGCGAACAATGGCAAAACAGATCGATTAACGCGGCAATGGAGCTCTCGTTCCTGCTCGAAAGTGAAGGAGCGACGAATGCCGCTTTGGGGCTCATTGAAAGCTCTATTTCGAAAAATCCCATCAACGAAGAGCTCTACCGTCGAGCCATGCGCCTTATGGACAAAGCGGGAATGCGCGGGCAAGTCGGCGAGCTTTACCGGAGACTTACCGCAAAACTCAACGATGAACTGGGAATTCCGCCGTCGCTTCAAACCGTTGAATGCTACCAAGCAATCATTGGATCGAACGATTCGTTCACCGCTTCGGTTAAAAAAACAGGACAGCAAAAGCTCAAAGACGGCGATATGCCTTTCCTTGGACGCACGGAAGAAATGAACCGAGTCGTCTCGGCGCCGACGAAAAGCCTCCTGCTTATACGCGGCGACGCAGGCATGGGAAAAACCCGCTTCTTGCGAGAAATTCCCAAGCAAGCAAACGAGCGGCGACTCTCTCTGTCTTTCACCAAGCAGGCCAAAGAGATTCCCTTCGGCGCCTTGCTCGACGCAATAAAGGCGTTCGCCGCGCAACCGGAGTGGAGCACCCTTGCGCGCCGAGCCCCGCATGTCATGGGGGAGGAATCATGGGCGCGCTTGCGTTGCCTCGCCCCTTCGCTCGACGCGAATCCCCATTCGGTCGTATCGACGTTCGCGCTCTCATCCGCGCAAATCCAAGAGACCGTGAGGGATTTATTCACCCTGCTTTCGCTGGATTGCTCCCTACATGTCACCTGCGACGATATACAGAATGCCGACGCCGCCTCGCTCGAAGGCATCCGCACGGCGCTTATGGCAGACGATGCGAGGGACATAAAATTCACCGCGACGCTCAACCCCAATGCAGCAACGCCTCAAACGATGGCGCTGCTCAACAGCCTGCAACGCAATGCGCGCCTTGAAACCATCACGCTCGAAAAACTCGAGAGCGCGCGAATGATGGAGGCGCTGCTGTTCTACTTCCCCGATATCGACAAAGAAACCGCCGATAGGCTCATAGCGCTCGCCGACGGCAACCCTTACTGGATGAAAGCCATTATTCAGGGTCTCGATTCCGGCTATACGGAGTTCTCGGGTAAAGCCTCTCTCGAAAAGCTCTTCGAATTCACCCTGCAATCACTTTCCCCCCAAGCCTCGCGAGCCGCCGACGTGCTCGCCGTATGCGACGGCCCCTGCGAAGGCGAAGTTTTTGCCAATCTTTGTCCCGAAGGGCAAGCCGACGAAATTCTTGCCGAGTTATCGGGCGCAGGACTTGCGGCCCGCGATAAATCGGGGCGAATTGCACTCTCGAATGCCCGCGTTCAAGAATATCTCGTAGCTCGATTGCGTCTTGAGCCAAGGCGCTACGAATCGTTGAACTTGAAAATAGCCTACGCTATGGAAGGCCTCTATGCCGAAGCTCCGGCAAGCGCCCAGGATATCGCCATCTGCAGGCATCTCTGCAACAGCACGCATCCATCGGAATGCGGCTTTTATGCCGCAAAATCTGGCGACTATTTGCTTCAAATCGACGACGTTTCAGCCGCCGTCAAGTATTACAAGCTTGCTGTAAAGTATCTAAAGGGGCCAGAAAAACTCGATGCGGCGATCATTCTCTATATCAACATGACGCACTCGGGCCAGCTTTACGAAGCCGATTTGTATCTGCACAGCATCATCGCGATGGCAAAGGCGCAAGGCCGAAACGATTATGCGCTCACCTTCGAGGCGGCGCGCAAAATAGAATCGATTCCCGAATATATCGAAGTTCGAGCTGGCGTGATTCCCTGCTATGCAAGCGCCATAGACCCCGAGATACTTTCCATCCTTCTCGATGCGGAAAAGCAGGCGCTGGAAAATGGGGCATCGTCTTTGCTTGTGAGCTATATCCTTGGATTTCAATCATCCTGGTATATGATCGCCGGGAACACCGACGAAGCCGTGAACTGCCTCAATCGCATCGTCGGGCTGAACCTCTGCCAAAAGGTCGAAACCAACGCGACCTCTAGCATGTCGATTTTCTTCTCGGCCATCGTCACGCTTATCGCGCTCATGAAAGACAAGCCCGACCCGCGCATATACGACCTCATTAAAATCGAGGAAGAGTCGTTTAAGGAAACACCCATACGAAGCTTTTCCTCATCCTCCGAGGGAATCAAATCGATGTGCGCCTACATTAAGGGCGATTACGAACTGGGCGATAAAATCGCAGATACGGCGATCGCGCTGTTCGAAAAAAGCAATAACGAGCCCATGCTTGCCGCAATGCTCACCACGAAAGCCACCATGCAGCACAGCACCAATCCGGCCAAAGCGTATTGGGCGAATTACGAGGCCTACAGAATCGCGAAGAGGATTGGCGCGAATTATTCGCTTACGCGCTCGCTCATTGGCCTTGTCATAACGAGCCCGAACAAGCCGGAAGCAACGGCATACCTCGCCGAGCTGCGCGAACTGGCGAGCAGCATCGGCGATGCCGCTTTATACAACCGCATCGCTAATATGGGGGCAATCGTAAAAAGCAAGCCCGAATAAGAGCGTGCAACCCCATCGCACCACGGCATCTCGCCACACGTTTCAACCCCGTTGCAGCACGGCAGCCCTTCTCGAACGCAACAACCTCTCTTCTGACGCAAAAAAGAAAGCCTCCGCATTGCAGAGGCTTTCTTAACAGCCGGGTTTGCAGCCCCAGCCAAAATGCGCTTTTTATCGGCGCTTGTTCGCAGGCGAAATGCGAATCTTAGATTATTTCGCCCAAGACTTGCGGCCCATCGGGACGATGACCAGCGACAGCACGATAACCAACACGTAGAAGATGATGATCATCCAGAAAGCGCCAGCGAACGAACCCGTGATGTCAAAGATCTGAGCATAGATAAGAGCGGCGAAGCCAGAGAAAACATTCAGGCCGGTAGCAACCATCGAGAAGATGTTCGCATAGTCCTTGTTGCCGAACGCCTGGCGGCAGGTCATCGGGGGAACGATGTTCAGGGCAGAGTAGCCAACGCCGAACAGAGCAACGCCAACATAGAAGCCCATCACGTTCGCGCCAGCGAAGAATGCGATGGCAGCGCCAGCGCCACCAAGCACGCCAGCGATAACACCGGTCATGCGAGCGCCGATGTGGTCGCACAGCCAGCCCAAGCCGAACTTGCCGATAATGGAAGCAACCATGGCGATGGAAACAGCCATAGCGCCAACCGCTGCGCCGAGCTCGCCCGTGGAAGCATAGGAAGAGAGCTGCTGCACGAACGAAGCGGAAATTACGAAGAAGCCAGCCATGACGATGAGCAGCCACAGGGCGGGGTTCGTACGAGCCTGAGCGGCAGTCGCACCCTCGTCAGCGCCAACGGCGATCTGGGAAGCAGCTTCGCTCTTAGCAGGCTCGGCATCGCCGTAGCCCCAAGGCAAAACGCCCATCTTCTCGGGAGACTCGCGCAGAAGAGCAGCAGTCAGGCCGCCGCCAACAACGATAACGATCACGGAGCAGATGATACGGGCGGTCTGCCAACCCATGCCGGTGATCCAGCCCTGGATGATGGGGGACATGATAGCGCCAAACAGCGAAACCATAACGCCAATCACGCCGATGACCGTACCGTTGGACTTAGCGAACCAGCGGTTGACCATGGTCGGGGTGGCGATGTACATCCAGAATGCGGCGGAAGCGCCGTAGAGAACGCCGTAGACGTCCCACTGCCAAGGCTCGGTGAACCATGCGCAAGCGAGGTTGGCAAGACCGAACACCAACACGGAAGCGGTCATGATCCAACGGGGGTTGTACTTAGAAATAAGCTTACCAGCGATAGGGGTGCAGATAGCGGCAACCCAAGGCTGGATGGACATGAACAGCGTGGCGTCGGTACGAGACCAACCAAACTCATTCATGACCGGGGTAATGAACAGGCCCGCATGGTTTGCAGCAAAACCCAGCGGGACAGCGTAGAACGCAACGCACGCGATGGCGACTGCCCAAGCGTAGTTGCTGCCCTTCACATTCTCAGTTCCCATTTTTTCTCCTTGTTTCGAGCTTTTCTCTGACGCATTGAAAATGCGTCTATACATCAGCAAAAACCGTGCCTGAGCAACGCTGCAACGATGAACCGGAACCCGTTTTCGCCGATCATCTCACGGGAGGGCGACCTCTTATCGCCCTCCCCATGGGATCAAGTAATACGGCAGATAGCGCAGGGTGCGCGATTGCCGCCGCAGTAAGGACTATTTGCCCTTCTTGAGGATGCCCTTCTCGTACAGCGAGGCAACTTCCTCGTCGCTGTAGCCAAGCTCTGCCATAACGTCAGCGGTGTCGGCATCGTATTTCGCGCCGCCGCGAACAATTTGCCCCGGTCGCTTGCTGAATTTCGGGAACATGTTGACCTGCTTGACCGTGGTCTCGGTAACTTCGTCGAAGCATTCCACGAATACCTCGCGCGCCTTGTACTGAGGATCTTTCAGCATGCGCTCGTAGGTCATATGAGGGCTTACAGGAATGCCCATCGAGCTGAACTGCTCATTGACCTCGTCAACCGTATGAGAAAGGCAGTACTCGTCAAGCGCCGCACGGAATTTCGCAGCACGCGCGGGCAGGGGATCGTTGATATCCTTGCAGCCCGGAGCGCGCGTGATGGACGGATAGGTGCCAAAAGGCTGGAAATCGGGATCGTCTTTGAAGCCGAAGAACTCAACCAGCTTCGCAACCGGGCCCGTACCGCCAACAGACACCTGAACATAACCGTCTTTGCACTTCTGGGAGCCAGCGCAAGCGCCAACGAAGTCTTCGTTGCCGATAGGCGTAGGCTGAATGCCATGGTTAATGCCATCGGAAAGCGTGGCGCCCTGAACGCGAACGAGCGACTCGAACTGGGTGCAGTCGATGGACTCGCCTTCGCCGGTTTCCTTTGCATGGATGACAGCGGCAAGAGTAGCCCAAGCGCCCATAAGGCCCGTCATGTAGTCGCCCGTGAAAGGCTTCGTTACCGACGGAGGGGTTCCCGGGAAGCCGTTGAGGCTCGCGTAACCGGAAAACGCCTGGCCGATGGGGTCGAACGAGGCCTTCTTCACATACGCCGGGTCGCCCGTCTGGCCGAAACCGGAAATATGAAGAATAACGAGAGCCGGGTTATGCTCCCACAAAACATCGTCAGTCAATCCCCATTTCGCCCAGGTGCCGCCCTTAGACGACTCAACGAGCACGTCTGCGTCCTTGATAAGCTTGAAGAGAACTTCCTTGCCCTCATCAGTCGGGATGTTCAGCGTCATCATGCGCTGATTGCGGCGCTCAGCCGACCAAGCATCGCCATACATGCGATACATGTCGGGCGCTTTCACGCTTTCAAGCTCGACAACATCGGCACCCTGTTCAGCAAAAAGGCCGCATACAAAGGGGCCTGCAATAACAGACGCCGCATTGATGACCTTGAGGCCCGAAAGGTTGCCAAATTTCGGCATTTCGGATGACTTCATGCAACAACCTCCTTGTGTTGTATCCCGTTCCGCCAGACCGCGCTTTGCTCAATCTGAATCACGGAACTCTCGCATTGAAATAAAAGCAACTTCTGTGCCAACTTCACTAATCGGCGAATGATTCGCTGTAAGGTTTTTTGCCGATAAGGCCTTCCTCATACATGGCCGAGATAGATTCAGAGCCGAAGCCAAGCTCGCTCAAAATATCGTCATTGTCTTGGCCAATGCACGGAGCGCCGCGCCAAACTTTACCCGGATGGTTCTTCAATTCGGGAACCACTTTCACTCCGGCAATATCAAGCTCCCCGTTCGTTGCCTTCCAATGCTCCACGACCCCCCGAGCAACATAATGGGGGTTCACTGCAGCCTGCGCATAATTCAGCAAACGAGAGCAAGGCACTCCGGCATCATTCAAAATCTGTTCAACTTCTTCGGCGGTATGTTCGCCCAAGAATTTCGAAAAGGCCTCTTCGGCAACATCTGCCGCTTTGCTGCCATACGGGATAATCCCTTGACCCGCAGGAAAAAGTTCGCTTCCGTACTCAAGACCGATAGCGGGAAGCCCGCCTTTCAGTACGCCCGGTCCCAGAAAGAGGACATAGATTTCTTCCCCATCGCTGCATTCATACGTACCGTACAAGGCACAAATAAGACTATGGGTTCCTTCTTTTTCGTACTCTTCGCCATACGTCCAACCCTTGATTGGGTATTGGGACTGTATGCGCATCATGGTTTCGAATTGGGCAACGTCGATAGATTCGCCGCGACCCGTTTCGGTACGTTTAAGCAACGCAGCAAGCGTCATACCGAAAGCATAGAAGGCTGCGGAATAATCCCCAGGAAAAGGCATGGCAGGAGCGGAAGGCTGACCAGGGATTCCATTCATGCGCATCGCGCAGCCGAATGCCTGAGCAATCGGGTCGTAGCTCGCACGCTTCACATACGAAGACACCCCCGTTTGTCCAAAGCCAGAAATATGGGCAATAACCAGGCCGGGGTTGACTTTCCACAGCTCCTCATCGCCTAGCCCTTTGCTTTCGAAACGACCCCCTACCGAGGCCTCGATAAGCACATCGGCCGTTTCTATGAGCTTTAAAAACGCCTCTCTACCAGCGCCTTTCAAATAATTCAAAGCCAGGCTTCTCATATTTCGCCTGTCTTGCTGAGTTGAAGACGCGTGCTGTGAAAAACGGCCCATATCGTCAACCGATGGGTTTTCGATCCAAATAACATCGGCGCCATGCTCGGCATAAAGCTCGGCAGCGAACGGCGCCGCAACCGAAAGACCAACCATCACAACACGATATCCGCTTAAGAGCCCGAACTGGGGAATATCTTGCGTTTTCGCCATGCAATCACTCCTTAAATAGCAAGGATGCATTAGCAAATCGCATGCCATCAAAACAGGGCATGCCGCACAAGAAACGATTAAGGCCGAGGTGTTCTATACGCCTCGGCCTTAATCGTTTCTTGAAAGCTTTATTCGATTCATTAGGAAAA
>CAVGRL010000041.1:0-17984 GCA_963631715.1 Bacteroidaceae bacterium
GGACTGACTACGAATCAGTACGTCGGGGGTTCGAATCCCTCTTGGCGCACCACTTTTAACAGCGCAGTTTGAAAACGTGCGCCAATACCTCAGCTGGATAGAGGGACTGACTACGAATCAGTACGTCGGGGGTTCGAATCCCTCACGGCGCACCATTTTTCCTCGATTGCAAAATCGATTCGAAATAAACCGATATGCAGTTGCGCCGCGAGAGCGGCTTTTTTATTGTCGAAGAGAAAAGGGCCATTTTGAAGGTTCGAAAACACATCGCTCGTTAACCTTAAGGCCCGCGCGCTTTTCCTCGCTGGCCTTAAGGCCGTGATGCACGAGGGGAGGCAAGCAATGCTCTACTTGTCAAACATGCTGGGCAATCCTGTTTACGATTCAACGGGGGAAAAGCTCGGCGTGGTATCTGATCTCGCTATTTCTACAGGCGAGATGTTTCCGCGAATTACATCGTTGGCCTTCAAAGGCCCGGGCCGCACGCCTTTTATGATTAGTTGGCGTAAGTATGTCGACGATTTTTCGGAAGATTCCGTTCGCCTTAATACGGAGTCCTATAACATTCGCTTCAGTTATCTTCAGCCCGATGAGGTTTTGCTCGCCCGCGATCTGCTTGACCAGCAAATCGTCGACACGCAAGGTCTCAAGTTGGTGCGCGTTAACGACTTGAAGCTATCCCCTTCGGGAACGCAGCTGCGTTTGCTCGGCGCGGAAGTCGGCGTGCGTGGCATTTTGCGAGGGCTGCATCCTTTGCTTGAAAAAGGCGTCGTTGCCATATCGAGACTCTTCGGCAAAAAGATAGACGAGAAGATTATTGCCTGGAATTACATGGACCTTCTCGATCGCGATTTGTCTAAGGTGCAGCTTTCCGTAACCCATCGCCGTTTGAATGAGATGCACCCTGCGGATGTCGCGGATATTCTCGAACAGCTCGATCCTAAACAGCGCGCCGAAGTTTTCAAGCATCTTGACGATGCTCGGTCTGCGGAAGTTATCGCCGAGCTCGAAGATGAATACCAAGCGGAAACCCTCGACGATTTGGGCGAGCAGGAAGCGTCGGGTCTTTTGGGGCAAATGGATCCCGATGATGCTGCCGATATTATTCGTGATTTGCCTTACGAAAAAGCCGAGACGCTTTTGCGTTTGATGGGCGTCGAGGATGCTGCGGAGATTCGCAGCCTGCTTGGATACAAGGACGACACCGCCGGTGGCATGATGACCACCCAGTTTGTGGCGATGAAGGAAACCGATACGGTTTTAGATACAGTCGAGGTTCTCAGGGCTTTAGAGGACGATTTTCCAACGGTCCACTTCGTGTATGTTCTAGAAGAAGAATCCGAACGACTCGTCGGCGTGCTCTCGATGCGCACCCTTGTGCTCGCGCATCGGGAAACCCAGCTCAAAAACATTATGTATACGGAAGTCATCAGCGTTCCTCCCGACGAAGACGAGGAAGAGGTTGCTGCCGACATCTCCAAATATGACATGGTTGCCTTGCCTGTTGTCGATGAGTCTGGCCGGATGCTTGGCCTCGTTACGGTCGATGACGCTATGGAGGTAATCGAGGAAAGCACAGAGACCGAAAAGAATACGACCCGCGCATTCACCGTTATTGCTGCCATCGTTGGCGGTGCCGCAGCTCTTGCGATATACACCCTCATCGTTTTAGAGATTGTGGGCGTGATTTAAATGGCAGCTCGGCGAGATGCGACATACGACGAGGTCATGCAAGAGCGCAGGGATGCGGAATACGCCGCCCGTAAATCGGGGAAAATAGAGCTTTCCGATTGCGTAGATGAGCCTTCTTGCGAAAAAGAGTCCTCGGAAGAGAAGAGAAAACCTTTCGCGTTGCTCGTTTTGGCGGCTATGGGGCCGGGCGTTGTGAGCGCGATGGCGGGAAACGATGCCGGCGGAATCTCGACGTATTCCACGGCTGGTGCCGATTTCGGATACGCGACGCTTTGGGTTATTCCCGTGATGTGCGTTCTCTTGCTTGTTGTCCAAATGACCGCCGCGCGCATGGGCGCGGTTACCGGCAAGGGTTTTGCGGCTCTTATACGCGAACGTTTCGGTATTCGCCTAACGGCTTTCGCGATGTGCGCCCTGCTTGTTGGCAATGTGGCAACTACGTTTAGCGAATTCGCCGGCATCGCTTCCGGCATGGGATTGTTTGGCGTTCCGACATGGGTAAGCGTTCCTGTTTCGGCGGTTGTCGTTTGGCTGCTTGTCGTGAAAGGCAGCTATAAAAGCGTCGAGAAGATCTTCCTCGCGATTTCTCTCGTGTTTGTAACCTA
This sequence comes from Bacteroidaceae bacterium, assembly GCA_963631715.1. Lineage (GTDB taxonomy): Bacteria > Actinomycetota > Coriobacteriia > Coriobacteriales > Eggerthellaceae > Slackia. Next base: position 2,298 of record CAVGRL010000041.1, read on the forward strand.
TGTGATCGCTGCGTTTCTCGCCGGTCCCAACTGGGGAGATGTGGCCGTTGCTACCGTCGTTCCTCAAATTCCCCCAAACGTGCACTTCATATCGCTCGTCATCTCGATGATTGGCACGACGATCGCGCCATGGATGATGTTTTTCGCGCAGAGCAACGTCGTCGATAAAGGCGTCGGCACAGATCGGGAAGAGATGCTTCTTCAGAAGATCGATGTGACAACAGGCACGGTAATCGCATGTCTTGTTGCTTGGTTCATCATCATCACGACGGGATCGGTTTTGTATCCGCAAGGGATTTCTATCGATTCCGCCCAAGATGCGGCATCGGCCCTGGCTCCTTTCGCGGGCCAATATGCTCAAATCCTTTTTGCGGCCGGGCTTACTGCCGCGAGTTTTCTTGCGGCATGCGTGCTGCCCCTTACGACTTCGTTCGTAATCTGCGAGGCGTTCGGTTGGGAAGCGGGGGTTGATTTCTCTTGGAAAGAAGCCCCGATGTTTAAGGGTATTTTCACCTCGGTCATCGTCTTTTCTGCCGCCGTGGTGCTTATCCCCGGAATAAATTTGATGGGCATCATGCTTACGGCGCAGTTCATCAACGGCATCGTTTTGCCTGTGCTATTGGTGTTCATGGCGCTCATTGCCGCCGATAAGCGAATCATGGGGAAATTCGCGAGCGGGATTGTTGGTCGCGGACTCATCTGGGTTACCGTGGGCATCGTGACGCTGCTCACAATTGCGCTGCTTGTTATGCAGGTAATGGGAATCGAGTAAGGCTATTCCCTGCTCGCTTTCGGGTAACTATGGAATATTCACTCCATCGTGATAAAGTGCTCGTGCGTACTTCCCTTTTGCATTAGAATATCGAACTTAACCTGTATAGGGATTTCGTTGAAGAAAAGGAGGTCATCGATATGGGTAGGGTGTTTAATTTTTCCGCTGGACCTGCGGTTTTGCCTGAAAGCGTTCTTCGCGAGGCTGCCGATGAAATGCTTGATTATCACGGATGCGGTATGTCGGTCATGGAGATGAGCCACCGATCTTCGACATTCAAGGGAATTATCGAAGAAGCGCAATCGGACCTGCGCGAGCTTATGGGGATTCCTTCCAACTATAAGGTTTTATTCTTGCAGGGTGGCGGGTCCACCCAATTCGCCATGGTCCCCATGAATCTCATGCGAACCGGTCATGCTGATTACATAGTGAGCGGTTCGTGGAGCAAGAAGGCATCTCAAGAGGCGGCGCGTTTCGGCAATGCTCGCATCATTGGCGATTCTTCCGATCGAAATTTCAGCTATGTGCCTAAAGGGGTTGAATCGTCGATAAACCCCCATGCCGACTATGTTTATATTTGCCAAAACGAAACTATTTACGGAACGAAATATCGTGAATTGCCGTCAACCGGCGAAATCCCTCTCGTTTCCGATATCTCGTCATGCTTCCTAAGCGAGCCTATCGATGTTTCGAAATATGGTTTGCTGTATGCCGGCGCGCAGAAAAACGCTGGCCCAGCAGGTGTGACCATCGTGATTGTTCGCGAGGACCTCATCCCTTCCGAGGATTTGCCAAACGTTCCCACGATGCTCCAATACAAAACGCATGCCGATGCGGAAAGCCTCTACAACACTCCGCCTTGCTATTCGATTTACTTGTGCGGCAAGGTTTTCAAATGGGTTAAAGCCCAAGGTGGGCTGAAGGGCATGCGCGATGCCAATGTCGCTAAGGCGAATTTGCTTTACGACGCTCTCGATGCGAGCGATATGTTCCATGGAACCGCGTGCAAAGAGGATCGCTCTCTTATGAACGTGCCGTTCGTCACGGGCGACGAAGCACTCGATGCTCAATTTATTGCTGAGGCTGATGCGGCGGGGTTCAAAAACATCAAAGGCCACAGAAGCGTCGGCGGCATGCGTGCCAGCATTTATAACGCGATGCCTCTCGAAGGGGTGCGATCGCTCGTTGATTTCATGCGATCGTTCGAAGAGAGGAATGGGTCGGCTTCCCGATCTATCTAGGGAAATGCGGATTGGGATTCTTCGTTTTTTAGTCATCTAACAAGATGCAAAAACATTGGCACGCCTCGGCCGAGTCGCGAATTACAGCTCCCTTCCAAGGGCGCCAATGTTTGGAGGAGCAGGAATACCAATCAGTGTTTCCCTAAAGCGAATGCATTGTCCCGTTTCGCGTGGGCTTTTATTCGCGTAAGGGCGTTTTCTGTCGCATTTTCCGCGAAGCTTCGCCTATTTATTTCTGACTTCGTTTCCAATATAAAGGAGAGCAACGTATGCGCTACATCAAAACGATCGACGATATTACGAAAGACGGCCAGGTCACGTTTGGTGATGGATATGAGTTTGTCGACGAAATAGAGCAAGCCGATGCCATCCTCATGCGCTCCACCAACCTGCATGGATACGAGCTTCCCGATGGCATTCGGGCCATCGCCCGCTGCGGAGCCGGAGTGAACAATATACCTATCGAGGAATACGCGAAGCATGGCGTGGTGGTTTTCAATTCCCCTGGTGCCAATTCGAACGCTGTTAAGGAACTCGCGCTCGCCATGTTGGTGCTTTCGAGCCGCGGGGTGGTTCAGTCCATGAATTGGGTGCGGGAAAACTCCACCGATCCCGATATTTTCACCAACGCCGAAAAGGCGAAAAAGGCTTTCGTCGGCCATGAGCTCAAAGGTAAAAGCATTGCAGTTATCGGCCTTGGTAATGTTGGCTCGAAGGTGGCCAACGCTTGTTCCGATTTAGGGATGGATGTCTATGGCTACGATCCCTTTATCTCGGTTGAGCATGCGTGGGCGCTTTCCCAGAAGGTTCAGCGAGTCGCTACGCTGGAGGACGCCTGTCGCGACAGGGATTACCTTACGCTGCACGTTCCCTCGAAGGCCGATACGATTCATATGATCGGCGAGGAACAGCTGAACCTCCTTGCGCCGAATGCCGTTCTCATTAATTATTCGCGCGAAACCATCGTCGATGAGGATGCCGTCGATGTTGCTTTGAGGGCTGGAAAAATTGCATGGTTCGCAACCGACTTTGCTACCCAGAAGACCGTGAAGATGCCGAATACGTTTATCACCACGCATTCTGGCGCAGGAACGGCCGAAGCGGAAGCGAATTGCGCCGATATGGCGATTTCCGAGCTGAAGGATTATCTCGAAAACGGCAATATCGCCAATTCGGTGAACTACCCGGCCTGCTCGATGGGCAAAGCGCGCGCCGCAAGCAGGATTTCCTGCCTGCATGCCAACGTGCCCAATATGATTGGCCAGATTACCGCGGTTCTCGCGCGCGACAATGCAAACGTGCAGCGTATGGTGAACGAAAGCGCGGGAGAAAACGCATATACGATGTTCGATACCGATGAGCATCTTGATGACGAGACGATAGAAGCGTTGAAGCAAATCCCCTCGATTTATCGCGTTAGGGTCATCAAATAGCGCTGTGAAGTTGTCGATCGTCTATCGGGCTGCGAGCTAAACGCGCGATAGGCGGGCCGGTTGCCGGCTTCGTTCGTGATCGTCGGTGAACGGATTGGTTCGGGCCGCAATAAAAGCCCCCTATCGGCGAAAGTGCCGATAGGGGCGATTCATCCGGTTTTATCTCAATGAAAGGCGAGGCTATGATCGTTAGGCCTTTTTCTGCAATCAGACCCAATGCCAACGTGGCCAGCCAAGTGGCGGCTCTTCCCTACGATGTTTACGATCGTTGTGAAGCTGCCGAGGCTGTTAAAGGGAAGCCTCTCTCGTTTTTGAATATCGATCGTCCCGAAACGCAGTTTCCTCCCGACGCCGATATGTATGCGCCCGCCGTGTACGATAAAGCTAAAGAATTGTTCGAGGCTCGTCAAAGTGACGGAACGTTCATGAAAGACGAGGCCCCGTGCTTTTACCTGTACGAACTCACTCTTGACGATCGTTCCCAAACGGGCATTGTTGCATGCTGCTCCATAGATGATTATCTTGATGGCGTAATCAAAAAGCACGAGAACACGTTGGAGAAAAAAGAGCTCGATCGCATCCGCCACATCGATGCCCTCGATGCGCAAACCGGGCCGATTTTTCTAACGTACCGCGATTCCGATGTTATCGATATTTTGGTGGCGAAGGTAAAGAAAACCCCGGCTCTTTACGATTTCGTGTGCGAAGACGGTGTTTCCCATAAGGTCTGGCGCATATCTGTGTCTTCCGAGGAAGCCTCCTGCGTTGAGGCATACGCTGCAATCGGCGCCGCTTTCGCAAAAATCCCGTGTGCCTATATCGCCGATGGGCATCATCGCGCAGCGTCGGCCGTGAAAGTCGGCCTTATGCGTCGCGAAGCGAACCCGAGCTATGACGGAACGGAAGAGTTCAATTACTTCATGAGCGTGCTCTTCCCTGCCTCGCAGCTGAGGATTTTGGCTTACAACCGCGTGGTACACGATTTATGCGGGTTGTCCAAAAGCGAATTCCTTGGAAAGTTGGCTGGCAGCGACGGCCCATTTGAGATTTTGCATAAGCAAGAAACCGAATTGGAGCCAATCGATAAAGGCGCGATCGGCATGTATCTCGATCGGGAGTGGTATGGGCTCGGCGTTAAGCCGGAATTCGAAAGCAGCGACCCTGTTGCGGGGCTGGACGTGTCCATTCTTCAAGAGAAGGTATTGGAGCCTATTTTGGGTATTGAAGACCCCCGTACCGATTCCCGCATTGAATTCGTCGGAGGCATTCGCGGCCTTCGCGAACTTGAGCGGAAGGTGAATCGTATAGATGCTCGCGGCGATGGGCCCGCTGTCGCATTCGCCATGTTTCCCACGTCGGTTGATGAATTGCTTCGCGTTGCCGATGCGGGACTTCTTATGCCGCCGAAGTCGACCTGGTTTGAGCCTAAATTGCGCAGCGGACTGTTCGCTCACTCGATACAAGGATGAATATCCCGCTGAACTGCCATTTCTTTAGTGTTACAACTCCATTCCATTCATTGAAAAGCAATTTCATGCGAATTGCTTCCGTTGTAGACTGAGGTTTCGTGAATCGTTATGGCGCTTTGCGTCAGGAAGGTTGCCACTCATGAAGCAGGATTTGCCTCTGTATTCCAGTTTTGAGACCATCCATTCCATAGAGCCTTGCTATTACAAGACCTACGATATCAAGCGCGGACTGCGCAACGCCGATGGAACGGGTGTCGTGATTGGCATCACGAATATCTCAAATGTCCACGGCTATATGGTTTCTGAAGGCGACAAGATTCCAGATAAGGGTCGCTTGTCGTATCGCGGGTACAGCATTTCCGATTTGGTTGATCATGTTGTTGCTGACGACAGGTTCGGTTTCGAAGAGACGGCATACTTGCTTATGTCGGGTGAGTTGCCTACGTCTGCCCAGTTGGATGAATTCAACGCGCTCATTGAAGCTGCACGCGATTTGCCGGATGGGTTTACCGCGAACTATATTATGAAACCTCCGACGCGCGATTTGATGAATGCCATGAGTCGTTCTGTGTTGCAGCTATACGCATTCGATGATCGTGCCGAAGATCGTTCATCGGAGCACGAGATTGACACCGCAATCATGCTGCTGAGCCGGCTTCCGCGAATCATGGTGCTTGCATATCATGTGATGCGCGATAAGTTCTTCGGCGATTCCATGTTCATCCATCACTACATACCCGGTCAAACAACCTCCGAAACCATTTTGTCGATGCTGCGACCCGACCGGCAGTTCACCGCGACCGAAGCGAAGACGCTCGACATTATGCTTATGCTGCATGCGGAACACGGCGGTGGAAACAACTCGACCTTCACCTGCAGAACGCTTACCAGCGCCGATACCGACCCGTATTCGGCCTATTCTGCGGCGATCGGAAGCTTGAAGGGCGCCCGCCATGGTGGCGCGAACAATCGAACGCTTCTTATGACCGACGATATAAAGCAGCATGTTTCCGATATCACCGACGAAGGCCAGGTTGCTGACTACTTAAGGAAAATCGTACGGAAAGAAGCCTACGACAGGACTGGCCTTATCTACGGCATGGGGCATGCGGTGTATACGCTTTCGGACCCCCGCGCTGAACTGCTGCATAAATACGCCGAGCGTTTGGTTGCCGGGACGGAACACGAACCCGAATTCCGCTTGCTCGAGATTATTGAGCGGCTTGCGCCCCAGTTGCTTGCCGAGGCGGGTAAGAGCAAAGATATCTGCGCAAACGTCGACCTGTATAGCGGTTGCGTATACTCAACGCTCGGTATTCCCCGCGAATTGCTCACTCCCATGTTTGCATGCGCGCGCATGGCGGGTTGGAGTGCGCATCGCTTCGAGGAAATCGTCTCGGGGAAAAGGATTATGCGGCCCGCTTTCAAAAAGACCGGCCATGCTCGCGAATACGTGGATATCTCTGACAGGAAATAAAGCTTGCCCAAGCAATATAAAGGCCGTCTCGACGGCCTTTTTCTATTAAAGAAACGCTGTCGGCGATATTGCGCCCTGCGTTCGCCATTCTTTCCCGTGGTGAATGGGAGTGATCGGGTTCTTTCTACGAGGCGGTGAAATCCACCGGCCTTTTCGGATTTATAATGGGCGGCGCACATTTGGATTCAAGGAGTTGCCATGGCCCTTACTACGAATACCGCCCTTGCCCAGCTGAAGCCATCGGGGATCAGGCGAATCACGGCGTTCGCGAAACAGACGCCTGGCTGTATTCTTTTAACGCTCGGCGAGCCAGAGGGCGATACACCGCAGGCGGTGAAAACCAAGGTGAGCGAATCGCTTGCGGCGAACGAGACTCACTATCCGCCGAATAACGGCACGCTTGCGCTGCGCGAGGCGCTTTGCAAGCATATGGAAAAGCGGAATCTTCACTACGATGCCGACGAGGTGGTCGTGACATGCGGCGCGACCGAGGCCTTGTTTGCCTCGCTTACGGCGGTATTGAACCCCGGAGATGAGGTGCTCGTTCCCACCCCTGCATTCGGGCTATACGAATCGATCGTTGTGGCGAATCGTGCCACCTTTGTGCCTATCGATACCCGCGCAACGAATTTTCAGCTGACGGGCGATTTACTTCGCGCTGCCGCGACCGAGCGAACCAAAGCGATTGTTCTCACGTCGCCGAACAACCCGACCGGTTGCGTTTTGAATCCTCGATCGCTGGAGGCGGTTGCCAAGTTCGTTGCCGAGCGCGATATATTCGTCATCTGCGACGATGTGTATACCTCCCTTGTGTACGACGGGAGCGTGTACACTGGCGACGATGGTTCCCATAGGGGCTTTTCCAGCTACTATACCGATTTGCGCGATCGGATCATCGTGTGCGACAGCTTCTCGAAGCCCTACGCGATGACAGGTTGGCGCCTCGGGTGGGTTGCTGCCGATGCCCCCATCATTGCTGAAATCGCGAAGATCCACCAATATATGGTTTCATCCGTTCCGTCTTTTGTGCAAACTGCTGCTATCGAGGCATTGAGGCAAAACGTTTTCCCTGTTCGTGAAGCATATCGTGAACGTCGGGATTTCGTATTGCGGCGCCTAGGGGAAATGGGCCTTTCGACGATCGAGCCCCAAGGGGCTTTCTATGCGTTTCCCTCTATAGAAAAATTTGGTATGTCTTCGGAAGAATTCTGCATATGCCTTATTGCGGAGGATGGTGTGGCGTTGGTGCCCGGCTCATGCTTTTCCGCTGAAGGATACGTGCGTCTCTCGTATTGCTGTAGCATGGACGATTTGAATGAGGGTCTTAATCGGTTGGAGCGTTTCGTGGCTCGTTTGGAACAGCGTTCCGCATAGTGGGACGGTGCGATCACCCTCGTTTCCGTCGATGTAATATATTCAAACACGGGTGCCAAACGTAAACGTTAGGCGACAGGCGTTATTTTTTCAGGAAGGTTCTTATGTCTGATATCAAAACCATTCTAGTGACCGGCGGCGCGGGGTTCATCGGCAGCCATACGTGTGTCGAGCTTCTCGAAGCTGGTTACGGTGTTGTAATCATCGACGATCTTTCGAACTCGAACGAGAAGGCCGTCGATCGCATTCGTCAAATCGTGAGCAATGCTGAAGCTGAAGGCACGGCGCCCGCCGGCGCTTCGGCTCGCATGAAGTTCTATAAAGACAACGTGCTCGACCGCGACGCCCTCAATCGTATTTTCAACGAAAACGAGATTTACGGCGTCATTCATTTTGCTGGATTCAAAGCAGTGGGCGAAAGCGTTGAAAAGCCGCTCGAGTATTACTACAACAACATCACCAACACGCTCGTTCTTTGCGATGTTATGCGCGAGCATGGGTGCAAGCGCATCGTCTTCTCGTCGAGCGCTACGGTGTATGGTGAGCCCGACAGCGTGCCTTTGAATGAATCGGCCGAGAAAAAACCGGCTACCAACCCCTATGGTTGGACGAAATGGATGATCGAGCAGATTCTTACCGACCTTCATACTGCCGATTCCGAATGGGATGTTGTGCTGCTTCGTTACTTCAACCCCATCGGTGCCCATGAAAGCGGCCTTATCGGCGAAGACCCGAAGGGCATTCCGAATAATTTGGTTCCCTATGTTGCGCAGGTTGCGATTGGCAAGCTTGCCGCCGTGCGCGTGTTTGGCAACGATTACCCCACGCCCGATGGAACTGGCGTGCGCGATTACATCCATGTGGTTGATTTGGCGCGAGGCCATGTTGCCGCTTTGAACTGGATGGATGGAAAGACCGGCGTTGAGGTTGTGAATCTTGGCACCGGCAAAGGATCGAGCGTGCTCGATGTGGTCGCATCGTTCTCTCGCGCCTGTGGTCGCGATTTGCCGGTTGACATTCAGCCACGCCGTGCCGGCGACGTTGCCGAAAACTATGCCGACCCCCAAAAGGCGAAAGATGTGCTCGGCTGGGTTGCCGAATACGATCTCGATCGTATGTGCGCCGATTCGTGGCGTTGGCAATCAATGAACCCGAACGGCTATGCCGACTAAGGCGACGTTTCGCATGCGTTCGCAGGCGAAGCTTGCGTGATTGGTTCGAAAAATGCCTCGGCAACTGCCGGCGTTATCGATTCGAAGGCGGACTGCTCGACGCAGCCGCCTTCTTTGTTTCTAGCAATAGAATTTCTGATACGGCTTAAGGAAGGCAAGGAATTTCTCATCTTGGGGAGAAAGCGTTCGGTCGATGCGCCACGCCGCCCCAAAACCCCAGGTTATGTCGGTGACAGGTATGCCAATGTAGCCTTCGTGACTAAATGCCTGGGCATGCGTGCGCACGGTGAGCGCATACGCATGCTTTTCCATGGCGACTTCGAGCGTCTCGACGACCTCGTCGGTATGGATAATCGTGCAGTTGTACGGGTCGATCGCCAGAATGCTTTCAATTCCTCGGGAGGTTTTGAATTCGCGCGACGCAAGACACGAGATTGTCTTGCCTTTCAAATCATTCATGCAAAGTTCCGAGCGCTCGGCGAGCGGATCTGATTCCTTCATCCAAAGGAACATCGTGTCTTTATGCATGGGCACCGATGCGAAAAACGAATGGTCTATAGGATCGTTAAGCATCGCGAAGTCGCATGTCTTATCGAGCAGGCTTCGTTCGCAATCGTCGTCGAGCATGGTTTTCGCGCTTTCGATATGCGCATCCCCCATCGCTTCATCGTTGAATTTCCGTATGGCGTCACGGGGGAATACGTTGAAAAGGCCCATCGACACGGCAAGCTTGAGCGACCCGGAATTTCTTCTTCGCGTTTCGTCTATTTCGCGCTCCATATCGTCGATCTTCAATGAGAGGTCTTGGGCGTAGCGATAGAGGATGCCCCCGTATTCAGTGAGCTTCACTCCTTTGCCATCGGATACCACAAGCTCGACACCAAGCTGGGCTTCAAGGCGTTTTATTGCGCTTGAGAGACCTTGCGGCGAAAGATAGAGCGCCTTTGCCGCCCTTGAATAGTTCTTTGAATGAGCAAGCTCCACAAAATAGTGGAATACCTTCGTGTCCATAGGCCTTCCTCCCTTTTGCGGCCACACGAACATGACGATGTTTGAATTATGTCAAATATTACTATTTTGCCAGCTTGGCGGGTATTTGTCTTTCACCCAAATGTTGGCGAACGCCAACGGGCTGTTTATTCCAAATCCTCTTCACGGATCAGAAAATACAAGCAGAGAGCTAGTGGGGCTAGCTTTCATGGGGAGAGCGCTTGCGCTCTGACAATAGAGGAGGGAATCATGGAACTGAGTAGGCGTAATTTCTTGCAAATTGGTGCTGCGGGAGCTTTGGCGGCCGGTGCTGCCGGATTGGCCGGCTGTGCTTCGCAGCCCCAAAAGAGCACCTCGACCGCCAAAGAATCGGCGACTTCGGGCGACGATTGGCTTGGCGAAGCTCCTTCGACGACGCCCGATGACTGCAAAGAGACGGTGGAGTGCGAAGTCGTCGTTGTTGGCGCGGCTTTGGCTGGATCTATGGCCGCATATGGCGCAGTGAAAAACGGCGCGAAGGTCACGGTTATCGAACGCAATGCGTCTGCGCATATCGGCGGCATGACGATTTCATTCCTGAACTCCCAAACTCAGCTCGATGCGGGTATTCCAAAGCATGACAAGGTGCATGTTGCCAATCAGATGTTCACCACTACGCAGTACCGTTCTGACATGAAGCTCAATGCCGTGTGGTGCAACCGTTCTGGTCAGATTTTCGACGACCTGGTAAAAGACTTCTGCGAGCCGTACGGCCAGTATTACAAGGTTTTGAGCCTTGAGGGCATCTTCCCCGACCCGACGCAAGAGATTAACTCGTACATCTCTACAGGCGTCGCGTTTTCCGAAGATACCGACATCCTGACCGACTTCACCCATAACATCCATACGTTCCTCGAAGACCAGGGCGTTGAATTCAGCTACAACACGCGCGCTGAAAAGCTCGTTCAGGATGAAAAGGGCGCGGTTACTGGCGTTATCGCGACCAAAGATGGCCAGAGCGTCTACTACAAGGCCAGCAAGGGCGTCATTATGTGCACGGGCTCGTTTGGCGCGAACGAGGCTATGATGAAGCACTTCTTCCCCGAGAAGTTTGCCACGTGGGCGCTTGAGAACAACGCCTACAACGCCTATATGGGCGACGATCCCGTCACCGAAACAATGGACGACGGCTTGGGCCACAAGATGATGTGCTGGGCCGGCGGCGAAATGGAAGGCGTGTGCGGGTATTTGTCGTGGCAAAACACCGCATGGCGTTCATTCCCCTATCTGCTGGTCGATACCAAAGGCGAGCGCTTCATGAACGAATGCACGTCGCTTCTTACCAGCGGGCATTTCATCGCCGAGCTCCCGGGGCATGGCAATTACATTTGGCAGATTATTCCGACCAACGATTTCGAGATGCCTTCGTCGTTCGGTTACAACAAAGAGGAGGCCGCCAAGGTCTTCAATATCGAGAAAGACGAGCGCTACGAAGCCGACACGATTGAAGAGCTTGCCGACAAGATTGGCGTCGATAAAGAGACGTTCGTTGCGACCATCAAGCGCTATAACGAGCTGTGCGAAGCTGGCGAAGATACCGACTATATGAAAGCAAAGCGCTACCTCGACCCGATTGACGATGCGCCTTATCAGGCATGGAAGATGGTCTACCCGTTCTACTGCACGCTTTCCGGCGTTCGTTGCGACGAGAATCTGCAGGTTCTCGATGATAACTTCGACCCTATTCCCGGGTTGTATGCGGCGGGCAATTCCGTTGGCTACCGCTTCGGTTCCAACTATGAGACCTTGTTGCATGGCGGCTCGAACGGCTTGGCCGCAACGCACGGCTACGTGGCTGGTGAATCGGCTGCGAAGGCATAGACGAGGCATCCTGATTACATTCTCCCGAATACCTTGTCGAATCCCCTCCCTTTGTTCGATAGGTATGATGAAGGGCCCGCAACTGGCGTTGCGGGCCCTTCCATGTTTTTTTTTGCGATTGGCGCTTTTCGGTGGGCTTTGCGCCTGGTTTAAGCCGTCCGCAATCGTCGCTATTCGCTGCGCAATGCTTCGACCGGGTCTTTTCTGCTTGCGGCGCTTGAGGGAATAAGGCCAGCCAAGAACGTGAGGAAAACGCTGATGGCGACAAGAATGATGGCTGCCTGCCATGGCAAGATGGCGACGTTTTCAACGTTAAACAGGCTATAAACGATGGCATTTGCGGGAATGCAGCCAAGCACCGTAAGGCCGATTCCGATTATGCCAGCTGTGAATCCGATAATGATCGTTTCGGCGTTGAATACTCGGCTGATGTCGCCTTTGCTGGCGCCAATCGAGCGCAAGATGCCGATTTCCTTCTTTCTCTCAAGAACGCTGATGTAGGTGATGACGCCAATCATGATGGAGCTCACGACGAGCGAGATGGCGACGAAGGCGACCAAAACGTAGCTGATCATGTTCACGATGGTTGTAACGGAACTCATGAGCGCGCCCACGATATCGGTGTAACTCACCACTTTGTCGTCGTCGCCTGCGGCTTTCATCTGGTCGTTGTACGAGTCGAGGATGTCGATCACGCTTTGCTTGCTCTCGAAGTCTTTCGGGTAGATATCGATGCTCGCCGGCTTGGCGTAATCGGCCCATCCGAATTTCTTCATGTTATTGTCGTAGCTGCTTTGCTCGGTGGACATGAGGCTTGCCATAAGCTCAGAGAGCTCTTGCTCGTTCATGTTCATTTGGAAGGCGTCTTTGAATGCGCTTTCGTCGATGCCCATAGCTTTCGACATGTTTGTTGCAAGCGAGGTGGTATATGAGGTCATCGCCGAAGAGATTTGCGTTTGCAGCGAATTTGCGAATTGCGTCATAATCTGCGTCATGGCCGTTTGCATATAGCTTTGCATCGCTGTTGCGAGCTGCGTTTGCAGCTGCTGCGATATTGCGGCTGCGATGGCAGGCATGACCTTCTCTTGAAGCTGCTTGCTCATTTGCTCGCTCAGCTTCTTTTGCACTTCATCGGAGAGGTACTGGGAATCGAAGGAGTCTTGGATTCCTTGGCTCAATATCTGTTTTACCTCGTCGGTTGTCATATAAGCCGCGATTGCGCGTTGGTCGTCGAGACCGCTGTATGAGCCGTCTGGTTGCTGCGCATACCACGACGGGTATCCCATCATGACGCTTGCCATGGCGGCCTGCAGTTTCTCGGGATGCATGGCTTGGCTCATATCGATATCGCCCATGCCGCTGAAATCCAAATCGAGGCCGCTTAGGTCGATTTCGCTCGGGTCTATTTGAACGCTCGATGCATCGAAGGCCGGCAGGTTTGACAAATCGATATCCGAGCTGGATATATTCAGGCTGCTTGAGAGGTCTGCGCTGTTGAGGCTTGCCGTGAGGGCAGAGGAATCGAACGTGAACGCCTGGCTTATTTTTTCGCCGTTGATCGTGAAGAGGCTCGACATGTCGAAGCCGTTATTGTTGGCCTCGTTTTCCTCTTCTGCGAACGATTTGCCGGTGATGACATTTTTCGACGGGTTCGCAATCTGGTCTTTGACAATCTGAGTTTCGCCCGCCTCGTCGATAAGGTGGTTCACGAGGCTTGCGGGGTAATAGAGGCCAACCTGAAGCGACGTTATCTGCGTGTCGGCTTTCGGTTGTACGATGCCGGTGATTTTGAGCGTTTCGCCATTGTTGACGAGGCTCTTCATATAGTCGGTATCGCCCGATTTGTCTTTCCAGACGCCGTATTCCTGGTCGTATTGGTAAAAGCTCGTCGCGTTCACGAGCTTGAATTCGACCCCCATGAGGTCGTCGTAATCGAAGCTCATGGTGTTGGATGGCGCATCGACGCTTTCCTCGTTGGCGAATGCCTTCACCATGTCTTCGAGCTCGCTATGGTCGCGCAATCCCATGGAGTACAGCATAAAGTCGCTCACGTTGCCGTTTTGGGTAAGCACAAGCACGATCTCGTTGTAGTTCTCGGGCCATTTTCCGGCGACGACGTCGTATTGCTCTTCGACCATGGATGTGTTCTCGGGCAGCTGATAGAAAATGTTCGTGCTCATCATCGAAGACATGATTCCGTTGCTTGCCGTAGAAGAGCCCAGGCCGATGCTGCTAAACGAGGTATCGGGGTTGACTTGGCGAACACCGCTCGTGGTGTCGGGGCTGAAGATTTGCGGTACCACGCTATAGCCGTATTCGATGGAGCTTACGTAGTTCTCTATGCCTGAAGTGCCGCTATCGAAGTATTCCTTCAGCGATGCCAGGTCGTTGCTGCCGATGCTGTTGAATGTGTTCGTGACCATCTTCGCTTCATGGATGGGCTTGCTCGATTCGTCTTCAGAAGACGAATCGCTTGTTCCGCTGTCGCCGCCTGACCCCATGGTCATGAGGCTTGTCATGTCGAAGCCTTGGTCTTCGATTTGCAGCGGGTATTCCGAAAGCGTGTTTTCCTCAACGTTGGCGATGTATTGGTTCACGCCGTTTGCGAGCGAGAGGATAGCCGCGATTCCGATAATGCCGATGCTGCCCGCGAATGCGGTCATAAGCGTGCGGCCCTTTTTGGTGAGCAGATTTTTGAATGAAAGGGAAAGCGCCGTAAGAAACGACATGCTTGTGCGCCGCGCCGCTTTCGCCGTGCGCATGGGAATAGCTTCGGTTGAAGGGTCGAAGCTGTCGGTGTCGCTTTTGATTACGCCATCGGCCAGCGTCACGATGCGCGTTGCGTATTGCTTGGCAAGCTCGGGGTTATGGGTCACCATGATGACCAGGCGGTCGCCTGCGATTTCGGTGAGCAGGTCCATGATCTGCACGCTCGTTTTGGAATCGAGCGCGCCGGTCGGTTCGTCGGCCAAAATGATTTCCGGCTCGTTCACCAAGGCGCGTGCGATGGCGACGCGCTGCATTTGGCCGCCGGAAAGCTGGCTCGGTTTTTTGTTGATGTGCTCGCGCAGCCCAACGCGCTCAAGTGCTTCGGTTGCTCGCTCGCGCCGTTCGTTCCTTGATACGCCCGAAAGTGTAAGCGCCAGTTCCACGTTTTCGAGAATTGTTTGGTGGGGAATGAGGTTGTAGGCCTGGAACACGAAACCGATTCGATTGTTGCGGTAGGCGTCCCAATCGCGGTCTTTGTATTCTTTGGTGGAAATGCCGTCGATGACCAGGTCGCCGGAATCGTAGTGGTCCAATCCGCCGATGATATTGAGCATCGTGGTTTTTCCTGAGCCGGAAGGCCCAAGAATCGCGACGAACTCGTTATCGCGAAACGCCAGCGATACGTGGTCGAGCGCGGTTTGCGTGAAATTTGCCGTGGTGTACGACTTGCATACATCTTTCAGCTGGAGCATAGGAGCGCCTTTCGAAAACATTTAAGGAACTAAACTATTGTGGGCCATGGGAGGCATTATTTATGGGGGCGTCACCAAAGCGTAAACGAAATACGCGCAATCTCCCCTTGTCATGCTAGAATACCTCCCGCATGCCTCCGTAGCTCAGGGGATAGAGCACCGCTCTCCTAAAGCGGGTGTCGACGGTTCGAATCCGCCCGGGGGCACCATTAAAACCGCAGGCCAGGTGATATTTTCGCCTGGCTTTTTCAGTTGGTTGGTCTCAGATGCGCCGTAAATCTTGTCGTTTCGGAGCGTTTCCTGGCGCATAGCCGCCCTCGCTGAGCCTCCATTTCCCACTCCGCTCGTTTTGTCTGGCGATCTATCCGAAGGTCGTTGAAACCCTTTTGCCTCCATGCTTTTCTTTGCTGCTTATATGCGTCTGACGTGGTGGTTTCG
>CAVGRL010000042.1:0-15286 GCA_963631715.1 Bacteroidaceae bacterium
CGCTTGCAGGGGCGGCAGCCGTTGTGCGGGATGGGGGTGCAATCCTGGATGCTGGAAACCTCGAGGCCAGCAGCCTGCAGGGAGCGGATAGCGGTCTCGCGGCCCGAACCGGGGCCTTTCACGAAGACGGCGACCTTTTTCAGGCCATGCTCCATAGCGGTCTTGGCGGCCTGCTCGGCAGCCATCTGCGCGGCAAACGGGGTGGACTTACGGGAGCCCTTGAACCCGACGGTGCCAGCAGAATTCCAGGAAATCACGTTGCCCTGAGGATCGGTGATCGAAACGATGGTGTTGTTGAAAGTGCTCTTGATGTGAGCCTGTCCCACCGCAATGTTCTTGCGCTCGGAGCGCTTGATGCGGGTGCGAACGTTCTTTTTAGCCATGTGTCAAACCCCTACTTCTTCTTGCCGCCGATTTGCTTGCGCGGGCCCTTACGGGTGCGAGCATTGGTGTGGGTGCGCTGGCCGCGAACGGGCAGACCCTTGCGGTGACGAAGGCCACGATAGCAGCCGATCTCCATCAGACGCTTGATGTTCTGCGAAACCTCGCGGTGCAGGTCACCTTCGACGGTGAGGTTCTTGTCGATGTATTCACGAATCTTCTGCAGATCGTCTTCGGAAATATCCTTGACGCGGATGTCGGGGTTGACACCAGTTTCTGCAATGATCTTTTTGGCGGTCGTGTTACCGATGCCGTAGATGTAAGTCAGACCAATCTCGATGCGCTTTTCACGAGGGAGGTCGACGCCGAAAAGACGAGCCATGGTATATCTTCCTCTCTCTTTTTAGCCCTGGCGCTGCTTATGACGGGGGTTCTCGCAGATAACGAGCACCTTGCCATGACGCCTAATAATCTTGCACTTGTCGCACATCTTCTTGACCGAAGGACGGACCTTCATGCTTGTCTCCTTTTAATGTGCGGCTTCCCTTTGGCAGACGGTTAAGAGCCTCTGGGGAACCATTTGCTTTCAACTCTATGAAACACGCCCAGCCGCAGGCGATGTTTTCTAAAAATAATTCTCGGCCTTCGCCGATGGCGCGAAAACGCCGAACTGGCCGGTGCGAAACGGCCGGCATGCGAACGCTTACTTGAAGCGATACGTGATGCGCCCGCGATTCAAGTCGTAAATCGAAAGCTCGACGGTGACTTTGTCGCCAGGCAAAATTTTGATGTAGTGCATGCGCATCTTGCCAGAAATATGAGCGAGAATCTCGTGGCCATTTTCGAGCTCGACCCTGAACATCGCATTCGGAAGGGCTTCCAAAACAGTTCCCTCGAGTTCGATGACATCTTCTTTAGCCAAGAATCTTCCCTTTCCCAAACCGTTTCGATTGTGCGTTCGCCTATGCGAATGCAGCAGCCGAAGACTTTACCAGAGGTAAAGGCCTTTTTCGCTTTCTTCAAGTAAAGTTTCACGCGGACACCACAAAACGGGCGCCAACGCGTCGCATATCGCGCATCGTACCATGATTTTTCGTTCTCCCCACAACGTTCATCTGCGTTTTTTGACTTTTTGTGAAACTTTATTTTAGGAAACTGGGCACTATTCCGCATGCTGGTTTCCTTTAGGAACTTATCTCCAATTTAGTACGCCAAAGCGCAAAGACATTAAAGCTGCGTCCCTTCTCACCAAAGCCGCAGTGCTACAATTGATGAGTTCAAGGGCGCCGCTCACTTCGCCGCGCCAAAACAAAAGATTGGAGCTGTCATGTCCAAGCAATACAAGCGAATTTTTGCCGCGCTCGATGGCGCGAAAACCCAAGATATGGTCGCCGAGCGCGCGATTGAACTTGCCGCGAGCGAGCATGCCGAGCTTCTGCTTGGACATGTGGTCGACTCCGTGCCCTACGAGGCCGCAGGAACCGATTTCGCCGCCCTGGCAAACGACATGAAGGGCAAATTGGAAGAATCCCTGGGAGATTTGCTGGAAGCAGCCCGCAACAACCCCGATATTCCGTCGGTAAGCGTCGTCGTAAAAGCTGGCCGCATTACCGAGACTTTGAGCGAGCAGCTCATTCAGCCGTTCGACCCCGATTTGGTCATCTGCGGCGAGCGCGGCCTGAGCAACATCAAGTACGTCTTCGTTGGCAGCGTTTCCACCTACTTGATTCGCAACCTTCGTTGCGACGTGCTTGTTGTGAAGCAAGACTAATTCAGCGCGAACGACGGGAGCCTCAGAGGCTCCCGTTTCTTTTAGATATATTGGTACCTTTTCGATACTCGATACCTTTTTATAAGTTTCTATCTTTTCGTATGCTTATATTTCTCTAACACGAGATACTTCGCTTCATTCGAACGCTTCTTCGCTGTAAGGATGCGTTCGCTTTTGACCCTCGCCCACTACGACTTACATCGCAATTGCAGACGCAACGTTTAGTCCAATGAAGGCAGGCGCAGAATCGCCGGAATGCCCAAAGCGAAGCAAATAGATACGCACATCGCCGAGCTCAATTCGTTTAAAGACAGTGTGGTCGCAAGCATGCAGCGATACGCAAACGCCATGACAGCATCGAGACATGAAGAAATCCGCATTGAGCATATACCTATACGACGGGGCTTTTGATCTCGGACGAGCAGGTTCGCTACGATTACGTACCGCACGCCTTCGCACTCTGCGCAAAAAAGCACAACATCAAACTCGGCGCGCTGCACACCACGCCGTGCTACATAGTCGATACTAGCAGGCCCATCGAGGCATTGGGATGCTTCGAGCCCGAAGCCATCGTGCTCCCAATCGAAAGTCTGCCGACAAATTGCACGCCCGACTTCGAGATTCCCGGCGGCTTGTATGCAACATGCACCTTTGCAGGATCGTTCAAACTTATGGAGAAGCATTACGCAAGAATACTCGATTACATACACGACCAGGGCTACCAAGAGAAGCCAGGGGCGCTAGAATTTTGCCTTATAGGCGAATACGAGTCCAATGATCAAAAGGAATATGTAAGCCGCCTAGAAGTGCCAGTATCGTTAAGAAACTAATTTATCTACATGGCCTTTCATCGACCAAACGTTAACGAACGCCCATCTGCTCCTATTCGAAGACTGCAGTCAAATTGCATATGGTATCTAAAATAAACCTGTGCTCAATTCAATACTACGCCGACCTGTCGCTTCGGCTTCAATCGCGCGCGTGCCGTCTTCGGCTACTTTGAAATCGAGCGTAAGGCAATCATCGGGCGCGGCCTCTTCGAACTTGTCGCCCCATTCAACGAGAGAGACGCCGTCGCCTTCGGTGATGCCGTAATAATCGATATCTTCGAGCTCATCTGCATTTTCGAGACGATAGAGGTCGAAATGGTAGAGCGGCAAACGGCCGTCGTGATATTCGCACACCAAATTGAACGTAGGGCTCGTAGGAGTATCGGCAATACCGAGCGCTGTCGCAAACCCTTGCGTGAAATGCGTTTTTCCAGCGCCCAAATCGCCCACGAGCAAAATAACGTCGCCCGCCTGGGCGCGCTGGGCGATTGCACTCGCAAGCTGCTGGGTTTCCTCGACGCTATGGCTTACGTATGGCATGCACGCTCCCCTTCCGAAATAAAAAATGGGCCAGAGCAACCTTCTCTCTGACCCATGTAAGATAACGTATGTTCACACCAATGCCAGCGAAAAGCCGCCCGTTGCACCAGATTGGTTTGAAAGAGGGCAACGCGTATCTGGTACGCGAGCGACAATCGAAAACCAAGACAGGGCGCAGGATGGCTTTGCGACATCGATCCACTACTGGCCGTTAGGCGAGCGTAAAGTCCTTTTCGCCATTGAAGACAGCGAGGGCGTCGGCGACCTCGTAATCGGCAAGCGTAATAGCCGAGATAGCCTTGGTCAGGCGAACCGCTTCGTCGAGCGAACGCTGGTGGATATTGCGACCCGTGGCGTTACCGCATGCATGGCCAACGTGGATTTGATCATGCAGCTGCGTGAGGAACGTCTCGGCATCGACGGTGGAGCCGCCCGCGCATACCAGGCCCGTGCGACCGGCCGCGGCGGAAGCGATAGCCAGGCTCTCGGCCGAAGTCGCCTCGTCGGTCGGCTTCGGCGGGTTCACCTTCACGAAATCGGCGCCCAAGCACAGCGCAACGCCAGCAGCGCCGGCGATAAGCGAAGGGGCTTTCTCGTCGGTCACGGCCTTGCCGCGCGGGTAAATCCAGAGCACAACCAGCAGGCCTGCGGCATGGGCTTCAGCAATCAGCTGGCCAGCCTCGGCAAGCATGGTGCTTTCGTATTCAGAGCCCAGGTAAATGGTGTAGCCCAGGCCTACAACGTTCACGCCATTGGCGCGCATATCGAGCACAGCTTCAAGATCGTGCAGCTGCGGGCTGTAGGGGTCGTCTTGCGAAGTCTTGACCAGATTGGTCTTCGAATTCATCTTCACCAGGTAATTGACCTCGGGATAATCGGCCGCATAGCGAGCGATAAGGCCACGCTGGCCAGCGCATACGCCGCATACGCCTTCGCTTGCAATCTTGAAGAGATGCTCGGGATCGAGGTCGGCGGAATCGATTCCCTCGCCGTAGAAGTCGCCATTAAGGTGCTCAATCTTCTGGTCGCACGCAAAAAGCATCAAGCGACCGGTGCCGCGCGTGGCAGCCATGTAATTGTCGATGTACGTCTCGCGAGCGTCGGCGCTCACGTCTGCGGGAACCTTCACCTGATCACGGGTGATTTCGGGCATGTCGTTCCTCCTTTTAGAATGACACAGTTTCGATTGTCGACGAAGCCGATGGGCAAGCGTCGAAACACACGACAACAGAAGTTTAGCCTATGGAGGCCAAACCGCGCCGCTATTCACGGAAATGGCAATGCGCACTCCGCAGACGGCACAAAAAGCCTGATTTGCGAGCAATTCAGTCGCCTTGGGCCTCTCGCCGCATCGCCTGCTTAGAACTTCGAAGACGAGCTTTGACGGCCTACCAGCTCAGCAACTCGTAGCCAGTCTCGGTCACCACGAGCTGAACTTCCCATTGGGCCGAAGGCTTTCCGTCTTTCGTGCGCACGGTCCAACCGTTTGGATCGTCCATATCGAGGTCGTGTTCGCCCATGTTGATCATGGGTTCGATAGTGAAGCACATGCCCGGAGCGAGCACCATGCCGGTATTCGGCTCGGAAACGAAGCTCACGAATGGATCCTCGTGAAACTCCAGGCCAATGCCATGTCCGCCATATTCACGAACCACCGAAAACCCTTGCGCGTGAGCATATTCGTGCACGGCGGCTCCAACGTCGCCCAAAAGCCCCCAGGGCTTTACCGCAGCAAGGCCAGCTTCGAGCGCCTTTTTCGTCTCTTCGACCAAACGCCGCTTTTCCGGATCGACTTCACCGATGCAGAACATGCGCGACGAATCGCTGTAATAGCCATCGAGAATGGTCGAGCAGTCCACGTTCACGATATCGCCCTCTTTAAGGACGTCATCGGCACTCGGAATGCCATGGCACACGACTTCGTTGATAGACGTGCAAACGCTTTTTGGGAAACCACCATAGCCCAAATCTGCAGGCGTGCCGCCATGCTCAATGGTGTAATCGTAAATCCACTGGTCGATTTCTTCGGTCGTAACGCCCGGCCCAATGCGTTCGCCCACCATATCGAGAACGCCAATATTGATGGCCGCGCTGCGCTTGATGCCCTCGATGTCTTCCGCCGTCTTAAGCAAATCGCGCGGCGGCACCTCGAAGCCCTTGTCGTAGAGCTCTTGCAGGCGCTCGTCGTTTTGCCAATGGCATTTCTTGTACTTCTTGCCGCTCGCACACCAGCATTCGTCGTTGCGACCTGGCTGGCCTTCGCCATCGTACATAGGAACTCCTTGCTTCGTGCATGCGGCCGCGCTCATGCGGCCACGATATGTTCTGAGCCATTGTAGCGCTCATTGATGGCACGCGCCTTTCAAAAAGAAAACCTTGGGAAACATCGAGGCTTCGCCCGTAGGCAGATAGATAAGAACTCGTCATGAAAGCCGCCTCGCGTTCATGCGCATCGCCGTGCTCGCCCAAAGCGAATCGCCCCAAAGCCAAATCGAAGCTTTTCTCGGACGAAAAGCCCCCGCTAAGAGCATCTTGCGCCTACCCCTCCCCTCAATGGACTACACTTGCAAAAGCCGTAGAAGGAGGCTTTTGTGCACATAGATTTGAAACAACCCATTCTTGATAAAAATGACCGAATCGCCCAAGAGAACCGAAACTTGTTCAAAGAGAAGCAGGTTTTCGTCCTCGACCTGCTCGCAAGCCCAGGATCGGGAAAAACTTCGACCATTCTTGCGACAATCGAGGCATTGCGTGATGAGTTCAACATCGCCGTGATCGAGGGCGACATCGCAAGCGACGTAGACGCCAAGCGCATCGGCGCGCAGGGAATCGCAGCCGTGCAGATCAACACGGGCGGCGCCTGCCATCTTGAGAGCGACATGATTCGCCGCGCCGTAGACGCCCTTGACCTGGACAATCTCGACCTCATTATCGTCGAAAACGTAGGGAATCTCGTATGCCCCACCGATTTCGACTTGGGCGAAGGCGCCAAAGTCATGATTCTCTCGGTTCCCGAAGGCGACGACAAACCGCTGAAATACCCAGGAGTATTCCAAGCGAGCGAAGCCATCATTCTGAACAAAGTCGACACCATGGGCGTATTCAATTTCAACGAAGAAGCCTTCCGTGAAGAAGTCGCGCAACTCAACCCGCAAGCGCCCATTTTCCCCATCGCCGCCACGAAGGGCGAAGGAGTTGACGCGTGGGCCGAATGGCTGCGCGCAAGAATTCACGCAATGCAGGAGGCGTAACGCCGCCGAAACGAGCGCGCGATAGCATGGCCTAGAAAGAAACGGAGGCTTTGCATGAATGCAGAAGAACAATACCGCGCATGCGTGGCGGGTTTGAAAGATTTCGCCCAGTCAATGGGTTCAAATGAAGTGGTTCTGGGGCTTTCCGGCGGGATAGACTCAAGCCTTGTGGCATGCATGTGCGTTGATGCGTTTGGCGCGAGCAACGTGCACGGCTACATGCTGCCCGGCCCCTACTCCACCGAGCATTCGCTCGTCGATGCGCAGGAGCTTGCCCGCAATTTGGGAATCAAGGCCCAAAGGATAAGCATCTCGAGCGCCTATGATGCCTTCACTGGGGAGCTTTCGGCGCTATGCCCGAATTTCGACCGCACATCGGCCGGGGAAAACACCCAGGCACGCTGCCGCATGATTGTACTCATGGCGCTTTCCAACTACCACGAATGGATGATGGTGAACACCGGCAACAAAAGCGAAGCCATGATGGGGTATTCGACGCTCTACGGCGACACAGCCGGGGCCTACGCACCGATCGGCGGACTGTACAAGACCGACGTCTATGCCGTTTCCCACTGGGTAAATGTTCAAGCACAAGAAGCAGGGCGTGTGCAACCCATCCCCGAGCACGTGCTCGTAAAGCCGCCAAGCGCAGAACTCGCCCCCGGTCAGCAAGACGAAATCGCCCTTGGAACAACGTATGCCGAACTCGACAAACTGCTGATCGATTACAAAGAACGCGGGCTTACCAAAGCGCAGCTTATCGAAGCAGGATACGACGGCGAAGAGGTTGAACGCGTCGTGGCGAGGGTTGAGGCATACGAGTTCAAGCGAGCCCTTGAACCGCAATTCCCCAAAATTCCCTACGGGGAATAAACAGACGAAAACGGCCCGCAGTGCGGGCCGTTTCTATGAACCATTAATTACAAACGCAGCCGAACTTTTGGCGCTATCAAGCGCGCGAGAAGCCAGCGGAATCGAAGAACCTTTCCTTTAGCCAGCGAATCTTCGCGCAGCGAGCCTCGCTATTTCGAAGGAGCCTCTTCTTCGGCAGAATCTTCATCGGGGATATCAACCTCGATCGAATCGATGCGCAACTCCCTACCCTCGATAAGGTCGGCAAAGCCCCCGCAATCGGGGCACGTCACATGGAAGCGATCGTGTACGAATTCCTTGCCGCACTCGACGCAACGGCTTTTCGGAGCGACCATCGTGATTTCGAGTTTCGAACCCGAGAAAAGAGGGTCGCTTTCAGTAATCGCCTCGTATGCAAACGTAAGCGCGTCCTCTATGGCTTCGGTCATCTCTCCAACGGAAAGCGACACTCTCAGCACTTTGTCGGCGTGGTTCGCCTCGGCTGCCTGACGCACGCTTTCGACGACGCCGGTTACCATTCCAAGCTCATGCATCTCGCAGGCCCCCTTCCTTGAAGCAAAACCGATTCACATACGCGATAAAAGCCGGCGACGCCCCTCTGACGAGTCGAATTCTGCTGAAGCTAAGGCAGCGCGTATTCGGCAACGCGAGCCGAAGACTAAAAGCGAAGTCGACCGTTAAAGGGGCGTGCAACGTCGGACAATTGCGCCGCTCATCGAAACGGCGCAACCATCGTTAGTCGTCAAGATCGAGGTGATCTTTCAGCTTCTTTTTCGCCTTCTTCTTGGTCTCGTCCCATTCGGCGGCGATTTCGGCATCTTCGGCAGCTTCGCGAGCGGCCTCTTCTTCGCGCTTCTTCACACGCTTGCCCAACACAACGCGGGCGACGAGCAAGCTGAGCTCATAAAGAACGATCATCGCGCCGAACATAAGCAGCATGGTGACGGGAGAGGCATCGGGGGTGGCCATAGCCGAGATAACCATGAGCACGATATAGACCGTACGCCAAGAAGAGCGCAGCTTCTTATATGAAACGATATCGAAAATCACCAGGTAAAAGACAACGAGGGGCAACTCGAACGCCACACCGAAGCACAGTTCGAAATTAATGATGACATCAACCCACGATTTTGCATCGGGAAGGATTTGTGCGAAACCGCCCGCCTGGTCGGTGAGCCATTGCACAGCCGGATTCAGGATGAACAAGTAGCAAAACACCGTGCCAAACATGAAAAGGAAAACGCCTACAGCGAAGGTGGGGATGAACCACTTGCGCTCGCTTGGCTTCAATGCGGGAAGGAAGAACGCCAACACCTGCCACAGAATAATGGGCATGCATGCCACGACGGACGTCCACAGCGCCACCTTAAAGCGAATCGTGAACGAGCCGAACACGTCGAGCACGTTGAGCACAACAAGGCCGCTTTCGTCTTTCGGCAAGTAATCGGCCACAGGCAGGCACATGAACTGGATGATCGTCGGGGTCGCCATGTAGAAAATGCACATGGCGATGAACAGCGCGACCACGATGCGCACCAGGCGCATGCGAAGTTCCCCCAAGTGATCGAAAAGCGGCATTCGCGCCGGTCCGATAGGCATGGGCTATTCCTCCTTCTTGGCCGCGGCAGAATCGGCGGCGTCGGCGGCCCCGGCGGGCTCGTTTTCAACATCGGTCGCAGCGGGGCGACGCTTCTTCTTTTTCGCGGGCGAAGCGGCGGTAGTTCCTAAGATCTCGTTTGCGAGCGCATCGTCGGCGGCGCGCTCGGCTTCGGTTTCGGCCTGGGCCTTTTCCGTCGCCTGCGTGCGAGCGGCCATGACCTTCTCGTGCACCGTGGCGGGCTTTGTCGCAGCGGCAAGCTCGTCGGCTTTCGCCTGAGCAGCTTCGGCAGCCTGAGCGGCAGATTCAGATTTATCGGCGCCGGCCTCCGCGGACTCTTCGGCCTTGGCCTTGGCAGCCTTGGCCTCAGCCTTGGCGGCTTTCGCGGCCTCGGATTCCTTCGCTGCCTCTGCGCGCACTTCCTTGGCAGCCTCGCTTGCGGCCTCGCGCTTCTTTTTGTCGGCCCGCTCTTTGTCGTATTTCGCCTTGCGCGCCGAGAACGATTCCTTCTTTTCGATCTTCTGCTTGTTTTCCTTGTCGATCTGATCCATCGGATTCTTGATGGAATCGTCGGTCAAAGGGTCGTAGATTTCGGTCTTGACGACCTTGTTCATCTCGTCTTGGGCGCTGCGGAATTTCGAAATCGCCATGCCAACGGTCTTAGCAATTGCGGGCAATTTATCGGGCCCAAAGATAAGGAAGCCGAACAAAAGGATGAGAACGAGCTCTGTTCCACCGATACCAAACACGGGACAACCTTTCCATTCGTGCAGACAACCGCGCTATCTTACCACACGCACTAGCGCCCTCTTTCCGCAAGGGACCACGAATCGCGCTCCATATCGAACCCATGCCGCCTGCATATTCGATTCACGTTTTGAGCATTTCTTGAAGGAAAGGATAAAGAAAGCCCCTCTCGTAACGAAAGGGGCTTGATGGAAGCGATGTTGAATGCCGGTTCCGTTCGACCTGCTAAACACTCTGAGCATTTAGCGGACCTGGCAGGCCTAGCAGGTCGTGGATAAGCGGCCGGGTCTTAAACCGCTTCGACGCCAGACTCGCCGGTGCGAATACGAATGACCTGCTCGACGGGGGAAACGAAAATCTTGCCGTCGCCAACCTCGCCGGTGCGGGCCGTGTCGCAGATGAGCTTCACGGTGGAGTCGACCTTGTCATCTTCGACGACCACGGTGAGCAAAATCTTCGGCAGCATGTTCACGATAACTTCGCTGCCGCGATAATACTCTTTCCAACCGTGCTGGTTGCCGCAGCCCTGAACCTGGCAGATAGTCATGCCCTTGATGCCGGCCTCGAGGAATGCATCCTTGAGCGCTTCGAGCTTCGCCGGGCGCACGATGGCTTCAATCTTTTTCATCGACGTGCTCCTTTCAATTAGAATCGAATTCCCAAAGACTTAGTCAAGACCGTTGTAGGCAGGATAGGCGCTTTCGCCATGCTCGCCGGAATCAAGGCCTTCAGCCTCTTCTTCGGCGGAGACGCGCAGGCTACCCTTGAAGATCGCCTTCACGATGAAGCCGATGATGAGCGACATGACTCCAACGAAGACGATGGTGATCAAGATGCCCTCGATCTGAGCGATGAGCAGCGTGGGGTCGCCCGTGTAAAGCAGGCCGCCGAACTCGGTCCAAGAAAGATCGGGCACGCAGAAGATGCCGGTGAGAACGCCGCCAACCATGCCGCCAATGCCGTGGCAGCCGAACGCGTCAAGCGCGTCGTCGTAGCCGAGCTTCGGCTTGAGGAACGCCATGGCGCAGTAGCAAATCGGGGAAACGATGAGGCCCATGACAATCGCGGCCCACACATCAACGAAGCCAGCAGCAGGCGTGATGACAACCAGGCCAGCAACGATGCCGGTGCAAGCGCCAACGAGCGTGGCCTTGCCGCTGCGAATGCGCTCGACGATCATCCAGGAGACCATGGCGGCGGCAGGAGCGACCATCGTGTTCAGGAACGCGAGCGCCGCGATACCGTCGGCAGCAAAGGCAGAAGCGCCGTTGAAGCCGAACCAGCCGAACCACAGAAGCGAAGCGCCCAGGACAACGAACGGAATGTTGTGCGGACGATAGCTCATCATTCCGAAACCGCGACGCTTGCCGAGAATCACGCACAGGATGAGACCCGTAAGACCAGAGGAGATATGGACAACGTCGCCGCCAGCGAAGTCGAGAGCGCCGATCGTGTCACCGATCAGGGAGCCGTCGCCGCCCCAAACCATGTGGGCGAGCGGAGCATAGACGAGCAGCAGCCAAATAGAGATGAACGTGAGCACCGCGCCGAATTTCATACGACCCGCAAGGGAGCCCGTGATGATGGCGATGGTGATGATGGCGAATGCGGCCTGGAAGGCAACGTCGACAAGCGCAGGATAGACCGCACCGTCGTCGCCAGCGAGCATGCTATCGAGCATTCCCTGGCAGAAGAGCTGGTCGAAACCGCCGAAGAACGAAATGGAACCGTCTCCGCCATAGGCGAACGACCAACCGGCCAGCGCCCATAGCACGCCCACGACGCCAATCACGGCAATGGACATGAACATCGTGTTCAGCACGTTTTTACGACGAGAAAGACCGCCGTAGAAAAACGCCAGGGCCGGCGTCATCAAAAACACCAGCATCGCGCCGAGAATCATGAATGCGGTTGTTCCCGTATCAAACATGATTGCTCCTTTCTTCCGGTGATGCATTCGGCAAAGTCGGCTGCGAATCGAGCGTTCCCCTTACGCCCGAGACTTCCGCTGGGCGAAAACCCTTGGGAAATGATCAATCCGCATACGACGCGCCGTGCACCCGATGGATATGACGCAATCCATTATGGAAACCAGCCAAGCGCAACCAGGCCGCATCCGCGTGAGTTAACGGCCGAAAAACGAAGCCGTAACACGAGCGAAACCGGCGAAACGCGAGTGAAATATTCGGTTAATAAAGGTGAAATAAACCGGCCGAAGGCAGGTCAAAAAGCCAACTCCCCCGGCCTCGCCTCCAACCCGATCACAAGGCGCATTTGCGCCAAAAGCAAGAAAGGCCCCTGGCGAGCCGGATGGCCTAAAAGCCAAGCGACCGCCAGGGGCCTTTACAACGTCGAGCGCTTTTACCGCTCGACAGAACGGCGAACCCTAATTCTGCCAGAGGTAACCGGCACCGCGCACCGTTTCTATATGCTGGGCGACTTCAGGGCCGAGCTTGGCGCGCAAGCGTCGCACATGCACGTCGACCGTTCGGCTTCCGCCGTAGTAATCGAAGCCCCACACTTGCGAAAGCAGCACTTCGCGAGAATAGATGCGCCCCGGGTGCGTGATGAGAAACGAAAGCAGCGCGTATTCCATAAACGTGAGGTCTACCGGTTCGCCGCTCACCTTCACCTGGTAGGTCGCCAGATTCACCGTGAGCGCCCCCACATGGATGAAATCCGCATCGCTCGTCATTTCGCCGGGCCACAACAGACGACGGCAACGCAGCTTGATTTCGTCGTCGCTCGCGCCGCTGCAAGCGAAATCGCTCGTGACGCGCACAGGCAGGCGAACCGACTTCATGCGCGATTCGTCGAGCATCAAAAAGAGCGAGGCTTCGCCGCCGCTGGCAAGCTCGGCCTCGATAGCGGAAATATCGCACCCGCCATCGGTGTCGTCGATGACCAAAAGGTCGATGCCAAGGCCATGGCCGGCAGAGATAGCCTGAGCCGCCGGAACCTTCAACGCGCGAACATCGGCATCCATAGAGGAAAACAGCGACGACGCACGGTCGAGCGTAATCGTGCGCCCGCATGAAACGAGAATCGTTTTGGAATGCATAGCAGGCCCCCTACAATCTTGCCAAATAGCGGTCGATTTCCCATTCGCTTACGTGACTGCGGTATTCGTCCCACTCGGCACGTTTTGCGGCAACAAGGCGATCGCAGATGGCATCGCCCAAAACCTCGTGCATAAGCTCCGATTCCTCGAACGCCCCAATCGCTTGTGACAAATCGCCCGGCAACGTCTTCAGGCCCAACTCGGCGATTTCCGCACGCGAAAGGCTGAACAGGTTTTGCTCGACCGGCGCGGGAATCGAAAGGCCTTCTTCGATGCCCTTCAAGCCGGCGCCGAGCATGGCGGCATACGCCAAATACGGGTTGGCGGCGGAATCGACGCTGCGAACCTCGACGCGCGTCGAGGTCGGCTTGTTCGGTTTATAGCGCGGAACGCGCACCATGGCCGAGCGGTTGCGATTGCCCCACGACACATGCAGAGGGGCATCGAAACCCGGAACCAGGCGCTTGTAGGAATTCACATATTGGTTGGTGACAAGCATATATTCGGGCGCATACTTCAGCAGGCCGGCGATATAGCTTTTCGCGATGGACGAAAGCCCCATGCCATCGGGGTCGTTCGCATCGGCGAAGGCATTTCCGTTTTCGTCGAACAGCGACTGGTGCACGTGCATGGCGCTGCCCGGCTCGCCTTCGATAGGCTTGGGCATAAACGTCGCGTAAAGGCCCTGGGCCGCAGCGGTTTCCTTAAT
This sequence comes from Bacteroidaceae bacterium, assembly GCA_963631715.1. Classification (GTDB taxonomy): domain Bacteria; phylum Actinomycetota; class Coriobacteriia; order Coriobacteriales; family Eggerthellaceae; genus Slackia. Next base: position 13,761 of record CAVGRL010000042.1, read on the forward strand.
GACCAAACGCGCGGTGAGCACGGCATCGGCAGCCGAGATGGCATCGCAAAAACGCAGGTCGATCTCTTGCTGCGAGGGGGCCGACTCGTGATGCGAGTATTCAACGGGAATGCCCATCTTTTCTAGCGTGAGCACCGTTTCGCGGCGCAAGTCGGCAGCCTTGTCGAGCGGGGCCAAATCGAAATACCCGCCACGGTCGATGGGCTCGGGAGCGACGTCGCTTTTGAAGCAGAAATACTCGACCGCCGTGCCGATATTTACCGAATAGCCCAAAGCGGATGCGCGCTTGAGCGTCTCCATAAGAATGTGGCGCGAATCGGTTGCCGCGGGCGATCCATCGGGAGTGCGCAAATCGCAAAACATGCGCGCCACGCCGTCGTCGGCCGGACGCCACGGAAGCACTTGAAACGTCGAGGGGTCGGGATGAACGAGCATGTCGGAATCTTGCAGGCAGGCAAGCCCTTCGATAGCCGAGCCATCGAAACCGATGCCCTCCTCAAAGGCGGCCTCGATGTCGCTTGGAGTGATGGCGACGTTTTTCAGGTTTCCGAAAATATCGGTGAACCACAGACGCAAAAAGCGAATGTTGCGTTCCTCGATCTGCTTGATGACGTACTGCTTCGTATCGATCATTTTTCCTCCTGACGGTCGATTTCGACGGGCGCTGTGCCCCTTCGAAACCCTCGCCCTTTCATGTGCGACGCACGGCCGCTTAGCTCGCAGGGCTTAGAACCTTCAGGGCAACTCGCCTCGCTAGAATCGCCCTGTCTTGGCCGTATTTATGTGGCGAAACAAATACGGGCCGCAGTTACCAGGAATAATATCATCGTCGAGGTTTGTGCAGCTGTTAAAGGATTGTTACAGCGAAATGGAATAGAAGACTGCCCCACTCCGGTTAATTTATAGACCTCGGGGCATCGGCGCCTACGGGGACATGATTGTGGTCGTTGCTGCCGCAACAATCGCCAAAACAAGAAGATTCATAAAGCATAAAAATCCAAAGCGAATTCCGTTTCCTGGCGTCTTGATTGCGGACGGGAGCGATTTGATGCGTTCAAGGCCGCCAAAAGGAAGCGTGTATACATTGCAAATCACGCATACGATGACGCATAGCCAACCATTTTGGATAAAGAGCATTGCGACGGCGCAGTAGACAATAGATGTTACCAGGAACGCTCCAGCCCCCAAAGGCCTGTCTTCCTGCAGCTTTAACGTTGATATAGGGCTATTATTCGCATCGCTTCCGGCCAAAAGGCGCACTATCCGCCGCATGATACACAGGACAACGACGAAACACAGGAATGCGGCAATGGGAATGAGGCACTCAAAATCACCCGAGGCGTCATCTGCGGAAAAGAACCTTATTGCATAGATGGCATAGATGAGAACGATCGAGCATCGTATGAATTCCATCGAAAGAATGCCGACGAGAATCAATCCAACAATTTGGAGATATCTTTTCATTCTTTACCCCACTCCGAGCCCTCGCCTATTTCTGTGCCGTTGTTCCTCAAGCTCGGCCCTTG
>CAVGRL010000042.1:15602-17309 GCA_963631715.1 Bacteroidaceae bacterium
TCCATGTCGTCGTCAGGCTGATATTCGGTCAGATCCACGTTGTAGCGCGCAACGAGCGCCACGATGAGCCCGCACGCGAACACGAGCATCACATCGGCCAGGTTCACCAGGCCCGTGCGCGGGTCATCATCACCGTCGTCATCGCCGAAATTCAGTAGCTGCGAATCAAGCAGGCTCTTCGATCCGATGGCCATCGCTATTCACCGGCCTTCTCGCCCGCGCCGATCGGGGTATTCGCCACGGTCAGCGGCTTTTTCACGGCGCGGCGCCCACTTTTGCCGTACTCGAACTGCGCCGGCTTGAACTCATATCCCTGCTCGTGCATGATGCGCGCCTTCTCCAACAGCGTATTCATGGCTGCCTCGAGACTCACCAGATAGTCGGCGTACCAACGCTTGCGCAAGCGCGACACCACCAGGCACACCACAGCGGTCAGCAGGCCGGCCACGGTGCCGTCGAACGCCACACGCAGCGATTGGGACAGCTGCTCGGTATCTCCCTGCCCCATGGCGACGATGCCCGGGCCCAAAGGAATCAGCGTGGCCATAAGGCCCAGCATCGGGGCGATCTTCGAGATGGTGTCGGTGCGCCCCACGACCTTCTTGTACGCCAGGCTCTCGTTGGCGAGCAAGCGCTTGGCCACCTCGGTGCGCGCATCCTCGGGCAAATACAGGTAGTTCACCAGCTCGTCCAAGTCGTCTTTGTGCTCTCGCAGAAGCCCGCTCTCGTCAATGACGCGCGACAGGTCGTCGGGCTCGGCGGCATCGAGCTGCGCCAGCAGTTGAGGAATGGCCGCACGGTAGCGCCTGCGCTCGCACACGGCCTCGATCACAATCGACCCCACGCAATACAGCGCGTACACAATGAGCGCCAACAAAAGCACCACCACGGGCACCAGCAGCACGCTTCCCACCGTGTGCAGCACGTCGTTGAGATACAACGCGTTCAAAATATCCGTCTGTTCCATGTTCAACCTTTCGTTCGGCGGCCCGCGGCCGACAGTTACGCGTCTATCGAAGCCGCGGCAAGCGCGGCGGAGTTTTCGGAAGAAGGTGCGGGAAATGGCGAGGAAGGCGCATCGAGCATGCACGAGAACCCGCCTGCATCCTTACGTCTGAACAGGCAATTCCCGCAGAAGCGTCCTGTTGCGAGCAGGCGCTCCTCAACGTCGTTGTCGGGCTGGAAGTGCCCGCAACCGCGTCTTACCGCAACAGCCGCGTTGCGCCTGCTCGGGCCCACGCCCATACCCGCGCCAAGGCCCGCCATACTGTCCAGATCAAGCTTGCAACACGGCACGGCCACGCCGCGCTCCATGCGACACACCAGCGTCACGGCGCCGTCGTGCAACACAGGCTTAGCCTCGGCATCAAGCGAAAGCGGCACATCGTCGGCGATAAGCCCCCATGTGCCATCGCGCACAATGACGGGCCCGCATGCCAAGGCAGAAAGCCCCGCACGCACCATGCCCGCTGGCACCTGCGCATTCTTCACACCGATCATGGCCGCCAAATCCCACTTGCCGCGGAAGCGCCCATCGTTACCCGTGAGCCGCAGGCACACGCCGGCCAGCGCGCCGATAACGCCCTGCCCGGTGCCCCCGTGCTCGGAAAGTTGCAACCACTCGATACCGCTGGCCAGCGCGTAGGCCTCCTCCTTCGTGAGCACCTCGCGCTGGGCGCGCACGCCGAAGCTCGCCAGCGCCGCCAG
>CAVGRL010000043.1:0-16810 GCA_963631715.1 Bacteroidaceae bacterium
TTCTGATCATACCCATACGGCAGATACACCGTCGCATTGCGTTGGATGACCGCACCGTTGCCACTGTAGTTTTTTGTGCTGTACGTAAAGGTTTCCAACGTGCCTTGTTGGCTGGCTGCGCTGTAATAACCACTTGGCACAGCATCCAAAGACACGTTCCTCATCGCACCCTCGACGTTTTCCAACTCAATATTCTGCGGCGCAGAGCCCTCTCCGTCAGACATATCTTCCAAAGCATCCCCTGAAGCGTCTTCGGACGCATCGGCCGGCACGGTATACCCCCCTTGCTCCGCTGGGGCCGCAGGTTCGCCATCGTGCGCCCGAAACATCGAGTAAGCCGCCAGGGCCATAAACGAAATAACTGCGAGCACCGCATACAATGCCTGCGTTTTCGACGAGAATTTCAGCATTTCTGCCTCCTAGCGATAGGATTTCTCGTAAATCGCAACCACGTCCGCGTCGGTCAAATCGAAGCGATCGCAAGAGAACAGCACGCCCATGGTCGCTTTAGCGTCTTCCGCCATTTTCGGAAACTCGTTTGGTTCAATGCCGTAATCGCTCATGCGCAACTCGCCCACATCGCAAATCACCAGCAGCGCCTTCGGCCGGGCATCTTCTCGTTGGCGAGGTTGTCTACCATGCCAGGTCCGAACAGTACTTTTGTGGGCAGATTCCAGATGTAGCTCATATCAAGCTCTCCTATCGTCGGGATATGTCTATTGACAAGCTCTTGGCGATAGGTTTTCATTAACCTTAAGGTTAAGGTCAATACCAATTATCACGATTTACGAGACTTCGACGAAAGGGCCAAGGCGCGCCATGGCGTACACCATCAAACAAGCCGCGGAGCTTTTGGGGCTTACGACAGTCACGCTTCGCTATTACGACAAAGAAGGGCTGCTCCCCTTTATGCAACGCAGCGCATCAGGCTACCGCATGTTTTCCGATGACGACATCGCCATGCTTCGCATCATCGAATGCCTGAAGAAAACAGGGATGCCCATTAAAGACATCCGTCAGTTCTGCGAGTGGGTTCAAGCAGGAGACGACTCCCTACGCGAGCGCCACAAAATGTTTTTGGAACGCAAACAAGTCGTGGAGGAGCAAATGGCAGACTTGCAGAAAACGCTTGATCTTATCAATCACAAATGTTGGTACTACGAAACGGCCCTCGAAGCCGGCACCGAACGCATCCATTTCAAAGGCGAAGGCGAAGACTTGCCGTGCGAAGACCACGGCGATGCGCTCAGATAGTCTATATTCACCGGCACCGTTCATCCCGGAAGGGTTTTACGCCCGCCAATTCCTGTCCAAACTCCCAATTTAGCAAGACATCGGACATTTTGCATTCGCGTGAGGGCGACGACGCCATTGCGGCTATAGCTACGGCGCGCGAGAACCGAAGCGTGCGCCAAGATGGTTTATACTCGTCGGCGTCGTATACCCTCTGAAGGAGTTTCAATGTCCAACGATTCCTATTCGAACTGGCTGCAAAAGTGCAAGCACGACCCCCTGTGGTGGATATGGCTGCTTTCGCTTGCAAGCCCGGCAATCACCGCCGTGCTCGACTTGGCCGGCGTAATCAATCGCGACCTCGCACCCTATTCGACGATCAACCACGCCTCGTGGATCGTGTTCGGCGCAGTGCTCATCCTCGTCGCCGTGCGCAACAAGGACCTTGGCGAAGACAAGCCCATGAGCACTGGGTTGCGCGTCTTCTGCGTCGCCCTCGGCGTCTTCGTTGCCGGCGTCGCCCTGATGTTTGGCGTAATTCCCAGCTTGAGCTAACAAACACCGCCAACCGACATGCGTCAGGGTGGGCGCGCGGAAAATAAGCCCACCCTGGCGGCCTCTCTGCACCAAAGAGGCCGAAATTCCCACCGATAATCGCCTCACGCTGGCAGAGCGGCGCGATTATCGGCAGAATTTGGCTCAGGGCTCATCAACTTGGCAGACGCTGAAAGCGGCTCGCAGACTTCTAGTTACTGTTCTTGCATCAACACACGACCGGCACGGGCGCCGCTCATGCACAGCAAAACGATGCCGCAAAGGCAAACAAAAGCCACTTCCGATAACCTTCCTTCATAAAACCAAGCGTTCCCTACATCCATATGGCCGCGAATACGCCGCTTTCCCCCTACGCGCCCTAGCGCGACAATGGGTTGATACGTAAAATCGGCAACAACAAGAGAATGGCTCTTGAAGGCCGCACTGCGGACGAATCGAAGCCAACTCGGCGGCAAAACACAGCGAGCCGAAGCCTGCAAGCCTGGCAACGATTCGGCGACTGCGATGGCAAGGACGGCTCCATGGACGCATCGGCGCAACAGCAAGACAACAATCTGGCCGAACAGCTGGCGATCTTCAGCACGCTCGCGGACAGCTACGCAAACGTCTACTTTATCTACGCCGATACCGGAAAAGCCAAAATCCTGAAACTGAATGGCTACGTGACGAGCGGAATCGGGCAAAACGCCGACGAGATTTACGATTACACCACCGTGCAAAGACAATACGTCTCGGAGCGAGTTCACCCGAGCGACAAAGACGCCATGTATGAAGCCCTCGACCTGGAGCACGTGAAAGCAAGCCTTCAGTCAACCGAGAAATACAGCGGCAACTATCGCGTGCTTTCCGATGGCGAGCTGCATTACTACCAATACAAATACGTGAAGCTCGCCAACGTCGACTACATCATCGCCGGATTTCAGAACACCGACGAAATCGTGGCGAACCAGAAAAAGCAGCGAGAAAAAGAGGCCGCTCGCCAAAAAGAGTTGGAAGAGCAACTCGCGATTTTCGACATCCTCTCGCGCAACTACCGCAACGTCTATCAGGCGAATATCAACACCGGCACAGCAAAGATCCTAAAGGTTGCCGACGATTACGACCTTGCAGAGGTCGTCTCTCTCAAAAACAGAGCGTTTCCTTACGAAACCGTACTAGAGCGCTGGATAGATTTCAGGGTGCACGACGAAGACAAAGAGCGCATCCGCCAGCAGCTCGGCGTCAAGAACCTTCGCCAGGTTTTGACCAACCAGGAAGAATATACGGGAACCTATCGCAGCCTAGACGGCGGCGTAATGCGCAATTACCAGTTCTATGTGGCGAAGATGGACGATTCGGGCAATGTGATTGCGGGCTTCCAGTTCATCGACAACATCATCGAAGAGCATCTAGCCCAAGAGAAAATACAGCGGGAAAAAGAAGAGGCCTATCAGCGAGAGTTGATTAAAGCGAAGCAGGATGCGGAACGGGCGAGCAAAGCGAAGACCGACTTCCTGCTGCGCATGAGCCACGACATCCGCACGCCCCTTAACGGCATTATGGGCATGCTCGATATCGCGGAGCGCTGCGAAGACGACATCGAGAAACGCAACGACTGTAGAAGGAAGGTCCGAGAATCCGCGCGCGTGCTTCTCGAACTCATTAACGAAGTCCTCGATATGAGCAAGCTGGAATCGGGAGAAATCGTCCTGGAGCATATCCCGTTCGATCTGGCCGAAGTATCGAGAAGCGTCCATACCGTCATCTCCAAACAGGCCGAAGATCGCGGAATCGAAATAATCGAGGAAGACTGCAAGGCGCACCACCTCAAACTGGTGGGCAGCCCCGTGCATTTCAAGCGCATCATGACGAACATCCTGAGCAATGCGATCAAATACAACAAACCCAATGGCAAGATATTCGTCACCTGCAGGGAGGTTTCCTGCGAAAACGGCACAGCGTTCATCGAATTCAAATGCCGCGATACCGGCGTTGGCATGTCAAGCGACTTCTTAGAAAAAATCTTCGAGCCATTTACCCAAGAAACCGATACGGCACGTTCGGAATATGGCGGCACGGGGCTTGGCATGTCGATCACGAAGAGCCTCGTCGACAAGATGGGCGGAACCATATCTGCGGAAAGCGCAAAGGGCGAGGGCAGCACGTTCGACGTAATTGTCCCATTCGAAATCGACAAAAGCGATTCAGCAGGCAAGCAAGAAGAAGCCGAGCAAGAAGAAGCGTCCATCTGCGGCCTGCGCATTCTTTTGGCAGAAGACAACACGCTCAATATGGAGATCGCCAAATTCTTGCTCGAAGAAGCAGGCGCCAGCATCATCGAGGCCGAAAACGGGCAGAAGGCACTCAACGCCTTCGAAAGCAGCGAGCCGTTTGAAATAGACGCGATTCTCATGGATGTCATGATGCCTGTCATGGACGGGTATGAGGCAACTTACAAAATCCGCCAGATGGACAGGCCCGATGCGTCAAAGATCGCCATCGTCGCGATGACAGCCAGCGCTTTCACGGAAGATCGCATAGCCGCCAAAGAAGCGGGGATGAACGGCCATTTGACAAAGCCAATCGACGCGAAGCTCATGATGCAGACGATTTCCAAGTGCGTCAACGCAAGCAAAAACGATGGCGCAAGCATCGAGGAAGACGCCCGTTAAGCAATCCATCCTGCAGCAACCAGGCAGACATGCGCCAAGCGCTCAACGCTCGAACGCGTCCATCGAAATGGCCCATGCCGGAAAGCGTGCGTTTGGCGGCCATCGCTTCGGCAGGCAAAACCGCACACAAACCCCCTTATGGCCCACGGCACCGTAAGAGTTCGATGAATAGTCGCTCGTCATTGATCGCACGGCGCCCCGCCGTCATACAATCGAGCGAAACGATTGAGAGAAAGAGGCCGAACGTGGCATACCTTCCCGTAGCGCAGAACACGCCTTGGCAGCAGGCAAACGATTTCGACAAGAGCAAAACCGTGGTACTCGTCATCGACGTGCTCGGCGGCACCGACGGCTGCGTGCCAGGCCTCGAAGAAATGGCAGACAACAGCGTCGCCTTGGTGAAGGCCGCGCGCGGGGCCGGCATGCCCGTCGTGTTCACCTGCGATGCGCACCTTCCCGGAATCGACCGCGAACTCGAATTGTGGGGAGAGCACGGCATCGCGGGCAGCGAAGGCTCGAAGCCTTTGGCCGCATTCGAAGTAGGCCCGAACGACTACGTGCTGCCGAAGCGCCGCTACGACGGATTCTTCCAAACCGACCTCGACCTAACGCTACGCGAGCTGGGCGTCGAAGTGCTTATCGCGGTCGGCTGCGACACGAACATCTGCGTTTTGCAAACGCTCGCCGGCGCGTATTTCCGCGGCTACAAGACCATCGTTCCCGCCGACGCAACGGCCACGTTCCTCGTCGGCACACAGGAGGCGGGTCTTGAATACTTCACGCGCTGCTACGACAGCCGCGTGACCACCACCGAAGCCGTACTCGCGCAGATAAATTCCTAGGAAGCGCCGCCGTTTCAAGCGGATTCCAAACGCCCCATCGAGCGCATTGGGAGAAAACGCGCCCAAGCGGCGCAGAACGCATACGGTTCCAATCGAAAAGCCCCCATGGGCTAAACTGTTCTGCATCGCCACCGCCGTACGGAACCATGCCATGCGGCGCGTTGGCAAAAGCTCCGATTTCGTCAAGGTGTCGCTTCTGCCCGACGATTGGTTCCTGGCGAAATACATCATCGCTGCAGCCGCCATCGCCATCATCGTTTTCGTAGAGAAGAAGCTTGGCCGTGCGAAATAGCAGCCGAGCAGAGGCCCAACGGCAGGAAGGAACCATGCAAACAAACAACGAGCAAAATCCCAGCGAACAGAGTGGCTCGACGGCAAATTGGCGCCATCGAACGCGGCGAGCGAAACCGACCAAGCGAAAGGCACGCCGTGAAAAAGCCAACGCCGGCGGCTCCGCCGGCGTTGGCGGCGCCACCAGTATGAGCGGCGCTGCCAACCAAACGCCACCTTCGGCCGATGACGGGCAACTCGCTCGCGAAAAGCCCGCTGGCTGGCAGCCCCTCCTTAAACGAATCTCGCCCGAAGCCTGGGCCGTCATCCAGCCATCAATCGCCATCATCGTTGGCATTGGGCTTTTGATTTTCATCGCGGCGACCACCGTCACCGTTACCATAACCGTCGCCGTTGTTCACCATGTCATGGAAGTGCGCGCGGCTAACCAAGAATTTCCCAACGAAGTTGAGCAATGGCGAAAGACCGTTGAAATCGCGTGCGACGATGTCGGGCTCGACGATAAATGGGAAGACGTGATCCTCGCCATGATGCAGGCCGAATCGGGCGGCGATACCGACGTGTATTCGGTCGTCGGCTGCAACGAGGACATCATGCAGGCTGGAGAAGGCTGCGCCGGCGTGACCGCGGGAAGCGAAAACGTCATCGGCCTTGGAGAGGCGGGGCTTGCGGCCTGGGGAATCGACCCCTCAATCGACGTTTCCCCGAACACTGCCGTCGCGTCGATCTACGCGGGCGTCATCGAAACGAAGCAAAGCGTCGATCTGTTCGAAGGCTGGCTTGGCAGCATAGACGTTTCCGATACGGGCAAAATCGGGCTTATCGCCCAAGGGTACAATTATGGTTTCGCCGGCTGGTTCGCCTATTGCCAAGCAAACGGCGTCACGTCGTGGACCTATGACGATTCGCTCGCCTACCAAAGCATCAGCGGAGGCGGCACCGCCGAGCATGGAGGAAAGGTCATCAGCTTCTACGAGGCCGCCAACGACTAGCGAATGGGGCGCTTTCCTCTGAGGAAAGTGTCCCGTTCGGGCATCCAGCGATTTAAATGTCCAGCGAGTCCACCCAGCTTTCCACCACGCCGTCTTGCGGGGTCGAGCCGAAACGCTGGCCATCGAGCCAGGCGAGCGCAGAGCGAGTGATTCACCGTGGTCTTGGGCAGACCGTAGCCCGGACCGCACGGCGCATTCGTACAGAAACGCACGTTGTCTTAAATCGCCGGACTTGTGCGTAATTTGCACAAGTCCGATTAAAGTATATTTCCGCAATCGGACGGTTATAATCTCCGCAATCGGACGGTTATAATCTCCGCAATCGGACGGTTTCAAAAAAAGAGGCCACAATGAATCAGAAGCTCGATAAGAATCACTACTTTCCGCGCATTGTTGACCAAATAATCCAACGAAAACTTTCCTATGCAGGGGCAATTGAACTGCGCGGCCCGAAGTGGTGCGGAAAAACGCAATCGGCCCTACAACACGCCGCAAGCTCTCTTATGATGCAAGACCCCGACAAGCGAGACGATTACCAACTTCTAGCGAAAACAAAGCCGTCTATCCTGCTCAAGGGACCTGCCCCTCGCCTTATCGATGAATGGCAAGAGGCCCCGCAACTGTGGGACGCCGTTCGTTTTTCCGTAGACCAAAGAAACGAACCCGGTCAGTTTCTGCTCACAGGGTCCTCGACACCCACTTCCCTACCCTCGCATTCCGGTACGGGACGAATCGCATCGATCGATATGGGACCCATGAGTCTCGACGAATCGAAAGACTCCACTGCAGAAGTGTCGCTCGAAGCACTTTTCGGCGGCGACGCCGATTGCCTCGGACGCTCGGAATGCGACATCGAAGGCATGGCCTATCTTATTTGCAGAGGTGGCTGGCCTCGCGCCGTGACTGCGTCAGACAAAAACGCCGCGCTCGAAATGGCTTTCGATTACGTTACGACCATCGCCGAACAGGATATTTCCCGCACTGACGGCGTGACGCGCAACCCGCAATACGCACGGCTCATTTTGCGCGAATATGCAAGACTCACGGCCTCGCAGGCAACGCAGTCGACCATCCTCAAAGACTTCAAAGCTCGCGACATAGATTTGTCAAAAGACACCGTAAATAGCTACCTCGCAGCTCTCCGCAGGCTTTACGTTATCCAAGAGCTTTCAGCTTGGACACCTACCCTGCGAGCAAAATCGCGCATCACGAAAACTCCGACGCGGCATTTTGCATGCCCGTCAATCGCCGCCGCCGCACTTGGCGCGAGCCCCGAATCGCTCGTGCTTGACACCGCGACCATGGGACTACTCTTCGAATCACTCTGCGTTCGTGACCTGCGCACATACGCCCAGGCGCTCAACGGCGAAGTATTCCATTACCACGATGAAACCGGGCGCGAGGCCGATGCCGTCGTCCAGCTTCGCGATGGTCGATACGCGCTATTCGAAATGAAACTCGGTGCTTCGTTCGTCGATGAAGGCGCGATGAGCCTCACGCGACTTCGTGAAAGAATTGATACAGACGCCATCGGCGAACCCGCGTTTTGCGCCGTACTCACACCTGGCGGTTTCGCGATGCGGCGCGAAGACGGAATCTTCGTCGTTCCCATCACATGCCTCACGGTATAGGAACGAGGCTCATAGTCGCGGGAGAAGCGGGGTTTGCGACCTGGGGGAATCGACCCGTCGATTGACATTTCGTCGAACGCCGCCGAGCATGGAGGAAGACCTTCAGTTTCTACGAGGCCGCCAACGCCTAGCGAATGGGGCGCCTTCCTCTGAGGAAAGTGCCCCATTCGGGCATCCAGCGATTTAAATGTCCAGCGAATCCACCCAGCTTTCCACCACGCCGTCTTGCGGGGTCGAACCGAAACGCTGGCCATCGAGCCAGGCACCCGAACCCGCGAGCTGTTCGAGCGTCTGGCGCGTCGAGCCCATCGACGACGAAGACGACGTGCAAAACGGAATAACCGTCTTGCGCACGAAATCGTTGTCGCGCACGAAACGGTTCACCGGCCACGCGGCCATCTGCCACCAGATAGGATAGCCCACGAACACCGTCTCGTATTCCTCAAACGCATCGGGCGTGACCTGCGTTAACGGAATGTCGCGCAAGCTTTGATCATTGTGCTCGCTCGTCACGCGACTACTATCGTCGCGCCAATTCAAATCGGCTTCCGAATAGGGCTGCTCGGGCGTGATTTCGAAAATGTCGCCACCCGTTTCCGCCGCAATGCGTTCGGCCACGGCGCGCGTATGGCCCTGTCCCGAGAAATACGCCACGAGCACCTTGCCTTCAATCGGCTGCGGCGGCGTGGGCGGGTCGGCCTGAGCACTCGCCTGACCGGCGGCTTGGTCGCTTTCCTCCGAACTCTGCGTTGCGCTTTCCCCACTCGACGCGCACGCCGAAAGCAGCCCTCCCGCCGCCACACTCGCGCCCGCGAGCAGGCTCGCCTTCACAAAATTGCGCCTTGTCATCGTTTGTTTCATCATGCGATTCACCAATCTCGTTCATTTTGAATGGGATAGCTTTTCCTGCGGCACATGCCTTGGGACTTACAAGCCTCGGGATTCCTACCAGCTCTTCTTTTCCTTCGTGCAATCGTGCTGGCGCTTGCGCTCTTCCACCATCTTCGCGAACCACTGCACCATGGCAGGGTCGACATGGCTGAAAAAGCTTGAGGTTTTAGTATCGAGGGCGGCAATCTTAGCCATCTCGTCGGCCGTGAGCTCGAAATCGAACACGTCGAGGTTCTGCTCCATACGCTCGCGATGCACCGATTTCGGAATAACCACCACGCCGCGCTGGAGATTCCAGCGAAGCATCACCTGCGCCGTGGTTTTGCCGTGCGCCTGGCCGATTTCGGCCAAAACGGAATTCTCGAACAGGCCCCCGCGGCCCTCGCCGAACGGAGCCCATGCCTCAGAGGCGATGCCGTATTTAACCTCCCATTCCTGCAACTCGGCATTTTGGTTGAGCGGGTGGCGCTCCATCTGGTTCACCATGGGTTTGACCTCGTTGAACTCGCAGAATTCAACCATGCGATCGGCATAGAAATTCGAAATGCCGATCGCGCGCACTTTGCCCTCTTCGTAGAGCTTCACCATGTCGCGCCATGCGCCGAACACGTCGCCGAACGGCTGATGGAGCAGCAGCAAATCTATGTAGTCGGTCTTCAGCTTGCGCAGCGACCCTTCTACCGACGCGCGCGTCGCGCCTTCCCCAAAATGCTCGATCCACACTTTGGTGGTAAGGAAGATATCGCCGCGATCAACATCCGAATCGGCAATGGCCGCCCCGACCTGCTCCTCGTTGAAATAGCTCTGAGCCGTATCGATATGGCGATATCCAACCTCGAGCGCATCGCGCACGCAACGCTCGCACTCATCCGCAGTCACTTGGTACACGCCGTAGCCCAACTGGGGCATTTTCACGCCATTCGAAAGCGTCACGTACATCATATCGTTTGCCATGCCTGTTCCTTTCCGCGTCTCGGAAATGCAGCTATCTCGCCAAGGCCGCACCCCCTTGCTTTTTCGCTCTGATGCGGTTATAACAACCGATAGTTACTATCGGTCAAGCACTATTTTCGGAAATTGAAGGAAGCGTGAAAATGGCGAATACGACCACAAACGAGCGTGCGCCCAAGCGCGTGAAAACCACGGGCAACCTGTTCACGATGATGCAGGTATGCCGCGAGGCCGACATGACCTACCAAACGCTGAAGTTCTACTGCAACCAGGGGCTCGTGCCCAACGTGAAGCGCGATAAAAACAATCGCCGCGTATTTGACGAACACGACGTGGAATGGGTGAAAAGCCTGGTTTGCCTGAAGAAATGCGGCATGAGCATCGACGAAATGAAAGACTATCTGACGCTATGCCTGCAAGGCGAAGCGTCAATCCCCGAGCGCAAAGCGATGCTGGCCGAAAAGCGCGCGCGGCTCGTCGAGCAAATCGCCGAGCTTAAGGCCAGCGTGGATTACATCGATTGGAAACAAGGCTTCTACGACGACGTGATGGCGGGACGCACCGAATACTTCAGCAACCTGACGTCTGAAGAGTAGAAAACGCAGCTCGTCAAAAGAGCGGTTCACGGTTAAAGCGACAAGAAGTTCATCGCGAGCGCGACCATGTCTCTTTCCCTCGGGCTCCGATTCGGCGGCCACGATGGCAATCGCAACGAGGGCACCGTCCGAAATGCATTTGGCGCCATTGACCCGCAGCGCGTCGTTCATATTCGGCAAGAAGCAAACCAGGATTCGTGCCGCATCACCAAGCGCAAAGCCGTTGCTGCGTTTCTTGCGGAAGCAGTCGCTACAGTTCCTTCAATGCGGCCATCACGTCGGCGATGGCGTAAAGCGAACCGAAGCAGCACACCACGCCATCGGGGCCGGCGGCTTCCACGGCGCGCTCGACCGCGTTCGCAATCGACGGACACGCTTCGACTTGCAGTCGCTGCACGCAATAGTCGTGCACGCCTTCGTATTCAGCCTCTCGCTCGCAAATGGCTTCGGCGAGCTCGTCGACGTGCAACGCACGCTCGTTTTCGGGCGGTTCGGCACAAAAATAGCGCGCGGCCAGCGGCAGCGTCGCATCGATCATGGCGCGGTAATTCTTGTCGCGCAGCACGTTCATCACGAACGTCACGCCGCCTTGCGGGAAATACTCACGCAAGCTGGCCGCCAACACGCCCGCACCTTGTTCATTATGGCCGCCGTCAACGATGACCGTAGGGTTGTTTCGCACCACTTCGAAACGGCCCTGCCACGCTGTAGCCTCAAGGCCCGCTTTGATGGCTTCGTCGGAGATATTGAATCCCCTCGTGCGCAATACACGCGCAATCTCGATAGCCATCACCGCATTGTTCGGCTGATACGTGCCTGCCAACTTCAGATGCACATCGGTAAACCCATCGTAGGAAAACACCTGGTGAAGCCCTTCTGCATGCGCATGCACACGACCGAATCGCGGCACGCTCACCGGCGATGCCACCTCACGGGTCCGTTGCATGATGACGGCCTCAGCTTCCGGCTTCTGCTTGTAGCACACCACCGGAACGCCTGGCTTAATGATCCCCGCCTTCTCGTACGCGATTTTCGCGAGAGTATCGCCGAGCACATGCGTGTGATCAAGCGCGATGGACGTGATGGCGCATACCTCGGGCTTAACAACGTTCGTGGAATCGAGCCGCCCGCCGAGGCCCACTTCCAACACCACGGCCGCGCATCCCACCTGCGCAAAATGCAGCAGCGCCGCCGCCGTAATGAGCTCGAACGCCGTGGGCTGCTCATCCATGCGCTCAGCCGCATCGCGCACCTGCAGCGCCACGGCCAGCAAATCGTCGTCGGAAATGTCTTCGCGATTCACTTGGATGCGCTCGTTGAATCGCAACACGTACGGCGACGTGAACAGGCCAACCTTGTATCCCGCCGCCTGCAGAATGCCCGCCGTAAACGCGCACGTCGACCCTTTGCCGTTCGTTCCGGCCACGTGCACGATGCGCAAGCGGTCCTGCGGGCGCCCCAGGCGCTCAAGCAGCTCCTCGGTGCGATGCAGCCCCAGACGCACATCGCGCCAGGCGCCCTGCTGCAGATACACTTTCGGGTCGAATTGTTCAGTCATTGAAAAGTTCCTATCGTCAATAGATGAAGACATTCGCCCCACTCCGCTGCGGGCGAATGGGACCGTCTGGATGGGTCAAAGGGTCAGTCCCCTTGACCCTTTTCGTCACGTGCCGCGCGGTCTGGGCGATGCCCGCCCAAGACCACGGCGAGCTACCGTTCGCTTCGCTCACTATGCGCTCGCCTGGCGGCGTTCAACATTGGAATGAAGGGCGAATTTGAACGCCGACGGTCTTGGGCGGGCATCGCCCAGACCGTCGGCGCATTCGCAACAACCCCTCTACCCTTTCAGCAGCTCGCCCAAGCAGCGGAAGTCGGCCTCGATAGCAACCTGCTTGGTCTGATCGTAGAGCGCCGCTGCGGGGTGGTACACGGGAAACACCTTGAAGCGGCCGGCCATCGCCACCTGGCCGTGCAGACGCGTGATGCCACGCTCGGTCTTCAAGATGAACTTCGTGGAGAAATTTCCCATCGTCACCAGGAATTCCGGCCCAATGGAGCGCACCTGGTCGCGCAGAAACGGCGTGCAGGTGGCGATTTCGTCGGGGCGCGGGTCGCGATTCGACGGTGGGCGGCACTTCAACACGTTCGCAATGAAGACGTCCTCGCGCGAAAGCCCTGCGAGCCCCAGCAAATCGGTAAGGTAGTGCCCCGCCGCGCCTACGAACGGGCGGCCTTGCAAGTCCTCATTTTTGCCGGGCGCTTCGCCGATGAGCATCACGCGCGCCTCAGGGTTGCCGAAGCCCGGAACCACGTTCGTGCGTCCCTCGCACAACGCGCAACGCCGGCATTGCCCGATGGCCGCGGCGATGTCGCCCAGCAGTTGCTCGGAACCTTCGCCCTCGGCTGCCTGAATGGTGGCGAAATGGTTGTTGACCACGCTCATCGCCGGCGCCTCCTTAGCGCGTGTACACCTTCGGCATGCGCAGGCCGAACGCGCAACACAACTCGTGCGGAATGGTGTCGAGCGCCGCCGCCATGTCCTCGATGGTCACGCTGACGCCACCCTGGCCGCCTACGAGCAGCACCTCGTCGCCAATCTGGGGGTCCAAGCGCGGACGCGTGCCATGGCTGCGCATGTCAACCTCGAACATGCATTGGTCCATGCAGATATTGCCCACCTGGTTGCACAACTGACCGTTGTAGACCACCTGCGTGCGACTCGAAAGCGCGCGGTTGAGGCCATCGGCATAGCCAATAGGAAGCGTGCAAATCTTCGCGCTTCCGGCCGAGCGGTAATGCAGCCCATAGCTCACACCCTCGCTCATCGGCGGCTGGCTTACGTTCGTGATGCGCGCATGCACGCTCATGGCCGGGCGCAAATCGAAATAGCCAACGGTTTCCGGGCATGGGTGAAACCCGTAAAGCGAGATGCCGAAACGCGCCATGTCCAGATGCGTTTCGGGGTAGCGCAAAAGAGCCGCCGAATTCGCGCAATGCACGATTCCCGGATTGATGCCCGCCACGCGAAGATTGGCGATGGTTTCGGTGAAGCGACGGAATTGCATGTTGAAATCGAGCGTCTCGGGGCAATCGGCCGTCGCGAAATGAGTGAAAGTTCCCACATGCTCAAGCGCGCGATGGAAGCTGATTTGACGCACGAAATCGACTGCCTCGTCGAAGCGCACGCCAATGCGATTCATGCCCGTATTAAGCGCCAGGTGAAACGGAGCGCGCAAACCATGCGCGTCTGCGGCTTCACCATAGGCCACGGCGAATTCGGCCGTGTAGACGCTCGGCATAATGTTGAAGTTGAGCAGCAACGGGATTGCCGTAGCGGGCGGCTCGGACAACAAAAGAATGGGAGCCGTAATACCCGCTTCGCGCAGCTTGATGCCTTCTTGAACCGTGGCAACCGCCAGCTGGGCAGCCCCAGCGGAAAGGGCGGTTCGCGCCACCTCAACCGAGCCATGGCCGTAGGCGTCCGCCTTCACCACGGCAAGCAGGCGGCAACCCGGTTTCAGACGACGCTTCGCCACGGCGACGTTGTTGCGGATAGCGCCCAAATCGATTTCCACCCACGACCAGCGGCGGTCGCGCCCGGCGATTTCGTCCAAGCGCTCGGGCGAAAAATCGTTCGCATTCGCGGCGGCGCGCGCGCCTTGGGGCGCGACATCGCGAAGCAAGCTCGAAACGTCTTGCTGCTTGGCAGGGCGGCTTCCGCCAACCTGCGCGCCGAACGCGTTGAAACCTGTCATGGTTTGCCCTCAACTTTCCATAAACACTACGATTCCATATTAGACGCGTTTTCTCAGCGCATCATTCGCACCGTTAAAAACAAGCGAAAAAATTATTCACCGTTCCGCCACCGCAAACGCAGTTCAAAGCTCTAAATATTTCCATTTGCACGCAAATGGAAATATTTAGAGCTCGGAGCTACGTATGCCTCGGTTTATGGAACGCGATATAGAGACGAAGCTGATCGTTTGGAAAGAATCGGCCTATCGAAAGCCCTTGATTTTGCGGGGAGCGCGCCAGGTTGGCAAAACCCGCGCGCTTAAAGAATTCGAACGCCGGCACTACGAAAATGTCGCCTATTTCTCGCTTGAGAAAATCAATGAGCAGACGCCCAGCGAATTCTCCCAGTTTTTTGTCACAACGAAAGGCCCCGTCGAATCATCGCGAATCTCACGCTCGCTAAAGGGGAAATCATTCAGCCGGGCAGCACCCTCGTCATACTAGACGAAATCCAAGATTGCCCCGAGGCGCTCAATTCCCTCAAATACTTCTGCGAAGACGCGCCCGAATACCACATTGCCTGCGCAGGGTCGCTTCTGGGCGTTGCGCTCGCATCGAAGGGAAGCTTCCCCGCTGGCAAAATAACATTCGAAGACATGGACCCCATGACATTCTCGGAGTTCCTCGGGGCAACAAACGAGAAACTCTACGCTGATTATTGCGAGGTCATAGAATCCATCGAACTCATTCCAGATATGTTCGATAAGCGCCTTAAGGAGCTGCTCCGAACTTATTTCACCATTGGCGGCATGCCCGAAGCAGTTTCAATATGGGCGGAAACGTCGAATGCCCGCATTGCCGAGAAATCGCTTTCCAATTTGCTCGGGTCGTACGAGCGGAACTTCGCCAAGCACGGGGGCTCGTCGGCATACCCCCGGATAGCGCGCGTCTGGACCTCGTTGCCAAGCCAGCTCGCACGAGAGAACAAGCGCTTCCTTTATAGACTTGTTCGCGACGGGGCTCGGGCCCGCGAGTACGAAAATGCCATCGTCTGGCTCGAGAATGCCGGGCTCTTTCATCGAGTGACCCGATCATCGAAACCGGGCATACCCCTTGCCGCTTACGACGAGAACGAGATATTCAAAATTTACAGCCTTGACGTCGGCGTTTTGCGCAAGCAGGCAAATATGGATATCACGACGTTTTCGCTTGACGAAAAGCTCTTTTCCGAACTCAAAGGCGCGTTCGCGGAAAACTACGTTCTTCAATCGCTCGCCCATCAGCTCGAAAACAAACCGAGATATTGGACTAACGATAAACCGAAGCACGAAGTCGATTTCCTTATCGAAGTCGACAACCACGTTATCCCCATTGAAGTCAAGCCGGGCGAAAACGTGAAGTCACCGAGCCTGAGATACTACGCTAATCACTATCCCGACATAACGCCCTTACGCATTCGCTTTTCCCTGCGCAATTTGTCGCTGGACGGCGGCCTGCTCAATATCCCCCTTTATCTCGCCGACCAGGCATCGAGGCTCATTCGCATCGCCCTCAAAGAATTGGGCAAATAACAGGGGGCGCTGTAAACGCCCCCCTCAGCACGATCGCGAACGCGCGCCGGAACACACCACGCCCCTTAGCGAAATATCACAAGAAAGCCGCGCCAGTTCCAGCACGCCGCGCGCCCAGTGCGCCTACGCCGAATGCACCGCCTCGGCCATTTCGCGCACGTATTCCGCCACATAAGGCACGGCACCTTCACCGTGTTCGGCCAGCAGTTTGATGATGGCCGAACCCACGATGGCGCCGTCCGACTTCCCGGCCATCGCGGCGGCCTGCTCGGGCGTCGAGATGCCGAAGCCGACCGCGCACGGCACGTCGGTCGCTTCGCGCACAAGCTCGACCATCGCCGAAATGTCGGTCGTGATATTCGATCGCACGCCCGTCACACCGAGCGAGCTCACGCAGTACACGAACCCGGCCGCATCGCTCGCGATTTCTCGAATGCGCTCATGCGATGTGGGCGCGATAAGGCTCACGAGCTCAAGGCCCGCCGCAGCCAAGGGCTCGGCGAATTCGGGCTTCTCTTCATGCGGAACATCGGGCAGAATCACGCCGTTCGCGCCCGCCGCCGCCGCGTTTGCAGCGAAGCGCTCAAGCCCGTACGAATACAGCACGTTCGCATAGGTCATGAATACCAGCGGAATGGATACCCCGCGTTCGCGCACGCGTTTCACCAGCTCAAACACATCATCGGTCGTAATGCCGCCAGCCAACGCGCGAATGTTGGCCTCTTGGATGGTTGGGCCTTCGGCCGTGGGGTCGGAAAACGGAATGCCCAGCTCGATGAGGTCGGCACCGGCGTCCGCCATGGCAACGACGGCCTCTTCGGTTACCGCAAGCGTCGGATCGCCGCAGGTAATAAATGGGATGAACGCCTTT
>CAVGRL010000044.1:0-16757 GCA_963631715.1 Bacteroidaceae bacterium
CCAGTTCGTTTACGACAGGCGGCCATGCTCGACCGAATAGGTCGCATCGGCTATAGCGGCCGCGCTTGGGCGATGGCTCACGAGCACGACAGTCTTTCCAGCGCGGTTATCGACAAGCGCGCGCAGCACCGCGGCCTCGTTGAGCGCGTCAAGGTTGCTCGTGGGCTCGTCGAGCAGCACGAACGGCGCGTCATGCAGAAACACGCGCGCGAGTCCCAAACGTTGACGCTCGCCGCCCGAAAGCGCGTCGCCGAGTTCGCCGACCTGCGTGTCGAGCCCCTGCGGCAGCCTGCGCACGAAATCGGCAATCGAGGCCTTTTCGCACGCAGCCATAATCTCATCATCAGTCGCGGCGGGCTTCGCAATAAGCAAATTCTCGCGCACCGTGCCCACGAACAAGTGCGTTTCCTGCGTCATGAAGCCCTCAACATCGCGCAGGCTGTTTGTATTCACGCGGCGAATGTCGTGCCCAGAAATCTCGATTGTGCCACGCTCCACATCCCAAAAACGCATGAAGAGCTTAAGGAGCGTAGATTTACCCGACCCCGACCTGCCGGCAATTCGCACCACTTGGCCGGGCCGAATATGCAAATCGACATTCGAAAGAACGCGCTGGCCGGCGTACGAGAAATCTACGCGATGCGCCGATGCACTTGAAAAGTCGGAGACCTCTATCCCATCGCATACCTCTTCGGTTTGCGGGACCTCGTCGAAAATGTCGAGCACTCGAGCGCCCGACGCAAGCGTCTGTTGAAGCGTAGAACCCAAATTCGCCACCGCGATAACAGGGCCAAACGACGACATCAACGCGGCCGTCGCCACCAAAGCGCTTGCGAAATCGACCATGCCATAATTGGCGAGGTGCATAGCCGCAAGCAGCATGCCCATATCGAGGGCCAGAACAACCGCCCCGGTTGCAGACATGGCTATCGCAGTGCGGCCTTTCAGCTTGCCCTCGACGCGCGAAAGATGGTCCATACGGCTCGCCAGCTCGCGGGCGCGTTCGGCAGCCCGACCGAATTGCAGCGTTTCCCGCAAGCCGCGCAGACTGTCAAGCACGAATGCGTTCATATCGCCAATGGCGTCGCGTACCTCTCGCCCTCCCGTGCCGCTTGCTTTCGAAGAAACCCATGGCACCAACACGCCCACCACGACATAGGCAAAGGCTGCATAGGCGGCCAGCAGCGGCGAAAGCGTTGCAATAAACGCCACCATGCCCACCGACACAATCAGAGCAATCGCGGCCGGCGAAAGCGTATGGGCGTAAAACACCTCCAGGAGCTCAACGTCGCTCGTCAGCAAGGAAACAAGGTCGCCCTTATCGCGGCTTTCGAGCTTCGCGGGCGCGAGCGTGCGCATTTTGCCGAATACGCGATCGCGCACCAACGCCAAAATCTTGAACGCCAAGTAATGATTGCATAGCTGCTCACCATAACGAAGAGGACCTCGAAGCACGCCGCATGCCGCCACGGCCACACATGCGGCAGCAAACGGCAAGCCAGAATACGCTCCCGTCAGCCCCAATAGGCCATATGCGGCAAATACCGTGAGGAATATCGCCGCGAAAAATCCAAGAACGCCCAAAACAACCGCAAGAACCATGACGGGAAGCAAAGGGCGCGTAAGCCCCACAAGTCGCGCCATGATGCTCAAACTCGAACGCTTTGCGCAAGCGGCGCCAGGCGTTGGTTGGGCTTTGCGCAATGCCGCATCGCGCACATCGCCTTGCGAGGGGGCGCCAAACGCCACCTCTTCCCCATCAGACTTAGACGCGAACGCTTCCAAACGAGACTGCTGCTCCCAAAGCCTTGCATAAGCGCCGCCCGCCGTGAGCAATTGATCGTGGGAGCCGTGTTCCACCAGCGCTCCGTGCTCCAGCACATAAATATTGTCAGCATGCGCGATGGCCGACAAACGGTGCGAAATCATAATCACGGTATGCTCGCCCGCAAGCTCGCGTGCCGCCTCGATGATAGCCGCTTCGCTTTCGGCATCGATATTGCTCGTCGCCTCGTCGAATATGTAAATGGGCGCATCGTGCAGAAGAGCGCGAGCGAAAGCAAGGCGCTGACGCTGGCCGCCGGAAAGGTTTGACCCCTCGGCCGAAATTTCCATATCCAGCCCGCCCGATTCGCGCACGAAGCCCGCGAGGCGACATTTCGCAAGCGCGCCCCATAGCTCAATATCGCTGGCATCCGGCTTGGCCAAAAGTAAATTCGACCGCACCGTCCCCTTGAAAACATAGCTCGAAAACGACACGGTAGTGATGGTTTCTCGAAGCGACTCGACCGACACGTCGCGCAGATCGATACCCCCAAGAAGAACCTTCCCCGAGTAGCGGGCATTAGCCCCCGACAAGATTCCCGCAAGCGTCGATTTTCCCGATCCGCTTTCCCCGGTCACGCCGATAAAGCTGCCGCACGGCGCCGAAAAATCAACCCCCTCGAGCACGCAGCGCTCGCCGTCGTAGGAATAGCCAACGCCCAGGCACTCGATATCGGCCGCATGGGGGTCAACCGCGCGCGAGCCGCCCTTCGGCAAAGGAGCATCGAGGATCGCGTACATTTTTTCAGCAGCCGCCATGCCGTTCATCGCCGTATGGAAGAACGACCCCAAGGTGCGCAAGGGGATGAAAAACTCGCTCGCCAGAAACACGATAGAAAATGCGGCGGCAAATGTCGCAGCTCCCATCGAGTATTGCCACAAAACGGCGATGACGCCCACCGCGGCACCGCCGAACGCGAACAGATCCATGACCGTGATCGAATTCAGCTGCATAGAGAGCAAGCGCATCGTGGCCTTGCGAAAGCTTTCGGCAGCTTCGTTCATCTGCTCGTGCTTGCGGGCATCGGCGCGATAGATCTTCAGCGTGGTAAGCCCTTGGATGGCCTCCAAAAACATGCCGCCCAAATCGGTGTAACTGCCCCAGTAGTTGCGCATCGTGCGCTTGGCGATTTTTTGCACGGCCACGATAGACGCCGGAATAAACGGCACGCACACAAGCAAGGCGACGGCCGCCGGAAGCGAAAGCGGCGCGAGCGCCGCAAACAGCGTGATGGGCGCAAGCACCGCATAGAACAGTTGGGGAAGATACTGCCCGAAATAGCTTTCGAGTTGCTCGGTTCCCTCTACGCTTACCTGCACGGCCACATTGGTTGCAACGGTCTCGTTATAAGCGGGGCCAAGCGCCACAAGTTTGTCGTATACCTGCTGGCGCACGGCGCGTTTCGCTTTTGCCGCGGCAAGCTGGCCTGCGCGCTGGGCTGCCGTCTGAAACGCCATGCGCGCCACAATGGCGAGCGCCGCGGCCGACATGACGGAAAAAGCCGCCTCGGGCGTAGCCGAGCCCTCACTCGCGAGCTGCAAAAACGAGCCAACCATGATGAACAGCACGATATTGCACACGAGAGCCGCCCATTGAAGCACCACATCGGCCGCAATATATTTAAGGGCACCGGGAACCATGGAAATCAGGCGTTTGTCAAACATATCTTCCTCGTTTCGCACGGGCCTATCGCATCTTTGAAAGGAAAGTATCTCACAGTTAATCGTAACCCACGAGACACTTCCACGTTCCGCGAAATTCCACCGCATTGAAAGCGGCTCAGCCGCCCGCGGCGCACAGGCGTTTTCGAACGCCGCTCACACAAATAGAATGCTCCTCCGAGCTTATTTGCGATACACTTCGCAGGCAATTTGAGAAACGGAAGCACCCATGCACATCACCTACGACGAAAAACTCATCGCATACATGAAAAAGAAGGGCTATGCGGCCATCATCGTGGAAACGGTTGGGGCCGTTGGCTGTTGCGCCGACGTCACCGAACTATCCACGCGATTCATACGCGAAAACGAAGTGCCGAAAATCAAAGAGACCGGCTGCGGTGTGCACGAAGGCGACTGGGGCGAGGTCCTCGTTCTGACAAAAGGCCTCCATTACGACAGCGAAATCAGTTTCAAACTACGCAGCTTCTTCGGAGCAAAAGACGTCGTGATAAAAGGCATCGCCCCTTGGAAAATCTAAGAAACACCGGCAAAGCGGCTGTCGCGAACTCGAACGCGGCAAATACCAGCGCTCCTTAAAAACAAAAGCGACCTGGCCGGCAAGGGCGCAGGTCGCAAGCAACGAATCTTTATCGGCCGAGACGCCTCAAAAGCGTTAACCCACATGCACGAGAGAAAAAACCTCGGCATCGGTCACTTTGCCAATGGCCTCGCACGGATTGAGGAAATCGAGTTCCATGAGAAAACCGAGGCCAGCGACCTTCGCGCCAAACTGCTCAATGAGGTGGATTTGCGCGATCGCCGTGCCGCCCGTGGCCACCAAATCGTCGACGATAAGCACGACGTCATCTTCGCCGAGCGCATCGACGTGCATCTCGAGGCTATCGGTGCCGTATTCCAGCTCATAGCTCTCACTTTTTACCTCGCGCGGCAATTTACCGGGCTTGCGAGCCGGAACGAAACCGGCGCCCAGCCGATAGGCGACCGGCGCGCCAATCATGAAGCCGCGGGCTTCAGCGCCCACAACTTTGGTTATGCCGGCGTCTTTGAAGTGCTCGGCAATGGCATCGATCGTGGCCTGAAAGCCTTCCGGCTCCTTGAGAAGCGTCGTGATGTCTTTGAAGATGACGCCAGGCTCGGGGTAGTCGGGAATATCTGTAATATGGCCCTCGAAATCGTAGCTCGCCATGAAAGCCCTTTCTCGCACAAAATACGCAACCGCGCTATTGTAACGCTTGGTTGGACGGCATGGGGCAAACGCAGGCCAAAGGAACTATTCCTTTGGTTTGCGAGAAGCGCCGGCTGTCATGGAATGCGTCGCATAGACGTCTTCGTCTTTCCATAGCACCACCGCTTGCGAGGGCTTGAGCTTTGCCTCGACGGATTTCGCCCGCGTGGCATTCATATCTATGACGCGCTGGTTGGAAGACCCGCGAAAACGCAGCGTGATATCGTGCAAATCGTTGACGAACGGCCCATCAACCAAAACGTCGACGCACGCAAGAAGACGATCGGTAACATCCGTAAAATGTGAGCCTCCCGGCTCAAGGTCGTCAAGCAAATCGCCCGTATAGCACCAGATGTTCTTCTCGGGGAACTCTCGCTTCACGCGCTCGACAAAATCGACGAGGCCCGCCTGGTTTTCCGGCTCCATCGGCTCGCCTCCGAGCAGCGTAAGCCCATCGCAAAACGGCGCACGCAGGCTTTCGATGATTTCATCTTGAACACCCGCATCGAATGGATCACCTGCATCGAAGCGCCACGCATCGCCGTTGAAGCAATAGGGGCAATGCCGACGGCAGCCCGATACGAACAGCGACGTGCGCACGCCTTCGCCGTTAGCAATGTCGAAGTATTTGATGGCAGAGTAGTTCATAGCGACCCCCTCGTACCGAACAACGTGTATCAGAGCAAGTCTAACATATGCTCAGCTGCTCATATAGTCCCAGGTCAAACACAGTTTCCCCACATTCTGCAAGTTACTGGAGACTTACCCGAGGCGCGTCGTTTACAATAAGGCCACTCTTTGCACTGCATTGCCCCACCGCACATGGAGAGGCAAGCTCAACAGCGCAATCTGATCAGGCCGTGGCATGCGCCATGGAGCCGGGCCATTTTGGCAGCAGACGCACGCGCCTGCGGGACAGTAGTCGCCCGCAGGCGCGTTTTCTTTTCCGCACGCTTCATGCTCGCGAAACGAAAACGAACCGAAGAGCCTTGTAAACACACGTCGAACAAGGAGGTTCGCCATGAACGAAACGAAGCAAGCTGCCACGCTGCAGCCCGCGCACGACAAAACAGCCATCACGCGCCAGGTCGCCACGGTCGGCGTTGCCGGCAACGTGGCGCTTTCAGCGCTCAAACTCATCGCCGGAATCGTTGGCAACTCGACCGCGATGATTTCCGACGCCATTCACTCGCTTTCCGACGTGTTCGCCACGGCCATCGCTTTTATCGGCGTGCGCCTTGCCGAGCGCGACGCCGACGCGAGTCACCCCTACGGGCACGAACGCTTCGAATGCGTGGCCTCACTCGCGCTGGGGCTCATTTTGGCCGCAACCGGATTGGGTATCGGCTATTCGAGCCTGGAAGCCATCGCTACCAGGTCGTATGCGGGCACGGGCGCGCCGGGCGCCATCGCGCTTGCGGCTGCTATCGTCTCTATCGCCGTGAAGGAGGGCATGTTCTGGTACACACGGCATTGGGCGCGGGCGCTGAACTCGAGCGCGTTCATGGCCGACGCGTGGCACCACCGCTCCGACGCGCTTTCATCGATCGGCGCACTCGCGGGCATCGGCGCGAGCATGGCCGGTTTTGCGGCGGGCGATGCCATCGCGAGTTTCATGATTTGCATCATTATCTTGAAAGTCGCATTCGAAGTGCTCAAAGACGCGCTCAACAACATGACCGACACGCCGTGCGACCGCGAATTCGAGCGCAAGATCGAGCAGTGCATCGAAGCCGTGCCGGGCGTCGTACGCATCGACGAGCTGCGCACCCGCAAATTCGGCAACCGCGTCTACGTCGATGCCGAAATCGCCGTAGATGGCCAGTTGCCGCTCAAACAGGCCCACGAAATCGCCGAAGCCGCCCACGACGCAGTCGAGAGCAGCTTCGCAGAAGTGAAACACATCATGATTCACGAAAACCCGGCGTAGGGAGCCGTTCACCTATTTATTCGTTTCGACAAGGATTCTATCGACTTCCTCGATAAACGAATCAAGTTCATTGAGAATCACGTCCGCAATGAGAGCCCAGTTCGTACCTTCGTAATGATGTACAAGCCTATGGCGAAGACCGGCGATGCTCGACCACGGTTGATCGGCGTGGCTCGCAATGAATTCGGCCGATAAGCAATTAACCTGCTCACCTATGTTGAAAAGAGGCGTGGTCACGAGCCATTGCTGACGATAATCGCGAGAAAGGCTATCAGCCGTTATGCCGTCCTCCCGCACAACCCTCAGCAAGGCGTGCCCCATCTCGGAAATTCGCCCCAAGCGATATGCGTCGGTCTTCATAGCTGCACCGCCTCGCGCAAGACGGCATCACGGAAAGGGCCCTCATCAAGCTCAGAAATCTCATACACATCGACGGCCTTGCCTGAAATGCGATGCAGATCTTCGGCCATACCGAACACGCCTAGTGGACGGAAGCCCTTTTCGCCAATCAAAAGTAAGTCTATATCAGAAGTTGCATCTGCCTCACCGCGTGCATACGACCCGAATAGGCTTGCCGAGGCCATGCCGTACTTCGTCAGAAGTGGCAAAATCATGCTCCGCAACTCTTCCTTGGTGTATACGTCTGGCATAGCGCACCTCCCGCCCCATTCGATACCCGAATCATACCATTGGCAGTGGACGCAATGTTTCGCTTGCAACATCCCGCGCACGAAAAAAGGCCAGCCCGAAGGCTGGCTTTTTTCGATGGCGGCAGCGCTACAGATGCAGCACGCGGTCGCGGATTTCTTCGGTGCGGCCTTGGTTCCAGAATTGCGTTCCGATATACCCGCACGTGCGACGCGCCACATTGAGCTTCTCCTGGTCGCGGTTTCCGCACTTGGGGCATTCCCATACGAGCTTGCCGTCGTCTTCGACGATTTGAATCTCGCCGTCGAAACCGCACACCTGGCAGTAGTCGCTTTTCGTATTGAGCTCGGCATACATAATGTTGTCGTAGATGTATTGCATCACACGCACGACAGCCTTCAGGTTGTCTTGCATGTTGGGCACTTCGACATACGAAATGGCGCCGCCCGGCGAAAGGCGCTGGAACTGGCTCTCGAATTTCAACTTGTCGAAAGCGTCAATTTGCTCGGAAACATGCACGTGGTAGCTGTTCGTGATGTAGCCCTTGTCGGTAATGCCTTCAATGATGCCGAAGCGACGCTGCAGGCATTTCGCAAATTTGTAGGTGGTCGACTCAAGCGGCGTGCCATAAAGCGAGAAATCGATATCGCTCGCCTCTTTCCACTCGGTGCACTTATCGTTCATATGCTGCATGACCTCAAGCGCGAACGGAGTGCCCTCGCCGTCGGTATGGCTGTGGCCCGTCATGTATTTCGTGCATTCATAAAGGCCCGCATACCCGAGCGAAATAGTGGAATAGCCCCCGTAGAGCAGCTTGTCGATAGGCTCGCCTTTCTTCAGGCGAGCGAGCGCGCCGTATTGCCACAGAATGGGGGCGGCATCGGAAAGCGTTCCCTTCAATCGCTCGTGGCGGCACATAAGCGCCGTATGGCACAGCTCAAGGCGCTCGTCGAAAATCTCCCAGAACTTCTTCATGTCGCCGCGCGAGCTGCACGCGACATCGACCAGATTAATGGTAACGACGCCCTGATTGAAGCGGCCATAGTATTTCGGCTTGCCCGGTTCATAATTGCCGGCATTGGCGACATTGTTATAGCCGTTTCCCGAACGATCGGGGGTCAAAAAGCTGCGGCATCCCATGCAAGTATAGCAGTCGCCCTCGCCCGGCTGCTCGCCTTTGGAAAGCTTGAGCTCAAGCATCTTTTTCTCAGAGATGTAATCGGGAACCATGCGCTTGGCCGTGCATTTGGCGGCAAGCTGCGTGAGGTAGAAATAAGGCGCATCTTCGGTGATGTTGTCTTCCTCAAGCGCATAGATAAGCTTGGGAAACGCCGGGGTGATCCATACGCCGGCTTCGTTTTTCACGCCTTCGTAGCGCTGACGCAGCACCTCTTCGATAATCATGGCCAAATCGCGCTTCTCGGTTTCGTTGCGCGCCTCGTTGAGGTACATGAACACCGTGACGAAGGGAGCCTGCCCGTTGGTGGTCATAAGCGTGACGACCTGGTATTGGATCGTTTGCACACCACGACGGATCTCGTCGCGCAAGCGAGTCTCGACGACTTCGTTGACTTTCTCGGGGTTGGCCTCAAGCCCGAGCGTGTTGATCTCGTCGAATACCTGGCGGCGAATCTTTTGGCGGCTCACATCGACAAACGGAGCCAAATGGGTAAGCGAAATCGATTGGCCGCCATATTGGCAGCTTGCAACCTGCGCGATGATCTGCGTCGCGATATTGCACGCCGTGGAAAAGCTATGCGGGCGCTCAATAAGCGTTCCGGAAATAACAGTGCCATTTTGCAGCATGTCTTCCAAATTCACCAAGTCGCAATTATGCATATGTTGGGCGAAGTAATCGGAATCGTGGAAATGAATGATGCCCTCGTTGTGCGCAGCCACCACTTCGGCAGGAAGCAGCAGGCGCATGGTGATATCTTTCGAGACCTCGCCCGCCATATAGTCGCGCTGAACGGAATTCACCGTGGGGTTCTTGTTCGAATTCTCTTGCTTGACCTCTTCGTTGTTGCATTCGATAAGGGCCAAGATTTTATCGTCGGTAGTATTGGAGGTGCGCTTCAGCGTTTGGATGTAGCGATAGATGATGTATTGGCGCGCCACTTCGAAACGGCCCAAGGCCATAATCTGGTTTTCCACCATATCTTGAATCTCTTCAACCGAAACGGTGTGGCCCGCACGGCCGCACAGCCATTCGACACTATGGGCGGCAAGCGCGATCTGGTCTTCGGTAAGTTGCTCATGGGGCTGCACGTCGCTGTTTGCGGCGGTGATCGCGTTCACGATTTTCTGTATATCGAAGGTAACTTCTGAACCACTACGCTTGATAATCTTCATCGCATTCTCCGTTCACTCCACCGCTCGAACCACAATATGGTGTGGCGCGTATCCCCAAATATCGCGCCCGCGCAAAATCCCTCATAAAGGCGCCTCACTTGCTCATAAGACAAGTTTGCCTGGGCCGCGCACCCGCGCGATCCAGGTTTCGATGCTTTTATGATAATCCATTACGACCACAATATCTTGTGATTCTTATTTGAACTTAGTACATCATGGTGTTTATGCAGGTCGGCTCGAATGAAACTGCTCGCGAACGAAAAAACATCTTTCAATTCGGCGGAAGGCCTTGCAATCGCCCGTAATACGTGCCTAAGAAAAGTGCGTAAAATCGCTCGCGAGCCGTTGTCGCAGGTAGGCCCGAAAACTCGATATTCCAGTAAGCAGCGATGCTCGCAAGCGACAAAGAAGTCACGTGGCGCACGACCCCGAACGCCAGCAACAAGCCACCGGAATCCACCACCAAAAACGGTTTCGAAAATGCCCCCTTGAACCAAAATGCGGTATAGTTCATCTATGAAATAATCTGTTGCGCGCATGAATCATTTTCCGCATGCGCAACCATTCCCTTAAGTTCTACCCCGGGAGGAAGCCATGGCGAGTACCCCAAAATTCGGATCGTCATTTTTCGTAGCTTTCAAGCTCACACACGAGGCGCTCGATGCCGCGCTGAAAAAGGCCAGCGATTTGAATATCACGCAATATCGAGTTCTGGTGAAGCTTCTCACCGCCGGCCGCGAAGGACTCCCCCAAAAAGAAGTGGGGAGCCTTTTGAGCCTGAAGGCAAATGTGGTGACGCAAGCCATAAACGCCCTCGTCGACAAAGGCCTCGCATATCGCGAAGGCAACAGCGGCGATAAGCGATTCAGACAGGCGCACGCAACCGAAAAAGGAGAGCAGCACGTAGCGCACGTGAATGCCGCCGTAATTGAGCAGCTCTACGAGCTGTTTCCCACCGACGATGCAGCGTGGCGAAAAATTCTGGAAGCTTCCATTGCGGCGGGCGCCGAAATCGATCCGCCTCTTTCCTGCGAGTTCACCAAGAAATACCCCGCATCACGCACGCTCGTTTCCATCGAACTCGTACGACTGGAAATCGAACGGGGCCTCAAAAACGCATGCGGAGCCCCATTTTCTGATTGCCTTGTGATGATGCGCCTCGGCGAGGCAACCCGGCCTTTGCGCATAAACGACTTGGCAGAATCGCTCGAGATTCCCGCCACCAACGCCACGCGGGCAGTCGATCGCCTCGAGCAACGAGGGTGGGTTCAGCGCATGGGAAGCGCCCACGACCGCAAAGCTGTATTCGTCGTGGCCACCGCAGATGGCGAATTCCAAGAACGCGTCATCGACCAGAAATCGAACGAGCTTGCCGAAACGCTTCTTTGGAGCAAGCTTTCCCCCGACGACCAAGACGCCATCGGCAACGTAGGAGAAGTGGTCATCGAGGGTCTTAGGCGCCAACGCGCAGAGGAGCGCAACGTCGACTTCGGCGACCTGAAGCCGCTGGAATAACAGTCTCGAATCAAAGCAGGCCCTCACCGCGCGATGGCGGAGAGACACGTCAACGGGGCAACGTTCCAGGCGCCCCTTATGACGCATCTCTCCGCCATCGCGCTGCATTTCCCATTAAAAGTAGTCGAGCGTCGAAGCGGGGTGCATCATAAGGCACGCCTGGAACGTTGTGCCGTTGATGTATCCCGCTCGACGTTCGACGGACAGCAAAATGGGCCCGGCGAACCGAGCCCATCGGAGGGGTCTTTTGAACGTCGCTCGTCTGAGCTATTTTGCCAGGCGCGAGGCGATCAACAGCATAGCCACATTCGCCACCAAATCGCCTACAAACCACATGCCCAACGCCGAAGCATTGATGTTTACCTGGTTCAGCGTGCTGAACGTGCCAACGGTGAGCGCCATAACCACCAAGCCGCACACCAAACACGCAGCCAGCAGATTCACGCAAGCGCGCTTCGCGGTGGTCGCGCGACGAACGCATGCCACAGCCACCATCGACGCTGCACCCAGCAGCGTTCCCAAAAAGGCCGCGAACCCAACGGCTGCGATAACGAGCACACCGGCACCAGGCAATTTCGAACTCATGGATCCAACTTGCACGGCAGACAGAATCCCGCTTCCCACGATTACCAGGCAAGCCAACGCCACGAACGCCGTCGCCCAACCCCACAGAAACGCGCCGGCCGCGCCGGCCGAATTTCCTTCACGACACGCGATGGCCGCATACAGCGCCACGCCGGCGACCGAAAGCGTCAACGCCAGCGATGCGGCGAACATAAACGCCACGAACGCCGAACCGGTAAGGATGGAGCATATGGTGTCCAAAATGGCGACGTCGCTCGCGGAAATGTAATCGTAGGCAAGCGCGCCCGTGGCATCCATCACGCCCAAGCCGATACGAGCCACCACAGCCACGATGAGCGCCAAGCCGAACAAAGTAAGGTAAGGCCCGGCCATAGCCTTCATTTTGGTTTTCATATTTCGTCCTCTCAGCTAATCAAGAGATACATTCAAGCCAAAACCAGCGGGCGAAAGCCCGATGCCAAATTGGCCCGAACGAGAGATACCTCGCAATTTCGGCATGCGATCGGCGAGCGAAAACCAAGACGATGCCCAGCTTTCGCGCGGTGCCGGCCGCATTCGCCGCTTAACAACGAAACTTAGAATTCGTTGTCGATGATGCTCGTTCCGCACAAATATCCGCCGCAAAATGCCAAGCCCACATCGCCCATGAGCGAGCCCAAGATAGGATCGCCGATATAGGAATTCTCGCCGCACGCGCCGCCCGCAGTGTGCCAGCCCGCATACAGGCCAGGAATCACCAAGCCATCGGTGCCCACGACTTGCATCTGGTCGTTGATCAGCAGGCCTGCCTTCGTGCCATACAAGTTTCCGCCAATGCGACAGCCATAAAACGGCGGCTCAGTGATGGCATGCAGCCACTCCGCAGGCATGGGATACAGGAAATCGTCTTCACCCTTCTCACAGCATTCGTTCCATTTCGCCACGGCATCGATTAGCACTCCCGGCTGAAAGCCCAAATCAGCCTCGAGCTCCTCAAGGGAATCGCGCTTCTTCAGCACGTCGGCATCGATGGCGTCTTGCACGCCGTGGTGCCAATCGCGGTAATGCTCAGGCACTTTGTCAATCTGCTCCAAGTCGGGCGTAATCAGCTTGCGGCAATGTTCCTGCGCGAAACCGGCCAAGTGGTCTTCATAGTTCGCATCGAAGATGATGTAGGAGCGATGCCCCGGAGGCGTCATTTGAATGGTAGCCAAATCGCCCAGAGCATAAATCGCATTCGCGCCGTCTTCGCCGACGCGGCTGTCCATATAGCGCAGGCGATTACCGCACCGGTCGATAGTCAACCACGGCTGGCGCGAAAGCTGAGTCATGCCGTCGTAGAGGAACCGAGCCCACTGGCCACCTTCGGCCTGCCAATCGACGCCGCCGTCGAAGCTTGCCGAGCTATTGAAGCCTGAAACGTCGGCTCCAACGCCTAGGCCCATGCGGAAGCATTCGCCCGTCTCGCCACCGACCAGATAGCTCGAGGCACAGCCCATAGCCGCCGTGGGAATGTAGCGATCGAGCAGCGCCTTGTTATTGCAGAACCCACCCGCAGTAAGAATGACGCCATGCGATGCGTGGATATAGACTTCGTATTGGAAATCCTGCTTGGCGACCAAACCGACAATGCGGCCCGATTCGTCCTGAACCAATGCCTCGGCCGGGCAGCGGAAGATGTATTGCACGCCTTTGGTCGCACCATAATCGTACATGGCATCGGTGGCGTCTTTCATTTTCAGCACGTGATGGTCGAGCGTGGAATTCTTCGGCGCCACATACACAGGAACTTCGCCCAAGCGCCACTTCACGCCGCAATCGGCCATCCAATCAAGCGAATGGCCGCCCTCACACGCTATCTTGTAGATAAGCTTCGGGTCCGCCGCATAATGGTATTCGTCCATCGCCCAATCGGTAAGCGCTTTGGGATCGAACGGATAGCTTGGAAACGCGAAGCGCTTTTCTTCTTGCTTGGAATAACCGCCCAAAATGCCGCACATGCCAGCCGATTGCGCGTTGCCGCCCCACGTTGCCATGCTCTCGATGCAAATGACCGAAGCACCCAATTCCGCCGCGCGCGCCGCCGCATTCAAGCCGCCGCCACCTGCGCCGACGACCACCACGTCGCACTCGTAATCCCAAGAATCCGGCACGCTTCGCGGCGCGATAGGCGTTGCATCGTTTGCGGGAAATGCCGCCGAATTATGCTCGCGATACGTGCCGTCGGCAGCGCTCGCATTCGTTGCAGCCGATGGATCGGTTGAAACCGCCCTGCTGCCGTCTGCCGACCAATCCCCAATCACGCCCGCTTCTTCGGCATGCGCCACGGCAGGCATGGCTCCCGCCGCAGCAATGCCGCCAGCCAAAGCAGCGGCGCCAGTTAGAAAATCGCGGCGAGAAACACCCGCGCCCTCGGTCTTCGCCATGACTATTCCCCCTTCTGAACGAGCTCGATGGTCGTGCCGCCGCCCACTTCCACGGGCTGCAAATCGGCACCTGCCTGGATGAGTGCGTCCGTTGCGGCCTGCCGCACGCCTGCCGTCGTGATGGTCGCCCCCGAAATGCAATCGATATCCGGACCTTGCGCGGCATCGATCATCGCGGCGTATTTGCCATCGCGAATGGCCTCATAGCCGCCAACGCTTTGCGTTTCGCCTTCCTGCGTAATCTCAATGCAGCTGATATGGTTATCCTGCACCGCCAACGTCACGGTAATCAGGCCATCCATACCCATCCCTTTACCGGTATAGACGCCATCGGTCAGCTGGAAATCGCTTTTGTCCTTCGCCTCGCTTATCGCAACGGCCCATGGATCATCGGTGCGCATGGCCAGCTGCTCCGCGCTTGCGGCGTCTTTGCTGCCCGAACCCTCAAACGACGCACCGCAACCCACCATGGTGGCGGCGAGCGCGCACGCTCCGCATAAGGCAACTATCCGAGTCGCTTTCATCGCGCCTGTTTGCATGTGTGCCCCTTCCCTCGCTTGAATCCCCATTCAATGCTTCATCAAATCTTTCTTTTTATTGATTTAATGAACTTTATGCACTATATCACACTTCATAAATTCTCGATATCCCCTGATTGTCGAATATTTTGAGATTGACGGTTTGTCAATTTTGTTCATTGACACCCTGTTAATCAAAGGCATAATGTGTGCATATCGTGAAGTAAATCAATGGCGTCTTAAGGGGAAAGCGGCCATGGATCGCAAGTGCGAAATCGTCGAATGCGCGCGGGAGCTCATTGAGGAGCGAGGGCTCGCAAAAACGTCGGTCTCGGCCATCGCCGAACGCATGGGCGTGGCCCGCACGCTGTTCTACCATTACTTCCCTAGCAAAGAAGACCTCATTGCGGCCGTTCTTAGCACGTATGTCGATGAGTTTATCGGCGAGCTGAAAAAGTGGAATAGTCGCCGTGTTGAAGGCGACATCGAAGGCGCTCTCGATTCCATCGTCAAGCTGCTTCGCAACTTGCTTTTCGATGGCGACGCCGCCCACAAGCCATTTCGCAAAGCGCTCGCCACAAGCGAAAATGCAGCGCTCTATTTGCAGTTCATCAATCGCGTAGCCGAAGCGAGCGCCACGTACATCGTCGAAACCACGGTGCAAGATTTCGGCCGATTGCACGAAGTTCGCATCGACCACATCTACGAAACGTTCTACATGCTCACGCTGGGACTCATCGGATATCTAAGGCAGCACCCCGAAGCAAGCGACGAAGTATTGAAAGATTTGATTGCCCAAACGCTGCATTTCGAACGAGAGCGCGAGCAATCGAAAAGCGACCACGCGACCAAGGAAGTCATCGGTTAGGCCCGTCCGAACTCGCAAAAGGCGAAGGCATGCAAAAACGCGCAGTTTCACCCGGCGACATAGCAAGCAAAGCCTGAACCCTGCGCGCTTTCAGCCAAGGGCAAAGCAAAAAACCGATCGATGCATTCTTGGCTTCGAGGGGAATAGTGGGAAACGCCCGGAAAAGGGAAGCCGGGCCGAGAGTCGCATATAGCTTGCGACGGAAAGGAGGCGTCGAATGCTGTTCGATGTCTATGGCGACAACGCCGTCTATCAATGGATTGGATGGATCATCGTCTTTTTAGCCCTCATCGGATTCAACGAGATCGCCCGACGCACGAAAATCGGCGGCATCACCTGCTTTCTGGTGATTCCCGGCATCTTGACCGCGTACTTCATCGCCATCTACGCAGGAGCCGCAGCTGGGGCCGATTGGGCGCTCAACAACCCGACGTATCTCTACATGAACAGCTGGTTTCACTATGCGAAGCTCTACGCCGCAACCGCCGGCTGCATCGGCTTTCTCATCTTGAAATACCACTGGGGAAGCCTGGGCAAGGCCCAATGGTTCAAATGTTTCCCGTTCATCATCGTGGCCATCAACATCCTAATCGCTGTGGTAAGCGATTTCGAAAGCGCCGTGCGCGCATTCGGCACCACGTGGGTTTCAACCGAGGGCGTCACGCTCTATGGCGGCTGGCACAACGTGTTCAACGGCATCGCAGGCATCCTGAACATCTTCGTCATGACCGGCTGGTGGGGCATCTACGTCTCCAAGAAAAAGCAGGATATGCTCTGGCCCGACATGACGTGGGTCTTCATCCTGAGCTATGACATCTGGAACTTCTGCTACACCTACAACTGCCTGCCCACCCATTCGTGGTACTGCGGCTTGGCGTTGCTGCTCGCCCCCACCGTCGCAAACTTCTTCTGGAACAAGGGCGGCTGGATTCAAAACCGCGCTTACACGCTCTCGCTGTGGTGCATGTTCTGCCAGGTAGTTCCCATGTTCGCGAATGATTCCATCTTCGCGGTGCAATCCGTGAACAACCCCGACGTGAACCTCGTTATTTCCGTCATCGCATTGCTGGCCAACATCGCCGCCGTGGGATACGTGATCTACCGCGCGAAGAAGCTCGGCGTGAACCCCTACACGCATGAAGTGTTCAAGGGCACGCGTGACTACGAGCAGGCTATGCTTCGCGAGGAGCACGCAGCGTAGCTT
>CAVGRL010000045.1:0-15829 GCA_963631715.1 Bacteroidaceae bacterium
GCCTCGAAAAGGTCTTCCGATTCAGCAAGCAGGTCGGATGAATCGGTTGAGCCAAAATCGCCTTCGCCCAGAGAGGCCACCGCCGCGGCGTCATCGGTCAGCACAACGGCAATGGCTTCGCCCTCAATATAATTGCCGGCCTCTAGCATCTGGTCGATATTGTCGTACCAGTGCGATTCTTCTTCCTGCGAGGATTCCGCGTGGGCGTTGGTTATGGGGCAAAGCGAAATGGCCATCGCCACAGAAACCACAACGGCAGCGAATTTGCGAGCGAACGAGCGGCTTGAAAAAACTCCTGCGCCGCCAAGCGATCCATGCATGGAAACCTCCAAAAACCTATC
This sequence comes from Bacteroidaceae bacterium, assembly GCA_963631715.1. Lineage (GTDB taxonomy): Bacteria > Actinomycetota > Coriobacteriia > Coriobacteriales > Eggerthellaceae > Slackia. The sequence continues at coordinate 342 of CAVGRL010000045.1, forward strand.
CATCAGCTGCAATAATCCGTTTTTCAATTTAGCAAAAGCCGCTCTGGTCAACAGGCGCAAGTGAAACTTTTTTTCGAGAGGAAACGGGCTGGGACAGCTGCCTCTGGGATAGCTGCCTCTGAGGAAAGCGTCCCAGGGAAAGCGCGCGCCAGGATGGCTTTCGTGCGCGTGGGAAAGGTCGCGCGTGGCGCGGCAACGATAGTGAGTATAATTTGAACCCGCAAATCCGCCCACGACGCCAAACGATTTTTCCGAAGCGGCGTCACACCATCGCCTGAATATCGGCGCATTGCGCGTTTTCAAACAAGGAGCATTCCATGAAAACCCTTCGGCCATACCCCATGGCATTCATTACCCCCAAAGGCGAGCGCGCATGTCGCGCCGGACACCCATGGGTCTACGATGCGGAAATCGAGCGCATCGTAGAGCCGGGCGACCCCAAAATTGCCGCACGCGACTGGAAAGAATCGCTCGCAACCGGCGGCATAATGCCCGAAAATGGCGCACTCATCGACGTGCTTTCGCGCAAGGGCGCGTATCTTGGCACGGGTATTTTGTCGTTGTCGAGCAAGATTCGCATTCGCCTTTTGTCCACCAATGCCAACGACGCCTTCGACGCCGCGTTTTGGGAACGCAAAATCCGTTGGGCCTGGCAGCATCGCGTTGCCGTCATGGGCAGCGACGCATCGGCCTGCCGCATGATCTTCTCGGAAGCCGATGGCTTTTGCGGACTCGTAGTCGACCGGCTCAACGACGTACTCGTCACCCAAACGCTCGCCTATGGCATGGAGCGATTGAAGCCTGTCGTATTTCCCCTGCTCGTGAGAGTACTTGCCGAAGACGGCGTTGAGATTCGCGGAATCTACGAGCGCAACGATGTCTCCACGCGCAAGCTCGAAGGGCTCGATGAAACCCGCGGATGGTTCCCACTTGGCAGCGACGTTGCCGCGCTCGGCAGCCAGCCTGCGCTTTCCGCTGTGCCCGCACCGCTCGCGCCGACCGATGCAGCGGCCGCCGTATTCGGCCCAACCACGACCGAAATCACCGAAAACGGCGTTCGCTACCATGTGGATTTCGAAAACGGGCAGAAGACGGGCTTTTTCCTCGACCAGAAGTACAATCGCCGCGCCGTGGCGAACATCGCGCGCGGCAGACGCGTGCTCGATTGCTTCACGCATACGGGTTCATTCGCGCTCAACGCCGCGGCTGGCGGCGCCGAACACGTGCATGCCGTCGATATTTCGCAGCTCGCCGTCGATATGGCCGAATCGAATGCGCACCTGAACGGCTTCGAAGGCCGGATGAGCTTCCAGGCCGTCAACGTGTTCGATTTGCTGCCTGAAATCGAGGCCCAGAGGAAAGCGCCCTACGATTTCATTATCCTGGACCCGCCCGCGTTCACGAAGAGCCGCAAAACCATCGATTCGGCCACGCGCGGCTACCACGAAATCAACTATCGCGCGATGAAAGCGCTGCCCCGTGGCGGATATTTGGCAACATGCAGCTGTTCTCATTTCATGGACACCGAGCGCTTCCGCAAGATGCTCGCAAGCGCAGCGCACGACGCCGGCGTACAGCTGCGCCAAATCGAAGAACGACAGCAATCGCCCGACCACCCCATCGTCTGGGGCGTTCCCGAAACGGATTACTTGAAATTCTTCCTGTTCCAGGTGGTATAGAAATCGAAGAAGGCCCGCAAGCCAACCCGCGGGCCTTCTTCGATTGCAATGGAATACAGCGAAGCTCTGTTCCTAAAGCGTTTAGCCCAAAACGAAATACGCAATAAGCTGGTCGATTTTTCTTACTTCCGCATCGCGTTTCAAATTGATTTTATAGTGACCGGAACGTGTCCAGAGCTCAATTTCCGAACTCGCATCAAGCACGCCAGCATTTTCCGACGACCACATATCAACCGAACACCATGGCAACGAATATACCTCAATTTTATTGCCGCTGATTCCCTGCGCATCCCGAACAATCAACCGCTTGTTTGTGAATACCGCAACATCGCGAACCGTAGCATATGCCGCATATGCCTGCTCGCCTTGAACAAACATGTCGGACACATCCGCAGGCAATTCCGTTTCCCTGTAAAACGTCCAGGTTGTAACCGCATTCAGCTCATTTGCCATTTCTGTCTCCTAATTAATCACGACCTGGTCGGCATAAAGCCCCGGCAGCGAAATAGACGAGCCAAGAGCTGACGTATAGGTGTATTGGCCGATGCATGTACCGTACACCGTCACCGAGTCATCCTCGAGAACATGGATTCCTCCGAGAATGCTGGGGTCGAACCCGACGAAGACCACATCATCGTATCCGCCGTCCGTCGCTATCCTCAAATCGGTTTCAGTTGTCCCTTCGAGAACCTGCAAGACCTTGCCGGTAAATGCCACCTTCTGCCCCTTAAAGCTGTCAGGATTGCGGGCGACATCGATGTAAGCTGGACTCTGGTAGTTTTCCGGCTTGAAAGCCTCCTTCAATGCGCCATACGCTGACAACAAATTCTTCCTCGCAGAATCGACCTCGCTCTGAGTTGCGCCCTCGTTTGCATCAACCGTTTGGGCCTGAGACATCGCATCGGCAAAGGCCTGATACGTTTCAGCGGTATAAGCCGAAGCGTCCGTCGATTCATATTGGCCGATTACCGCCTCGAGGGCGCTTTTGTCTACCTTTTTCTCTTCTGGCGCTTGCGTCTCTTTGTTTTCGGTACTTGCTGTTTCCTGCGTAGTCGCAGCCGTGCTCTGGGAATCTTTCGAGTTAGACGAGTTGCCTCCGCAAGAACCAATCATCGCAAACAAAACGATGACCGCGACAATTGTAACGATAACTTTCTTTTTCCTCGACCAGCCTTTTTTCGGTTTCGTGGGACCACTCGACGAAGTCGGCATTTTCCCATAGGGGCTCTGAGGTGCCGCCTCGGCCGATGTGACCCCTACAGACCCGGTCTCATTTTTCGTTTCCATCGGCGTGGGCACGAAGCCTTTTTGTTCCTCCGCCATCGCAACTCCCTTCTTGAACCATTCGCGCTCCTCTTCCAATGACACGCGTTCATTCATTCTATCCCATTTTGTCACTTATATAGGGGTGCCTCATTTAGGGCAGTACAGAAAGATTGGCGCTAAACGAGAAAAGGCGCCAATGACAGAATTCAATGCACAGATGAAGGTCGGACTACGAATCAAAGAGCTCCGGAATGAGCTCGGGGTGAGCCAGGAAACATTCGCCTACTCTATTGGGATGTCTCGTACCTATTTTGCCGAGGTCGAGGTAGGCAAGCGAAACATCTCTATTCAGAATATCGATAAGATAGCCGAAGGCCTGGGCGTTTCGCTGAAGGCTTTTTTCGACAACGACCTTTTCTTGTAGCGCGAGGCAAGCAAACGCCTTCCACTTTGACGGTTATCACCTGGACCAGACACATACCTAGACACATTCCTAGAATGCACACACCGCTCCCATGGCAGGAAACGCGCCGAGTAGGTCTGTTTGGAAAATATTTCGAGCTATTGGCAGGAATCGCATGTACCAAGAGAAAGCTTGCCAAGACGGGACGGAAGTGGGACGGGGGAGGGACAGTCTCCTGTCCCAGGGCCATTGGGGCCATCGGCAACGTTTTAACCTGGGACGAACCTGGGACGGGGGGGCGTCCCCCGTCCCAGGTTCGTCCCGCTTCGCCCCGCAAAAAAGCCCGCTCGTAAGCGGGCTTTGCTTTACTTGGACTCTTCCGATGCATCCTCGGACTTCGACTTGCGAAGGAAGGAATGGCCGAAGCGCTTCTTTTCTGCCTTGGCGGCTTCACGCTCTGCCTCTTTAGCGGCATCGGCTTTGTTCTTGGCCGCCGTAGTGGGGTGTTTCTTAGCTTCCTTGGGGTGCTTTTTCAGCATCTCCATCTGGTATTCGCGGCGAACCTTGCGAATCTTCGCGAAATCGAACCACAGGGCGCCAATGATCAGGCCATATGCAGGAATGAGGCACGCCCACGTCATAACGTCGTTATCGGGCCACAAAGACGTACCCGCCATAGCAAGCAGCGTAAGCACGATTGCGCCGCCGAGCATGCACCACCAAATACGCTTGTACGTTTTATACTGAGCGGTGGGCGGGTTGTAATACTTGCGGTCGAGCTCGGCCTGCTTTTGGCGCTGAGCCTTCTGCGCGGCCTTTTTCTCTTGAGGGGTCTTCGTCGCCGACTTCGTATAAACGCTCGCAGCCGCCTTCGATTTCGGCTTAAGCGACGAAGCCGACTTCTTGGTCTGGCCTTTGGGACCATCGGTTTGATAGCGGTCGTTCATCGGGTTTCGAGTGCTCATATGGAATCGTTTCTACTTCGAAATGCTTAGTAAGTCCAAGGTACAGATGATAAAGAAAGGTTCCGTTCAAGGCAAACGCCCAACGGAGCCTTTCTTGTTTTGTTACAAACGAAATGGCCATTCGCAAAACTCGGCTTGCGGCCAATGGCAGCCTTAGAACGAGAACGTGCGTCCCGAGAGCTTCTCGTAGGCCTGGATGTATTTCTCGGTCGTCTTCTCGATGACCTCGGCAGGCATGTGGGGCGGATTGCCCTGGCGATCCCAGTTCTCGGTGAGCCAGTTGCGCACGAATTGCTTGTCGAAACTCGCCTGCTCGCGGCCAACTTCGTAATCGTCGGCCGACCAGAAGCGGGAGCTATCGGGAGTGAGCACTTCGTCGCCCAAAATAGTGCGACCATCCAGGATGCCGAATTCGAATTTCGTGTCGGCGATGATAATCCCTTGCTTGCGCGCGTATTCAGCAGCGGTTTCGTACACCTTCAGCGAAAGATCGCGAATGTCGGTCGCGGTCGCCTCGCCCACGATTTCCGCGGCGCGCTCGAAACTGATGTTTTCGTCGTGGTCGCCGATTTCGGCCTTCGTGGAAGGGGTGAACAACGTGGTCGGAAGCTTCGCGGAATTCTGAAGGCCAGCGGGCAATTCGATGCCGCACACGCTTCCCGTGCGCTGGTAGTCTTTGAAGCCCGAGCCCGTAAGATAACCGCGAACGATGCATTCAATGGGAACCATCTGGGCTTTTTTAACAATCATGAAGCGGCCGGCCAAATAGTCGGACCATTGCTTGAACTGCTCGGGCAAATCTTTCACGTCGGAAGAAACCAAATGGTTTTCGACGACGCCCTCCAAAAGCTCGAACCAAAAGCAGCTGATCTGCGTAAGCACCTGGCCCTTATGGGGAATCTCATCTTCCAGGATGTAGTCGAACGCCGAAATGCGGTCGGTGGCGACAAACAGCAGCGTGTCGCCCAAGTCGTAAATATCGCGAACCTTGCCTTGGGCATCGGGTTTGATGGTAATGGGGTTCATCCTTATTTCCTTCCCTTTCGCTTAGCCGACGAGCCTTTCGCTCCGCGGCCGTTCGAATTGGCTTTTTCTTTTTGTTCTTTCACTCGCTGCTCGTCATACAGAGGAACGTGAATCGTGAAGCACGAGCCTTCACCCTTCTTGCCCTCGACTTGCACCCAGCCGCCATGGCGATCGACGATTTCCTTCACCACGGCGAGGCCAACGCCCAAGCCGCCGCTTTGCCGTTGCCGGCTTTCTTCGGCGCGCCAGAAACGCTTGAACACCATGCGGCGCTCTTCGGGCGACAAACCGATACCCGTGTCGCGCACAGCGATGGCGGCCATAACATCGCCGCTTTTCACAGAAACGGAAATCTTGCCCGGCGCCGGCGTGTAGCGCACAGCGTTGGATATGAGGTTCGCCGTCGCCTGACGCAGCATGTCGCGGTCGGCGTAGACGATAACATCGGGTTCCGATTCGTATTCGAGCGTAAGGCCAGCATCGGTGACGAATGCCTCGTGCGACATCACGAGCGGACGAATGAGCTCGCCAACATCGACGACTTCCTCGTTCATGGGCGTCGAGCGGCTTTCGAGACGCGAAAGCTTCAGAATCGCATCGACCAGGCGAGAAAGGCGCTGCACTTCGATATTAATCGTGTTCAAGCGCTCTTCGTCGGCCTTGAAAACGCCATCCATGATGGCCTCGACCGTCGATTGGATGGCCATAAGGGGAGTTCGCAGCTCATGGGCAACGTCAGTCGTAAGGCGGCGCTCAAGCTCTTGGTTGCTTTCAACGCTTTCAGCCATGGCGTCGAAGGTTTTGCCCATTTCAGCGATCTCGTCTTTGCCCTCAAGGTTCACGCGGGCTGAAAGGTCGCCCTCTTTAATCGCCTGAGCGGTCTTCGTAATCCGATTGATGGGTCGAACCAAACCGCGGGCGAACAGCACGCCGATAACGCAGGCAAGCGCCACCGAAAGCACCGCGGCAAGCGCCATGGCCTGGTAGCTCTGCATGCGAAATTCCTGGTCAGCTTTGGAAAGCAGTAGATCGCTTCCATAAACCCACATATGGACAACGCCGATAGAGATGCCGTCGGAAAGCGTGATTTCCGCTGAAGCCATATCGTCGTCGGAGGGAGCGAACGAACCAACCTGGCCAAGCGCTCCAGAGTCGCTGCTCGACGAAGAGCTCGAAGACGTGCGCGACGAATCGTAAATAACCGTATCGTTGGCATACGAAGAAACTTGGATACCCATGCCCTGCTGAAGCATATGGGCCGATTCGGCGGGCTGCACATCATCGACGGAAAGCGCCGGATAGCTGAACCTTGAACCGTCGGCGACCGACTCGAGGGTCGACTTGTTGTTGCTTTCGTAGCGGTTTGCGATATTCTCGGCGGTCGCATCGGCGAGCTGCTGAATATTTTCGCGCGTATATGCCTGGAAATGCTCTTCCCAAACGTAGGAAAGAACGCCCATCGCCACCACCACGGTCATGATGGCGACAAGCGCGAAGGTCACGGTTACGCGAGTGGTGTAAGAAAAGCCAAAAAACCAATCGTGGAAACGACCACGGGCCGTTTCCACTTTCTCGTTGCGTTTTTTACCACTCTGCTGCTTAGTTGCTGACGCCATAATAACTGCGCTCTCGCCCCCGAAATCGTACATGCCGCAGGATTGGCGGCGGCGGTTTTATTGCTTGGTGGGGTCTTCGAAACGATAGCCGACGCCATGCACGGTGTGCAGCCATTTGGGGTTGCGCGGGTTGTCACCAATTTTCGCGCGGAGGTTCTTCACGTGCGAGTCGATGGTGCGCTCATAGCCCTCGAAATCGTAGCCGAGCACCTTTTCGACGAGTTCCATGCGCGAATACACGCGGCCAGGATAGCGGGAAAGCGTAGTGAGCAGCTTGAACTCGCTCGCGGTGAGGTCGACCTCTTTGCCCTTGACGAGCACCTTGTGGCCAGACACGTCGATGGTAAGTTCACCGAATTCGAGCACTTCGCGCTGGGGTTCGGAATCGGCATGCACGCGACGAAGCAGGGCGCGCACGCGAGCAACGAGCTCGCGGGGGCTGAAGGGCTTGACCAGATAGTCATCGGCGCCAAGCTCCAGGCCAATAATGCGGTCTTCAACTTCGCCTTTCGCGGTGAGCATAATGATGGGCACATCGGAGTTGTCGCGAATAGCGCGGCAAACCCGTTCGCCCGGAACGCGTGGAAGCATGAGGTCGAGCACGACCAAATCGAAATGATGCTTGGAGAATTCCTCGAGCGCCTCTTGGCCATCGCCGACCGCGGTGACCCAATAGTTTTCGCGCTCCAGATATGCGGCCACAGCATCGCGGATGGCCTTTTCGTCTTCGACGAGGAGAATGCGTCGCGTTTCGTTGCTCATGATGAAAGCTCCCCTGCTTATACGATGCGAGGCCGATGCTCGACCCCGGCGGCCGGCATAAGCGCCGACTCACAGTTCTTTCGATTTGGGTTTATTGTAACGATTGCGCCATAATATCACGCCATTTGCTGGCAAAACGACATAATAAGCCCCTATGGTTCAACGAAATCCAACACCTCGTCGTTCTTCGCGCGGCGCGTCTGTGCGCCCTGCGCGTTCGCATACCCCAACCACCCGTTCAACCCATGGCGCAAGGGGAACGTCCGCGCGTCCCACCGCACGGCCCACTGCTCGCGCGTCGCGCTACAGCGCCCCAACCGCAAGAACAAAAGGCAAGGCCAAGGCGGCACACGCCGCAAAGCCCCGAAAAACAGCCGCGACGAGCTTCGCGTCCCAAAGCTCATTCGGGGCCTCCCCTCGCCCAAGTGCGGCGTCGAAAGCGCCGAGCGCGAAAGTAACCATTCCCCTGCCCGAAGGCGAAAGCATCTCCATCACACGCAGGCAGTTGTTCGCCGGCGCCATAGGGGCTGCGGCCCTCGTTGTTGCAGGCGCGACCGCCGCTTCTTTGAGCAGCGAGAAGAAGGCCGAAAATGCCGTAAATGCAATCTCGGTCGCGCAAGATTCCGTGTTCTCCATTTCCGAATGCGAAGTGCTCGAAAGCGCGCCGCTTTCGCTTTCCGGCGAATACAAGCTTCCGTACGGAACCCTTGTTTGGGCCAACAGCGATACCTGGGCAGCGTGCCTTTTGCCAACCGAAAGCGGCACCCCCATCGCGCAAGCAGGGGTGATTTCGCTTTCCACAGGCGAATACTCCGTTGTCATCAGTCAGCCTGCCAGCAGCGAGCGCGGCTTCGAGATTGTCGATGTCCGTTGCAACGACCGTGGAATTGTCTGGGTGGAATCGAACTGCTTCACCGATGAATGGCGGGTCTTCCTTTCGACCCTCTCGAAGGGCACCGCCGGAACTGCCACCCAGGTCGATTCGGGCGACAGCAATTGGGACATCCCTTCGATCGCCGTAGCCGGGAATCGCGCGTTTTGGCAGGTTTTGCCCGCAACAAATGGGGATTTCACCTCATCGTCGTCGCTTTTGAAATCGGCGGCCTTCGGCGAAAGCGATGTTCGCACCGATTGGGAAAGCGTCGGCCGCATGAGCACGACGCCTTATTCGACGGGCGACTCCATCTGCATCTCGCCGCGCGCCGAAGCATCGAGCTCGTATACGCAGCTCACGCTCATTGATGCCGAAACGGGCGCCTTGAAAGACTCGCTCACGCTGCCCGCTTCCATGCGCCCACTCGAAGCGGCATACGTCAACGGCCGATTCTCGTTCACGTTCGACTCCATTTATACTTACGGCGAAGGGCTTGCGAGCCTTGGCACCTACGCCCCCGTAACGAGCGACGCCAACGGCCCGTGGTTCTGCTTCGATCGCAACCCGCTTTGCGCGCCGGCCTGGTGCGCGGGGCACCTCGTCGTGAAATCGACGCGCGCGATTGCCGGCGTCAACCTGGCCGACCGCACCATGTTCTCGCTCGAATGCCCCGACGATTGCGACAACTACGGCGACTTTCTCGCCAGCTCGGGAGATGTCTCCTCTGTCGTGAGCTATCTTGGAATGAGCAGCAACGACGACGACAAATACACCCTGGTACGCGTCTGGAACGCATAAAGAAAGGGGCCGAGAATTCCTCGGTCCCTTCGAGCGTGCTTGATTGCGCCTGAAACTAGAATTCGAGCGCCTCGAGCTTTTTGAACGCTTCGTCTTTATGCTGAAGAAACGCCCACGGATCGAAAATCTCATCGAGCGTCTCGCTTGAAAGGTTCGCCTCGGGGTCGGCCTCCAGCCTCTCGCGATACGTGGGGCCATCGACGGCATTTTGAATGTCGTGCCACACGGCCATGGCGTTGCGCTGCACGATGACATAGGCATCTTCTCGCGTTATGCCCGTGTTCACCAGGGCAAGCAAAACCTTCGAAGAGAAAATGAGGCCGCGCGTGCGATGCAGGTTGTGCTCCATTTTGTCGGGGTAGGTCTGCAGGCCGTCGAGCATCCACTGCATCTTTCCGAACATGTAGTCCAGAGCAATGAAGCTATCGGCCAAAGCAACGCGTTCGGCGCCCGAATGCGAAATGTCGCGCTCGAACCACAGGGCAACGTCGTCGAGGCCGACCTGGGCATTCGCCTTCACGATGCGCGCCAAGCCGCATACGCGCTCGGCGGTAATGGGGTTGCGCTTGTGAGGCATGGCCGAAGAACCCTTCTGGCCAGCCTTGAACGGCTCTTCCGCCTCGATGACATCGCTTTCCTGCATAAGGCGAACCTGCAGCGCGATGCTTTCAAGAGTCGAAGCGCATACGGCAAGCGCGCACATCGCCTGAGCGTGGCGATCGCGCGCGAGCACCTGCGTGGAAAGGGGATCGGGGGTAAGGCCCATCTTCTCGCAAACGTACTGCTCAACGAAGGGGTCGATGCTCGAATACGTGCCGACCGCGCCAGAAATCGCGCCCGTCGCGGAAACCTCGCGCGCCTGCTGCAAGCGCACTTCCGCACGCTTGAGGGCCCAAGCCCAGCTGCCGAACTTCATTCCGAAGACCATCGGCTCGGCATGAATGCCATGCGTGCGTCCAACGCACAGCGTGTTCTGGAATTCGAACGCGCGGCGCTTGCAGGTCTCACCGAGCTGTTTCACGTCGTCCAAGATGATATCGAGCGCCTGAGTAATCTGGTACGAAAGGGCCGTGTCCCCCAAATCGGAAGACGTCATGCCGTAGTGCACCCAACGGCTCGGCTTTTCTTCGCCTTCGGGAATGTCGGCATCGATGTATTCGGCCATATTGGTGAGAAATGCGATGACGTCGTGGTTGGTCACGGCTTCGATTTCCGAAACCCGCTCAACGGTAAAGTTCGCATGGGAACGAATCCATTGGGCATCTTCCTTCGTGATGCCGCACTGCCCAAGCTCGGCCTGCGCCTCGCACGCGAGCAGCTCGATTTCCTTCCAAATGTTGAATTTGTTCTCGAGCTCCCAGATAGAGCCCATGGCAGGACGCGTATAGCGAGAAATCATAAGAGTCCTTTCCGGCGAATTGACCAGGCCATTATAAATCCCCAGCCAGGCAGGCGGTGCAAACTCGCGGAATCGCGACAAAGTAGGCCAGGCGAAGCCGCGCGAGGCCCGACGATGCCCCTACAGCGAGCCGAACACCGCCCGAACGTCGTCCACCACATCGTGCTCGGCCACAACCACGGCCTTATCGCCCGGGTACAGCACCATCTCTTCGGCAGCCACTTCCGCCTCGCCGTATTCGCGCCGGTCAACCGCGATAAGCAGGCTTCCTTCGGGCAAATCGATCATGTCGGCCGGCACGCCGTCTTCCATTTTGAAATGGCGAAGGCGCTGGGGAATGGCAATCTCTAAAAGCGAGATGTCGCCGCGCGAAAGGGCCGAAACAACACCCACGCCGCCAAGCAAGGCTTCCTCTTCGACCATGTTCGCAATAAGCATCGTCGATGAAACGCTTTCGATGCCGACCTCGCGAAAAATTCGACGATTCTTGGGGTTGTTCACGCGCGCAATGCAGCGGGGCACGTTGAACACGCGCATGGCAATTTCGCACGCAACCAGATTGTCGTCATCGCGGCCGGTAACCGCTGCAAACACATCGGCCTTACGAATGCCAGCGTCTTCTTGGAATTCAGAGTCGCACCCGTCGCCGTTGATGACGAGGTATTCGCCTTGAAGCTCGATGGAAAGATGGTCGGCCGTTTCGCGATCGGACTCGAGCACCGCGACCTCGTGGCCTTGCTCGAGCAGGACGCTCGCAAGATACTCGCCGACTTTGCCGCCGCCCATAATGACGATATACATTGCTCTCCTCGCAGATGAAGGCCTAAATTTGCATATACACGGAAAACGACGGAAGCAGGTCGTGCCGCACGCACGCGAGCACGCTGTCGCCGTGATAGAGCACGCTGTCGCGTGTTGGAATGGAGCTCAAAGAGCCGTCGCGGCGCTCGAATGCAATAATGCGAATGCCGTGGTTGCGCTCCAGCTCGCCCACCTTCATTCGCCCCCGCGGCGTAGTGGAAAGGTCTATAGAAAAACGCATCACTTCGAAATCGCCGAACGTGTCAAGGTGGCTTCCGCGCCCCGACATGACCTTCGAGAAAATCTCTTCAGCCACAAGGGACGTGCCGCACACGTAGTCGAGGCCGAGCTGCATGTATGCGCGTTCGCGAGCCGGATTGTACAAGCGCGCTATGACGTGCGGAACGCGGAAAATTCGCCGGGCAACCTCGACAACCATGAGGTTCGAATTGTCCGATTGGGTAACGGCGGCCACGACGTCGGCATCCTCGACGCCAGCGCGGATAAGCGTTTCCTCGTCGAAGCCGACCCCTTGAAGCGTGTTTCCGTTGAAATTGCGATCGAGGTTGGAAAACGCCGAAGCGTTGCGATCTATGACGCACACATTGCCATCGCCTTGGGAAAGCAGCGTCGCCAACTGGGAACCAACGCGACCGCAGCCAACGATAATGATGTTCGCCATCACCCGCTCCTACCTTCATCGATGCGCAGATGCTCGCACAATGCGCGGCAATGCACCTGCGATAGGCAGCCAGCCGGCAAGCACCCAGCCAGCAACCTTGGAATTCACGTTCCTTCAATCGGCTTGCCTCTATAGGCGAAAAACGCGAAACGAAACTTCGCCATTATATCGTTGCTGCGGCGGGCAAAGGGCAATTATGGAGAAACGCAAACTGGCCTACGATTGGGGCACGATAAGGGCAATCGCCACATACGACGCTACGGCCATAAGGGGAAAGGCAACCAGCAAGATAACGGCAACGATGCGCACCATCGTCGCGTCGATTCCGAAGTAATACGCGATGCCACCGCAAACGCCGAAAATCCTTTTATCGGCCCTCGATCGGCGAAACTGGCCCCTTGAGCACGGGCGCGACACATTCGAAAGCTTGCCGGTCTTCACGGCCCACAAGATATAAGCGCCCGCAGCAAGCAAGGCGCACGGCCAAACGACGCTCCAAATTCGCCGCACAGTCGCAACGATGCGATCGAACGTCATCGAAGGAACAAGAGCCCCAGCAAGGCTGCACGCCCCAACGAAGACGAGCAAGACGCCGATCACGATGGCGGCCTGCGATGATCCGTTGCGTTTTCCTGAAGGACCCGATCCCATGCAAGCACCCCCCCTAAAAGCCCGAGGCGACAGGAGCGCCCCATGGCTCAATGGGGGCAAATTCAAGCGGAGCGGGCGTCGAAAAACCGAAGGTGGCAGCCAAAAACAGCACAGCCACGCACGCAGCGGCAGCCAAATAGAAAAGGTCGTCTTCGAGTGTGAAGCCCAAAATCGCCAAACCGACAACGACCATAGCACCGGGCCAAAGCTTCGATGAGGCAAACATCAGCGTTTCTGGCGCAACGACGCCAACCGATACCGCCAGCAGCAAAAGCCCTGCAAACAGCAGCATGAGCCCCCAAGAAAAACGACGCAAGCGAGATATGAAGCGCGACGGGGTCATCATGAGCGCAAGGCCCGTAAGGCACACGGCTATAGGCATGAAGCGCCACCACGAAACATTCGAAACGAACGTCGCAAGAAAAAACGAGCAGGCAACCGTGAGAAATGCAACCCCGACCCACATGCACGCCCGGGACCACCCCAAAGACCTGAGCCTCAACGCGCGGCGCTCAGAGGCATCGCGTCCAAGAGGGGAGAAATTCCCTTGGGCATCGGAGTAGGCGGCACAAGAGAGAGTCTCGGAAGACATGGCAACGCGCTTGGGCAAGATGAGCCACAAAAAAGCGTACACGAACGAAACCAAACCGAAAGACGCCATGAACAAAAGGAGCGTGAGGATGCGAATCGCAGCGACATCCATATCCAGATAATCGGCAATGCCGGAACACACGCCGGCTACGGCGACATCGTCGGAGCGATACACTTTTTTCGCCGTTGCCACGAGGCTCCTCTTCTCCCTTGCATCCGTTTTCAAATCGCCCGTTCGCGCCGGCAAACGGGGCCGGCCGATGCGTTGTGGCCTACGCCTCGCGCTTGGGCCCAACTACCAAGAGCTCCGAAATGCGGCGGCGGCGCATCTTGCGAACCTTGAACGAGAAATCACCCTTTTGGAATTCGTCGCCCAACTGAGGAACGCAGTCGAATTCGTCCATGAGCCAACCAGCGACGGTCTCGTAATCGTCGCCAGCCGCCACGGGAAAGCCCGCCGAAGCCGCATCCTCGCACGGACACGAACCCTTTACGCACCACGAATTGGAATCGAGTTCCTTGATGAAGGCATCTTCGAAATCGGTTTCGTCGACGATCTCGCCGACGATTTCCTCGACGATGTCTTCGATGGTTATTAAACCAGCAGTTCCGCCGTACTCGTCAACAACCATCACCATCTGTTGACGATTCGTTTGCATCTCGTTGAGCAGCGAAAGCAAGCTTTTGCTTTCAGGAACAAAGCCCACTTCGGCGGCATAATCGGCAACCAGTTCGCCTTCTTTTCCCTCGAGCAAAGGATCGATGAGGTCTTTATAGCGAACGATGCCAATGATGTCGTCATCGTCGTCCCGATACACGGGCAGGCGGGAATAGCCCGTGCCGCGCATGCGGTCGATTGCCTGGCGAACCGTTTCGTCGGCACCCACCATCATCATGTCGACGCGAGGGGTCATAACCTCTTCCGCCGTCGCGTCGCCGAGATCCATGACCTCGTGAATCATGCGCTTTTCTTCATCTTCAAGTTCGTCGTTGTCGGCGACTATGGTGCGAATCTCGTCTTCCGAGACGTCAAGATGCCGTCCCTTGCCAAGCAATTTCGACATCATGTTTTTCAGTATTCCCTGTTCGGAAAGTTTTTTATCGGAACTCAAACTGGAATGAGGGCCTGCATCCATGAAGGCACGTCACCACTTTCGCAATCGCCGCAGCCATGCGGCATGTTTTACAAGACGAATAATAATATCGAAAAGAACTGCAAGACGCTGCCGGCGAGCACCCACAGGTGAAACACCATATGCATGAACGGGATTTTCTTCAAAACATAGAACACGCAGCCCACGCTGTAGCACAAGCCGCCCGCAACAAGCAGCCACAACCCCACGGGGGCCAAGTTCTCAACAAGCGCCGGAATAAACCAGACCACGCACCAACCCATGGCCAAATAGATGACCACCGACACCCAACGAGGCCGAAATGTCCAGAATGCCTCGCAAGCCATTCCGATAACCGCCAGGGCCCACACGAATGCGCAGAGATACAGCCCTCCCGAACCAGAAAGCGTCACCAGGCAAAACGGCGTATAGCTTCCCGCAATGAAAAGGTAGATTGCCGCATGATCGAGAACTTTGAAAACTCGCTTTGCCCTATCGAGGGCAAGCGCATGGTAGAGAGTTGATGCAAGGTATTCCAGCAGCATCGATATGGAATAGATGAGGGCCGCTGCAAGAAGCACACCCGAGCCATCGCCCACCGCGCGCACAATGCAAATGGGAATAGCGGCAATTGCGAGAGCCGCGCCAATGCCATGCGTTATAGCGTTGGCGATTTCTTCGCCCACAGAATACTCGCGCACCTGTTTGTGGCGACGCATGGTATCGGAAGCCGTGGATGTTGCAAAAATTGCCATGGAAACATTCTAGCATGCGCATGGCAGCAAGCCGCAAGAAGCGAGAGAAGGGCGGAAAGCCTCGGCGAAGTGCCGGATTCGCACTCTGCGAGCCATCGGAGCCGTCGG
>CAVGRL010000046.1:0-15552 GCA_963631715.1 Bacteroidaceae bacterium
TTCGATTGGGGAGCATCGAGGAATTCGACCATCGCCGCGCTCCCGACATCGGAGAGAACACGCGCGAGGTCCTCAGCGAAATCGGCTACGACGACAGCGCCATAGAAGCGATGCTCGCAAACGGGGACGCCTACTACATTCCCAAGGAAGTCAAGTAGAAGCGAAGCGACATTGGCGAGCCAGCGTGGGTGGCGCGCCGAATCCCAAGAGGGAGCCTGGTCAAATCGATCAGGCTCCCTCTTTTTTACACATGACGGCAATGCACTGCACTTCAAAAGCGCCTTGGCAACAAGGCGGCAAGCCGATCGCTCAAACCTCGAAGAAGGCCCAAAAAGCCCCGCCCGCGCACCGATGCCCTAGCTCGGCACTTAAATAAGCGACCCAGTCGAACTTCAAGCCCCGATCAGCGCTTGCGGGCCAATGGATGTTCCCTGATGCCCGTGACCAGGGCTTCTTGGTAGAAATTCCAAAAAGGGTTCGTCGTCTCGTCGAGCATGGCGCGCGCCGCGTCGTCGCGGCACATAAACCTGATTTGGGTGACATACGTCGACAAGCCAATCTCGGCAAGCAGCTCGATAGCCTGCTGGGGAAGAAAGCGCCCGCCAAGCACGAGGCGAATATCTTGGTTGACGATGGGGCGATAAACTTCGTCGAAAACCTGGAGGAAGCCTGTCTCTTTCTCGCTGAACAGCTTCTCGTAGAATCGCCTTCTGGAAAGAACCGCCTGCGCGGACGCCTTAAGAAAGCCACTCGTGTCGTAGGCATGCGCCGCCTCTTCGATGCGAACGTAGGCGGCATACGGCTCGTCTTGCTTTTTGCCTGCCACAACATCGACGAACACGATATTGCGCTCACCGAAATTATCCCGAAGGTTTTTTCCGAGGTCCATAAGAAAGATTCTCATGGCGAGCTCATATTTGCTGTCGAAGTGATAGTAGAACGTTTTGCGATTAAGACCGAGCCCGTCAACAAGCTCGGTAACGCGCACTCCGGCGAGCCCCTTTTGCTCGACATCGGCGATGAACGCTTTGGTGATATCTAGTTTGCTGTTCGACATTATAATCCCCACGCAATGGTCAAAATAGAAATCTGTCCCCTGGTTTTTTCTATCTCTCAACAGGAATTTCTGTCTGCAGTCGAGTATTTCAGAAGGAAATAGCCCTGTCAATAATTCGAAACGGGCAGAATGAAAAAATGGGTAAGCAACACGTATCCTCAGCGCGCAACAATGCCATCAAGGCCGAAAGGGGTGGCCGCCATGGCGGCCTAGGCCTTAGACAATTCAAAGGAGGAGCGAACATGGCTGAAGGCGTTTCGGAGCGCAAGCCAGCGAAGATAGTGCTTCGCGAAATGGCTGCCAAGGCGTACCAAGATGCATGGGATGCGAAAAACAGGGGAGAGAAGATCGGGTGGTGCGCATCGAATTTCCCGCAAGAGATTCCCACGACCCTCGGGCTGAAGGTCGTGTACCCGGAAAACCAGGCAGCGGCCATCGCCGCAAAGGGCGCCGGCCTGGAAATGTGCGAATACGCCGAAGGCGAGATGCATCTTTCCAACGATTTGTGCGCCTACGCGCGCATCAATCTGGCCTACGCCAAGAAGGGGAAATGCCCCAACGGCGAGCAGGAAATGCCCTTGCCCGATTTCGTCTTGTGCGCGAACAACATCTGCTCGTGCATGCATAGCTGGTATTCGAATATCGCCAAGATGCTCGACA
The DNA here is from genome assembly GCA_963631715.1 of Bacteroidaceae bacterium. Lineage (GTDB taxonomy): Bacteria > Actinomycetota > Coriobacteriia > Coriobacteriales > Eggerthellaceae > Slackia. The sequence goes on from CAVGRL010000046.1 coordinate 1,718, forward strand.
TACCCCTGGTCATGCTCGATGTTCCCTATAACGACGAAGACCTTGTCGACGAGAAGCGCGCCGCCTATATGCGCGGCCAATTCGAGCACGCGATCCACCAGCTCGAAGAAATCACGGGCAAAACCTGGGATGACGAGCGCTTCAAGCAAGTCATGGAATACTCCCAGCGAACCGCGCACGCGTGGCTTAAAGCCGCCTCGTTCGCCAACTTCAAGCCTTCGCCGCTCAACGGATTCGAGCTGTTCAACCATATGGCCGTGGCCGTCACCGCGCGCGGAACGAAAGAGGCGGCCGACGCGTTCGAGCAGCTCGCCGAAGAATACGAGCAGAACGTGCGCGAGCACAAATCGACCTACAAAGTGCCCGAGCAGCACCGAATCCTGTTCGAGGGAATCGCTTGCTGGCCCTACCTGCGCGCTACGAGCACTCCTCTGAAAGAAGCGGGCGTCAACGTCACCTCCACGGTATACGCCGCCGCCTTCGGCGTCATCTACCAAAACACCGAAGAGCTCATGCGCGTGTATTACAACGTTCCGAATTGCCTCTCGCTCGAACACGCGACGAAGCTCAGGGAAGATGCCGTCGTGGCCGGCAAGGCCGACGGCGCCTTATGCCACATCAACCGCTCATGCAAGCTCTGGAGCGGCATCGCGCTCGAGATGGGGCGCCGCATCGAATCTGACATGGGCATTCCCGTGGTCACCTTCGACGGCGACCAGGCAGACCCCCGCAACTTCAGCGAAGAGCAGTACAAGACTCGCGTCGAGGGCCTCGTCGAAATCATGCAGAACAACAAGAGCAAGGCAGAGAGGGGCGAATAGCAATGGCGATTATCGAGGAAAGCATCGCATCGTGCGCGCAGGTTGCCGAGCATCCCTTCGCCGAGATGGAAAAGCATATCGCGAACGGCAAGAAGGTCATCGGAGTGATGCCGTATTACGTTCCCGAAGAACTCGTGTATGCCGCCGGGGCCATCCCGTTCGGAGTTTGGGGCTGCACGGGAACGGCGAGCGAGGCCACGCGTTACTTCCCGCCGTTCTACTGCTCGATTTGCCAGATGACGCTTGAAATGGGGCTTACCCACAAGCTCGATAAGCTCTCGGCAATCATGATCACGGGCCTGTGCGACACGCTGAAGGCGATGTCCCAGAATTGGAAGGCCGGTGTCGGCCAGGTTCCCATGATTTACGTTTCCCAACCCCAGAATCGATTCATCGAAGCTGGAAACGCCTACGCCGAGACCTCGTATCGGCAGGTCGCCCGCAAGGTTGAGGAATGCGCGAACGGCATCATCGACGACGATAACCTCCATGCGGCGATTTCGCTGTACAACGAATGGCGAGCCGAGATGCGCCGTTTCGTGGCGCTCGCGGGAACGCACCCCGAGCAGGTCAGCATCGTAAATCGCACCAAAGTGGTCAATGCCGGCTATTACATGGACAAAGCCGAGCATCTTGAAATCGTGCGCAGCCTCAACGATGCCTTGGAATCGCTTCCCGCTTCCCAAGACGGCTTCAGCCGCATCGTGGTTTCGGGCGTCTACGAAGACATTCCGGCAATCAGCGGCATGCTTGACGAGAACAAATTCAACATCGTCGCCGACGACATAGCCAAAGAATCGCGCGCGTTCGCGATGCACGTGAGCGAAGAGGGCGACCCATTCAAGGCGCTTGCATCCGCATGGTGCGCCGTCACGGGCGATAGCATCGCATTCGACCCCGAAAAGACCCATATCGACAAGGTGGCAGAGCTCGTAAAAACCTCTCATACCCAAGGCGTCATCGTTTTGCGCGCGAAGTTCTGCGACCCCGAGGAATTCGACTCGCCGCTCATCGAGGAGGCATGCAAGCAGCTCGGCGTCGCATGCATCGTCATCGAAATCGACCAATCGACCGAATCGTACGAGCAGGCGCGCACGCAAATCGAGACATTCAAAGAACTTATCGCGTAGGGGATTGCGCACCGTGATTTTCTGAGAAAGCAGCGCCATCAGTTCTCTCTCAAACCCTTGCTGATGGCGCTCTTTGTGAGTCAGAACACAACGCACTGACACAAGGAGCATATCATGGAAGAAAAAGAAATCAAGAAAGGCGGCTTTCACTACGCCTTCCTCATCGTCGCATCGGGAATCGCCATCGCATGCGTCCCATGCGCCATCGTATTGAGCTGCGCGGGGATTTTCTTCACCCCGGTCGCAAACTATTTCGGCGTTGCCCGCGTTGAATTTACGCTGTATTTCAGCATCATGTGCATCGCGATGGTCGTCATGCTGCCCATCGCTGGCAAGCTCATGAGCAATTTGAATTTGCGGGCGGTGCTATCGGCGTGCGTCGCCGTCGACGGCGTCACGTATATCGCGATGTCGCAGTTCGGCGCCGTGTGGCAATTCTACATCGCAGGCGCATTGCTGGGCCTGGCAACCGCTCCTCTGATCTATCTGGCGGTTCCTACGCTCATCAATGCGTGGTGCAAAAAGAAGGTCGGCTTCTTCATCGGATTGTGCATGGCGTTCACGGGCATCGGCGGCGTCATATTCAACCCCATCGGCACGGCATTCATATCTTCGGCCGCCGACGGATGGCGCATGGGATACCTGGTCTTGGGCATCATCATCCTCGTCGCCACGCTTCCGTTCACGCTGTTCGTCATCCGCTCCAACCCTGCTGAAAAAGGCCTGGAGCCCTATGGTGCCGGCGAAAGCCAGGAAGAGCCGGGCAAGGCCGTCGTCGAGAAGGGCGTGTCTGCCGGCAAGGCGATGAAGACTCCGGCGTTTTTCGCCATCCTCGCATTCTGCTTCATCATTACCCTCAACCAGACGGTGTACCAGTTCTTCGCCTCGTATTGCCAATCGTTCACGGGCACCGAAATCGCAGGCATGGCAGGCTTGGTCGCCTCCGCATGCATGGCGGGCCAGGCTATCAGCAAAGTCGTGCTGGGCATCATCAACGACAAGAGCGTCAAAGGCGGGCTCGCATTCGGAGTCGGCGGCGGCATCATCGGCATCGTGCTCATGTGGCTGCTTCCTCTGCAGGTCGTAGCGCTCATGGTCGGCGCGTTCCTGTTCGGCTGCGCCTACGCCTGCACGACCGTGCAAACCCCGCTGCTCACGCGCAGCGTATTCGGCTCCCGCGACTACACGAACATCTACTCGCGCATCTCTATGGCCGGCTCGCTCGGTTCGGTCGTAGCCTCGCTGTTCTGGGCTTGGGTCATCGACCTGCCGAATGGCTTCGCCATGATGTTCGGGTTGAGCATCGCCTGCATGGCCGTATGCATGCTGCTTGGGCTTTTCGCCTTGAAAGCTGGCAAGAACCTCGAGCAAACCACCGAGTAACGCGAATCATGTAAATACGAAAGGACCAACACGATGGATTTCTCTTACACCGACGAGCAGCTGCTGCTCACCGACTCCATCAAGGAGTTCTGCGAGCGCAACCTCGACGAGCGCAAGATCGCCGACATGTACGCCGCCGGGGCCATGAGCGACGAGCTCATCAAGGCCTACCTCGACGCGGGCTTCGGGCTCATGGGCATCCCCGAGGAGCAGGGCGGCGTGCCCTGCGACCGCGTGACGCTCGGCGTGCTCACCGAGCAGTTCGCGCACCACGCCGGCTGCGTCACGCCGCTGCTGAACAACACGCTGGCCATGTGCGACCTGATCGACTTCGGCAGCCCCGAGCAGGTCGAGATGGCCATGGCCGAGTACATGGAAAGCGGCAAGCCGATCTTCAGCCTGGGCTTCTCGGAACCCGGCGCCGGGTCGGACAACATGTCGATGGCCGCCACCACGAAAAAGCAGCCCGACGGCACCTACCTGCTCAACGGCCAGAAGACCTGGGTCACCCAGGGCGACGTGTTCCCGTACACGCTGATCGTGGCCAAAGATGAGGACCCCGCGCCCGAGAACGGGTCGATGTCGATGTGGCTCGTCCCCATGGGCCTCGACGGCGTGTCCACCGCGCCGCTGCACAAGATCGGCCAGCAGATCATGCCCTTCTGCGAGGTCTACTTCGACGACGTCGTCCTCACCGAGGACATGCGCGTCGGCGAGCGGGGCGCGGGCTTCAAGAATCTCATGAAGAACTTCGAGATGGAGCGCTGTCTGATCGTCGCCCAGGCGCTCGGCTGCGCGCAGGCCGCCATGGACGACGCCGCCGCCTACGCCAGCGAGCGCTCCACGTTCGGCAAGCCGATCGCGGGCTACCAGCTCATCCAGCAGAAGCTCGCCGAGATGGAGCTGAGGCTGGAGAACACCCGCAACCTGCTCTACAAGGTGCTCTGGAAGATGGACCGCGGCGAGAGCGTGCGCATCGAGAGCGCGCTGCTGAAGTACTACGGCCCGCGCGCCTGCGACGAGGTCGCCAGCGAGGCCGTGCAGATCTTCGCCGGCCTCGGCTACACCACCGAGACGCGCGTCGGGCGCATCTGGATCGACCTGCGCGGCCACGAGATCGCCGGCGGCACCAACGAGATCATGGTGCACATCACCGGCCGCCAGCTCGCGAAGAAGTACGCGAAGTAGGGACGGTTTTCGCAAGGGATCTTTCAACGAAATGTGCTGAAGGGGACGGCATATGGCGTACGAGATAACAACCGAGAAATCATTTTCGCTTTTGCGCATGCTCTATCGGGGCTATTGCGCGAACGCGAGCAAACCGTTCGCCATATGCGACGGGGAATCGGCGAGCTATGCGCAAGGCTTCATTTGGGCAAACGCGCTTCTCGCCGCCCTTCGCCGCCGCGGCGTTGAACAAGGGCAGACCGCTATCGTCTCGATGAAGAATTCTATACGGTTCCCATTGATCGTCGCGGCCCTTCAGGAATTGGGCGTATCTATTGTAATGGTATCGCCCCAGGCCGGAGCCATAGAATACGAAAATGCCGTCTTGCTCATGCATCCCAAGTATGCGTTCGTCCTTACCGAAGAGCATCGCGATTTCGCCCTTGGCGCCGATCCCAGCATAACGGTATTCGACGCCGGATCCCTTCGCTTCGGCTCGCCCTCCGTAAGCGACATGGCCGAAGAAGAGCGCGCAAACGTCGTCTTATGCGAACCGCGCAGGCATGGCGATTCCGCCGATGTCATCCTTTTCTCGTCGGGCACAACGGGAGCGCCGAAGGCAATCGCGAATTCGATCGATTCCTATGCGTACAATGCGATGAAGCTTGGGGGCGTTCTTGAGATTCGCGATTCTGACGTGATATACGTGCCGGCCCCGTGCGGACATGTATACGGCTTCGTCGGCACGATCATGGCAATCTTTTTCGGCGCGACGTTCGTAAGCCTGTCGAAATACACGCCCGAAGCGTCGACGGAGCTGATGAGGCTGACGCGCACGACGGTGTTTTTAAGCGTTGGCACGATGCTCATTCGCGAAATGCGAGCCGACGCCGACGGCACGCGCGGCCCCACGTCGCTTCGCGCGGTCATGGTTGCAGGAGCAAGCTGCCCGCGCGAAGTAATGGAGCGCTATGAAAAACGCTACAGATGCCACATCGTGCAATCCTACGGCATGACGGAAGCGGCTGGGCTCATTTCCATATCGTCGCCCAACGACGATTTCGAAACGCGCGTCGGAACCGTGGGAAAGCTTATCGATGGCGTGCGCGTAACATTCGCCCCAGATTCGGGCGAGATACTCATCAAAACGCCCGCGCTCATGAAAGGCAAGGTTTCCAATGGCGCATATGAGCTCTTCGACGTCGATGACGAAGGCTGGCTTCACTCGGGCGACGTGGGATCTTTCAACGACGAGGGACAGCTGACGATTACCGGGCGGATAAAAGACATCGTGATTCGCGGGGGAATCAATATTTTCCCGCTCGAAGTAGAACGGGCCTACGAGGACAACGGCTCGATCCAAGAATGCTGCCTCGTGGGATACCCAGACCCCGATCTGGGCGAGAGAACGTGCTTGTGCGTCATTCTTCGCGACGGACGCGACGATTCGTCTGCCGATTTGCGGCGTTACGCGAAAGGCAGGCTCGAAAAATGCAAGTATCCTGATATCGTGCTGAAGATGAAAGATTTTCCGCGGTTGCCGAACGGCAAGACCAACAAGGCGGCTTTAAGGGGCGCGGCACATGACGCTTTGCAAGCCCAAGTGCAGCGAAAGGGGCGCATCGCATATGGAAGATAATTTCGGATCGACGAAAGTCCTCGAAATGGTCGACTCTTTCTGCCAAAGCTTCGACGAAGAGGACATCAAACGATGGGTGAAATCCGGCGGCATGCCGACATACTTGCGCAATTCGTTATTCAAAAGCGAATTGTGGCCCTACATTGCCTCTCCGGCGCTCGGGGGAACGAATGTCGGCCTCGTCGACAGGGCGGCGCTCATCGAGCGATTCATGCGCAACACGGGAGCCATGATGCCCGTTGTCTCGGACATGATTTCCATGGCCTTATTCTCGACATTTCGCCCGACTTCCCAAGGCGAAATCATCGAAGGGCTTTTCGACCCCTCTGGCGTCCCTTGCTTTTCGCAGGCATTCACCGATGGCAGAATGGACCTTTCGGCTCCTTCGGCTCCAACATCGGTAACCGTTGAAGGGTCGGAAGTCTATCTCAACGGCGAAAAGGCGTTCGTCTCGGGCGGACAATTCCTTCCCTCGATACTCGTGCTGGCAAACGACCCCGTATTCGGCGCAATTGACGGGGGAAAGTCGCTGTGGCTATTCCCGTCGAATGCCATCGGCGTGGAAACGTATCCCATCGATTCGGTCGGACAGGAAATGATGTCCCCGGCGTTCGTCGTCTTCGACAAGGTGAAGCTCGACCCGGAATGGCGCGTTCAGACCGACGGCAAGCTCACCACCATGCTCGAACGGCAATATTCCCTAGGCAGGCTCTTCATCTGCGCAGCATGCCTTGGCCTTGCGGAAGCGGCCTACGACGATGCGCTCTCGTATGCTTCGCAGCACGTGATCAACGGCCGCGTAATGGGAGGCCTTCCGCAAATCCAAGAGAAAATCGTTGCGATGGAATCCCGCATAAGAACTATGAAGTGGTTTGTCTACGATGCTGCCGCAAAGCAAGACCCGCTGAAAAACCCAATCGAATATTCCCTGATGAAATGCGTTATTCCGAAAACTTCCGTAGAAGTCGCGTCGATTGCCATGCAGATATTCGGCTCTCGCGGGTATAGCTCGCAAACGAGGATCGGCCGAATCTGGCGCGATTGCAGGGGTTGCCAGCTCGCGCAAGGCTCAGACGAGCTTGCCACGACACTCGCAGCGAAGGGAATTCTGGAGAATTTCCAACGCAGCAAAGCGCACGGCGAAAGCTAAGTGGCGCGCCCAACCTGCAAACCCGCAAACCTGTTAAACGCTCTAACCTGCTAAAAGCTCGGAGCGTTTAACAGGTTAATTCGAGCATCGCCGCGCTCCCGACATCGGAGAGAGCACGCGCGAGGTCCTCAGCGAAATCGGTTACGACGACAACACCATAGAAGCGATGCTCGCAAACGGGGACGCCCACCATTATTTAATGTCTGCAATTGCATATTTATAGACATTGGATAACGAAAACCCCGCGCTGATCAAGAGGCGTCATTTGCCGCCCGCATCGAACGCGAAGCTTTTCCTATACGATTCGTGCATCGACTTCCCGCAGCGTTGGAGCACCCATTTCGTCGAGCTCCACAACGTTCAAGCTTTCGATGAACTGCACGCCGGGAAAAGCATCTTTCGCCGCCGGCACCCATGAACGCGGAAACGACAGCACGCCGCTTGCGGCATCGTAGTCGGTGAGAACCAAGCTCGAACCGCCGCAGTACCGATCTCGGGCAGTTTTTCCCCGAACCTCAGCCTCGTCGCCAATGCGTTCCAATCCGCCGGCCTGGGCGGATTCCCCAACTGAAGCCCCATCCGCAACTCGCGCCTGCGCCCATTCGCTCACTGAAAGAGCCTCGGCGCCCACCGCTTTCGCGCATTTCAGGAAATAATCCTCCCGGTCGAAATCCAACCACGCATGCGCGCTAGAAAATCGCGCATCGACCAGAAAACCTTTGTTTTGCTGATAGATTTGCCCGGTATTCTTGTTGTCGAGCGAGCAATAGTGCACGCCCAGGCGCAGCTCGCGCTCGCTCGCGAATTCGATGAGCTCCAAACAGGCAGCCTCGCTGCCCGCAATCGGCAGCCCTCCCGCATACCAATAGTTATACAGAATCGGATATGGGTTGCGCCGCAGCTCAAAGCCCCTTTCGGCGAACGCTTCGGCATTGCACAGCGGAAAACCGAACTCCAGCAGATTTACGCCGCGCACGCCCATCGCATCGAGGCGCACAAGCAGCTCTTTCATCGCCGGCACATCGTGCGGGCCCACAGGCATCTCGACCATCACGTCGGGGATGAATGCGACCGCCCGTTCAATAGCATCAAGGGTGCGCGCATGCTCGGCGGCAAGAGAATCTTCCCCGTCGAGCTTCACGCTGAAGCGAATCTCGCTTAGGCCGCGATCGCGCAGCTCGCGCAGGCATTCGTCATCAAGAAAATCGCCGCACGTGTACAAGCGCACATGGGACGCCGGGTATAATTCGCGCGCCGCATCCAAAAATGCATACACATCGTTCTTGAACAGCAACGGCTCGCCGCCCGTGATAGCCAAGCAGTCGAATTGCGTGCCAACATTGTGGGCGCCCCGAAGCTCACCGGCAATATCGCGCCTGTTCGAGAGCCAATATTCGTAATTCTCCTGGTTCGGGTTGAAGCAGAAATAGCAGTGCCTCGAGCACTTCAGTGATACGAAAAACGTTGCCGTGCGCTCGCCAGTGCGACACGCCACGCATGCCGGCGAAATCCAGTTTCGCCATATGCTGGCTTCACCGTTCTCGCAATGGCACGCGCATTTCGCGGAAACGCTGGCGCGCAACGCCCGAGGCTCGGTCTCTTCGGCCTCGAACGGTAAGCCGAAATCCAGAACAGATTTCTCGAAATCGGCCTTCACTTCATCGAACGCCGCGATATATCCCTGCGAATCCATGACGCTGCTCCCCCATTAAAACACCTTATGCCCCAAAGCATCCGGCGATCGCGTAACACGTAACCACGTAAACCTGTCGCACGAAACGAGCCTACCCGCTACCCGTGCGCAAAGCAAGGCGAATGCAACACAACCTCCCCAAAACCGAAGCAAGCGCCGAAGCCGTCATGCTCCGGCGCTTGCGCGCGTCGTGCGAAACCCTAGTCGCTGCACCCCTAGAATTCGAACCTGCGCTCGCTGCCATCGATGTCGCAAATGCGGCACACGCCGTTTTTCACGCTGAAAAACGCCAGCCTGCCGTCGTTGGGCGAATCGTGGTGCTCCCCGATGCCAACCATGTGCTCGAATCCCGCTTGGCGCACTTCGGCAGGACATGCCGCATCGTCGGCCAATTCGGCCTGCCCCGACACCACGATCCAGCACTCGCCCGGTTTCCAGCCAGAAAGCTCGAATTTCGCATTGCGCTCCAGCTCGTGCCACACGTCTTTATCGCGCGACGTCGAAAACCACAGCTTGCCATCGGCCGCCGCAGCGAATGAAAACGGTCGTACGCGCGGCTGCGTAGCATCGGCGGCATCGATCGTTGCCAAGTACCACGCGGGAATGCCTGTCAAATATTTCACGATTTCATCCATGGGAATCCCTTTCAACTAAAGCTCAACCGGAACCCATTCGTCGTGGTTGCAAATCCACGCCTTAGGCTCTTCAACGCTGAAAAATACGAGCGTCTCGTCGTTGGGGCCCTCGTAGTGCTCGCCAAGACCCTCCAAATGGCGCCAGCCAGCCTCGCGCATCGAAGGCTCGGCAGCATCTTCCAAACCAGCCTTGCCGCGCAAAATGAGCCACCCGTGCCCCGGCCACCACGATGTGGCCTCGAACAGCTGGTTCTGCAGCAATTCCTGCCACACGTCTTTCGTCGTCGCGGTCACAAACCACAGCTTCCCGTCTTGAATCTGCGCAAAAGAAAACGGGCGCACGTGCGGCTGCCCATCAACGCTCGTCGCCAAATACCATGCGGGCACCGCCGTAAGGTATTGCAGCACCTTCTCCAGGCCTTCGGGTGATTGCTTTTCCATATCCTCCCCTTTCAGGGTCGCCGCGGCGGCTTAGCTGCTATTCGATCGCAGCAATCGAAAGCCACCGCAATCCATGTAATCAAAGGCGAAATAACGCCGCAAGGAACCGCCGACAAACGCCTACAGGCCTGCCGAAATCACGTTTGCCGCAACCACGCCGGCGATAAGCGCCGCAAAGGCGCACAAGGCGAAGGCGTCATAACGCGAATACGCGAGCGGGCGCATTTTCGTCCGGCCGACCTCGCCGTGATAGCAGCGAGCATCCATCGCGGCCGAAAGCGTTTCGGCATGGCGAAACACGCTCGCGAACAGCGGAATCGTCACGCTCGAGAGCATGCGCACGCCTTTCACGGGGCTTGCGTCAAGAGCCGCCCCGCGGCTTATCTGCGCGTGGTACACGCTCACGAGTTCCGTTGCGAACTGAGGCATGAACCGCAACGCGATGCCCATAATCATACCAAGCTCATGCGTCGGCATGCCGAAGCGCCGCAGGGGCCCAAGCATGCGCTCGAAGGCCTCCGTCAGATCGAGCGTAAGCGTCGTCATGGTGATAAGGCTCATGCCCATCATCATCAAAACGATGCGGCAGCCGATGAAGAGGCACGAATGGACGCTGCCCTCGCTGATTTCGATAATCCCCCACTTGAACAGCGTCTGACCACTTTGGTCGACGAACAAATTCAGTAACGCGCAAATGAGCGCTATCGCCAGCAAGGGGGCAAGCGAACGCATGGCCTTGCCAAAAGGAATGCGCGCGACGGCGTAGAGAAGCGCGACGAACACCGCGATAACGGCAAGCGCCGCAAAATCGCGCGCCATAAGGGCGACGATGAGAAACACGAAGCCAAGGCCTAGTTTCACGCGTGGGTCACATTTATGCAGGGGGCTATCCCCCGGGTAATAACTTCCGAACGAAAAAATCTGGTTCATTGCCGCGCGCCACCCTTCAAGGCGCCCGCCACGGCCTGCGCAAGCGATTCGACGGAATACAGGCGCTCCGCAGAGATGGGCACGCCGGCGCGGATAAGGGCAAAAGCCATGCGCTGCGCAGCAGGAAGCCCCAGGCCAATCTCGTTAAGCTTGGATTCGTTCATGAAGACGAGCTGGGGCGTGCCTTGGCGCACGACGGCGCCCTCTTTAAGCACCACCACACGTTCGGCGAGGGCAGCCAAATCTTCCATGGAATGGGACACCATGACGATCGTCACGCCCTGCTTGTGCAGCCCATCAATAAGAGACAAAAACTCGCGGCGCGCGACCGGGTCAAGGCCTGCGACCGGCTCGTCGAGCACCAAGACCTCGGGGCGCATCGCGAGCACGCCGGCGAAAGCCACGCGCCTTTGCTGGCCGCCCGAAAGCTCAAAGGGGCTCGCATCCCGCAGGGCTTCGAAATCGAGCCCGATGCGCTCAAGCGATTCCCGCACACGCGCGTCAACCTCCTCAGAAGCGAGGCCCAAATTGCGCGGCCCAAACGCCACATCGTCGTAAACCGTCGAGGCGAACAGCTGCCGCTCGGGGTATTGAAACACCACGCCCACAAGCGCCTTTGCCGCAGCCGACGCTTTTTTATCGGCCAAATCGTTGCCAGAAACAAGAACCCGGCCCTCGCTCGGGTGAAGCAACCCGTTCATATGCTGGATGAGCGTCGATTTGCCCGAGCCGGTATGTCCGGCGATTCCCAGAAACTCGCCGCGATGCACCTTTATGTTCACGTCGCGAAGGGCCCATACGGCCGCAGGGTCGCTTCCCCATTTCGCGCGCTTTTCATCCGTCGCTCGGCGCTTTTTGCGCGAGCGCTCGCTTTTCGAGGGAGTATAGCTGTACGAAACGTGATCAAAGTCGATCAAAACCTCGCCACCTGGCTCCTCATCGCCTGCGTGGTTGAGCGCCTGCGGCACTTCGCGCGCCTCGCCAAGCGCTCCGGCTTTTTTCGCTAACTGCTCGATTTCCGCCTCTACGGCCTGCTCGCTCACATGTGGCGCAACGGAAACCCCTTCTTCTTGCAAGCAAAGCGCCAGCTGGCACGCCGGGGGCACTTCCAAATTCATCTCGCGCAGCTCATCGGAGCGAACCAGCACCTCTTCAGGCGTTCCCGTGCACGCGATGCGCCCGGCGTTCATGACGATGACGCGATCGGCTTGGGCGACCTCTTCCATGTAATGCGTGATCATGATGATGGTCATGCCCCGGTCGTTCAGCTCGCCGCACACGCGCATGAGCCCCTTGCGCCCACGCGGATCGAGCATCGAAGAGGCTTCGTCCAAAATAAGCACCTTGGGCTGCATGGCAAGCACGCCGGCGATGGCCACGCGCTGCTTTTGCCCGCCAGAAAGCGCATGGGTCTCGTTTCGATCGAAGCCGACAAGCCCAACCTCTTTCAAGGCATGCTTCACGCGCTCGGCGATTTCCGCTGGCTCAACGCCCAAATTCTCGGGGCCGAACGCCACGTCGTCTTCAACGAGCGACGCCACAATCTGATCGTCGGGATTTTGGAAGACCATGCCTGCAGTCGAGCGAATATCGTAAACGTATTCCGGATCGCCCGTATCGCGCCCATCGACGAACACGCTTCCCTCGTCGGGAACAAGCAAAGCATTCATATGCTTCGCGAGCGTCGATTTGCCCGAGCCGTTGCCACCAAGAATGCAGACGAACTCCCCTTCTGCGATATTCAGGCTCACGCCGTCGAGCACGAAACGCTCGCCATCGTAGGTAAAGCGCACGTTTGAGCAATCGATCATGATGAAACCCCTCAGATACACGCAAGGCCAAAGCGAAAGCTTCGGCCTTGCAATTACGTGAATGCTACGCTTAATTAAGCAGATACTTTGCCTTTGACCTGCTCTTTTTTAGGAGTGATTAAATTCGAGATAGCTTTATACACCACAAGGGTGAGCACCGAATTGAGCACGGTCTTCAGCAAGTTGAACGGAATGACGGCCGGAACCATGAGCGGCAAGATGACGTCGGCAGAGCCATACCAGAACCACACGCCAATGGTGAGGTTGGAAGCGATCGAGCCGAGCGTCGCGCACACCACGCCAAGCACCAGGCCGATGATGGCGCCTTTGTAGGTGCGCATCTTCGAGTAGACGACCGCCGCGGGAAGAACAAACAGCAGCGCGGCCACGAAATTCATGAGCGCGCCAACCCAGTCGCCTGTGATGAGCGCGTGGATGACGATGGCGAGCGAACCTACGGCCACGCCAGGGCCCGCGCCATAGGCGAAGCCCACAACCATGGCCGGAACAAGCGAGGGGTCGTACGTAAGAAACGGGGCCGCCGGAAGCAACGGAATTTGCACGAACATGAACAGCGTCGAGATGGCGCACATAAGCGCCATGGTCACGAGTTGCTTCGTGTCCCACCGATTCGTGTTTTGAAATTGGACATGCTTAGACTGCTCAGACATGAGATCACCTGCCTCTTCCATCCGGACTTTGACCGTTGGTCCTGGATTCTCACCAGATCAGCCTCGCACACGCGCCAACGCGAGCAAGGGTCGCGGACTGCCGATTCGCGCCGGGCCAAGATGCCCTGCACACGCAGACCCTTTGCCTGCGCCCGGTTCACCGCCAGTGGGGAATTCCACCCCGCCCTGAAACAGCGACACAGATGCTAGCACCACTCAAAGCGCCTGTGAAGCACTTTTTTCAACTAAAGCGTTTTCTTATGGAAGAAGGGGCCTCTGAAAGGAAAACTCCGCGAAGTGCGAAGGGCGATCGACCTCATCGGTTCGAATCCCTGCAACCTGCCATGAAAGCAAAACAGGCCAG
>CAVGRL010000047.1:0-14357 GCA_963631715.1 Bacteroidaceae bacterium
GCTGGTTCTACCGCCGAGACGCCCAAACCTTCACCCAAATCCCCGGCACCCCCATAGCCTACTGGGCCAGCGAAGGCCTGTTGAATGCTTTCGCAAACGGAAGAAAAATCAGGGATTGTTTCCAGGCGACCGTAAAGGGCATTTTTACAGGCGACAACAATCGTTTTCTAAGGCTCTGGCATGAAGTACCCGTTTCTGCTCTCGGAAGCGGATGGACAATTTATGCAAAAGGCGGTCAGTTCCGGAAGTGGTATGGAAATCTGGATTATGTAATTAACTGGGCCAATAACGCATCGGAGCTTAGAAGTTTTGAGGGAAGCGGATTGTCCGCGTCACGCCACTTCGGCAATCCAACGTTCACCTGGAGCAAAATTAGTTCCTCGCTTGCGGCATTCCGATTTAACCCCAACTGGGTCTACTTTGATGACGCGAGCCCTGCATTTGTTATGAAGGAAGACGATTTGCCTCGCAAGCTTCTGCTTCTGGGACTTGTGAATTCGAATATTATCGAGGATGCGCTGACATTAATAGCCCCCACCCTGAATTACCAAACTGGTGATGTGGGAAATTTGCCGGTATTAAACTTTGAGGAAGACGCCGACGATCTTCGTGAATTGGTTGAAACGAATATCGGCCTATCCAAAACCGACTGGGACTCGTTTGAAACCTCTTGGGATTTCAAACGCCACCCTCTGTTGTAGGTAATTGTTATGGCAAGGCTTCCGCTGGATAACGAGTCTCGTAAAACCGACGCAAGGGCATGCGCGATTGTCCACTATATGTTTGATAGCGATCATTGGCAGTATAGGGAGCTGACTGGGGCTGATGTAGGGTGCGATTGTGAGTTGGAGCTATCCGAAAATAACAAGTGGCTTGGCGGTAAGATTGAATGTCAAATTAAAGGGACTCGTCATTTGAATAATTACCTGCTCAAGAGCGGTGGGGTTGTTTCTTTTCCACTAGAAATCAAAACGATTAATTACGGCCTCATGAAAGCTAATTCGTTCGTTTTGCTGTTGGTTGATGTGGAAGCCGAGGTGGTTTATTACCAAAGCTTGCAGGACTATTTCCTTGCCAATCCGAAGTTGCTTGTGAGGCTCGAAGACGATGATGCAAAAACGATAAACATTCGGATTCCCACCACAAATTTCCTTAGCGAGGACGATACCGCTTTGCAGGAAATCGCTAAGGCTCGCTATGGGACAGATATCCATGGTATCCGGAAATATTAGCAGGCTCTATTCCTGGCAAGACCGGTTTTTATCGATGAGATTCAATCTATGCTTATTGGTTATAACTGCAGTTAGATTACTTGAAAAGGTGTTGTAATGACGATTAATCGACCTATTGCGGAATCTGGAATTTTCTCTGTGGTCTCAGATTCTGCTGCATTAGTTCTGATCGAGTTCTTTCTATACTATGCCGCACCGCAAAATACTTCGCCCTTGTCGCTCGATCTTCCTCATGTCCTGTCTGATATTGAAAAAGATGAATTGTTGACCATGCTTTGCAAGGAAGCTGGGTGCGACAAAGATGATCTATGTTTTATTACTCTGCGCGATAACAAGATAAACGAAGTGCTGGATCTTGGGTTGTCGGATGAGAGTTTTATTGCCGATAGGGCAAAGGGATTCTTCTGGCGATACGTGCCCAATGGTAGAAAGTCTCAACCAGAAAATGAATTCGACTGCATTGTCAAGCATATTAGAAACTCAATAGCGCATGGCAGGGTATGTGCGGTAGGTGATTTTGCATTATTTGAGGACCTAAAAAATAATTTGACAATGAGGTTTGTTGTAAAGCCCCAAGCATTGATTAGCTGGATATCGTGTATTCAAGAACGGTTTGACAGTTGATGAGAGCCTTACCGCTTCAATATGACAACGCCGTGTTATCTGAGACGTGGCGGGAAATCCATATCAAGAGTGCCCCGCATGCTGGTCGGTGTTCGATGCTAAGGCTTACCCATCGGTCCTTGCCGGCGGACACGCTTCAGCTCTTTGTCGGTCCTTCCCCTAGGATGGCCTTAGGCTTCCATATAGCGAATCGGGCTCAGCGGGAACTACCCGAGCCGTTTTTTGCGAAGTTTCTTCAGCCAGTTTTTCTTGAGGGAAACGCAGTCTCCGAAGAAGCTATGCTCGCTGCGCCCTTGTTCACTGTATTTATAGCGAACTGCGGTCAACTCGATGCCGCAAATATAGTCCGCCATTTGAAACAGTCGATAGGTTTTGGGCGCTGCGTCTTTGTAGACGATGGCGTTCTTGGAAATCGTTTCCTCAATCGCCGCATGTATAGAATCCCGCACGATTTTCTGGCCGTTATCGTAATAGATTTTAATGAGGTCATATTGCTGGAAAAGTGCAAGATTATCTCGAAGGAAGATAGTCAGATCTCTCTTCATTCGGTTAGCAAGTTCGATGGCGTCGGGGTACTCGCTTTTCTTGAAAACGAACGTTTTGTATTGGATGGGGCATTTTTCGGTAAAAACGCGAAATCGTGCGAGGAGGCTCTTCCGCTCGCTGACGGTGTATGCGGCATATTGGTCGTGGCCACGCAGGATAGGTGTGAAGTGGAACGTCGTGTTTGGGAGCCCTGCATCAGCGAGCGATTTGGCGAGGTGGGAAATGTCGCGGGAGATATCGTTATTTTGGTCGTGGAAGACAAGTGCCAGCAAATAGAACTGGGATCCCGGACCGATATCGCCCGATTCATCGATAAAGATAGACAGCTCACGCACCAAAAGACCTCCATTAACAAAAATGCTGGGGGAAACCCCCCAGCTCTTGGACAGCCCTCCATTGCGGAACGCTGGTTAGTTTATACCACAGGCCGAGGTGTTCTTTCAAGCCGCAATTATAGCAAACATATGTTCGATTCATAATGCATAACCGCAGGTAAATGCTATGGAAAGGTGGCATAACATGGTAGTTGATCTCCCGGTTCTCACTGTAACGGCGCTTTCGGACGATTACGTCTTTTTCAATGAGGGCGAAATCGCCTGGAATGGAGAGTCCCATTACTTCACGGGGATTCAGGTGAACTCCTCGAAGATGGACGAGTTCGAGCGGATCGTTTGCTGCGATTTTGACTTCGCCAGTATTGATGAATTCATCGGCTATTTCCAAAACTTCCTTATGGCGGTCGAGGTCGACAGCGAAATTCGCGTGCCGCGTTCCATGATTGCTCCCGGCATTAGGAAGGCGCTGCCCGAAGGCTCCCTTACGGGCATCACCCTGGCGAACCTCGCTGCTTGCGATAGCGCCATCGTACTTAACAAGCTCGAATCTTTTGAAGCCTATACCGTTCTCTACGACCCCCGCCTTGAATGGGGCATACCGCAATTTTTCAATCTTGTGGCGCGCATGGTTTGGGATTTACGCCAGTGCGTTAAATCGCAGGTGGGCAAGCCGTTCACTATTAGGTTTCATTCCGGTCTAAACGTCGGTGACGACTATTTTGGGGAAGTGGAAAAGCCGGTTGCCGGCGTTCAGAGAAGCTCGCGCGAGATGGAAGTCTGTTGCGCCCCCGAGATCAATTTGGGTGCAGGCGATTCTGCAACTTTCCCATCGAGCGGTCCCGAAGTTTCCGTTTCGGCCGTTGAAGAATTCGCTGAAAAGGGGAGCAGCGACGTTCTTTCGGTCGAAGATGCAGCAAGCGCTCATGCTTCCGATGGCGAAACTGCCGATCGCGATGCCACCCTCGCTGCGTGCAATGTTGCGATTTCGGCACAAGAGGCATTTGGAAAATCGGTCATTCCGCACGATATCATTGACGAAGTTGAGCGTGCCGAAAGCGGCGATTTGTCTATCGACGTTGACGATTTGCTGAGGCGTTTGTGCGATGCTCTGCCACATAGAAATCCCTCTGATTTGTCGAACATTACGTTCGACGACGGCAATATCGCGACGGGTCGCAGGTTCAAAATCGCATACCCTGACGGATGGACGGTTATTGATAACTACGAGGAATCGTATTTGCTCGTCAAGCAGGAGAGGCCGTTCGTAATCGTGCGGGGCGAAGCAAGCGCCGATGATGATTTAAGCCGGTACGATCGCATTATTTATAGCGCTATTGACGGCGACCATGAAATTAATGGAGTCTACAAGCAATGCGGATTTGATGACTTTCATTGGGCAATCCGATGGGTCAACATCCATGATCGCAGCAATAAGGAAGGTATTCTTGGCATGAAGCCTCCCATAGTGTGGGATGAGGAAATCCAAGCCGTCAATACCAAGTGCCTTGTTGCGCAACGACAAATAGACGAAGCCTCTAATCGCCTTGAGTTCTACATATACCCCTATGCGGCCGACCATTACGACAGTCTTAGGTTCGTTTTCGCATACGAGGACGGCATGGATATCGAAGCTCCAAGGAACATGGTTCTTAAAATCGCTGCGTCGGTGGAGCTAGACAATCCTTATGTTCCAGACTGCCTGAAGACGTTGGAGAAGGCTGTATCTAAAAAGGTTCCTGCTGATGATTTCATTAGCATGGTCAACTGCCTTGGCTATCCCTATGTCGCTTTTGGTCAACAGATATTCGATGCGGCTTTGTGCAAGTATTACACCGTGGCGGATAAGCCCAGCGAAGATGAATCTGTCCTGTTCAGCGAAGAGGTAGTCGTCAGTTTTAAAAATAAGGCGATTCCTAGGTTCGAAAAGCTTATGGACGCCTACGATACGCAAGTTGCTCTATGGCATACCGATGCCGAACTCGACAAGTTCCTTTATTTAATCGAAGGCTTTAATAGAAGCGCTCTTCCGAATATCGACCAGCCTGACCCCGGAATCCGACGGGTTCTCTATCGTGCGAATAGCGATCTCTACGACGAACCGGCTGAATTGCGTTTGCCTCGTGAGCGTTTGGAGTATGCCCGACAGCACCGCGGCGAGCCGTCGTCGAACGTGAAATACCAAAAGGTTGCTTCCATAATTGCGGCGGCAGGTGCGCAGGAGGTCGCTTCCGTAATTGCGGCGGCAGGTGCGCAGAGAGTTGCCTACGCAATCGCCGCGGTGAGCCGCCAAAAAGATGCGCTCGCTGCAGCGCAGGCAAAGCAAATTTATGGCGAAGCGCGCAGGGCGGCTAATGAGGCGAAGCGCGAATTGGGCGACGCCGAAAAAGCCTTGGAGAAACATAAGAACCTACAGCTTCGTTACAGGGACAAGTGCCGTCAGCTCAACGGCCTCGAAGCCGATGTCGAAAAAGTCTGTGCCGATGCGAGTAAATATGCTGATGAGCTCGCCCTTCACGAGAAGACGATCGACGATTTGAATGCCGAGATACCGCGTTTGGAAGACGAGTATGCCTTGCTGGTGAGGAAACTTCGCCAAACATCGTTGTTCTCTTTCAAGGAGCGCGCGGCCTTGAAAAGCAAGCAAGAAAGACTGCTTTCCAAGATTGGCGAGGATAAACAAAAGCTCGAAAAGGCCCAGGAAGAGAGAAGCGAGTCAGCTTCACGTCGGAAAGAAAGCTGTGTGTGGCTCATCGTATCCAAAAAAAAGCTGGATTCCATGAAGCAAGAGATTTCTCGCATGGAAGAAGCGTTTAACGGAGACGACATCGCCGAAGAGGAACGCCTGCGTAACAGGCTTTACGAAGCGCAAGCTGCCTACGAGCGGATGAAGGCAGAATGCGACGAGGCCTACCGGCTCTACACGAACGCATGAGCCAAAGGAAATCGCGCGCGATAGGGCGCGGTGCGAACGGTTGAATCGAAAGGCGGCGCAATGGCAACGCTTCTTGCTGATAAATACGAGGCTCGCAAGGCCGAGGTGAACGAACGGTTCGAGCAGCTTCGCTCAAACGAGGAAGAGCTCAATCGCATCTTCGCCGAAATCTACAATATGGTGGGCGAGGTGCCTATTGAAGTCGAAGACAAGTATGTGTCGGTGGCTCGCATCTTCGATACGCCCGAAGAAATCCCCGAGTCGTACAAGGGCAACCGCTACGTGCGCACTAAGCGCGACGAGATTACCAGCCTTATCAGCTACGCGGTGGGCTGCGTGTTTGGGCGCTATTCGCTCGATGTGGATGGCCTTGTGCTGGCCGACCAGGGCGACACGCTGGAAAATTACGTGGCCAAGATGCCCAACGCGCAAGCCATTTCGTTTATGCCCGACGAAGACAACGTGCTTCCCATTACCGACGACGAGTATTTCGAGGACGACATCGTCGGGCGCTTCGTCGAATTCATGCGCGTGGCCTATGGCGAGGAAACCCTTGAGGAAAACCTGCGATTCGTGGCCGACGCTCTGGGCGGCAAAGGCACCCCGCGCCAGGCGATTCGCGCATATTTTCTGAAGGATTTCTTCAAAGACCACTGCCAAACCTACAAGAAGCGTCCGATTTACTGGCTGTTCGATTCGGGCAAGAAAAACGGCTTCAAGGCGCTTGTGTACATGCACCGTTACCGGCCCGACTTGCTGGCCCGCGTGCGAACCGATTACGTGTTCGCGCAGCAGGAGCGCTACCGTGCGCAGGTCGGCTTTATAGACGATGCGCTGGCTACCGCCGAGAAGGGCGAGCGCGTGAAGTTGGAAAAGCAGCGCAAGAAGTTCGTTGATCAGCTCGATGAAACAGCCAAATTCGAGGAAAAGCTGCACCATTTGGCCGATCAGATGATCGCGATCGACCTCGACGACGGCGTGAAAGTGAACTATGCCAAATTCGAAGACGTGTTGGCGAAGGTGAAATAGATGGCGCACATTGATGTAGAGGGGCAGCTGAAGGCTAAATTCGCGCAATCGCTCGGCGCGTTCGCCGCGCGGCGCATCGTTGTGTGGAACGACCCAGCTGGCGAATTCGAAGGTTCATTCGATGTGCTTGCCGAGGGCGGCTTCGATGGCGCTGGTGTTGTTGGCGGCGTAATGCCTGCGGTTGACGGTTTTTTGCGCCCGGTGCGTTTCGTTAAAGCCGCCGAAGGCGTGATGTTCGAGACCAAGCGGCTTATTGCGCGTGGCGACGTTGAAAACGACTTGTTGGTGTACCGCCAGCGAGCCCGCGACGATATCGAAGGGGACTGGCTGGCCGATGTGGAGCTGTACGCCGATCACTTCCAGGCCGACTTCCTTTCGATTCTGGCCGATGAGCTGCACGCATCCGATTCGAGCGACGTTCGCGTGGCGCTTGCCGGGTTCCGCTCGTTTTTCTCGGCGAAGGCGCGCATCCAGCGCTTTTCCAAATGCTGCCCAGCTCCGCAATCGGGAACCGATGTGGAACTTGGCGTGTTGGCTGCGCTTTTGGAGGGCGCTGCTCCCGAGGATGCCACCCCGGGCTTTGTGGTGCGCGGCTACCTTGCGGCCTTGCAGTGCGATGGCGCCAAGGCTGCCGAGGCGTTTGCGAAATTCGACGCGCTCGATGCCCTTGCGCGTTGCGTGAAGCGCCTTACCGGTTTTGGCGGCGAGCTTGGCGGGCGCGATTCTTTCGTGTCATTGGCATCCCACGTGTTGCTTTCGGCTGCATCGCTCACGCTTTCGCGCGATATGCTCACGGGGCTTGAAGGGCGAATTTCTGAAGCGAACGCGACATTTTGCATGGCCGTGGTGCGCGATTGGGATCGCGATAGGCGCTTTTCTTCCGAAGACCTCTTCGATATGTGCCGCCGCGTTGAAGAAGAATGCGGCCTGGCCGCGCGCTTCGCGAAAGCCCCGCTGGAATCGATTATCGACTGCGATGTGTTCCCATGCGTGAACGAGGCAATTCTGGCCGAGCTGCTGGGCTCGTTCGCCAATGGGTCGGATCGTGTGGTTGCTGCCCGTGAAGCGATCGCTCGGCGTGCGAATTTATCGTGGCATGCGCGCGTGAGCTGCTATTTCGACGTGTTGGACGCCGTTGCCAGCATGAACGAGTTCAAAACGCAGCACGCGTCGGGCTTCCATGCGGCGCAAGCCGCCGACGTGTGGGCTGCCTATACGGGCGATTGGTATCGCATGGATGCGCTTTATCGCTCGTTGTGCCGTGCCGAGGGAGCCTGCCGCGAAAAGGGCTACGAAACGCTGGAGGAACCCGTTCGCTCTGCGCTCGAATGGGCCGAAAGCATCTATAGCGGCTGGTTTTTGGGCGAATCGAATGCGTGCTGGATGAATGCCGCGCAAGCGCAGTGGCTCGACGCCGGATGCATTGAGGGGGTCGATCGCCAGCGCGATTTCTTCTGGAAGGTGATGCCTTCGTGCAAGGGCTCGGCGAAAACCATGGTGGTCATCGTCTCCGATGCGCTGCGCTTCGAAGTTGGCCATGAGATAGCCGAGCTCCTGGAACGTGAAAAGGGCGGCGTGGCGAAGCTCTCCAGTATGCAGGCTGCATTTCCATCCATCACGGAATTTGGGATGCCGGCTTTACTTGCCCACCGCTCCCTCGCTTTGGATGCCGAAACGCGAACGGTGCTCGTTGATGGGGCGCCTGGCGCCACTACCGATCAGCGCCAGGCCGTTTTGCGCACGGTGAAGCCGAACGCGCGTGCCTTGCGAGCCGAAAAATACCTGGATTTGCCTGCGGCCGAGCGCAGGGAGTTGCTGAAATCTGCCGAGGTGGTCTATCTCTACCACAACACGATCGATGCCACGGGAGAAAAGCTCGCCACGGAAAGCTCCGTGTTCGATGCTTGTGATGCCGCCGTGCGCGACCTCGTGTCGCTCGCGAAGCGCGTATGCGCCGATGCTTCCGGCGCCCACGTCGCCATAACGGCCGACCATGGCTTTCTCTACACGCGCCGTGAGTTGGAAGAATGTGAGCGCATATCGGCGCCCGATCTTCCTGTGAGCTGCGTGCTGAGCGGAAAGCGCCATATCGTGTGCGAAGGCGCGGGGCAAACGGATGGCAAAAGCGCGCAGGAGCACGAAACGTTCGTTCGCGTGAATATGCGCGATATCGACGGCGGCGAGTATTGCGGATATTCGCCGCGGCGAAACGTTCGTATTAAGCAGCCGGGCGGCACGTGCCGCTTCGTGCATGGCGGTGCAAGTTTGCAGGAGCTGTGCGTGCCACTGGTCACCTTCTGGCGCGTTGGCTCCCGTTCGAAGGAATTCGTCGATACGCGCCGTGCTGGGCTGCAGGTGCTCGGAGGCGTTCGCCGTATTACCAACGCGCTTTTCTCGGTGAAGCTGCTACAAGACGAGCCGGCGACGGGCAAGGTTTTGCCCTGCGAATACGAGCTCGTTTTCACCGATTCGTCGGGTAACGAAGTAAGCGATGCGGTGAAGGCCCATGCCGACAAAACATCGCCGAACCCGCAAGACCGCGTGGTGCAGGTGCGTTTTTCGCTGAAGGGCTCAAGCTTCTCGTCGAAGGAACAGTATTTCCTGATCGCCCGCGATAGGGAAAGCGGCGCCATCGTATGGAAAGAGCCGTACTCGATAGAGGTCTCGTTCGCTCCGCTCGATGCATTTGGGTTTTAGCGCGGCAGCGCTTTTAGTAGAAAGGTAAGGCCATGTCCGACAACTACGATGACGATTTGTGGGAAGTCCCAAGCGTTGGGGCTTTCGATGGGCTCAACGAGCGCGGGGGCAACGCCGGCAATGATATGGATACCGAATGCGGCGGTGGTTCCGGGTGCGAAGACGGCTTTGAATTTGTGGCCGGTACCGAATACCCTGGCGCTTCGCAGCAAGAGGGTATCGGCTCGACCTATGAGGATTGTGCCTGGGCCGCCGATGCTGATGATGGTTGGTCCTATGGGTCGGACGACATTGCCTCCGATATGGTGAGCAGCAGCGAATACGCCATCAATGACGAATCTGCCATCGATGACGAATCTGCCGCCAATGTTGAAGATGCGCTGGCGACATATTTGCCCAACGACCTTGATCGCAAGCTTATGGATCATTTCGGCGGCAAAATCGTGCGCAAAGACCTCACGGCGCTCATGAAGCGCGGTGCGAACGTGCCCACCTTCGTTTTGGAATACCTGCTTGGCATGTATTGTTCCACCGATGATGAAGACGCCATCGCCGAAGGCCTTAATCGCATTCGCAAGATTCTCACCGAGAACTATGTGCGCCCCGACGAAAGCGAGCGCATCAAGTCGAGGATTCGCGAGCTTGGGCAGTTCACCATCATCGACAAGGTGTCGGCGAGGCTCGATGAGTACAACGATATCTATGTGGCGCAGTTCACGAATTTGAACATCGAGTCTTTCGTCATGCCTGCCGAGTACGTGCGCGATTATACGAAGATATTGCAAGGGGGTATTTGGTGCATCATGCGCATCGAATACAACCGTCCGTTCGATGATGAAGACGAATTTGGCCACGACGTGTTCGGCGATGAGCGCCCCAAGAAGAAATCGGGTAAAAAACGCACGCCTGCCGATTCGCCGTTTTCGGTGGTGAGCCTCACGCCGATTCAGATGCCGAATTTGGATTTGGATGCCATGGTCGAGCAGCGCCAATATTTCACGCGCGATGAGTGGATGGATGTGCTTTTGCGTTCGGCCGGCTATGAGCCAAACGCGCTCACCGAACGCGAGCGCTTGCACTTCGTTGAGCGCATGGTGCCGCTTGTTGAGCGCAACTACAACCTGTGCGAACTTGGTCCGCGCGGAACGGGTAAAAGCCACATCTACAAGGAAGTTTCGCCCTACGCGATTCTTCTGTCGGGCGGGCAAACCACCACAGCGAACCTCTTCGGGCGCATGAACGCCATCGGCGCCGCCAAGCTGGGCCTGGTGAGCCATTGGGATTGCGTCACCTTCGACGAGGTGGCGGGCATGCGTTTCAAGGACGTGAATGCCGTCCAGATTTTGAAAGACTATATGGCGTCGGGAAGTTTCGCTCGCGGGCGCGACCAGATAAATGCCGATGCCTCTATGGTATTCGAGGGCAATATCAACGACTCGGTCGCCAACGTGCTTAAAACGACGCATCTGTTCGACCCCTTCCCAGACGAATTCTGCAACGACTCGGCTTTTTTCGACCGTATCCACTATTACCTGCCCGGCTGGGAGATTCCGAAGATGCGCTCTGATTTACTCACCGAGCGTTACGGGCTGATTACCGACTGCCTCAGCGAGTTCTGCAAAGAGATGCGCCGGCGCGATTACACGCACCTGGCCGATGCGCATTTTCGCTTGAACAGTGATTTCAACAAGCGTGACGAAATTGCCGTGCGTAAGACATTTTCGGGTTTGGCAAAGCTTTTGTTCCCCGATCAAAAGATGGATAAAGAAGACGTGCGCTGGCTTCTTGAATATGCCATTGAGGGGCGCCGTCGCGTGAAAGAGCAGCTCAGGATTATGGCGGGCGTGGAATTCATCGACGTGAACCTGGGGTATATGGACGTTGAAAACCCGGGCGATATGCGCGTGATTGGCGTGCCCGAGCAAATCAATGACACCCTGATTCCCGATGGACCGCTTCTGCCTGGTCAAGTGTTCGGCGTAGGCAAGTCCCAAAGCGGCGAGATGGCCGTCTACAGGCTCGAAAACAAGGCCGTGGCGGGAGAGGGCAAATTCAGTCACGAGGGTATTGGGTCGAACCGTTCTGTGAAAGACTCGGTTGAGGCGGCGCATCGTCTCTTTTTGGATAACGCGGCGCGCGTTGCGCAGGGTATGCATGAGGGTTCGAAGGATTTCCTGCTTTATTTCAACGACTTGCAAGGCAAGGGTCCATCCGATGAGATTTCGCTTGCGGAATTCATCGGCTTGTGTTCGGCGGCATGCGGCAAGCCCGTGCTCGATGCTTTGGCCGTGCCGGGCGCTTTGCGCATATCGGGCACGATCGACGAGCTTCGCGGTTTGGAAGACATCTTGCGTGTGGCGAAAAATGCGGGGGCGAAAAAGATACTCTTGCCCACTTCATCAATATTCGACCTTCAGAAGGTGTCGTCTGAGCTGATCGTTGACCTTGTGCTTTACGAGCAGGGCAACTTTGTAGAGGCGGCAAAAAAGGCTTTGGGACTGTAACGGCGGGTTCAGCCGCGTCGATGCGATTGGCGCTGTATGAAGGGGGCTGTCATGGATGACGATGCGAGAGGCGGGTTTGGGCCTGAATGGGCGCATCTTGAGGCATCGAGCAAAGGCGACGACAGGCCTTCGCTCGAGGACTCGCTGAGATGCGCCCTGGAAGGCGTTTTTGGAATTGACGCTTCAGCGAAGCGAGACGAAGCCCGCGTTTTGCTGCGCGAGGAGCAGGCCCTCGATGACCTTCGGGTGGCTTCGCTTCGACGCGTGCGGTCTGGATACGACGTTCGACGCAAAGATATCGAGAATTCCATAGTTGGCGCGCTATGCGGTTATATGCATGAATGCGCTGCCTCTGCGCTCGAAGTTGAGCGAAAGCGAGCAGGGCTGCTGTTCTCGCTGCAGCGCGAGAAGCGCTACGAAGCGTTTCTCCGTATGAAATCGAGCGATCTTTTGCTCAGGCGCATAGGGCAAAGCATCGATGCGGCGGCGGCAAAGATCGAATCCGATTCGCCTGGGCGCATTGCTTCGTGTTATGGGGCCGCGGCCAATCGATTTCGCGCCGATGCCGAAAAGGCGTGTGGGATCGAGGTTTCTGCACCGCAAGAGAGCGATCAGGGCGCTGGATTTGGCGATTCGTCTGTGTTCGATGGTTTGCTGTCGGAACCCGACGCCGCCGCGCAATCGGGGGCTATGGGGGCAGTCGATGCCCTGTTTGCCGAAG
Source organism: Bacteroidaceae bacterium (assembly GCA_963631715.1). GTDB lineage: Bacteria > Actinomycetota > Coriobacteriia > Coriobacteriales > Eggerthellaceae > Slackia. The sequence goes on from CAVGRL010000047.1 coordinate 12,621, forward strand.
CATTGGGCGCTCGTATGGAACGGGTCGAAGATGTGCTTAGTCGCGAGGGAAAGCGTCGCAAGCTCAGAGATGAGCTTGGCGATTTGGAAGAGCGGGCGGCTGTGGCGGTTGTCGAAATCGAGCGCGATGCTGCCCGGAGGGCCCAGGGGTGCCATCTGCCGACATTCGATTTGCCGGTTTTCGGTGGCGTGAAATGCGCGAGAGTTCTTGACGCTGTCGCTTTGCGGGTACTTGTTGCCGAAGTTCGCGCATCGTATGCAACGTATGCTCGCTGCGTGAGCCAGGGTGGTCTGTTCTGCGCGTTCGGCATCGATTTCGGCAATACGATAGAGCCAGATGGAACGCAGGAGAATTCTCGCGATCTTGATGAATGTCTCGACCCGGAAGACGAGGAAATGCCGGGCGATGGCCGCGCCTGTTGTTCGCAAGTCCCCGAGCCGACCGATGCCGACGTCGCGCATGTGGTCGCGCATATGCGCGAATTCAACGAGAAGCCGTTTCGGGGGATTCTTGACGATGATCCGGCGGAGTTTGCCGAGCAATTTTGGTATGGGTTCAAGAAATTGCTGCTTTTCGCCGACTTCGCGGTTTCGGTCGATGCAAAGGGCTGGGATGCGTTCGTTGAGCAGGCAAAGCTTGCGGCATGCGAGGCGGGTGTCACCCTTGCATGCTCGATGAGCCTAGATCAGGCTGAAGATTTCTCCTGCAAGCTCGATGATTTGGGGAAGGTCGTTGCAGGGAAAGGGGAAGAAAATGGACCCAATTGATGAAGAGGCCCTGCGCCAGCGTTTGCTCGATGAGTGCGGAACTGCCATGTTTTGCGGTTTTCCAGCAGCCTTCGTGGACGTTGTCGACATAGACGGCGCCACGGGCGAAGAGCTCATCGAGGCAGCCGAACGCCTTGGGGTCGACACAGATGAGTATCGCATGCGATAGCTGCGATGGTTGGCGCGGCATTTGCGCGACCGATTGAAATGGGATTTTCAGCACGATATCTTTCGCTTCAGATAAGGAGGCAACACCATGGCGAACTTCCATGAAAACGTTTTCGCCATCGCGGCCAACGAGGAAAACATGCGCAAGGTTTTGTTTCGCATGGCGACGAATTTTGCGGCGAACAAGGAATATACCAGCTTCGATATGGGCCGTATCGAGGGCTGCGAAACCGCGGAAGACATGTATAGGGTAGTTGCTTGGGTAATTGATGCCTGCTATGTATTCGCTTTCGCGGGCGCGCCCATTCCCGAGGGCGTTGAATCTGACGGGGCTTCGGGCTGGTCGTCGCCCACGAGCTCTGAAGGCGAATTTATGAAAGAGTTTCAGGCATTGGCAGACGCAATGGGGCAATTCAATGCGAATAACTCCGAAGGAGTGAATGCGAATGTATCTTCGTTCGCTCCGGTTGCTCGGCCTATGAGTGATAGTGCCATCGTGGGGTTTTCGCGTTATGGGGACAACTGGCTTTTGACCATCGGCTATGCGACTGCCTGGTCACCGAATTCCGAGGACGTCGATGAGTTCTTCATGGGGTTGCCTCGCGGCGATTACGGGGTGGCGTTCTACGATTCCGATGAATACGACGACTATAGGACCATCAGCGTATTCAGCGGCTTGCATCACGGCCTAGCCGGCATGGATGACGTCGAGGGCAATTGCGAACGGGACATCATCGAGCAGACCGATTTGAAGGCGCGTAAAAGAAATTACGCCGAGATTTCGATGAGCGACCTTGGAGAC
>CAVGRL010000048.1:0-11110 GCA_963631715.1 Bacteroidaceae bacterium
TACGAGCTTTGAGCGCGTCGTCGAGCGAGCCGGCGTTCACGCCAACGCGAATGGGAATATGTGCGGCACGGGCGGCCTCGATGACCTCGTCGGTTTTCTTCCACCCGCCGATATTGCCCGGATTAATGCGCAGCTTAGCCGCACCGCGCCGAGCAGCTTCGATGGCGATGCCCGCATCGAAATGGACGTCGGCGACAACGGGAAGCGGGCTTTTCGCGCACACTTCGGCGAATTGGTCCAGGTAAGCGCGGCGCGGAATTGCCATACGCACCACTTCGCACCCCGCAGCCTCAAGCGCGCGAATCTGGCGCAGGTTCGCTTCGACATCGTCGGCCGGCGCGTTGAGCATCGACTGCACCACGCACGGAGCGCCACCGCCCATCGGCACGCCGCCGACGCTCACGCGATGCGTATGCTGGTTCGGCCGCGGCGAGAAAGCACGATCGGCGGCGCAACCCTGGGAAGCCTGCTCTAAAGCACCAGTGTGGGCGTCGTCATTCTTGTCGGAAGGCACATCGGCCATGCCGATTTCGCTTGCATCCATCAATTTCCCCTTTGCTCGGGCATAACCGTTTGATTTTACGCCGAGCAACCCGAATCGCCGCGGTCAAGCCCCCAACAGCGCAGTTTCGCCATGCCTGCCGATGCCTACCGCCTCAAAATGGGACAGTTTCCTCAAAGGAAAGTATCCCAGGCGAACGGTAGGGGGGGGCTGCCGCCTACCAGTTCCCGAAAATGAAGCGCTGAATATCTTGGTTGACAGTTTCCTCAAAGGAAAGTGCCCCGGGCGAACGGCGGGGCTGCCGCCTACCAGTTCCCGAAAATGAAGCGCTGAATATCTTGGTTGAGCATCAACACGAAAAACCCGATGAACAGCGCCATGCCTGCCATGGTCATAGCGTTCATCGCCTTGTAGCCAACCTTGCGTTTCGTGAGCTTTTGGAAAATCTCGATTACGAAGCGGCCGCCGTCGAGCGGCGGAATAGGCAGCAGGTTCATGATGCCGAGCGACACCGAAATCATCGACATGAAGAACAAGAATTCGAGCGGGCCGGCGTCGGCGTATTCCTTCGAGAGCACGGCCATGCCCATGACGCTCGTGGAATTCGAAACCGTATCTGCCGCAGTCTGCGGGTTGAACAGCCCCGCCACGGCCACCACAACCATGCCGATGTAGTTGAAGCCCGCGCTGATGGCCGTCCACACGTCGACATTCACGTGCCGCACGACCTCGCCCGCCTCGTTGACCATGTCGATGCCGAACACCGAATAGATGAGCACGAACGCAACGATAGCGAACAACAGGTTCATGAAGATCCCTGCAAGCAAAATGACCGAACGCTTCCAGAACGGCAATGATCGATACGTTTGCGCACGCTCGGCGAGATAGAGCTCGTGGGCGTCATCGAACGTGCGCGCAGACCCTTCGGGCAAATCGATGCCGCGCTTCTTGTCTTTCAGCGCGCGCGTGCGAAAGACGTTGTGTTCGTCGGTCTTCTTCGGGCCAACGAGGCATCCCCACTCCTCAAGCACGTAAAGCGCGTCGACGGCCTCGTCGAGCGTAATGCCCATGGCTTCGGCCACATCGTCGGCAAAAACGGTGCCGTTCGCGTACGCATAGGCAAGCGCTTCTTCAAGGTGAGGGTTTTCCTCGCCGGGTTCCATGCCGCAGACCTTCGCGTAGCCGCCGAGCGGCACCGCCGTCACGCCGAACTTCGTGCCTCGCCAGGTGAAGCCGATATTGGGCCCCGGCAAGCCGATCATGAATTCCGTCACGCGAACGCCGAAGGCGCGCGCGGCGAGGAAATGCCCGCCCTCGTGGATGAACACGAGAACAGAGAGCACGATGACGATATAGAGAATCATCAAAAGGACGTCCATTGCAGGCCTTTCGTTGGGGCCGAGTATTTCCTGGTTGATTATGCCAAGCCCGCGGAGGCGCGACCGCGTGCGTTACCGGGCTGTCGCGAAACGAACAGAACGCAGGCGAAGGGTCGGTCGCGCAACGTAGGGCCGCTGGCGAAAAATCGACATCGAGCATGGTTGCGATGCGCCCCCGAGCAACGCTGAGGGGCGAAATCGTGATTTTCGCGCCAGAATACGGTCGTTTCCGGCCTCCTACATTGCTTTTATTCGCGAACAGCCCGATTCGGGCCATGCTGTAAGTCGATTTTTCGCCAATGGAAAGAAATCCAGGAAAGCGACCATGCTCGAAGTCGAATTTGCGCCATTGGTTCGCGCGAGCGGAAGAGGGGCGGGGGCAGTCCCCTATCCCGGGTTAAGACGTTGTTGCGACTCACACTTATCATGAAACGGGAGACGATCCCGCCCCGCCTGCCCCATCCGCGCAAACCCCGCCGGGTCCCGTTATCGATCGGATGCGGTCGGTAGATGGTTGCCGCAGTGGCCGATGATGAGCCGCTCGCGTTCGTGGTCGATGGCGAAATGGATGCGCAGCGCACGGCCGTTGCGGGTTTTGCCCTTCACATGTGCCTGCATGTCGAGCATTTTGCCTTCGAAGGAAAGCTGACGCAAACGCATGAGCTGGGCGTTCGCGTCAGTTTGCGGGCTTTCGCCAAGCGCGACTTCGAAACGCGAGCGCTCCTTGAAGCGGTTTTTGTCGTCGGTCGACTCGTCCGAGAAAATGAGGCCGTACAGGATTGTCGCCGCATCGCGCAGCGCTGCCCACGCCTCAGCGGCGTCGCCATCGGAAAACGTCTGCGCGCTTTTGCGGGCCTCGAGCGCAACCACGAGCCTGTCAGGCCACACGCGCGCTGTCAAATCGAGCGACGCAGCCACCGTTTGGGGGAGGTCGAGCGCATCGAAAAGCTCACCGCGAACCGCCTGCGCGTCATGCGCCGCGCCATGCTTTTTCGCCGCCGCCTTCGATGCGGCAAGGCCATGCGCGAGGGAAAGCGACTTGTGCTCGAGCCGGCTCACGCGATCGCGCTCGGCGGAAGGCGCCGATTTGAGCTCGGCGATGTGCGCCTCGGCTGCAGCGAGTTGCTCTTCGAGCGAGGGCTCGACAGCAAGGAGTTGGCCAACGGCACCGGCCGATTCCGCCGACTGGCCCAATGCCGATTCGTCAGTATTGCCCAATGCGGACACGGCGGCTTGTTCCTGGCGGCAAGACGATTCTTCGGGCATAGACGAATGCAACGCACCTTCGTCGTTTTCTTCGGAATCGGATGCCTCGCACTTTGCTTCGGCCGCTTCTTCGACCGCGGTCATACGCCGCTCGGCCTCTTCAGGAAGCATGGCCTCAAGGTAGATTACGCCTTCATCAGCAAGATAGTCGAACGCGTAGGCGAACGCATCACCTGCGAGCAAGGCAAGAAGTGCACCGACGCGCGGCGTGATATCGAGCCACGCCGCCTCGCCGCGAAGCTCCATATGGGAGCCAATATCTTCGGCACCCAGGCGCAGCGCGAGCATGAGCGAGCGGCGCCATTCGTCGGCCTCAGCAACCGACGAGGCCGAAAGCGCGCACGGCACGCTTATATAGTCGATCTGAGAGCCGCACGAGAGCATGACGCTATAAAGCAGCTGGGCAACCAGGCCATCTTTGAACAGGTGCGCGACGACCGCCTCGACCTTCCAGCCCTCTATGGGCGACGGCCAATCGAACGCACGGGCGTCGATATAGATCGTTCCATCGGCATAAAACTCTGCTACCTGGGAAAATGAAACGTCGCGCGCATCTTCGACATACTCGTTCGCATAACGCGCGGCCGACGCGTCGAAACGCAGCACGCGAGGGAAGCCCTACCAAAGCGCGAACATGCTCGCGCCAAGCGGATGCTCCGAGGCGTCCGAGCCCGCCTTCGTCGCGACCGCGGCGGTGGCCACAAGGTCTTCCTCACAGGAAAACGCGAACCCCGGAACATCGCAAAGCGCGTAATACGACGCGCGCGCCGCTCGGCATTCATCGAGAAGCGCTACCCAATCGATGGCAATGCCCCTAGCAATAAGCGCCTCCCTGCGCCGCATGGTTCGCGCCGCGCGGCGTACCACGGCGCGCGCGCCGTTCGATACAGGAATGTCGGGGATTTCCTCCCACTCGCCGTCTTGTGCCGCGGCACCTGCCTCTTCGGCTTCGCCGAGTTCGGACGCAATCGCGCCCAATTGCGCCATGCTATTTCGCGCGAGCCGCCAGCCACGTGGCGGCAGCCCCACGGGCCCAGGAATCGATTTCGGCGAGCTGATCGAGGCCTTCGACCTTCTGCAAGCCGCCGCCCTGGCCGGCCTCGTGCGCCTCCATAATCGAGCCCACGCACCCATCAATATCCAAATAACCGCATGCATCGCGCAAAAACGCCGCGACAGCGACCTCGTTCGCCGCGTTCATGACGCACGGCAGCGTGCCGCCCGCGCTTCCCGCATGGCGCGCCAGCTTGAAACAGCGAAACGTCTCTTCGTCAACGGGGTAAAACTCCAGCTTGCCGAGCTGAGTGAAATCGAGCGGCTCAACCGGCGCATCCCAGCGATCGGGATAGCTGAGCGCGAATTGAATGGGAATGCGCATGTCGGTCGTGCCCAAATGCGCTTTCACGCTTCCGTCGGAATACTCGACCATGGAATGAATGGCGCTTTGCGGCTGCACGACCACCTTGATGCGGTCGTAAGGCATATCGAACAGATGGTGCGCCTCAATAATCTCGAGGCCTTTGTTCATGAGCGTGGACGAGTCGATGGTGATTTTCGCGCCCATGTTCCACGTAGGATGCTTGAGCGCCTGCGCGGCGGTCATCGAGCGCAACTCGTCGCGCGTGCGTCCGCGAAAAGGCCCGCCGCTCGCGGTAACCCACAAGCACGACACCTCTTCGGCACGCTCGCCCAGCAGGCATTGGTAGATTGCCCCATGCTCGGAATCTATCGGCATAAGGGCGCCCGCCGGCCCCGTTGCGGGAGCGACGCCGGCCGCGCGACGGGCGGCGTCCACTTTTGCGGCCATGGACATGATGAGATCGCCGCCAACAACAAGGCTTTCCTTATTGGCGAGCGCGAGCACCTTGCCAGCCGCAAGCGTTTCGTAGCTGGCGCGAAGACCAGCCGCGCCCACCAGGGCATTCACCACAATGTCGGCCTCTTCGATAGCAGCGAGCGACGCCACCGCCTCGGCGCCGAAGCCAACGCTGACGCCGCCATGCACATGCGCGAAGCGGGCATCGCTTGCAAGCTCGGCGTTGCCGAACGCGATGCGCCGCACGCCGAACTCGTGCGCCTGGGCAACCACGGCGTCGACGTTCGAATTCGCGGCGAGCGCGACAACTTGCAGCTTGTCGGGATGGCGGCGAGCCACGTCGAGCGTCTGCGTGCCAATAGACCCCGTCGATCCCAAAACAACGATTTTCCGAATACCCTGTTCAGGCATAATCCGACTTCCTTTCCCGCAAAAGCCAGCAAGCAAAGCTTTCGGCGAGTGCGGTTCGCGCGAAAGCAAAAAACGACGCGTTCGGCACGCGAACCGCATCCTACACTCGATATGCGCCGCAAAAGCCTGCGCTACGGCAAGGTCGCGTCGCTCGCGAAGCGGCGCGAGCCGCAACTAGAACACGTACGGAACGCAACCGCCGCCAATGAGCAGCACGGCGGCGGCAACCGACGCCAAAAACAATGAATCGCAACGGTCGAGCAGGCCCCCATGACCAGGCATGATGGTGCCGGAATCTTTCACGCCGGAGTTGCGCTTAATGCGACTTTCCGCCAAGTCGCCCAACACGCCAGACAGGCCGCATACCAAGCCGAACACAAGCGCCTGCGGAATATCCATGGCAACGCCGGGGATGAGCGTGATCACGCACCAAATGACCATCGAGCCGACCAAACCGCCAATAAAGCCCTCCCAGCTTTTCTTCGGCGAGATGCGCGGCGCGAGCTTATGCTTGCCGAATTTGCTTCCCACCAGGTAGGCGAACGAATCGTTGGCCCATACGCTGAAAAATATCCCGCATACGAGCACGCCGCCCCATATTCCCGGAAGCGACATGCGCACAAGAATCAGGCTCGACAGCAAAAGCCCCGTATAAGCCGCGCCGAAAAACGAAACGCCCACATCGCCGACGCGCGCACGCATGAAAAAGACGTACCACACCAAAAGCGCCACCAAAAGCGCGCCCGTCACCAAAAGCGAGCCGGAAAGCCCAAGCCGCCACATGCTGATGGGATACGCCACGGCAGCAAGCACGCCCAAAATCTCGTTGGGGAGCTTGGCGTCGCTGCGCAGCATGAAAAACAGCTCGCCGGCGCAGATGCCGGAAAGCACGCACAGCATGATGACGCAGGTCACATCGCTCACGAGCGCAAGCAACACCGAAAGCCCCACATACACCGCGCCTGTGCGAAAACGCACCTGCAAATCGGTGGGATGTTTCAACTTCGCAGGGGTCTTGTCGTAAGCAAAAGCCTTGGCCGCGTCTTTTTTCGCCTGAGCCGCAAGCTTTACCTTATTGTATTTTTCCTGGGCCTTTTCGCGGCCCGCGCCCGCATCGCCCGTGCGCGCGCCGGCTTCGAGCGCATCGCCATGGGGCTTTTTGCGTCGTTTTTCGGATGCCTCGTTTTCTTCGGCCATGCCTACACTCCCCCAAAGCGCCGATTGCGTTCCTGGAACGAAAGCAGCGCGCGCAAAAACTCATAGCGGTCGAAATCGGGCCACAAGGTATCGGTCACATAGAATTCGGAATAGGCGGCCTGCCACAAAAGGAAATTTGACAGGCGCATCTCGCCCGACGTGCGAATTACCAAATCGGGGTCGGGCGCTTCGGCGGTATAGAGCCCGCATTCGAATTCGCCCTCGGTAAGCTCGCGCGGCTCTTCGCCCGCCAACGCGCGAGCGACGGCGATATCCACGCAGCGTTGTGCGGCACGAAGCATCTCTTGACGCGAACCGTAGTTCACGGCGACGAGCAGCGTCATTCCCGTGTTGTCGCGCGTTTTCTCCCAGGCCTCATCGAAAGCATCGCGCGTTTCTTGCGGCAGCATGGAGACATCGCCTATCGTGCGAACCCGCACGTTTTCGGCATGCAGGCCATCCACCTCGGCAAGCATGGTCTTGGCGAACAGGTCCATAAGCCCCACGACCTCTTCTTCGGGGCGCTTCCAGTTTTCCGTGGAAAAGGAATAAATGGTAAGGAACCGAACGCCGCAATCGCTTGCCGCGCGAATGGTCTCGCGCACGGCAGCAATGCCTGCCTTATGGCCCTTCAGGCGATTGAGAGCGCGCTTTTTGGCCCAGCGGCCATTCCCGTCCATGATGACGGCAACGTGGGCCGGCACTGCGTCTTCGTGCAGGGCATGCACGTCAAGCCCGGCAGGCGGGTTCGGGAACATTTCATCTATAGGCTTATGGAACATGGCAGCTCCTTCGAAACAGGCCCACTAAGGGTACTCCAACGGCCAGGCATCAATCCAACGATGGCCTGGCCGTTGAATTTTCGAAAGAAATGGCTTTACCGCCTGACGAGCGGCGGAAGCCATCGAGCGGCGGCGGGAGGCCCAGAAGCGCGCTTTAGCCACGCCATGGCTTCATGCCAATGTGCGCGTCGCCGCAAACGCACGCGAGCGCACTCGCCGGTTCCCGCGAACGCTAGCCTTGGTTGCAGGCAATAAGCCCTGCTATCGGGACAAACGCTCGCATTTGCGAAAGAAGGCTGCTTTCGCAAATGCGAGCCAACGAGCAAGCGCCCTGGCGAGTTGAGTTGACTTGAAAAGAAGCGAAGCGCATCCGGTACGCGAGCGACGCTTTCAAGTCGAATCGGCCCTCAGAGCGCTGCACGGCGTCGACAGCTTTCGCCGTTCGTAGAGCAGCGAAGCTCTAGATTTCCATAACGTCGGCTTCTTTTTTCTTCAGAGCGGCGTCGATTTCGGCGATGTATTTGTCGGTGAGCTTTTGCACCTGGTCTTCGGCACGACGCGCCTCGTCTTCAGGAAGCTCGGAATCTTTTTTGGCACGCTCGATTTTCGTGTTGGCATCGCGGCGCTGGTTGCGCACGGCAACGCGAGCCTCTTCGGCATAGGTGCGGCACTGCTTCACGAGTTCCTTGCGGCGCTCTTCGGTAAGCGCGGGAAACGGCAGGCGAATAACGCTGCCATCGTTGGAGGGCGTCACACCCAGATCGCTCGCGAGAATCGCCGATTCGATGGCGCGCAGCACCGATTTGTCCCACGGCTCAACGGTGAGCATATGGGCATCGGGAGCCTTCACGGCGGCCATCTGGTTGATAGGCGTGGGAACGCCGTAATAATCGACGCGAATCTTGTCGAGCACCATGGCGTTCGCGCGGCCGGTGCGCACATTCGCGAAGGCGTCGTGCAAATTGCCGAGGGCCTTTTCCATGCCCGCTTTCGCGGAATCCATAATCTCTGCAGTCATAGCATTGCCTTTCTGTATCGCGGCGCGCGGCCGCAGCGAAGTGGTCTAGTACACCAACGTGCCGACGGGCTCGCCCTTCAAAATGCGGCTGATATTGCCGGGGGTCGTCATATCGAAAACGAGCAACGGCATCTCGTTGTCTTTGCACAGCGAAATGGCGGCGGCGTCCATGACCTGCAGCTCTTTGGTGAGCACCTCAAGATAGCTAATCTTGTCGAACTTCTTCGCCTCCGGGTTTTTCGCCGGGTCGCTGTCGTAAATACCATCTACCTTGGTCGCCTTCATCATGCAATCGGCATTGATCTCGCATGCGCGAAGGGCAGCGGTGGTGTCGGTCGTGAAATAGGGGTTTCCCGTGCCGGCGGCGAAAATCACCACGCGGCCTTTCTCCATGTGGCGAATAGCGCGCAGGCGAATATAAGTCTCGGCCACCTGATGCATCTCGATCGCCGACTGCACGCGCGAGAAAACGCCGTGGCGCTCAAGGCCGTCTTGCAGCGCGAGGGCGTTCATCACCGTTGCCAGCATGCCGATGTAGTCGGCCTGGGCGCGATCCATGCCGTTGGCGCTGCCCGCAACGCCGCGGAAAATGTTGCCGCCGCCAACGGTGATGGCAACCTGCACGCCGTCGTTGACGATCTGCTTAATCTGTTCGGCCAGCTCATCGATGACTTTAGGATCGATGCCATAACCGTTGTCGCCCATAAGGGCCTCGCCGGAAAGCTTCAGCAAAACGCGGCGGTATTTATACCCGTTGTCGATGGCAGTTTCTTCTGGCATAAAAGCCCCTTTCGAAATCGCATGTGGAGCCTATTGTACGATAACCGCCGAAGGGGGCTAGCGCATACAGCCCTTTTTCGCAAATTCAGCCCGAAACGTGACGCCGCTCTGAAGCATTCGTGAAGCGATGCGCCCGCAGGTACAATTGGGCAAACTCGCACGCCGAAATGGCACGACGAAAGGGCTCCCATGGATATCGTAAACGGCATAGAATCGTTTCTGACGGCCGATTGGCTCAAGACGGTCGTCTGGGCCGCCATCCTTATAGGCGCAACCATGTTCTGCTCGCATGTGGTGAAACGCGCGCTTCGCCATATGCTCGAGCGCCCCGAAAACCCCCTGCCGGCATCGAGCCTTATCATCAACATCGGCCGCGGCGTGGTCTGGGTGATTGGCGGCAGCATCGTTTTGGAGAAATGCTTCGGCGTGAATCCAAGCGCGCTGGTCACGGCCCTCGGCGTTGGCGGCGTCGCCCTCTCGCTGGGCTTGCAAGACACGCTTTCCAACCTCATCGGCGGCATACAGATGACCATCTTGGGGGTCGTGCGCCCGGGCGACAACATCGAAGTCGGCGGCGATGTGGGCGTCGTGAGCGACGTGGGGCTGCGCCACACCACCATCGTCACCAAGACCGGCGACACGGTCGTCATCCCCAATTCCGTCATATCTAAGACGTCGCTGACGCAGCTTGCCCCTGCCGAAGAGTTCAAGGTGCCTTTTTGCGTCGTGGGTGACGCGAACGCGCTCGATAAGACCTCCGCAGAACTCGTCGCGCGCGCGAAAGAGGCGGCGCAAAGTGTTTCTCCCGTGACGCGCGACCCGAAAGTGCTCTTCACCGAAATAAGCGAATACGGCTTCAAGGGAGCCCTCGTCATGCGCGTTGAAAACCCAGGTCTCACAAGGCAAGCCGCCGACGCCGTCGTGCGGGCTATCGCGCCGCTCACCCGATAGGACGGCAACCGGGTGGGGCGCAGCCTACGACCGTGCCCTACGCTCAGCAATGCCATCCAATGCCGCAGGCCGTTGCAGGCGCGGTGTTTTTAGCCGCCGAGGCGGCAAAACTTCTTACACGCGCCTCCGCTATTGCAATACCTCATCGAGCACCTTCGCGATTTCCTCAATGCTGATCGGCTTTATGACGTGCCCGTTCATCCCCGACTCATAGGATTTTCTCTTATCCTCTTCAAAGGCGTTCGCAGTCATGGCGATGATCGGGATATTTGCCTTCCTGTTGTCTGGCAGCGTTCTGATTTCCCTGGTGGCCGTGTATCCGTCCATCCTTGGCATCTGAATATCCATGAAGATCAAATCGTATCGATCCGACGGGGCCGCATCGATGACCGAGACCGCGATATCGCCGTCTTCTGCGCTGTCCACCGCCATACCCGCTTCTTCCAGAATCGCAGTTGCGATTTCGCGGTTCAGCTCATTGTCCTCAACCAAGAGGACTCTCTTGCCATCGTAATCGCGGGTTTGCTTCTTGTGTGGCTTAGGGCTTTCTGCGTCTTGCACAGTGTGCGGCTTGGTCAGCACTGCCCTTAGCTCCGACATGAAAAGCGGCTTGGACACAAACGCCGTAACTCCTGCCTGCCTGGCCTCATGCTCAAAATCCGTCCAGTCATATGCCGTCAGCACGATAATCGGGACCTCTGCGCTTATGACTTTCCTGATCCTTCGAACTGTCTCGATGCCGTTCATATCCGGCATCAGATAATCGATGATATAGACCTTGTATTCATCCATCATCTCTGCCGCATCCTGCGCGCGGACAACGGCCTCCTTGCCGGATGTGGTCCAATCCGGACGCATCTGTATATCCCTGAGCATTTTGCTGATGCTTCTGCAGGTATCCATATTGTCGTCCACAACCAATGCCCTTGCACGCAACAGCTCGGGGATAGGTTCCGTCTTAACAAACCCATCTCCAATCCGCAGGTTCAAAGTGACCGTGAACAAAGA
>CAVGRL010000048.1:11396-13825 GCA_963631715.1 Bacteroidaceae bacterium
ATATTGAGCAGAACTTGGTTCAACCGAAGCTTGTCCGTGACCACGTCCTCGTGCACCACATCCTGCGTATCGATAAAGAGATTCTGGTTTTTCGCCTTGATAAGACCTTGGATCATCGTGCGAAGATCATGCAGCAAATCGGGGATGTGGACGTCCATCTCCTGAAGCTTCACCGTGCCGCTCTCTATGCGGCTCATATCGAGGATGTCGTTTATCAGGCTCAAAAGATGCGTGCTGGAAGTGCTGATTTTCCCAAGGTAATCCTGCACCTGCGCCTGATCGTCGCTGTGCGTCTGTGCCAGCGCCGTGAACCCGACGATGGCGTTCATCGGCGTGCGGATGTCATGGGACATGCTGTTTAGGAACGTTGTCTTAGCCCTGCTTGCCTGCTGTGCCGCCGCCAAAGCATGGGCTAGTGCCTCCTGTTGCTCAAGATCGTGCAGTTTTTCTTTCGTGATGTCGTTGGCAACATAGAGAACCTCCTTTGCCACACCGTCTGCATTTCTTTTCTTTACGATGAAGCGAACCTGTATCCATTGGCCAGCAGGCGCCTTGTACTCTGCTGTTATGGAATTGACGCTTTCCAAGCGTTTGGCAAGGGTGTCCAAATCCAAGAACTCACGCATAGAGTCCCAAAACTCCGGATCGACAAGAAGCTCTTTGATCCGGCTTTTTGCATCGTCAAAACCACCACAAGCCTCTATTGTCTGTTCTGCAAGAGGTTCGCTGGTCAATATCTTGTAGTGACGAGTATCGATATCGACACTGAGGATGGTCGAGTATATGGTCGACAGGGAGTTTACAACCTCTGCGTGTTCTCTTTCTCCGCGCAGACGTGCGTCTTCCAGCTCTCTTTCTCGCTTTGCCTGCTGCTCGTGCTCCTCGACTATAGCGTCGATGATCTGAAAGCCGGCTACGACGTTTCCGCTGTCATCGGCTTTCCTAAAATCAAACTGGTAGTGATGCAGTTGTCCGCCCTCTGTGCTGCGGTAGGTGCCGTTGTATTCGCCTTGCGTAGAGAACACCTTGCGAAGGGTCTCAAAGGAAAACGCCTCTGCAATCCTCTCCCTGTCCTCTGGATACACGTTTTCTTGTACCCATTGCTTTATGACAGGGTCGTAGGGAAACTCGTTTTCTCTGACAGCCATGACGGCTTTGACGTCGTAGTCATCCGCAAGGCGCACCACTCTTGCCGTGCCGCTGTTGAGGTTTGCCACAAACACGTTTTTGAAGTTTCTGGCCAGCGTGTCGATGATTGCGACCTGCTCTGCCAGCGCCTTGTCCTTCTTCTTTTGCTCGCGTATCACCTCATCGACGTCATAGTGGTACCCGCGAAGCACGAATCCGCCTTCTACCGGCTTTGCCGTACCGCCGCAGCGCACATATCTCTCGCCCAAAACGGGGTGCTTCCAGAGATAGAGGTTCTCATCACGCACTCCCTCTTTCATCTTCTCGACGCTGTGCAAAACCAACGGCAGCGAGTCTTCGACGATGTTCTCAAACCATGTGTTATAGGTTTCCTCGGGTGTCAGCTCCTTGTCTGCAACACCAAGAAGCCCCAGCATGAGGTCGTCTGCTTCCATCGTTGGAGCCTGTCCGTCAATCAGGGAGATGCTCCATGTTCCCATCTTTGACGCCGCGATGATATCGCGCATCGTATCGAGCTTCTCGTAGCTTTTTACAACCTCGTCCAGCACCTCTACGGCAAGGATCACATGGCTCAGATTGCCCTTGGCATCACAGGCCTCCCTTATGAGATGCAGCCTGCACAATCCTGCAATCTTGCCTTTGAAATGGACGAATATATGCTTTTTGCCCTGCAGTCTTTTCTCGATGGTATTGCGATCGAGAAACTCCAGCGCACAGTCCAAGCTCTCATCATCAGACAGCGCCGTGATAATCGCATTGATGTTCTCATCGTAGCGACTGCAATTTGGTATCTCGTGCTTTAAAACAGGCTGGGTCGTCTTGATCGCGGTATAGGTGTTTTCCTTTATGTCGATACGAAACATCGCCAGATACAAGTCTGACAAGGCCCTGTACGCGCTGTCCATTCCCTCTCTTCTGGTCTTGCTCTGCAAGGTGATGATGTCTTCTGTGCTCCTAAAACCCGCAATGAGCTTTAGAGGCTCCGCATCCTTTGAGATGCGGATGTAAAGCCCGCTGCAGTGCTCCAACTCGCCGTCAACCGGCACCCGGTAGTTGAGCTCCAGCCTCTCTCTGCCGTCAGCAAAGGTCTTAGTCAGAGCCTTTGGCAAGAAGACCTGCAAAAACGCTTCCCTGTCCTCATCGCACACACGCGCATCGGCATACTTTTGAAGCATCTCAGAGTAAGCAAAGTACTTTGGCGCTTCTTTGATGCCGTCAACCTCATACCCGTCAAGCTTGAGAATCGACCCTTGGTTTATCTCGGGTTCGACCACGTAGAC
>CAVGRL010000049.1:0-13713 GCA_963631715.1 Bacteroidaceae bacterium
CTCGAACCGATGAGGTGGAATTCCGTCAAGAAAACTGCCCAGTGGGCAGTTTTTAGGAATTCGCCCGAAGGCTTCAGCCTGAGGGGTCGGCTTCGCGCCGCGAAGCCGGAGTCCCACCGCTCCTACCATCCATTTCACAGTGCCATTGAATGGCGAACCTACGATCGGAAAGACCGGCATGAACTCAGCTGAAGTCAGGGACGAAAGCATGAACGAGCTTCTCGCGGGCGAAGCAAACCTCCCCGTTACGTTCGAAGAGTATCTCGCGACATATGCCGAAATTGTCGGCCGTTTGGTTAATTCTTACATCCCCGAAGGCACGCATCCCGATATGGATACGTACCTGTACAATCCACTGATGAAATACAGCGAAAACGGTGGCAAACGCCATCGTCCGCTTATCTGCTTTGCTGCGTGCGCGGCGGTTGGCGGCGATATTCGCAAGGCCGCTTCGGCCGCTTCGGCTATTGAGCATTTCCATTCGGCGGCTCTCATCCACGACGATATCGCCGATGAGGCGACGCTGCGTCGCGGTGAGCCTTGCATGCATCTCACCGAAGGCTTGGGCATAGCCATCAATACGGGCGATCTGGCGCTTTCCATGGTGAACGGCGCTGTGATGAAAGACCCTCTGCTTACCGACGCCGAGAAAGTTCGCGTTGTTACCGAGCTCATCGATATGACGCGCCGCACCATCGAAGGACAGGCGCTCGATTTGGGTTGGGCGCGCGATGGGCGCTACGATATTACGCCGGAAGATTATCTGTGCATGGCCACACACAAAACGGCGCACTATTCGGGCGCGGTGCCATTGGCCGTAGGCGCTATCGTTGGCGGCGCTACCGAACCCCAGATTGCTGCTTTGCGAGAATACGGCTTGGCCACAGGCTTGGCTTTCCAGATTCAAGACGATCTTTTGAATATCGAAGGCGACGCCGACGTTGTGGGCAAGGATTTCTGCAGCGATATCACCGAAGGCAAGCGCACGCTCATGGTAGTGCATGCGCTGAAGCATTCCGACAAACGTGATCGGCTCGTCGAGATTCTTTCTTCGAAGACAAGCGATGCAAAACAGCTTGCCGAGGCCGTTTCCATCATGCGCGAGGCCGGGTCGCTCGATTACGCGCGCGAATATGCCGGCAAGCTTACGACCGATGCCAAAGCGAAGCTCGTGGACGAAATAGACGAGAGCCCGGCTCTTGCGGTCCTTATTTCCATGGCCGATTATTTCATCAATCGCTTGAAATAGTGCGAACGAGGCTGAATTATGATTCCTCAAGCTATTCATAGGGAAGGCGAGGCCGACGAAGGCTTCGAGCTCGGTGAACGCCTGTTGTACTTGCGCACGCCATACTTTACGGGCAAAGATGTCGAGCAGCTGCAAACGGCGCTTGGCGCGCTTGGTTTTGCGTGCGGCGGAGTGAGCGGAACGTTCGGCGCATATACGGAAGGCGCCTTGCGTAAATTCCAGTTGAACATGGGCCTTGTTCCCGATGGCATTGCCGGGGTGAAAACGTACGCAACGCTGCGCCATCTGCATAATGCCTGGCAAGATAAGCCGCAAATCGAAGATCGCGCCTATATGGGCTTTGCCCGAGCGGCCGATGTGCTTGAAAGCCACGCCGTGTGCCTGTTCGGCACCGAAGACTTCACGCGCAGCATTGCTTCCAATATGTCGAACCTGGCAATAGCGACAAATCCGCGTTCAAAGATGATGAGCGCAGAAACGCTGCTCGTGCCGCCCGATTCCGATATGCTGCTTGCTCATATTGTGCGCGCAGGCCAGCCTTACGAGGAACATGTGCCGCGCGTTGTGTGCGATGACGCCGCTTCTCTTTCCCTTCGTATCGCGAACGCGATTGACGCGGCCGCCGCTGCAACCGAAGAGGGGCGTGCTCGTCGCATCGTGCTCGAAATCGCTGGTCCTGGCGCCAACGAAGACGTTGCGTCTGTTGAGCGAGCCGCTCACCACGATGCCATCATGCTGCTCGACGCATTTTGCGCGGCGTTTTAAGATTCGCCGTTCAGCCGAATGGCGCTAAACCGGCGGCGCGTTTCGAATCAAAGCTGCGGATTGCATGCCGAAAGCGCGCGTCGTCTTGCTTTTGCCTGAATCGCATTCGCAAGTTTTCCACTCGCCGACTTTTAGCGCGAATGCGTCTTTCTTGTTTTTGCAAAAGCTCGCCGTGTGCGGGCTTTTGTGTTTCTGGGGCAAGGCTGGTAGAGTACGTTCTGTATGAATTCAACCAGGCGATGGGGGCCGGGCTTATGGATAATCGGAAAGCAAATCTCACTCGTCGTACCTTCGTTGGCGGCGCGGCTGCGCTCGGCGTTGCTGCGGCGATGCCGCATGCCGCGTTCGCCGATCCCACGGCGGCGGAAAAACAGGCTGAAGCCGACGCAATGCTTCAAAAGCTGCTTACCCTGAACGAAGAACTCGATGCGAAGAGCAAGGAGTACTTCCAGGCGATCGACGCGCACGATGCCGCTGTCGAAAAAATGGATGAATGCCAGACGAAAATCGACGAGAACAACGCTCGAATCAAGGAATTGCAGAACAAGCTGGGCAATCGCGCGAACAGCATGTATCGCGATGGCCAAACGACGTTTCTCGATGTCATTTTGGGTTCGAATTCCTTCGACGACTTCATGAAAAACTGGGACATGCTTACGAAGCTCAACGAGAACGATGCCCGCATGGTTTCCGAAACGAAAGAGCTTCGGGCCGACAACGAAGCCCAGCGCGACGAATATTCGAAGCAGGAAAAAGAAGCGCAAGAACAGGTGGAGGCGTCCGAGAAGGCTATTCAAGAGGGCAATGCCCTCGCCGAGCAATTCCAGGCTTCCTACGACGCTCTTTCTGCTGAAGCTCAAGAGCTTTACGACAAAGAACGCCAGGCGGCGCTTGAAGCGGAGGCTAAAGCCGAACAGGAGCGCCTCGCTGCCCAGGAAAGCGCCAATCAAGCAAGCTCGAACACTTCCGGCGGCGCGACCGGCGGCAGCTCCACGAACAACTACATCCCCCCGTCGGGCTCGGTCGTCGATTACGCGCAAAGCCAGATTGGCGTTCCGTATGTCTATGGTGGGTCTACCCCTAATGTTGGTCTCGATTGTTCGGGCCTTACTTCCTGGTGCTGGCAGCAGGCTACCGGTATTTGGATTGGTCGCACCGACAGCGCGCAATACGCTTCGGCTCGCTGGCGGGGGTCTGTTTCCGAAGCTCAGCCGGGCGATGTTTTATGGACGAGCGGCCATGTGGGAATCTGTATCTCTGCAGGTGGCGGCACTTATATTCATGCTCCGCAGCCCGGGCAGACGGTGTGCGTTTCAAGCTGGCCGCAGTTTTCGGTCGCGCTTCGCTGGTAGGGATCCAACCTCGCGACACTCTGAAAACCCGGCGTATAGGCGTCCGATGCTGGGCTTATTCTGGCAGTTGCCTCTGGGGAAACTGTCCCACGTGGCACGACCTGCGGCGTCAGGCCTAAAGGACGCACTTTTTGCTCATAGCTCGAAAACCCGCCTTACGAGGGCGGGTTTTTCATATACCTTACGTTTTCATTAACTCGCACTAGCCACAAAGCGCTTTCGGGGCGTACTTCGTGGGCTTTGGTGAAAGCGAGAGCAACTACATATAGCGTAGGGCTCGGCATTGTTCATCATCATGGGGAATGGAATTAAAAAATCACTATATTTCAAATACTTATCAAGTATCTTTTAGAAACCATATTTCATCTGGAAATAAGAAGTCTACCTTTGTGAAAGCACTGTGACGCTTCGGGAACATGGGGTGCAATAACCACCGAAGCTTTGCTATCCTCGTTGGCCGAGGTGCGCTTTTGCAGCACTTCTTTACCTATGAAGGGGTTCGTTTATGACTACTCTCAACGCACATTTGACGAGACGAGCCTTCCTCGGCGGAGCTGCCGCATTCGGTGCTGCGGCTATGGTTTCTCCGAAGAACGCTTTCGCCGATCCCACATCGGCCGATGTTCAGGCTCAAGCCGATGAGGCCCGCCAAAAATTGAATTCTATGCGCGAACAGCTCGGTGAAGCGTCGGCGGCATACAATCAGGCTGTTTTGGAGCACGACGAAGCTGTGTCCAAAATGGATGAGTGCCAGGCGAAAATCGACGAGAACAACGTGCAGATTGAGAATCTGCAGAGCAAGCTTTCTAAGCGTGCGCGCAACATGTATCGCGATGGCCAGACGACGTTTCTCGACGTTATTCTTGGGTCGAATTCCTTCGAGGATTTCGCCAAGAACTGGGACACGCTCACGTCGCTGAACGAAAAAGACGCCGAGATGGTTGAGCAGACCAAGAACCTTCGCGCCGATAACGAGGCGCAAAGGCAGGAATACTCAAACCAGGCCGATATTGCGCAAAAGAAGGTCGAAGAGGCCGACGCCGCAAAAAGTCAAGCCGAAACGCTGGTTGCCCAGTATCAAAACGAGGTCGATTCCCTCGATTCCCAGGTGGCCGAGCTCCTTGCTGAAGAAGAGGCTGCTGCCCAAAAGGCTGCTGAAGAGGCCGCGGCTGCTGCTGCGATTGCTGCCCCCTCGACGAATGGCGGGGGACAGACGGGTGGCGGCTCCAGCAATGTCGTCGTGGACGACGATGACGACGATAACGGGGGCAACTCCGGTGGCGGCGGCAACTCCGGTGGCGGCGACGATGGCGGCTCGAACAATTATGGCGGTTCTGTCGTGGCTGCCGCGCAAAGCCAGCTCGGCGTGCCTTATGTGTGGGGCGGAACGGCCTGGGGGTCGGGTCTCGATTGCTCGGGCCTCACCTCGGGTTGTTGGTCACGAGCCGCGGGCATTTGGATCGGCCGTACGACTTGGGCGCAGATTGCCTCCGCCCAGTGGACCGGCTCGGTTTCGCAGGCGCAGGCGGGCGATGTTTACGCCTGCGATGCCCATGTTGCAATCGCCACGGGCGGCGGCGGGTATATTCACGCCCCTCAGCCGGGCGAAGTGGTGTGCTACAGCTCGCTTTCGTGGTACAACCCGTTTTATTGCTCTTTGCGCTGGTATAGCTAAGCAGGCGATTTCGCCGGGCTTGAGCGTTGGCGCTTGATGCGAGGAAAAAGAGCCGGTCTTCGTCGTGGGCGAAGTCCGGCTCTTTGCGTTTTTCGCTTGAACGGTACCTTCGCGATACGATGATGCTTTTCGGTATCGAGCGCGCCTTTCGAAGCTCGGTGAATCTTTTTCAGAAAGTCGTTGCGCATTTGCGGGAGTGTGTTAGTATATAGCCCGCTGTTTGCGAGAAGTCGGGACGTGGCTCAGCTTGGTAGAGCGCTGCGTTCGGGACGCAGAGGCCGCAGGTTCAAATCCTGTCGTCCCGACCATGTACTCGCATCGGCTTTTTTTGAATTCCAACCAAAATGGTTGGCCCCGCTTCTTGGAGGCATGCATGAAAATCTTTGGTCTTGGAGTTCCTGAGCTCCTCATTATTTTGGCCCTCGCTCTTCTGATTTTCGGCCCTAGGAATCTTCCGAAGCTTGGCTCTGCGCTTGGTCGCACGGTTAAGAATCTGCGTGATGGAATGGGTAGCGCCAAAAAGGAGATTGAAGATTCCGAAGAGGATTCTTCGGTGGAGGAAAAGCCTCGCAAGAAGAAGTCTGCTGCTGCCGCCAAGAAAAAGGCTGCCGAGAAGACGGAATCTGAGGAAAGCGCCGATTCTGCCGATGAAGTTGAACAGGCAGAAGAGAAATAGGCACTTATTTTTGCTAATGTGCGGCATGCCGCTTAACGGCGTGCCGTTTTTCTTTTACGAGCACGCATTTGCGTGCCCGTTTGACGTAAAGGGCGGCTCGACGCCGCTGAGTCGATTTTGAAACAAGGTGTTACGACATGGGCAGCGATTACATCCTTACTCCCGAAGGCCGCGAAAAGCTCGAGCAGGAGCTGCATTATCTCGAGACCGAGAAGCGAGCTGAGGTTGGCGAACGCATCAAGGTAGCTCGAGAGTTCGGCGATATTTCCGAGAATTCCGAATACGACGACGCAAAAAACGAGCAAGGCATGGTCGAGGCCCGCATTGCGGAAATCAATCAGATCCTCTCGGAGGCGACGATTGTCGACACCCCCAAAAAATCGAACAAGGTGACCGTTGGTGCCACCGTCACGGTTGATATGGGCGGAAAAGAGCGCGTTTTCACCATCGTCGGCGGCGCCGAGGCCGATGTCGCTTCGGGCAAGATTTCCAACGAGAGCCCTGTTGGCTCGGCTCTTCTTGGACATAAGAAAGACGACGCAGTTACGGCCGTTGGTCCTACTGGTCGCGAAATCAAGATGACGATTGTGAAAATCGAGCACTAAGAAGAAATATCAGCCTAGGGCGATTGATTCTGGCTGGTTTGTCTTTATTGCGAGGCCGCATAGCAGGCATCTTCGCTTTCTGGTTGCGGTTTGCGCATTGGTCGCATTTCCGCATCGCCACCAAACGAAGGTGCTCCGCTATGCGGCTTTTGCCATCTTTGGTGCGAATGCGACGTTAATTGCTCGCTTGCGGCGTTTGTCGATTGACCTGCGATAAAATGCTGCTGCCCGATATATTCCATCTGGAAACGAAGAGGTTTTCATATGACCGATACTCAAAAAACCACCCCGGCCGAGTTGCTCAACGACGAACGCGCGTTGCGTCTCTCCAAGCGTGAGGGCTATATCGCACAGGGCATGAATCCATACCCCGAGCATTCTGAAGTGCGCGATTACGTGCGCGATATCGTGGCGAATTATGCCGAATTGCCGACGGGCGAAGACACGAACGATATCGTGAAAATCGGCGGGCGCATTGTGGCTAAACGAGGGCAGGGCAAGATCATGTTCGTCGTGGTACGCGACACGACGGCCGATATCCAGCTCTTTTGCCGCATTAACGACATGGAGCAGGCCGATTGGGAATTGCTGCGCAACCTCGATCTGGGCGATATCGTCAATGTTGAAGGCGCCGTTGTTCGCACGAAGCGCGGCGAATTGTCGATTGCCCCAACGTCTTTGAAATTGCTCTCCAAGGCGGTTCGCCCTCTCCCCGAGAAATTCCATGGCCTTTCGGACAAGGAAACTCGCTATCGCCAGCGTTATGTTGACCTTATCGTGAATGAAGATGTGCGCGAGACGTTCCGCAAGCGATCGACGATTCTCTCGACGTTTCGCCGCTATATGGAATCCGATGGCTACATCGAGGTCGAGACTCCTATTTTGCAGACCATTCAAGGCGGAGCTACGGCCAAGCCGTTCATCACGCACTTCAATGCGCTCGATCAGGAATGCTATTTGCGCATTGCGACCGAGCTCCATTTGAAGCGCCTTCTCGTTGGCGGCTTTGAAAGCGTGTTTGAAATCGGTCGTATTTTCCGAAATGAAGGAATGGACCTTACGCATAATCCTGAGTTCACCACGATGGAGGCGTATCGGGCCTATTCTGACTTGGAAGGCATGAAAAAGCTTGCCGAGGGCGTCATTAAGGCGGCGAACGCGGCGGTCGGCAATCCCGAGTGCATAGAATACCAAGGAAAGACGATTGACCTTTCCGGCACGTGGCCAAGTCGACCGATGACCGAAATCGTAAGCGACGTCTTGGGCTTCGAAGTTACGATTGACACGCCTGTCGATGTTCTCGCCGATGCTGCGCGCGCCAAGGGGCTTGAGGTCAAGCCCGAGTGGACCGCAGGCAAGCTCATTGCCGAGATTTATGACGAATTGGGCGAGGAAACCATCGTGAACCCGACGTTTGTTTGCGATTACCCCATAGAGGTAAGCCCGCTTGCGAAACGCTACGAGGAAGACCCGCGCCTTACCCATCGCTTCGAGCTCGTTATCGCGGGGCACGAATACGCCAACGCCTTTTCTGAACTCAACGATCCGGTCGATCAGGCAGAGCGCTTCCGCAAGCAGGTCGAGGAGAAATTTGCCGGCGACGAAGAGGCTATGGAATACGACGAGGATTACGTTCGCGCACTCGAATACGGCATGCCGCCGGCCGGTGGCATCGGTATTGGCATCGATCGCGTTGTCATGCTGCTCACCAATTCCGCGAGCATTCGAGACGTGCTGCTCTTCCCTCATATGAAGCCCGAATCGGGTGCGAAAAGTGGGGCGAAGGCCGCGAAAGAGGCAGAGGTTGCCGCTTCGAGCTCGGTTGTTGCGCCGAAAATCCTGACGGCCGATTATTCGAACATCGCCATTGAGCCCCTGTTCGAAGATTTCGTCGATTTCGATACCTTCAGCAAGAGTGATTTCCGCGTTGTGAAAGTGAAGGCGTGCGAGGCGGTCAAGAAGTCCAAGAAGTTGCTTAGCTTCACGCTCGACGATGGAAGCGGCACCGATAGGGTGATTCTCTCGGGCATCCATGCCTATTACGAGCCGGAAGATTTGGTTGGAAAGACTTTGGTTGCGATAACCAATTTGCCCCCGCGCAAAATGATGGGCATAGATTCGTGCGGCATGCTGATTTCCGCAGTGCACGAAGAGGCCGGCGAAGAGCGTTTGAATTTGCTCCAGGTCGATAGTTCGATCCCCGCAGGTGCCAAGTTGTACTAGGATGAACGAGGCGCTTCTGTCGAACAGAAGCGCCTCGGTTGGTCTTTGGGTAGCGCAGCCCAGAGGTTAGTCAATTGATTATTCGCCGCCGTCTTTCGGGACGGCGGTTTTGTTTTCGAGCGAAGAATAAAACACTCTGAGCTTGGTCTTGGGCATAGGTCGGGCGTAATAGAAGCCCTGGATGCGATCGGCGCCAATCTCCAAAGCGAGTTTGGCTTGCTCCTCGGTCTCGATTCCCTTGGCAAGCACGACCTTTCCGAGCTTATGGAAAAACGGGATGAGCGTAGTGGCAGTGAGCCTCGATTTTTGGTTGCTTTCCATATCGACGATAAGGCTTCGGTCGAACTTGACCACGGAGAAAGGCAGGTCCATAGCCGCGGAAAAGTTTGAATAGCCTGTCCCGAAGTCGTCCATGAAAAACTCCAGCGATTGCTGTCCCATATCTTCCATGGCTCGTCGTACCATGTTGCTGTTCTCGGCGATATCTCGCTCGGTAATCTCGAGCTTCAGGCGCGAGTGCGCGACGCCGTGGGCGTCAAGCACTCCAAGGATGTGCTCTTTCAAAGTAGGGTCGAGCAGTTGCCTCATCGACAAGTTGATGGAAACCGATCGCAGTTTCGGAAATTCCCCCGACCCGAGGGTCGCGCACACGTCTTCGAGGGCTATCCAGGTAAGTTTGTCGAGGAGACCGAATTTCTCTGCGACGGGAATGAACTCGCTGGGTGGGATTCGCATGCCATTGTCGTCATAAAGCCTCATGAGCGCTTCGGCTGAATCGAACGTTGCCGTTTCTCGATAGAAAATAGGCTGATACCATATGCGAACTCGCCCGCCGGCAATGGCTGACTGTATTTGGGCGACGATTTCTTTCTGGTGTTCGTAGCGCTTCTCGACGCTTTCATCGAAACGCAGCTATGGACGTTGCGGTAAAGCCAAGGCACGCCCAGAAAAGCCTTCTTCTTGGCGAGGAGGGCGATTGGGGTTCATAGAAAAATAACGCCGTTACAACGGTGATGACAAAGGCGAGATATTCCGATATGAGCGACCAGTCGAGCACAAGAGGGTCTTTCTTCACGTTCGCGAAACCGTGCAATCGGCCAACGCGAATGGTTTTATTGCCGGGCCCGGCAAAGCGCAGTCAATTCCGCGACCCTTGGGTTCAGGCGATATTCGAAGGCGTTGGGCCGGTTCACCCATGTCAATAGCTATCCTATATCGGCTTCCATATATTCGCCACGACCGCGGAACAAACCGGTCTTAACAGGTGTTTCGTAGGATAATGAATTGCCCGGTAGTTTGCCAAGGGTAACACAATGATATTATGACGTGCGTTGAATCGCAGCACAGTTTTTCGGGGCGAATTCACGAAGGCTTATATGGAGGCCACCGAACCAGATGGTCCTACGGCGAGGTTTCGATTTCGTCTTTCTTACGGAACGGTGTCGCAAGCGTGGAGCTTTGGCACTCGTTGTTTTTGAGTGCTAGCATACGTTCGGTAACTTCTACAGAAACGGACCGCATATGGCATTCGATAAATTTACCGATAAGGCGCGCCATGTCCTCGTGCTTGCGAGGGAAGAGGCGGCTTCGCTCAAACGCCCCCACGTGGGAACCGAGCATTTGCTCTTGGGCCTTACGAAAGAACCTGACGGCATTGCGGCGCAGGCGCTCGAACGCGTGGGCATTACATACGAAAAGGCCCACGAGGTCGTTTCCTCCATGGGCGCCGATGGCGATTCGGCTCAGGCGGGCGCAAACATTCCCTTCACGCCCCGCTCGAAGCGGGTGCTTGAAAATGCGTTGCGCGAGGCCATGCAGATGGGGCAAAGCTACATTTCGACCGAGCACTTGCTGCTCGGCATCGTTCGCGAGGGCGAGGGCGGAGCTATCGATGCCATGTCCAAGCTTGGAGTTGGGGTTGACGCCGTTCGTTCGGCCTTGAACGATTTGGTCGACCAGCCAACGCCGGTAGCCGCTGGAATGCCATTTTTCGGTGGTGGCGAGCCTCGCGGCGAAAAGAGCATGCTCGAGCAATTCGGAACCGACCTTACCGCGAAAGCCAAGGCGGGAAAACTCGATCCCGTTGTTGGGCGTGCCGCTGAAATAGAGCGCGTCATGCAGGTGCTTTCGCGTCGCCAGAAGAACAATCCGCTGCTCATAGGCGAGCCAGGCGTTGGAAAAACTGCCGTGGTCGAGGGCTTGGCCCAGCTTATCGTCGCTGGTCAAGTGCCCGATATTATTGTTGGCAAGCGAGTCGTGACGCTGGACGTGTCGGCTCTTGTCGCCGGCAGCAAGTATCGAGGCGAGTTCGAAGAGCGCCTGAAGAAGGTCATCAAGGAAGTCGTCAAAGACGGTAATGTCATTTTGTTCATCGACGAGATGCATACCATTATCGGCGCCGGTTCTGCGGAAGGTTCCATCGATGCGGCGGCAATTCTGAAGCCGCCTTTGTCCCGCGGAGAGCTGCAGGTTATCGGGGCGACGACGACCGAGGAATATCGCAAGCATCTCGAGAAAGATTCGGCGCTCGCTCGGCGCTTCCAGACGGTTCACGTTAAAGAGCCGAACGAAGAACAGGCTTTGCGCATTCTCGATGGCCTTCGCGACCGTTACGAGGCGCACCATCATGTGCGTTACTCCGACGAGGCGCTTCATGCGGCCGTCACGATGTCGGTTCGCTACATCCAAGATCGCTTCCTTCCCGACAAGGCAATCGATGTGCTCGATGAGGCCGGCGCTCGCATGCGAATTCGCAACCGAACCCTGCCCGAAGAAATTCGCGCATTCGATGACGAGCTGCGTCGCATTCGCCTCGACAAAGACCAAGCGGCGGCAACGCAGGAGTTCGAGCGGGCCGCGCAGCTTCGCGATGAAGAGCACGAGATCGAATCGAAGAGGGCCGAGGCCGAAAAACGCTTCACCGAAGAGCTTGAGCGCGATATCGTCAACATTGGCGAGGCTGAAATTGCCGATGTCGTGAGCATGTCGACGGGCGTTCCAGTGAGCAACATCACCGAGGCCGAGGCCGACAAGCTCTTGCGCATGGAAGGCGTTTTGCATGAGCGCATTATCGGCCAAGAGGAAGCCGTGAGCGCACTTTCCAAGGCGATTCGCCGAAGCCGTTCGGGCTTGAAAGACCCGAAGCGTCCTTCGGGGTCGTTCATATTCTTGGGTCCTTCGGGCGTGGGAAAGACGGAGCTCTCCAAGGCTTTGGCGGAATTCCTTTTCGGCAGCGAGGAATCGCTTATCACCTTCGACATGTCGGAATACATGGAAAAGCACAGCGTGAGCCGTTTGGTGGGTTCGCCTCCGGGCTATGTTGGCTTTGATGAGGGCGGTCAGCTTACCAAGGCCGTTCGTCAACGGCCTTACTCCGTGGTGCTGTTCGACGAAATTGAGAAAGCCCACCCCGATGTCTTCAATATCTTGTTGCAGATTCTCGAAGAGGGGCGTCTTACCGATTCCCAAGGGCGTTCGGTGGATTTTCGCAATGCGGTTATCATCATGACCTCGAATGTTGGCGCTCGCGAGATTGCCCAAAGCGCGCCGCTCGGATTTACGCCCGATTCCCAGAAGGGCCTTTCCGACAAGGAAATCAAGAGTCGCGTTATGAGCGAGATGAAAAAGCTCTTCAGGCCGGAGTTCTTGAACCGACTCGACGAAATCATCGTATTCAAGAGCCTTACCGAAGAGCAGATTTCGCAAATCGTCGATCTTATGGTTGCCGATTTGCGCGAGCGCCTTATTGCGATGGATATGTCGATCACCCTTTCGCCTGCCGCTCGTGCGCTTATCGCGAAAGAGGGAACCGATACCACGATGGGCGCCCGTCCGTTGCGCAGGGCTATTCAACGCTTGCTCGAAGATCCGATTTCCGAACAGCTGCTTGCGGGCACATGGAAGGCCGGTTCGGTCATCGACGTCGATGAAAAAGATGGCGAATTGACGTTTGCTCCCGGGGTGGGAGAGATTCCTGCTCCAAGAAAACGTGATAGCATTGCACAGGAAGCAGAATCGCTGCTGCCGCAATTCGATTTGTCGCATGCTGGGTCAACGGGTCCGGGCGGCGTTTCGAGTGACGGTGCGGCCGATTAACCGAACGATGGGCGCTCGCCGGCGCCGCAAGGGGCGTCTGCGGGCGCCCCTTCTTTATGGAAGGGTGGGGCCATGGGCGCATCTGAGAAGGATAACGAATCGCGCATTTCGACCGAATTAGGCGTGGTCGACCCGGTGTATGTTCCAACGGCCTTGGTCGATGTGGCGGAAAAATCCTCATCTCGGCTCGATATTGGCGAATCTGGCGCTAAGACAGTTCGTTTTTCGGGGAAAGTCTCCAAAAGCCCCAAAACGGTGGCCATTGTTTTGGCGGGAGGCTCGGGCGAGCGCTTCGGCCATGAAGGAGGCAAACAGCTCGTTGAAATCTCCGGTCGGCCTATGCTCACGTGGTCGATAGCGGCTTTCGACGCCGTTGAAGATGTGGGCGAGATCGTCGTCGTCTGTCCTCAGGATCGGGCCGGGGAATACCGCTCGCGCGCTATTGACCCATATCCGTTCGTTACCCCTATCACGATGGCACCTGCGGGAACCACGCGCCAAGAAAGCGCGTTCTCCGGTTTGGAATACGCTTCCGAAGAATATGATTTCGTCGTCTTGCACGACGGAGCGCGGCCTCTTATCTCGCCGGATCTCATCGCTCACACCATCAACACCTTGAAGGGCACGCTCGATGCCGACGGCGCTATCGTCGCGACGCCGTCTGTCGATACCTTGAAGGTCGTCGAAAACGGTTGCATCGTCGGCACGCCCGACAGACGCGTGTTTTGGAATGCTCAGACACCGCAGGTTTTCCGCGCGGGCGTTTATCGTCGAGCTCACGCCTCGGCGCTATCTGATGGCTTTATCGGTACCGATGACTCCTCGCTTATTGAGCGCCTAGGCGGAAAAGTCCTTGTTGTTGAAGGAAAGCGCAGCAATATTAAGCTTACGGTTCCTGAAGATTATGCCCTGTTGAATATGTCGCTGGGTTCTCCGGCGCTTTAAAGAGGCGTCGAAAAGCGCACGTCTTCGTTTGCGTATGGCGAAAGCACTGACTTCCTTCATGGTGGTTGGCGGTCTCGTTTAGTTTCAGCAGCTGTGCGATTAGGTTTGCTTGCAGGCCAAGGGTCTCG
>CAVGRL010000050.1:0-13288 GCA_963631715.1 Bacteroidaceae bacterium
GTGGACCGATGAGGCTACTGGCAAATCGTATTTCATTGATTTGAGCGACGGGATCGATGGCGATTCATATGAATTCGATTACGTCAAACAAGAAACCGTTGATGCACTTTCGTCGGGGGATGGCGAGGCTTCGGCATTCGTTATCAACGACAATGGTGATTTGCAAGCAGTCGATTCTGTCGAAGAAGCTCTTGAGATAGCAGATCAATCAAATGCGAAAGAAAACGACATCGCGCTCTCTTCTCTCGAAACTTCCCGTTCGGTCGTTTCGTCCAGGGAGGATTATCTCATCGTTGCAATTGACCCTGGCCATGGTGGCAGCGATCCAGGTGCAGTTGGCAACAATCTGGAGGAAGCGGACCTCACCTGGTCTATCGCGAACCATTTCAAAGACGAACTCTCAACGTATTCCGGCGTTACCCCATATTTGACCACGTCGGGCGAAGAGCCTGGTCTGCAAACGCGCGTCGACCGCGCCGTCGCCATTGGCGCCGATGTATTTATTAGCGTTCATATCAATTCCGCTTCGGCAAGCGCAAATGGTGCCGAAGTGTGGGTTCCGAATAACAGTTCCTACAATTACAACGTCCATATCGTGGGTGAGGCCCTTGGCCAGAAAATCGAAAACCAACTGGCCGCCCTTGGCCTCTACAATCGTGGTGTAAAAACGCTCGATTGGGGTTATGATCCCGATGGCGGATATACCTACCCCGACGGCAGCATGAAGGATTACTACAGCGTTATTCGAAATTCTCGCATGGCCGGTATTCCTGGGATTATCGTTGAGCACGCCTTCATAACAAATTCCTCCGACGCCTCAAAGCTTGCAAGCGATGCATTTAGAACGCAACTTGGCATCGCCGATGCGACCGGAGTCGCCCAGCAATATAACCTCGTGAAAGATTCCGTCGCTCAGGCATCGTCACTCGTTTCCGCAACGGCTCATGTGGCAAATCTCGGCTGGGAGAGCACGGTCTACGATGGAAAAGTCGCCGGAACAACAGGCAAAGCTTTTAATCTCGAGGCGCTCAAGCTCAATTTGCAAAACGAAGCGGCGCGAGCGGGCGGCATTGAATACCGCGCAAACATCGATGGCGTTTGGCAAGATTGGGTCAGCGACGGTTCAATAGCTGGCACAACGGGGCAAAGCAAAGCGACCCAAGCGTTCGAGGTTCGCCTGACGGGCGGTGCGGTAAACCAATACGACGTGTACTATCGCGTTCATTCCGCCGAAGTAGGCTGGCTCGGTTGGGCCAAAAACGGCGAAAGCGCCGGCACAGAAGGCTATGGCTACGGTGCCCAGGCTATCGAAGTCATGGTTGTACCGAAAGGCTCTTCTGCCCCCGGATCTACCTTGAATGCATATATGAGCAAGGGTAACCAGCCCATGACGCTCAAATACGCAGCGCATGTTGCAAGCGTCGGATGGCAGGACTGGACCAACGGTATTGCCGGCACTACAGGCGAGGGTCGCGCCATGGAAGCCGTGAAAATCGCCATCGACAACGCCAAGTTGGATGGCTCGGTTCGCGCGAAAGCCCATGTCGAAAACCTAGGTTGGATGGATTGGGCCAACATGGGCGAAATCTGCGGCACTACAGGCAGAGCTTTGCATATGGAAGCTATTCAGCTCGAACTGACGGGGGAGCTTGCAGACCAATACGACATCTATTATCGCGTTCATGTATCCGACATCGGCTGGATGGACTGGGCTAAAAACGGCGAAAAAGCCGGAACCGCCGGCTACAATTTGCCTATCGAAGCCATCGAAGTGACGATGCTCGAAAAGGGTTCTGATGCGCCCGGTTCCACGTCTGACGTGTTCCGCGAGCCCCTCGTTTCTTATTCGGCTCACGTTGCGAGCATCGGATGGCAATCCACGGTTCACGATGGCGATATAGCGGGCACTACGGGCCAAGCGCTTTCGATGGAGGCGCTAGATGTATCGCTCTCGTCGGGAGCGGGTGAGGGATCGATACGCGTGCAAGGACATGTGCAGAACATCGGATGGCAGGATTGGTCCTACGGTTATACGGGCACCACGGGCAGAGCGCTCGGCCTCGAAGCAATCAGGCTTGAATTGTCGGGCGACGCCCAATCGAAATTCGATATCTATTACCGAGTCCACTCGGCCGAATTTGGTTGGCTCGGATGGGTTAAAAATGGCGAACCGGCTGGATCACAAGGCTACGTTCGAGCGATTCAAGCTATTCAGATTGAACTCGTCCCCAAAGGTTCGTCAGTGTCATTCGATACGGAGTCTACGGGGTTCTGGAACAAAGACGATGCCGACGCCGCTGATGCGAGGTTGAGAATCGCCGGCCATGGCGAAGCTACCGTCTCTAGCATGGTTGCGGCCTTCAACGCAGTGGGCGCAACGTTTCCAAGCGACGTGTACGCCTCGAAAGGCGCCGACACAATAGAGGATTTCTGTTCGATTATCGAACGTGAAGCGCGATGCGAGGGCATTCGCCCCGAAATCGTCTTCGCGCAAGCCATGCATGAAACCGGCTGGCTTCGCTTTGGGGGCTCCGTGAAGCCCGAGCAATGCAATTTCGCCGGACTCGGAGCGACGAGCGCTACAGTAGGCGGTGCGAGTTTCGAAAGCGTCCAGCTCGGCATTCGCGCCCAAGTGCAGCATTTGAAGGCGTATGCGAACAAAGAATCGCTCAACAACGAATGCGTCGACCCGCGCTTCAACCTGGTGACCAGGGGATGCGCGCCTCTCGTGACCGACCTCAACGGCAGATGGGCGGTGCCAGGCAATGGGTACGGCGAGTCGATTCTGAGAATTGCAAACAGCGCGATTGCGTAGCCAAAAGTAAAAGCCCCTCATTTCGAGGGGCTTTTACTTTTGGCAACTAATTCCGCTACAGAACGAGTGGACCGTCGCGGCTGCAAGGAATATTTCCTCGCAGCCGCAATTAATCATTTACTTCTGCTTGTTAATTGTTGCTTGATCTATTGCGTCTTGCACTGCAGCCTTAACGCCTTCCGTCGTCATAGTGGCGCCCGTCACGCCATCGATATCGGCCGACTGCGCCTCCATGACGCGATTCGCGAACGTGCCATCTTTGATGCACTCATACCCACCAACTCCGGGCGACTCGTCTTCGCCGACAAGCTCGACAGAGATGATCGACTTGCTGTCGAAAGTTACCGTAGCAGTAATGGGGCCGCCTTTACCCTCCGCGGTTCCCGTGTAGGTTCCTTCGTTATATACGGCATCGCTCGCGCATCCTCCAAGGATGGGCATCACGCCTATGAGCAGCGCTGCACCCGCAGTGCCTAGTGCCCCGATTTTTTTTTGCAATCATGATTCTCCAATCGAAAAGGCGCGGCCCGAAGGAAGGGATCGGGCCGTGCCGGAATGCCATTTAACTAAGGCGACTTTGCCCCATGATTTCTTCCGCAGCCAACATGCCGAACGTCATGCCATGGCCGGTGCCTGTGCCGCCGATCATTGAGGGATAGGTGTTGCCGTAGAACGATCCACCGTTGTTGCCCACCGCATACAGATGGGCAATAGGCGCGCCTTCAGTGTCGATAACACGCAGCTTGCCGTCCATGTGCAGACCGCCGCGCACGCATTCGATGCCCATGCCGATGCCGGCACCGTAAAACGGCGGGGTATCGATTGGCTTGAGCCACTTGGATTGCTTCAGGAATTTGTCGTCGTGGCCCTTCTCGCACGTCGCGTTGTACTCCTCGACGGTATCGAGAAAGCGTTCGCGCGGCACACCCATCATGTCGGCGAGCTCTTCGAGGCTGTCTGCCTTAAACGTAAGGCCTTCCGGAATATCGACCTCATCGATTTGCTGCTGCGTATTAATCGAGAATGCGGTGATGGTGGTCACGGCGTCGCCGAACTTCTCGGCCCAGGCGCTATCCCACACCGACCACGCAAAGCCACCCGCCGGCACCGACGCCAGGCAGTTGGCCATACGCATGCATCCGGTAATGTTCTCGGTTTCCTCGTTGGTGAAGCGCTCGCCCTGCTTGGTGACGTAAAGCATCGGGTAGCTCGCCACCGCGGGGTTCCAGCTCCACCCATCCGACATCGCCCACAACGCCGAAAGCGTGTCGTCGTCGACGTCCTTCGGGCGTGGACGCATGCTCTTGCCGGTAATCGTTTGCCCGGGCCATGCATCAAGCGTCGCCATGGAATCCATGCCTGCGCCAATCCACATGGCCGCCTTGTGCATCTGGCCATCGCATTGCGCGCACGAGAAGTCGAAGAAGTTATTCAGTGCGAGCGGCGCATACTTCTCGAGCATCTCATGGTCGCGCATGTAGTCGCCCGCCGCCAAAATGATGCCTTTCGATGCGTTGTAGCGCACATAGGTCCCATCGGCACGCTGCGCGATAACACCCGTCACCTCGCGGTCGCCGTCCTCTTTGCGCTCCAGGCGCATTCCCTTCGTCTGGAAATCATACTGCGCGCCGTTCGATGCGGCGTAATCGCCCATGGCACCGTTCCAGTGGAACTCCTCTTTCGGATTGCTGCCGACAAAGTTGTGACTCAGCTCGAAGAGATTGTAGTAATTGGTGATCTGGCTGTTGTCACCCTGAACAAGCAGCGTACCGGCCGAAAGTTTCTCGCCCGTTTGCGAGAAAGGCGCCGAATAGGTGACATGGGCGCCGGCCGCCTCCATGATGCCGCCGACCCAGTCGATCATCTCGCCGGAATGGTCGACATAAAGCGAAATCAGATCGATGCGCGACTGGTAGCGACCCGAAAGCATGTACGCATCAAGAATCATCTGGTCGCGAACCTGCTGATTCCATTCAAGGCCGAGCTCACGCTGGTATTTGGTGTTGTACCCCGTAGTCGACGAGCGCGAAAGACCGTAGCTGTAGCCGGCCTCGATGACTCGAACGTCTTTGCACAATTCCGATGCGCGCGCGGCGGCTGCATTGCCCGAGATGCCCGCGCCGACGATGAGGATCTCGCAGTCGATGGTCTCTTTGATCTCGGATTCGGGAATAGGGTCGGGCATCGTTTCGAACGAGAAATGCTTGCCCTCGCTTGCCGTCGAACTTTCTGCCGACCCGCTTGCGTCCGCAGACTTGTCACTTGCTCCAGACGAGCTGCACCCAGCAGCCAACGCACCCGCCGCGCCAAGCGCCGCGACGCCCGCGCCTTTGAGAAATGTGCGGCGATTCATGTCGGTTTTCATGATTCTCCTCCTTATTCCCTTCCCCTAGGGCCTTCCCTTTGGCCCCCGCGCCTTTAGCGCTGGCTCAACGCTACGCTTGCGAGCAGGTAAAACCACTCACGAAACACCAGGTCGGGATTAATTCGCAGCGCTGTATAATCAATTCGCGCGGTTTTGTTGGAACAATTTCGCGCAAATGTGCCAAGCCAAGGGAGGGGCGAAGCATGAATAAGCTGGAAGATTTCCTATTTCCAGGGAAGCCCATAGAAGGGACAATCGCGCTTGCGATGAACGAGCTTTCTGAGCTCAAGTCGTTCGACGAAATAACCGTCGGCGAAATCTGCAAGGCGGCCAACGTCTCGCGATCAACGTTCTACCGGTTTTTTTCGGGCAAAGAAGACGTACAGAAATTCTGCATGCGCTCAGTAAGCGCCATCGGTTTCGAGAAAATCGGGCGCACGCTCGGCTTGCGCGAAGGACTTGCTCTCACCTTGGCGGGAACGAAGCGACTCGGAAATTCATTTCGGTCGGTTCGCTCGTCAGCCGACAGCCGCAATGCTGTGTTCTTCGGCATGGATTTCGTCGAATACCATTGCCAAGTTTTCGCCGAAACCATAACGAGGTACAAACGCGTGCGTTTCGGCGAGGGAATCGAGTTCGTGCTGCACGCATGGGTCTGCCTGTTGAACGATTGCCTAAACGATTGGCGAATGGGTGGTTTCGAGATGCCCATCGAAGTTCTAGTCGGATATCTCGAGCGAACCATGCCACCCGAACTGCACGAGTTGCTAAAAGACCCATCGATTATAGTCGGACAGGATACGACCTGTAAGGGATAGGGCCGCAATAGGTTCAAGTACCATGCCGTAAGACTCATTATAATACAGTCAATTGTATTCTTAATAATATACAAGTGGTACAATATTAACACCGAAAGAAAGGAGTAGTCACATGACAACGCTTACAAAGCCCACCACTGTGCGGTTCGACGAGCGCGACAAAGCCGCCGCAACCGAAATCCTCGATTCAATCGGTCTCACCCTCAATTCGTATCTCAACATGGCCGTAAAGCAGCTCATCAACAAAAGGCGAGTTCCTTTCGACCTTGAGGCGCCCGCCGAACTGCCCAATGTTGAGACCCGCCGGTCTATGGTCATCGCACAAGCAAAGGAGTTAGGTCTTATCGTCGATGATTCCCCAAGCTTCGACGACGCCGACGATGCCCTCGCATACCTGAAAGGCCTCTAGATGAAATTCATCTTCGAGCCTAGCTTCAGCGCCGATTTGAGAAAGCTCAAGCGCACGATGCCGGGAATAATGCGAGAATTTGAATCCCTTCTATCCGCCGTAAGCGAACTCGGCAGGGTTCCCGAGGCATATGGTCCCCATGAGCTCAGCAATCCCGGCGGCAGCTACAGCGGCTTTATGGAATTTCATCTTGCAGAAGGACGATTCGATGTCGTCGTGATTTACATGCCGCACAAAACCAATCCTGCGATGCGTTTCGTGCGAATTGGATCGCATGAGGATTTGTTCCACGGGCCGATTACGTAGGGTTGCCGTCGCGGCAAACGGGACGGCCCCATCGGCTCGAGGGGCTCTCACAAATGAAAAGGCCCATGCTAGGCGCTTTTGCGCTCTGCATGGGCCTTTGGCTTCGATAGCCGCCTGTTTACTACTGGATTTCCTCGGCGATTGCCTTGCCCGTTATGCGCCCCATGGAAAGGCCGACGGAATTCGAACAGTGGCGCACAAAGCTGCGGTTGTACATAAAGCGATGCGTCAGTTCGCCAATAGCCCACAGACCCTCGATGGGCTTGCCGTCTTTATCGACCACGCGACAGTCGGCGTCGGTCTTCAGGCCACCCATGGTAGTGACGTACGACGGCACGTAGCTCACCAGGTAGTAAGGGCCATCACCGTAAGCCGTGGCTTTTTCGGCGGCTTTGCCGAAAGCATCTTC
This sequence comes from Bacteroidaceae bacterium, assembly GCA_963631715.1. Taxonomy (GTDB): domain Bacteria; phylum Actinomycetota; class Coriobacteriia; order Coriobacteriales; family Eggerthellaceae; genus Slackia. The sequence goes on from CAVGRL010000050.1 coordinate 7,123, forward strand.
GCTGCCGCCTGCGGCGAATTCCTGATACGCCGTAAAAGTCGCAGGCAGAGAAGCCGCGCTCGCTTTGCTGGCAAGCTCTTCAATCGTATCTGCCTTGATGACGGCTTTCGTGCTAACGCCCTTCTCTAGAATCGCGCATGCTTCGGCGTTCGAGCTGTCGAAAAGCACGTAATAGGGGGCTTTATCGCGGTCGGCCATGCTTGTTGCAAGCAAGATTCCCGCCCCTGCCTCGTTCACGAAGCGCTCGCCTTGCGCATCGACGAGCATTCGGCTCGCAGGACCGCCATTCTCAATAGGCTTAGCCGAAAGCGACGCATCAACCAGCGTCGCAAACGTCGCGTCGGCCTCGGTGAGCTCCTTGGCGGGCATGATATTAAACGGAATAACCCAACAATCGTCGTAAAGCGCTGCTCCAACGGCTTCGCCCATAGTTATACCATCGCCGGTATTCAACGTATTTCCAAGATACTGGAAGCCGATTTTATTGACTGAGGGAACGAACCTGTCGAGGCTTGCGGAATCGCCGCCGAACCCTCCGCATGCGAGTACCACGGCCTTCGCCGCAACGGTTTTCGTTTTCCCATTCGACGAAAGAGTCACGCCGACAATCTTTCCGTCTTCTTGCACAAGGCCGGTCGCCTCATGATTCAGCAGAATATCGACTCCTGCCTCTTCAAGGGCCGCCGTCATCTTGTCGATGATAAGCTGTCCCGCGACCTTAGATGAATCGGCGCTGGTATCGGGCCATACGGTGTCGATCCCAACCTTCTCCTTTGTGAACGATTGAACAAAATCAATACCCGTCTTCTCGACCCAATCTACCGTCTCGCAGCTCGCAAGCATCAGCGATTTGACGCGGTCGTAATCAGGGTAGGGCGCGTCGATCTTTCCGGTTTCGGTCGCCTTCTTGAATCGCGAGAGAAACGCATCCATGTTGTCGGTGTCATCCGATACGAATTGCCAGAACTCCTCGTTCTCAACGCCCTGGTACAGCGACACATTACCTTTCGAAGCCTGAAACGAGATGCCCAACGATGGCGACTTCTCGACGAGCGTGACCTTCGCGCCGCTTTGCGCCGCCGAAAGCGCGCAAGCCTCGCCCGCAAGGCCAGAACCAATCACGGCGATGTCGGTTTCGATCGTCTCGCCAGAGCCTTGCTTGGATTCTTCTTTCGCTGTCGAATTACCCGAGCATCCTGAAAGCGCGAGCGACCCTCCAACGATTGCCGCCCCTGCGCAAAACGTCCTGCGATCCATGTTTTTCATCGTTCCCTCCTCCTTGTTTTGACGACCTGTGGCCGCTGACGAGCGCAGCATCGCACGGGAGCGCACGCCTTTCGTCGCACGAAACGTGCGAGCGCCTTCGAAGACAGCCATATGTACTTCATTGGCCGGCATGCTGCTGACAGGCGAAGCTTTGAAACCGCCCGTTTTCCTTTTGACCGGCGCCTTCCAAGCTCGCCACTATTATTTCGTTTTCCCTGGTAAATAACCTAACTAATACTTTTCGTGCTACAGAACCGCCCTCTTTCAAACCGAATTGTGCGAGCCAACACCAAAGCTCCCACGCTACTTTTGGCGCCAACGCCGTGCCTAAAAAGAGCACGGGAGACAGAGGGGAGAACGCACCATGGGAAATGCAGAAATTTCGCGCAGATCGTTTATTGCCGCCAGCTTGGGAACCGCCGGCATACTAGGGGCTGCCGCCTTGAGTGGCTGCTCAGAAACCGGTACGAATTCGTCCGATTCCAAGAAAAAAGAGTCGTGGGACGCAGAAGCCGACATCGTCATTGTTGGATCTGGCACGGCCGGCCTTACGGCGGCCGTAACGGCCATCGAGCTGGGAGCGAGCGTCATCGTCGTCGAAAAGACCGAGCTTGTCGGCGGCGTTTCCAGCGCTTGCGTGCAATATTGCGCACCCGGTTCGAAATCGCTCGACCTTCCGCAGCGTTTCGATGGCGTCGAGGACAGCGCCGATATCATGTTCGACGATGCCATGCGGCTTTCGAATGGCACGGCCGACCCCGGGCTTGTCAAGATTAGGTGCGACAATGCGGCCGACGGCATCGATTGGCTGGTCGACCATGGCTGCGAGTTCCGAGATACGCTTAAAATCTCCGAAGGCCGTCATGGCCAGGGAAAATACATTGCCGCATCGGCGGGAGAGGTGACCAGCAAGCTCTCGGCGATTGTCGAGCAATCGGGCACCGTGATGGCATCATGCTCACTCGAATCGCTCATTCGCTCCGACGGCGACCGCGTCACGGGCATCGTGTGCGAGAAGGTCGATGGAAGCAAAGTGTCGATCGGCGCCCATAAGGCGGTTATCCTATGCACAGGCATGTGGACCAACGACGAAACTCTCCTCACGCGGCACATGTATGAAATCCCCCAGGTATTCCAAGATGCCGCCGATTGTTTCGCGGACCTCGGCATGCCCTACGGCCCATTCACAGGAGAGTCGATTATCGCCGCTCAAGCCATCGGCGCTGCGGTGCGCCACATGGAATACAATTTCATCGAGCCGTGTTATTCCCGCGCCGACCTCATGTCGCAAGGCGTCGCCGTTGCGGGCATCACACGCGTAGTCGACCAGGTTCTCGTCGGCTCAGACGGCAAACGCTTCGCCGACGAGGGCTCCACTCGCGGGGTGCTTGGCCGCGCGGTGCAAAAATTGCAAGACGGAGTCTTCTATCCGGTGCTTGACGGCCATATCATTCCCAGCCAGATGAATCCTAAAGAGGAAGTGCTGCAGAAATGGGTCGACGGCGGGTTCGTGGCGCGCGCCGACACGCTTGAAGATGTTGCCGCAAAGGCTCAAGAGCTGTTCGGCATCCCAGCCGATGCGTTGCTCGCGAGCATCGAAAAGTACAATGAGGGGTGTGCGACGGGCTCCGACGAGTTCGGCAAGGACTCCCATTTCCTGACCCCCATCGATACCGCGCCATTCACGGTCGGTCCCGTCGAGACATGCGGGCTAATTTATACGCACGGCGGGCTTGACGCCAACGAAGATGCACGCGTAAGAGATGTCAACGGCGAAGTGATTCCCGGCCTGTACGCGGCAGGCATGTGCACCGGCGGGCATTTTGGCATCGACACCGTTTCGGGCGATTGGCAGATGGACTCGGTCGTATTCGGACGCATCGCGGGAGCGAATGCCGCAGCGGAATAGACTTTGAGGCCGAGCGGCATCCGACCCCTCCATCGGTTTGCCCGGGCCGCATTCCTCCCGTGCGGCCCGGGCGCTTTGCTACAATCGAGTCGTGCAGAGCTTCGCCTCGCCAATGCATAAACGCCGTATCGATGCTCGTCGATGCGGACCGTCGACGTGGCTCTTTGCGCATCTGGGGAAGGGGAGAGCGTGCAATCGAAGAAAGTTGCGGCCTTAGCCGCGCTCGCGGTGCTCGGATTCGGCCTTGTGCAGGGCGCGCGCCTGATCGACGGGACGACAGGTCTCTACAGCGCCGATTCTTTATCTATCCCCGGTGTGGCGATTGGCGGTGTAAGCTGCCTTGTTGTGGCGCTGCTGTCGTACTATAAAGACCTCAACGACATTCGTCCCATAGTCGTGCTCGGTGTTTGCTGCATGGGAATTCGCCTGCTAACCGTCGAATTCATTGGTCCGTCAGGCATGCTGTCGGTCGTTTCGCAGCTTTTCTCCGGCATCGGATGGATGCTCATGCTCGTATGCTGGATGCAGGTTCTTTCGGTGAACAAGCCCGGTTTCTCCGCGCCGATGATTATTTCCGGCTGGCTTGTCGCCTTGCTCATTGCCCCTGCATTCTCCTCGGTTTCCGACTCCGAGAAATTCCCAATCGTCGCAATTTTGCTGTTTGTTTCAATCGTGATTCTCGTCGCGTGCCTTGTATTCAACCGCGATATAGCCGAATGCATGAAAGGCGACACAGCGCATGAGGTCCCTATCGACGAGGTCCTTGCCCGTGCACTGCGCATAGTATTGTTGGTGGCGGTCGCGTCGTTCGCATGCGGCTTCGTCTTGCAGGGAGATATCGCAGCGGGGCACGATTATATGCGCTCGTCTTTGGTGTCGGTGCTCGACGCCCTGATTTACGCGGTGCTTCTGATCGCATTCGTCGCATTGAAGCCCGGCCGCCGAGTGCTGTCGGCGTCGTTTCCAATTTGCCTTGCATTCTTGCCGGCAATATTGGCCGTGAAAACCCTTGCTCCTGGTTGCGAACAGATCGGCGGGGCTCTCATGGTCGCGTTTCTCATGACGCTTTTCGGCCTATTTTGGATTGCGCTTTCGAGGGACGCGTACGAACGAAAGCTGCCGGCCGTATTCCTGCTGGGGCTCGCAGTCGGTTCGGCGCAGCTGTCTGTCGCCCTTGGCCGCGCAGCATGGCTCGCCCTTGCATGGTTGGGATGCGCTTTCTCGAGCGCCGAGACCGCATTCCTCGCAGTAGTTGTTGTCGCTGTCGGTTCGTCTACCGTTGTCGCGATCGTCTCGTTTCGCGAAAAGAACACCGCTCGTACCGGGGAGCACATTGCCACCGCCGAGTGCGAAGACGCCATCTCGTGTTCGTCCGGCGGACAGAGCGTGGACCTTACGAGCGCGGCGTCGCCTTCTCATGACGACGCGATTGACCTGCTAATCGAGACATACGGCCTGTCGACAAGGGAGAGCGAGGTCATAAGCGAGTATTCCATGGGCCGCAGTGCGCGTTTCATCGCAGACCAAATGCTGCTTTCCGAATACACCATTAAATCGCATCTGCGCCGCGCATACGCGAAACTCGACATCCATTCGAGGCAAGAACTTCTCAATCTAATCGAACTTATGGAAGCGAAGCTGCGCGGCATGAAGTAAGGCTGCGCCCGTTTTGCGTGGCTAACAACCAACGATCACAGATTGTTAGGCTTTCATCTGAAAAGCCTCAGTAAACAAAAGACAACGGGGCAGAGTTCATTGCGTGTAGGAATGCCGACCGAACCACGACACTGTTATTATGGTGCGGAAACAATTTTGAACTCTAGAGATGGGGCATGTATGAAGGGGATTATCCTCGCTGGCGGTTCGGGCACGCGCCTATACCCGCTTACCACGGTCACGAGCAAACAGCTTCTTCCCGTGTACGACAAGCCAATGATTTACTACCCGATGTCGGTTTTGATGATGGCCGGCATTCGCGACATCTTGGTCATCTCCACGCCGCACGATTTGCCGAATTTCGAACGCCTGCTCGGTGACGGCTCGCAGTTCGGAGTCAAGCTGTCCTATGCAGAACAACCCTCGCCCGATGGCCTTGCGCAGGCTTTCATCATTGGCGAGGAGTTCATCGCAGGCGAGCCGTGCGCTCTCGTACTCGGCGACAACATTTTCTACGGCAACGGCCTTGGCCGTCACCTGCGCTCAGCCGTCGAAGCGGCCGAGAAGGGCAACGGTGCCACGGTGTTCGGCTATCACGTCGACGATCCTGAGCGTTTCGGCGTCGTTGAGTTCGACGAAAACTACAACGCCATTTCCATCGAAGAGAAACCGGAACACCCGAAGAGTTCTTACGCTGTTACGGGGCTGTATTTCTACGATTCGCGCGTCTGCGAGCTTGCGAAGCAGGTAAAGCCTTCCGCTCGCGGCGAGCTGGAAATCACCGATTTGAATCGCATGTATCTGGAAGATGGCACGCTTTCGGTCGTTACGCTCGGCCGCGGCTACGCGTGGCTCGATACCGGTACGATGGAAAGCCTCTACGAGGCCGGTGAATTCGTTCGCGCCGTCGAACGCAGCCAAGACATCCCTGTATGCGTGCCCGAAGAAATCGCCTGGGAAAACAACTGGATCGACACTGAAAAACTCTTCGAATGCGCGAAGCTCTACGGCAAGTCGGTCTACGGCCAGCACCTCAAGCGCGTAGCCGAGGGCGAGTTCGTAAACCGTCGCGACCATTAGACACGCGTGATAAACTTTCTTGAAGAGTATTCTGGAGGGGAGCGGGCCGAGATGCTCCTCTCCTCTTTTGTTTGCTAAATCTCAATAGGAGTTTTCTATGAAGACTGGCATTTTTGAGCCCAAGAACATCATCGTGACGGGCGGCTGCGGCTTCATCGGCAGCAACTTCGTCCACTACGTGGTCAACAACCACCCGGATGTCCACGTCACCGTGCTGGACAAGCTGACCTACGCGGGCAACCGCGAGAACATCGC
>CAVGRL010000051.1:0-13002 GCA_963631715.1 Bacteroidaceae bacterium
AGGCGAGATATCGCTCCGATGGGGGACGCCTCGCGAATGCTTTGCATGTTACCGAAGCGGGCCGCGCATTCCTTTCGGGGCTCGAATAGGTTCAATGCCAATATTGAAAGCGACGGGCGGCTCCGCAATAGAGCCGCCCGTCGCTTGTTATTCGGCGTGGAATGTGTTTTGTAACGCGGCTAGGCCCAATCGATGCGTGGCGTATCCTATCGATAATTTGGAAGGCCTGCCCGCATGTCTTCGTGTTCGAATGTTTAGGAAAGCAGAGCGGTTGCGTCTTGGCCGATAACGACAAAGATGTCGTAGCCGTCCATGGTTTCGCCGGCAACTGCCTCGTCGTATTCGGCGACGCTTCCAGCGCCGATTGCCGCGATGACTTTATCCGCTTCGGAACGAATAACGGAGGCATTTTCCGCATCGGCTTTTACGTAGGCGACAGTCGTTTCCGAAAGGCTTTTCGCATAGGTCTCAAGATTGAATTCGTGGGTTGACGCATCGAGGCCTGCGGCAACGATTTTTTCTTGCGCGGCGCCGGCAAGGCCGTCGGCTCCGCCGCCGTTCCTGATGGCTATTTTGAAGCTTGTCTTTGCTTCTGCCTTGGTTTGCTCGGCTTGTTTTTCTGAGTTTTCGCTATCGGCCTCTTTCCCGTTGCTCGTGTTCGAGCTTTGGTTGGTCGAGCTGGTTTGTTCGGCCGACTCGGTAGGGGGCGTCGCCTTTTCGGGCTCGTGACCGCATGCGCAAAGCCCGCCTGCAATGCATGCGGCAAGCGCTGCGGCGCATAAAAGCGCGGGGATTCGCGATACCTGATTAGTAAGAACGGTGAATCCTCGGGTCACGGTGTCTCCTAGCAATAATGAGGGGCGGGATGCAAACGTTAATCATTGTAGCGAATTGCCTGTCTTGCTTTGGTTTTGCGCCGAGGGGTTCGTTAAAAAACCTCTCGGCGCGTTTTCGCACATTAGTTAGACCAGCTGCTGGAATGTGGACGGTTGCTTGCGGGCGCCTACGCTCCGCTCGCTGTGTTGCGAATGCGCGCGGAGCGTAGTTCGCGTCGATTGCTTCTCGTCTGAGCAAAGGGCTGCCAAGTAGGGTATGTGCCGAAACCGCGAAGCGTCGTGGCCTCGGGCCCTTACTTCTTGAGCGCCTCGAGGTCGATTTCCATGAGTCGCTTGATGGCAAGTATGTAGGTGCGCAAGGCGCGACGGAGGGAGTCTTCCGAAACGCCCTCGTCGGCTCCATGCATGGGGCCGACCCATTCGGGGTAGTTGTCGTGAGGATCTTCCGGGCCGAAGCTTGCAGCATAGGGGAATTCGCGTGCATAGGTGCCGCCACCAATGGTGAAAGGCTCCCCATCGAAGCCCGTGGCGTCGTGATACGACTCGACCAGCACCTGAATAACGGAGCTTTCGGGTTCCACCAAAAACGGCTCCATTCCCAGTGGGTTTTCGACGGTTGCCCCACACGGAGCGGCTAGTTCCTTGAACTTCTCAAGCAAGATTTCGCGACTTGTGGTTGTAGGCCAGCGAACATCGACGGTCGTTTGCAGATGGCCGTCGAGCATGTGGATGGTTCCCGCGATGCACGTGAGGGGGTCGAAATAGGAATCCGTCGCGTCGATGCCGATGGATGAGCCGTCCGTCGAAGCCATGATGCGTTCAATCATGTGCAGGTAAGCGGCTTCGTCTTCGTTGCATAATCCCTCTTCGAGGATATAACGGGCCGCCATGTCTATTGCATTGATGGTTCCTTCGGGAAGCGATGCGTGTCCGCCGCGGCCGGTCGCCACGATTTTCGCTGTCCCATTGCCCAAATCGGTTATCGAAAACCCTGCTTTTTCTGGTAGCTCGCTGGCATTGGCGCGAACAATGGCGATTGCTTGGCTTGGCACGGCATTGGTGGCGGCGTCTTCCGTCGTGAAGTCGACAATGCGCCCGTCATCAATCTTTTTCGAGGTGATAACGCCATCGAACTGGCCTTTTTCCCCATAGCACACCGAGAATTCAGCGTCGGCGGTAAAGAGGAAAGCCGGGGCTTCGTGGCGCTTGAGGTAATATCCTACATCGCGCATGGTTCCGGTCTCTTCGTTGGTGCCGATGAGCATGCGGATGGTATAGGGAAGCTTCTTGCCGCTTTGCTCGCAGCGCTCTGCGAAGAATTTCATTGCGTACAAAGACAAAACAAGGGGTCCTTTGTCGTCGAGCACGCCTCGCCCGATTAGAAAGCCATCGCGTCGCTGCATGGTCCACGGGTCGCTCGTCCAGCCAACGCCGGGCACCACCACGTCGGCATGGCAAATCATGCCCAATTGCGTGGCGCTTTCCCCTTCCAGGTCGGCCCACCCGATTTCGCCTGCTTCGTCGGCTGTGGGAAAGCCTAGGCGTTCGGCCAGGTCAAGAGCGGCTGTCATGCCAGCATGGGCATCGGGGCCGCTGGGGTGTTCGGGCGTGGCGGCATCCCAATCCACGACGCTCGGAACAGAGACGAGTTTGCCGATTTCGTCGACGATTTCCTCCCAGTGGGATTCGACCCAGCTGTCGGCTTCGGCTAGAAATTCCTCATCTTGAATTTCGCTCATAGAAACCCATCCTCTCTCTTTTTTCGGGCTTGATCGCGTATTTTACTTGGTCGCGATGCCACGTGTCGCATCGTTGGGAAAATGCTTTCGACAAAGTTTGCGAAAGTCCGTTTGCTGCGCGCGGTGGAGATTTTGCTCCATCGCGGCATTTCCTTATCGCGAAGCGCCCGCATGGCTTTGAGCCGCGAGGGGCGGGTTTGGTTTCGACTTGTTTGCGCACGTGGTTTACGGTGTTTGGTTTGTGCGTCTTTGAAGATGCGGGTGCAGCCTATTTTTGATTCGATAAGCTGAGCGCGGCGGCAAGCCTTTCGATAGCCAGGTCTTGGTCGATGCCCTGCGCCTCGCACATGTTCGCGATCGTCTTTTTCGCATTCCATTTTTGGAATTCCAAGGCCTCTTGCGACGGCGTGATTTGGCCATCGCGTGCGAGCGACGAGAACAGCCCGATGGTGCCGTACACGCTGTGGCGAATTAGCAGCTGGGTGCGCTCGTTGAGCGGCTCTCCCGTGGGGCATAGCGTCGCTTGCCAGATTCTCATGGCGATGTCGAGTATTTCGTCCGCGACGCGGTCGCTGCCTCCCTGGCGTATAAGCAGGGCCGTTTTGTCCATATGCCGGGCCACTTCGGCTGGCGGAATCTGATCGACGGCGCCCGAGACCAAAAGCAGCATTTCGTGCATGATGGAATGCCGCTCGAGCATCTCGTGCTCGAGCGCGCGATGTGTGAGCGCGTCGATTCCGTCGAAGTGGTAGTAAAACGTGCCCCGATTCAGCCCGGCGCGTTCCGCGATGGTTCGTATCGACATGGAATGAAGGGGCGTTGTTTCCAAGATATCCCAGAACGCGTCGATAAGGCGCTCCTCGGCACATGTTTCTTGGTCTTTTTTAGGTCTGGCCATGTGGCAGCGCCTCCTTTTCGGTAGCGGCTCTAGCGCTCATCACCAGCATTTGCAGGCGGTTTTCGATATTCGCGAAGCTTACGTCGGGGTCATAATCGAGTGGCAGGATGTTCGCGTTAGGGTAGCGCTCTTTCAGTTGCTTCACAATGCCCCGTCCTACTATATGGTTGGGCAGGCACCCGAATGGCTGAAGGATGACAAACGACGTGCAGCCCCGCGCGGCATGGTGCAGGATTTCGGCGGGAATCAGCACGCCTTCGCCGGCATCGAAGGTGTGGTGCACGATGGGGTCGCTTGCTTTTACGAGTTCGGGCATGCGGCAGGGGGCCTCGTAGAGCGGGTGTGCCGACCCTATGCGATCGCATATGTTGTGGGCGTGCTCGAAGAGCATGTTGGCGATGCGATTGAACGCCACCTTTGCAATGGGGCGCGTTACATGGAATTCGCGGGATTGCGCGTCTTGGTAGAAGTATGTTTTGCGAATCACGTCGGTCATGCGCGCTTCGATGATCTCGAATCCGTTGCGCTCCAAATAGGCTTCGATGTCCCGGTTTGCCCCAGGGTGGAAATTCAGCAGGTATTCGCCCACGATCAGCACGGTTGGGCGCAGGTTGCTTCGGTTGTATTTCACTTTGCCCATAATTTCTATGGCCCGTTTAAAGCCGTGCTTTGCGCCTGGCACGCCATGGGCCTGCAGACCGTTTATGAGGGCATCCATGGCACGTTCGAACGCTTCGTCGGCCGAGCCGGGAACCAACTCGTAAGGACGAATGCGCCGCAGCAGCGCTTCGAGGGCGTCAATCATGGGAAGCCCCATGGCGATGCGGATGGCGCTTGCCAGGTTCATCTTGAAACCTGGATGGATGTTGTGGGCATCAACGTCGTCGTTCGTGATGATGGGCACATGCTCGTAGCCCGCATCGTTGAGCGCCTTGCGCAATAGCGCGGCGTAGTGGGTAAGGCGGCAATCGCCGACGTATTTGCCGGTACCTATGGCTACTTCGGCATCGTCGTACTGCCCGCTTTCCAGTGCGGCGAGCGCTTCGCCGATCACCATTTGCGCCGGGAAGCAGATATCGTTATGAACGTATTGCTTGCCCAGCTCAATGGCTCTTTGGCGGCCCAATTCGAGCGGAACGGCCCGAATATTCTGCTTGTTCAACGCCGCGCTCATCAAGCGGCAAAACGCATGAGAGGTGTTCGGAACGAGGACGATCTTCTCTTTTCGGTGGGCCTTGGTGAATTTCTGCGGATAAGGGTCGCGAAGCTTGCGCGGCGCAGATGGGGCCGCATTTTGCGCGCGGCGGGCGTTCACGGTTTCCACGAACGAGCGTATGCGGATATTCAGCGGCCCCTCGGCGTCGCTTTCGTCGACCTTCAAAATGAGGGGAGTTTTGTTCGAGCTTTCGCGCATGAGGCGAACGATTTCGTCGCTGAGGTATGCATCGTGTCCGCAGCCGAAGCTCACGAGCTGGACGTATTCCAGGTTTTGATCGTTGGCGGCCACGAGCGCGCTCCCCAACATACGGGCGTGGAAATTGTTCACCACGTCGATGCGGCTTGCCGACAGGTCTGCCTCGTCTGCGCCCGGCACGGCGTCGGACGGCAGCACCGAAAGCCCCAACTTGCAGAAGGCTTCGGGCAGGCGATGGTTTACGAGTGGATCGTTGTGGTAAGGCCGGCTCGCCAAAACTACGGCATACGAATTGCTTTCGCGCATGCCGTCGATGAGCTTTTGCCCCCGGGCTAGCAGCTCGGCTTTGAAGGCACGCTGCGCCGCATCGGCGGCCTCAATCGCTTGGCGCGCCATAGAGGAATCGATATTAAATTCCCTGTTCAAATAGGTGATCAGTTGCCGATTGCGATCGTCGGTGGAAAACCAATGGAACAACGGTGTGTCGAAAGGAACATCCCACGTGCGCGCTGGGTTGTCGCTGCTTTTCACGACCATGGGGTAACCTTTTACCACGGCACACATCGATATGCTGTCTTCGGATTTGTTTTCGGTTGGAACGGTGGTGACGATTGGCATGAAAATGCGGTCTACGCCATCGCGTGCCAATTGCCGAACATGCCCATGAACGAGCTTCGCCGGGAAGCATATCGTGTCGGATGTCACCGACGGCAGGCCATCTTCATACATTTCCCGTGTACTGCGGTTCGAGAGCTTCACGTCGAAGCCCAGCGATCGCCACAGCGTCGTCCAAAATGGCGCGGTATCCCACAGTGCCAGCACGCGAGGAAGCCCGATGGTGATGCCTCGTTTTTCGCACAGGAGTTCGGCGGGCCATTCCTTGAATAGCAGCCGTTCGCGCACGTCGAAAAGGTTCGTGGGCTTTGGGGACCGCGCTTGTTCGCGTGCAGGGGTCTCCGGCGTACTTGTCGAGGTCCCGATTTCTCCTCGGGAGCAGCGGTTGCCCGTGACGAACGCGCGGCCATCCGAAAACGTCACCACGGTGCGTGCGCAGTGGTTCGCGCATGCATCGCATGCCACGTTCGCCTGCGTGTCGAAGCCGAAATCGTCGAGTGCGTCGAGCCCGATGAATGTGCTGGGCTGCCCGTCGCTTCGCTCTTTGGCGATAAGCGCCGCTCCGATGGCACCCATAAGTCCGGGATAAGGCGCGCGCGTCACATTGCGCCCCAAATACAATTCCAGCGCTCGCAGCACGGCGTCGTTGGCAAACGTGCCGCCTTGCACCACGATGTTCTCGCCGAGAGAACTTAGATTCGATATGCGAATCACCTTGGTGAATACGTTTTCGATGATCGATTTACAGAGGCCCGCCATGATGTCGTCGGACGTGCGCCCGTTTTTCTGCTCGCTCACGATTGAGCTGTTCATGAATACTGTGCATCGGCTGCCCAAAACGGCGGGATGCTCGCTGCGAAATGCCGAATTCGCAATCTCTTCGGTCGCGATTCCGAGCGATTGGGCGAAGTTTTCCAGAAATGACCCGCATCCGCTCGAGCAGGCTTCATTGACAACGATGTCTCGCACAACGCCATTTTCCAGCCACATGGCTTTCATGTCTTGGCCGCCGATATCCAAGACGAAGCTGACGTTGGGGTCGAATTGCATGGCAGCGCGCGCATGCGCAACGGTTTCTACTGTGTGGCAATCGGCCGCAAACGCGCTCGCGAACAGCTCTTCTCCGTAACCTGTCACGCCGACGCCGGCGATATCGAGTTTGATGCCCGCTGCGCGGTAGCGCTCGCGCAGGGCGATAAGCCCATCGCGCGCGATGGCGAGTGGCTCGCCTTTGTTGGATGAATAAAAGCTGTCGATGAGCTCGCCTTCATCGGATATAACCGCCAGCTTCGTGGTGGTGCTTCCCGAATCGATGCCAAGCCATACGCGCACGCGCCCCGACGTATCGGCGAGCTCTGCCGCCCGATTGGGCCCGTTCGGGGTTGCGGGTGGGTGGTGGCGTTTTGCGAATTCCTTTGCTTCGGCTTGCGTGGCGAACAGTGGCTTGCCGGCGGGCTTTTCGTTTGCTCGCCTCTCCAGTTCGGCCAGAGATTTCTGGGCCTCGTTGATATCGAGGCTCGCGTCGGTATCCGCGAACATGCCCGAGAGCGACAGCGCCGCGCCGCGTGCGACCATGGTTTCGGGGCGCTTTGGCACGATGGCCTCGCCGTCGGTTAAGCCGAGGCGTTCTTTGAATACCTCCACCAGGCGTGCGTTGAAGGTGAGCGGTCCGCCCATGAATACGACGGGCGGTTTTATTTCAAGGCCTTGCGCCAGCCCGCCGATCGTTTGCTTTGCGATGGCGTGAAACGCTGACAGTGCCAAATCGCAGTTCGAAACTCCGCGGTTCATCAGCGGTTGGATATCGGTTTTCGCGTAGACGCCGCATCGCCCCGAGATGTCGTACACGTGCATTCCCGCTTCGGCATGTTCGTTGAACTGTTCGACGGGGATGCCGAGCACTTCGGCGATTTCGTCAATGAATGCGCCTGTGCCGCCAGCGCAGCTTCCGTTCATTCGCATGTCGCCGACTGTTTGAGCGCCGCTTTCATCGTGGCGGAAGAAAATCATTTTCGCATCTTGGCCGCCCAGCTCAATGGCGCATTGCGCTTGGGGATAAAGCGAGCGAACGGCTACGGCGCTCGCCACCACTTCCTGGATAAAGGGCGCGCCAATTGCGGCGGCGATGTCTTCTGAACCCGATCCGCACAATGCCACGCGGGCGGATGCGTTGGGAAATTGCCGGACGATTTCTTCCATTACGGCAGAGGTAGTTTGGATTTGCCTTGCGCCGTGCCGTCGGTATGTTTCGAAGAGGGTCTCATGCGTGGCGTCGTCGAGGACTACGGCTTTCACCGTGGTGGACCCGATATCGATGCCAATATCGAGATTGAGTTCGGGCGAGGGCTGATCTTCGTCCATGTGCAACACCGGCGTATCTGCGAATAGAATCTAATAGAACAACGTGATTATCTTAATACAACACTATGTTTAATAAAGCTCAACACCCCTGCAATTGGCGTTTGGTTTTCTGATTGTTGATTTTCACGAAAAAGGAACTTGGCGTTTTTCCGATTCTCGGGTATAATGCTTCCTCGCGCCCGAGTGGCGGAATGGCAGACGCGGCGGTCTCAAAAACCGTTGTCGAAAGACGTGCGAGTTCGACTCTCGCCTCGGGCACCATTCGAAGGCAAAAGGCCGGCTGTTTTAGCCGGCCTTTTTTGTTGACTCCCTTCCCTTTAGCACTATCGCATGATAAAGTGCTTTCTCGCCATAGAGGGGCGCAGGTTTTGAAGCACGAGGGAAGGGTTGCGTTCATGCAGAAAAAGCAAGGTTTCAAACGGTCGGAGACGATTGCGTTTTGTGGGCTGGCGATTGCCCTTATCGCGGTAAGTGCATGGGTCACGGTGCCGCTTGGCCCCATTCCGTTCACGTTGCAGACCATGATGCTGGCGTTTGTAGTGTTGCTGTTTCCTGCGCGCGAGGCTGTGATAAGCGTTGCTGGATATGTGCTGCTCGGTGCAATCGGCGCTCCGGTGTTTTCCGGCATGAAGGGTGGTCTTGCGTCGGTTTTGGGCCCTACGGGTGGCTTCATTATTGGTTTCGTACTGGGTACTATCGCGGCCGTTCTTGTTCTGAAGGCATGGCGCGCTCCCCAGTCGAAGGTCATGGGCCTTGTTCGTGAATATGTGGCCGCATTCGTGTTTCTTGCCATTTCGTATGCGTGCGGTTGGGCCCAGCTGATGGCCGTTGCCGGCATGAGCCCCATGGCGGCATTTTTGGCTGGCATAGCGCCATTCATCGTGCTTGACAGCATCAAAATCGTCGTTGGCGTCAGCCTTGCGCACGCGCTTCGCTCGGCTGTGCCTGCGCTGCGTCGTGCGAACGAAGCGTAGAAGCCATTTCACAACCGTATTTTTGGAATCGCCTGCGGTGAGCGCGGGCGATTCTTTGTATTGAGTGGGCTTGCTTGTGGGCGGTTTTCACGATGGTAGAATTCGGGTTCGTGCCGGCGAAGCCCGAAAGAGGCATTCGCCTTGCGTCGCATAGGGGATTGTGCGGTTTTCGAACCGTTATGAAAGGTGCATGACTCGTGAACATGCAAACGCAAGCCGCGCTGCGCGGCGAATACATCCTTGCCTTCGACACGGCGAACGAGGTCGTGGCCGTTGGCGTGGGCAGAATCGATGGCGCGTCGATCGAATTGGTTGCGCATCGGGAAACTGCTGCCCATCGTGCGAGCAACACGATTCTGCTTTCGGAAATAGATGCCGTGCTTGCTGGCGCTGCCGTCGAGAAGACCAGCATTGCCGCTGTGGTGTGCGGTCGGGGCCCGGGCAGCTTTACGGGCGTGCGCATTTGCATGGCCACGGCAAAAGGTGCTGCTTCGGCGCTCGAAGTGCCGCTTTACGGCGTATCGACGCTCGATGCCGTCGCGTGGCAAGCGTGGGAGCGCGGCGTGCGTGGTCGTGTGCTGGTGGCGGCGGATGCCATGCGTAAGGAAGTGTATCCGGCGCTGTTTGAGGTGACCGATGGAGGCGTGAAGCGCCTGACGACGGATGCCGTGGTGAAGGCGACCGGTGCCCCTGAATGGGTTGCGGCTCATGAGCCCGACGCGCCCGCGAATTCGGATAGCCTGGTGATTCTTGGCGATGCGCTGGCCAAGTATCGCGAAATCTTCGAGCCGATGGGCTCGATCTCCGATGAATCGTTGTGGCCCGTATCGGGGAGCGGCTTGCTGCTCGCCGCGCAGGCCGGCATTGCCAAAGGAAAGATAGATGTGTCCCAGGCCGCTTGGCACGGCGAATCGAATGCCGCCGCCGCGCGCGTTTTGGGAGGCGCCGGCCCGGTTGAGGTGCGCCCGGGCGACCCGTCGGTGCTGCTTCCGGTCTATACGCGCCTGTCCGATGCTGAAGAAAACGAGCGCATCCGTTTGGCAAAAGAGGAGCCTTCCGCTTCTGCAGCCACGGCTGCGCGCGATTTGGAAAGCGGCGTGCAGCACGCCGATGTGGTGTCTTCCGCTATTGAAAACCGTACCGCCGTGCTCGCCGAGATAGCCAAAACAGGCGACGCTTCGCCTATAAAATATCGCCCCCTCGATGCGGCGCACGCTGCCAGCGTTGCCGCCATGGAGCGCGAATGCATGGGCAGCGATGCTTGGGGGGCCTCCCTTGTGGCCGATGAGCTGCCCCGTCGCGATCGAACATGGTGGGCGGCTTACGACGGCGGCACGCTTGTTGGCTATTGCGGGGGATGGGTCGTTGGTGGCCAGGTGCAGATTCTTAAAATAGCCACCGATCCCGCGTATCGCCGCCGCGGCATAGCGGCCGAGCTCATCGCTTTGGTCTCTTCCGATGCACGTAATTTGGGCGCCACGGAAATGACGCTTGAGGTTCGTGAGTCGAACACGGGCGCTCAGGCGTTTTACGAAAAGCTCGGCCTGGCTCATATTGGCGTGCGGCCTCGTTATTATTCCGACCGTGAAAACGCCGTTATCATGACGGGGCCGCTGCCCCGGGTTTCTGTTCGAGACGAATCTGACGTTGCCGTGGTTGCCGGCATGCAGTTGCAGGTGAGCGCTGTGTCTGGCGCTTGCGATCGGGTTCAATCGGCGGAGCTTTCCGAAGGGGCGCCGCGGCCCCTTATCTTGGCTATCGAGAGCTCGTGCGACGAAACCGCCGCCAGCATCATCGATGGCGAGGGCAACCTGCATTCCGACGTGGTGGCAAGCCAGATCGACTTCCATTCTCGCTTTGGCGGCGTGGTGCCCGAAATTGCCAGCCGCAAGCATATCGAGGCGATTTGCGGCGTGTGCGACGAGTGCTTGGCTGCAGCTGCGACGTCGCTTAACGCTTCGCGCGTGCGCTGGCGCGACCTCGACGCCATAGCCGTGACGTATGCTCCTGGGCTGGTGGGCGCGTTAGTCGTGGGTCTCGCGTTTGCGAAAGGTGCAGCATGGGGAGCCGATAAGCCCCTTATCGCTGTGAATCACCTGGAGGGGCACCTTTATGCGAACCGTATTGCTCGCTCTGATATTCGCCCGCCCATGGTGGTGTCGCTTGTGAGCGGCGGCCATACGATGCTCGTGCATGTGCGAGACTGGGGCGACTATGAAACGCTCGGCTCGACCATCGATGACGCGGTGGGCGAGGCTTTCGACAAGGTTGCCAAGGCTTTGGGGCTGGGATATCCAGGGGGGCCGATTATTTCGAAGCTTGCCGCCAAGGGAAATCCCAAGGCTATCGCGTTTCCGCGGGCGCTTTTGCACTCGGGAGATTTGCGCTTCAGCTTGTCGGGGCTGAAGACCGCGGTCACCACCTATATCCACAAAGAGCAGCAAGCCGGCCGTGAGCTCAACATGCCCGATATTGCCGCCAGCTTCGAGGCGGCGGTTGTCGATGTGCAGGTAGCGAAGGCGAAATCGGCGCTTCTGGAGACGGGGGCGAAGGAATTTTGCTTGGGTGGCGGCGTGGCGGCGAACCCCATGCTGCGCGATGCTTACGAGAAAATGTGCAAGAAGCTGGGTGTGCGTCTTACTATGCCGCCGCTTTCGGCATGCGGCGATCAGGCGGCCATGATTGCCGAGGTCGCGCGCGATCGCTATGCGCAAGGGAAATTCGCGGACTTGTCGCTTGACGTGAAGGCCCATGCGCCTCTCGATGAGGCCTATTAGCTTTCTCGCGGTTTTTTCGAGCCCGCCTTCGCTATGTCTGGAAGGAATCCGGTGGACTTCATTTCTGAACATATCATGACGCTCATCTCGACGAGCGGCGGCGTGGTGCCGGCGTTCATCGACTATCTTTCGGTCGTCGTAGGCGTGCTCACTGGTGCTTTGTTCGCATGTGATCGCAAGCTCGATATTGTTGGGGTTGTTGTATTGGGCCTGGTAACGGGGTATGGCGGTGGTATGTTCCGCGATTTTTTGCTGCAAAGTCACGGCGTGTACTTCATGTCGCATCCGTATCTTTTGCTTGCATGCATCGCCTTGTGTGTGATCGTGTTCTTCTTTCGCCAGACGTTTGACCGCATCGATTCGGCGGTTTTCGTTGGCGATGCCCTTTCGGTTGGGCTGTTTGCCGTGGCTGGCGCCAGCAAAGCGTTTTCGTGCGGAGCCGGCGTCGTGATGTCTGTTGCGCTCGGTGTGCTTACGGCCGTTGGGGGTGGGGCTTTGAGGGATGTTTCCGTCGGCGAGGTGCCGGGAATTTTCAAGGCGAGCAATTTTTACGCTGTCGCAGCGCTTGCGGGATCGTTTCTGTACGTGGTTCTTGTTGCGTATGGCTGTCGCGACACTTTTGCCGCCGTTCTGTGCGTGGTGTGCGTTGTGATGCTGCGTTGCCTGAGCGTGCATTTCGATTGGAAAACTGGCAGCGACAAGCTGGTGGGGAGGTAGCACTGTCGGGCTTTCGCTGGCTATGTTAGACGCCGCGCCGCATGGGGGCGAGTAAATAAATCGTCAAGAAGGCATCCCTCTCCCATAAGTTTTCTTTCTTTCCAACCGCGAACTGGGGTTCCATATTCCCGAATGGTATAGTGCCAGCAGATGGAATCCGGGCGGCGATACGGGATTCGCTGGGGGAGGAATAACCATGGAGAAACGACTCTATAAGGGAGGTACGGCGCTTATCGCGGCTGCGGCGATTTTGCTTATGCTCGCTGCGGCTTTTCTGCTGCCGGCCCGGGCTTTCGCGGCAGACGCGGAAGGCGTTGCCTACTCACAAGACGATGCGGGCAACAAAACGTATTACGCTTCGAGCGGCGAGGCCATCAGCGCGGGCCTGTCCGGTAAGGCCATCGTCATGACGGCCGACTGGAATATGACCGAGCCCATCAAGGTCGAGAAGAATCAGAAGCTCACGATCGAGATGAACGGACACGAAATCCGCCGCACGGTCTATAACACGCCGTGGTGGTCCCAGTACGGAGAGCGCCACGCGATGGTGTTCCATCTGTACGAGAACGCTCAGCTTACGCTCACGGGCAGTATGCAGCCCAAACACGAGTTCAGTTTCATGGGCTACAACCGCAACTCCACCAAGGTTGACATGACGACGACCTCGGGCG
>CAVGRL010000052.1:0-12640 GCA_963631715.1 Bacteroidaceae bacterium
CCCGCCGTGCCGGCAGAGCTCTTGGCTGCCTTTTCCCTCAAAACTTAACTCGCACCCTTAACTCTGAACTCAGGCGATGTGGGCTATAATCGGCTCGGAACTATTTGATTTCGTCTTAGACGAAAGGATTAATCGTGACGAGCGCTTTGAATATGCGCGTGGGCCTCGGTTTCGACGTTCACGCTTTCGCGCAAGGACGCAAGCTTATTTTGGGCGGGGTCGATATTCCGCATCACCAAGGCCTTCTTGGGCATTCCGATGCCGATGTGCTTGCCCATGCCGTTTGCGACGCGCTGCTTGGTGCCGCGCGAGCTGGTGATATAGGCAAACTTTTCCCCGATACCGATCCTGCTTATGCCGGGGCCGATTCCATGGTTTTGTTGCGTCGCGTGGCGCAACACGTGCGATCGCTCGGGTTCGATATCGTTGATGTCGACAGCGTTATTTCGGCCCAAGCCCCCAAGCTTTCACCCCATCGCGATCAGATGCGAGCGAACTTGGCGGCAGCTATGGGAATCGATATGGAACAGGTGGGCGTGAAAGCCACCACTACGGAACACTTGGGCTTTGAGGGGCGCGAAGAGGGGATTTCTGCCCAAGCTGTCGCGTTGCTTGCGAAGTGTAACGATGACGCTCGATGTTGAGTTGACGCGTTGTAGGAAAATACCGTGTCAGCGAGAAACGTTGTAAGCGAGTAGATTGCCTTGAAAAAGCGGCGCGTAGCTTCGATGCGCGAGCGAGATTGAATATGCCGAGCGGCGTATTCAATCTTCGGACTTCGTGCCCGAATGGTGGGCCGCTTCAGTTGACCAGGGCGTCGCGTACAATGAATCGCAGCGTCAAGCCGTTCGCCGCTCGGTAGAACGGCGAAAGGATTAGTAATGAACATTTTCAAAACCATCGCCGAAGACGTGAATAACGTCAAGCGGCTCGATCCTGCCGCGCAAAGCAAATTTATTATCTGGCTTACCTATCCGGGCTTGCATGCGCGGTGGAGCCATGTGGTTGAACACTGGCTGTGGAACCACGGCCTTAAGAGCATCGCTCGCATATCGAGTCAGTTCACGCGCTTCATGACCGGGGTTGAAATTCATCCTGCGGCTAAAATCGGCCGTCGTTTCTTCATCGACCATGCTATGGGTGTAATCATAGGAGAGACGTGCGAAATTGGCGATGATTGCACGCTCTATCAGGGCGTAACCCTTGGCGGTACGGGTAAAGAAACGGGCAAACGCCATCCCACGCTTGGGAACAATGTGATGGTTGGGGTGAATGCGGCGGTGCTCGGAAGCATTACCATTCACGACAATTCGAAGGTCGGCGGCGGTGCGGTCGTCGTCGAGGACGTGCCCGAGAACTGCACGGTGGTCGGTGTGCCTGCGCGTATCGTGGTGCGCGACGGAAAGCTCATCGAGCAAGAAATGAAAGACGACGCTGCGCGCAAAGAGTGCTTGCCCGACCCCACGACGGCCGATGTTGTTGAGCTGCAGGCACGCGTGGCGCGTTTGGAAACGTTGTTGCAGGCGCAGGCCGAGGGCAAGACTGTTGGCGCGCCCGCTTCGAAAAGCAATGACGCCGATACCAAGCCGGCTTCGGAATAATCAGGAGGAACTGTGCAGATTTACAGCTCGCAAACCCATAAGAAGGCTGAGTTCGAGCCAATTGAGGCGGGCAAGGTGCGCATGTACGTGTGCGGCCCTACGGTGTATGACAACATCCACATCGGCAACGCGCGCACGTTTATCAGCTTCGATGTGATTCGCCGGTGGCTTATGGCGAGCGGTTATGAGGTCACGTTTGCTCAGAACCTCACCGATGTCGATGACAAGATTATCAACAGGGCGAATGATCAAGGTCGCACGGCTGCTGAAGTGGCGACGGAGTTTTCGAACAAGTTCATCGACGTCATGCGCCGCGCGAATGTGATCGACCCCGACGTGCGCCCGCGCGCGACCAAGGAAATTGGTCCGATGATCGCCATGATTAAAACGCTCATCGAACAGGGCCATGCCTATGCGGCCGACAATGGCGACGTGTATTTCTCGGTACGCAGCGATGAGTGCTATGGCGAGGTGTCGGGTCGCAATATCGATGACCTTATGGTGGGCGCGCGCATCGAGGAAAACGAAGACAAACGCGACCCGCTCGACTTTGCGCTGTGGAAGGCTGCCAAGCCGGGCGAACCGAGCTGGAAAAGCCCGTGGGGCGAAGGTCGCCCGGGCTGGCATACGGAATGCGCCGCCATGGTGCACCGCTACCTTGGCACGCCGATTGACATTCACGGCGGCGGCAGCGACCTGGCGTTTCCGCATCACGAAAACGAATGCGCCCAGGCCACATGCGCGTGGCACCAGGGCTTTGCGAATACCTGGATGCATACGGGCATGCTGCTCGTGAACGGCGAAAAGATGTCAAAGTCGCTCGGCAACTTCTTTACGCTTGAAGAGGTGCTGGAAAAGCATTCTGCCGCGGCGTTGCGCCTGCTCATGCTGCAGACGCATTATCGCAGCCCGCTTGATTTCAGCTTCGAGCGTTTGGAGGGTGCTGAAAGCTCGCTTTCGCGCATCGCAGGTACGGCTCACAACCTGCGCTGGGCTGCCGCCCACGCGGCGGGCGAGACCGATGCAATGCTGGCCGAAAAGCTGACGGCTGCCATTGCCGCGACCGAGGGTGAATTCAAAGCTTGCATGGACGACGACTTCAACACGGCAGGCGCGCTCGGCGCGTTCTTCGGCTTCATCACCGAGGCGAATTCATATCTCGATGCTACTGACGGCGCGGTTGATGCTGCGGCTGTGATCGTCGCTGCTGAGTTCATTGAGCATTCCATGGATGTGCTCGGCATCGAACTGCCCGAACAGGAAGCCGAGCTGCCTGCGGAAATCGTTGCCCTTGCGGCCGATCGTGCGGGTTACGCCGGCTCCAACGCGAAGGAAGCCGCCGAAGCCCTGATCGCCGCCCGTGCGCAAGCCCGCGCCGCGAAAGACTGGGCTGTGGCCGATGCCATTCGCGATGCGCTCGGCGAGCTTGGTCTTGTGGTCGAGGACACCGCCGCCGGTGCCCGCGTCAAGGCGAAATAGATTTAATCCCGCCGTTCTCGCGTCGCCAGCAGGGGCTTCTCGCGACTATGGCGGACTATCGCTCGTTTCGTCCACCATGCGCGAATGCCGGCTCGCTTCGCGAGCTCGGCGCGGCCGCATAGTAAGGTATTCGACATGCCATTTAGGCATGTCAAAGGCTGCGTTCAACTTTGAAATAGAAACTAATTTGAACGCAGGCGATCGCGGGAAGCCCCTACGGGCGACGCGAGAGCTACCATTTCTAGGTTCAAGGGACGAGTCGCTCGTCCCTTTTCTTATATCGGCATTTACAAGGGGTTTTTCTGCATAACGCCGTGAATATTCCGTACATGTGATGCTCCGTGGCATAATGCGAGGGTTATATAGCTTAGCAAGCTTAGCTCAGCAATCGCTACGACGAAACGGATAGCCCCCATGGCAGACTATATTGAAGGAAAACGCCCGGTCATCGAGGCGTTGCGTGCGCAGATGCCGCTCATTTCCATTCTGATGGCCGACAACGTGCAGCAAGACGGCCAGATCAAAGACATCCTGCGCAAGGCCAAACAATTCGACGTGCCGGTGAAAACCGTGCCGCGCAAAGTGCTCGATGAGCGCAGCGAGCGCGGCAGCCACCAGGGCGTCATGGCTCACGCGAAACCCTACCAGTATTCCAGCGTCACCGATATTTTGAAAGTGGCCGAACGCGACGCCGAGGCCAACAACGGCGCTGCACTCGTTGTGCTGCTCGACCACATTACCGATGCGGGCAACCTCGGCGCCATCGCGCGCTCGGTCGATGTCATCGGCGCGAGCGGCCTCATTATCCCGGGCAAGCGTTCGGCGAGCGTGACCGCCGCTACCTATAAAAGCTCGGCGGGCGCCATCAACCATGTGCGCTGCGCCCAAGCGACGAACCTTGCATCGGCAATCGACCGTTTGAAGAAGGCGGGCTTCTGGGTCGCTGGCGCGAGTGAAAAGGCCCAGCATACCGTGTGGGAGGCGCCGCTTTATGGCAAAATTGCGCTCGTGATGGGCAATGAGGCCGAGGGCCTTGCTCGACTTACGCTCGAGAAGTGCGACTTCCTGGTAAAGCTGCCGCAGGCGGGTCATGTTGGCTCGCTTAACGTGGCTCAGGCATGCACGGCCGTCATGTACGAGTGGATGCGCCAGACCACGGTTCGTGCCGCCGAGGGCGAATAGCGAAGGCGCGTTTCGCTATGGCAAAGCAACGCAAACGGCTTTTGCTCGTCGATGGCTACAACGTGCTGCGCAGTGGTTCGCGCTACCGCGAGATGCGCAACCCTGGCCCGAATCCCGATTACGATACTGATGTGTTCAATCGCGCGCGCGAAGCGCTCATCGATGATGTGGTGATGTATGCCGGTCGCGATTTCGACGCGATCATCGTGTTTGATGGCGCCGACAATGAGTTTTCTGACGGCGGTTTCGAGAAAATCGCCGGTGTGCGCATTATGTTCTCGCGTGCGGGCGATTCGGCCGACAAGGTCATCGAGAAACTGGCCTGGGATGCGCGCGCCCGCGGTATCGAGACTATGGTGGTTTCGAGCGATGCTGCCATTCAGAACACGGTGTTCGGCGGCGGCGTCGATCGCATGAGCGCAAATGGCTTCAGCCGTGCGGTCGCCGTGAATGCTCATGAATTCCATTTGGACGAATCGCCGAAAACGGCTGTGAAAAATACCGTTGCCGAGCGTTTGGGCGGCGACACCGTAGCGAAGCTCAAGGCACTGCGGGATAGCCTGTAGGTTGGGCGTCGGCAAGCCGAGGAACCGCCTCTTTAGCCCATTAAGGAGGCAGGAATTTTCATGTCTTGCCTGTTACAATCAAGTTCAATGGAGCATAAAGGGAAAGGAGTGGGCCGGTGAAAATTCAAGTTGTTGCTGTTGGGAAACTGAAGGAACGATTTTGGAAAGAGGCGTGCGACGAGTACCTCAAGCGTCTTAAAGGCTATGCGAAGGTCCGTGTCGACGAGGTGCCCGATTGCGATCCGGGGAAATCTGGTGGCGAAGAGGGCGCAAGAAAGATGGAAGGGCGCTCTATTCTGGAGAAGTTGCCCGAACATTCGCACGTTATTCTGCTCGATGTGAAAGGTAAGCAGATATCGAGCGAAGGAATTGCTGCTCGCATGGACGCCCTCATGCTTTCGGGAGTGAGCGAAATCACGTTTATCGTCGGGGGGTCGGGCGGTGTGAGCCAGGGCGTGCACGACGAGGCCGACGAAAGCATGTCGTTTGGCAAGATTACGTTGCCGCATAATCTCGCGCGTGTTGTGCTGCTCGAGCAAATTTATCGGGCGTTTAAAATCTCGCGCGGCGAACCCTATCATAAGTAGGGAAGAGATGCTGGTCGGAGTGCTGTCAGACACGCATGGGCGCCTTCCGGAAGACGCGTATGCGGAATTGGCCGATTGCGATTTCATTATCCATGCAGGTGATATCTGCGACCCGGGTATCTTGCTTCAGCTAGGCGAGTTGGCACCGGTGTGCGCCGTGCTTGGAAACAATGATTATCCCGAATATGGCGAATCGGTGCGAACGGTGGCAATGCCGCGTGTTGGCGGCGTGCGGTTTCTGGTGACGCATACGCCGACCGATTTGCATGCGATTTTGTCGGGGCGCACGCAGGCGTTAAAGCCTGGCGATCCCGTGCCGAGCGTAGCGATTCATGGGCACACTCATGTGCCAGAATTGCTGCAAGGGCATGCTGCGTTTCCAGCCGATGTGGTGTTGTGCCCTGGCTCGGTAGCGCGCCCGCGGGGCGGCTCGAAGCGCCAACTTGCCAAAATCGAAATAGAAAACGGTGCAATAAGGGAAATTCGTTTTATTGAACTTGGCGAATGAGAAGGCAGTTTGAAAACCGGCTCGGCGCAAACGAAAGTATCGCTGATGGCTAACCCTCCGAAACTTTGATTGGCCCAACGGGCGTCGCCGTCTGGCTGTATTATATTGCGGTCCTATTTGAGGGCCGACACCCATATAAGAAGGAACCATCTATGCAACTTGATCATGCTGAACTTCAGGAAATGATTGCAAACGACCCGTATATGCTGCTGGTCGATGTGCGCGACGAAGAGGAATTCGATGCAGGGCATATTCCTGGCGCGGGCAACATGCCGGTTGATGATATAACCGATTGCCTCTTTGACGAAGCCCTAAGCGAGCGTGGGCTTGACGCTATCGCGAACGGGAAGGGCATGGAGCTTGCCGATGACGCTTCGGTCATCGTTTTATATTCGGGCGCAGGTGAACGCTCGGCTCGCGCATGCGAGCACATGGAGTCGCTCGGCTACGTGAACGTCTACAATGCGCCCGGGATTTCTTCGTGGCCCTATGAAGTGGTAACGACCGAGGAAGAAGCCGCCGTTGCCGCGGCGTTGGCGCAAAGCGAGGCTGTTGCCGTTTCTGGCAAACCCGCTGCCAAAAATGAATGCGGCTGCGGGCATGCTCATACTCATAGCGGCGATTGTGGTTGCTAAAGAAAACAAAAAGCGAATCGGTATCTAAGTATTAAATAGATACCAGTACCTAATCTAGTATAGCTATCAAAAAGATACCAATATCGCAACGAAAAAGGGGCCCGCAGGCCCCTTTCTGCTATTCGCTTTTTGGTGGCAAATACGCTTTGGTGTTATTCAGACTGTAGGCAATCGTCGATGCATTATGCAGAAGTGAGGAAGTCTGCGGGGTGATGATGCCGGCAATGCCCAACGCCAAGAGCGCAGAGTTCGTTATCATGACTTTGCTATACGAGGCGTTAAGCCGATCGATAAGCCCCTGGCTCATCTTGCGCAGTGTGACGATCGCTTGGAGGTCGGTGTCCGACAGAATAATATCGGCGACTTCTTTGGCGATATCGCTGCCGCCTCCCATGGCAAGCCCCACATCGGCACGGCCGAGCGCGGGGGAATCGTTTACGCCATCGCCAACCATGACGATGCGACGACCTTCTTTTTTCGCCTGGTCGATATAGTCATATTTGTCTTCCGGCAGCAAATCGGCATGGTATTCGTCGATGCCTGCGGCGTTTGCGATTCGCGCCGCGGTTCTCTCGGAATCGCCGGTCAGCATCACGATATGCTTGAAACCGAGCTTATGCAGGTCATCGATGGCCTGTCGAACGCCGTTTTTCAACGGGTCTTCGATGCCGAGTACGCCTACGACCTCACCATCGACAGCCAAATACAAGGGCGAAAGCCCCTCCATCGCGTCTTCGGCGTGTTTTGCTTTGGCCTCGTCGAGGTGCGCGTGCTCATCCTCAAAAATGAAATGCTTCGAGCCTATGACCACGCGCTTGCCGTCGAGCGACGAGGCAATGCCGTGCGCCACGATGTATTCCACGGCAGCATGACGCTCGCGATGCTCAAGTTTTCGCTCATTGGCGGCATTGACGACGGCTCGTGCGACAGGGTGGGGGAAGTGTTCTTCCAGACATGCCGCGAAGCGCAAAATTTCGTCTTCAGACCAACCATCGGTCGGCAAAACGAGCGAAAGCTTGGGCTGGGCCTCGGTCAGCGTTCCCGTTTTATCGAAAACGATGGTGTCGGCCTTGGCGAACGCTTCGAAATACTTCGCGCCCTTCACCATGACGCCGGCTTTCGCGGCGTTGCTCATTGCCGTCATGACGGCGATTGAGCCGGTGAGCTTCAGCGCGCACGAATAGTCGACCATAAGCGCCGCGGACGTCTTAACGAGGCTGCGCGTGGTGAGCGCCACGATGCCTGCAAGCAAGAAGTTCCATGGAACGATTTTGTTCGCGAGGTTTTCCATGCGTGACTGGCTTTCGCTTTTCAGCGAGTCGGCGGCTTCCACCAAAGACACGATGGAGCGAAGCTTGGTTTGCGAAGTGTTCGCGCGAACTCGTACGAGGATGTCGCCATCTTCGACCACGGTGCCGGCGAATACGTCGTCGCCCACGGTGCGCTCGACCGCCAGCGGTTCGCCGGTAAGCGTTGCCTGGTTGACCATGGCGGTGCCTTGCTCGATTACACCGTCGATGCAAATCGACATGCCGGTGCGCACGGCAACCAAATCGCCCGCGCACAACGAGGTTGCGGCAACGCTGGTTTCGGTGTCGCCTTCCACTTTCTGCGCTTTGTCGGGCACGTCGAGCAGCGAATTGATGAGCTCGTTTTCGCTCATCGCGCGGGTGTAATCTTCAAGCAATTCGCCAACGTTGAGCAAGAACATGGTTTGCCCGGCCGTGTTGAAATCGCCTTTTACGAACGAAATTCCGATTGCGGCGGCATCGAGCACGGGCACGGTGAGGCGCGAGCGGGAAAGCTCGTGCAGGGCTGCTCGCAAAAACGGAAGGAAGCTTACGACCGTGACGAGGGCCCGAATCGGCGCAGGCAAAAACCAACGTCGTGCGAAGCGTGCCCCAATGAGCAAAGCCAAATCCATGAAGAGCGCATGCGCGCGCGGCTCAAGCTGCATGGCGTAGCCGTTTTTAGCCGATTCGATCGTTTCACGGTCGATTTCCGTAAGCGAATCGAGCACGTTCGTTCGACGAGCCTGCTCAAAGCTGAGAGACATCTGGCCAATTCGGGCGTAGACCTTTACGCGCTGCACGCCGTCGATTTCTTTGGAGACCTTGATGAGGGCATCGATGTCCGATTCGGGAACAGGGCCCGCCAACTGGAGGCGAGCCCTGCCTGGAATCTCTTTTATTATCGAGAATTTCATAGCGAACGCCGCGAAGCGCTATTCGGCGTCGGCCTTGGGGGCCTCTTCTTTGGTCTTGCTGGAAATATAAGTCGCCTCTGCGACCATGTCGTCGACTTCCGCCTTGGCCTGCTCGACCATGTCCTGATAGCAGTTCTTCGCGCGAAGGCCGCAAGCAATGCCCTGAACGTAGGCCTTTTTCGCCGGCGCGCTGGTGAGGGCCTTAACGCCAGCCGTTCCCAGCAGGAAGCCGCCGCCGACAAGCAGAGCGTTGAAAGTCTTGGTCTTCATAGTGAATCCTCCTTTAGGTTCGCGTTTCCGCGATTTGCCATGCGGCGCGGCCGCCTTCTTTGTTCGCGCAGCCGCGATTTGTTGCCGCGGCTGCGCGAAACGTGCTTACGAGATGGACTTTACAACTCCTTGACAGAAGCCCCGGCAAACAAACGAAAGGGGTGGCGCAACTTCATAAAATGTTCTTGCGTAGCCCCTTGCTACCTTTTTCTACTGGTTCACCTGCGCAGACGTTCATACGTCTAAGCTTTGATCCCGTTTTGCCAAACATGGTCTCGCTACGAATCGCATGCCCCCTGGGGGTATTTCTGTGGAACTCTCGAAGCATGTTCAGATTAGTGTTAGACTTCGCGCTAGTCAACCGTGGGAAACTTATCGTATGTAATGCGTTTATCGAAAGAAGGCTTCTATGAATGTCCAGACGGCTGTGTTGTTGGCGGTCATCGTCGTGGCGATGCTGTTTGCTGCGCGGCGCATGTATCGCGTGTTTTCATTGAAAGACGATTGCTGTGGCGGCGGTGCGAAAGACACCTCCAAGAAATTCAAGGCCGTGCGCGTGTCCGACACCGACGAGAAGAACTACAAACACTCGCTCGATGTAAAAATCGGTGGTATGACGTGCGAGAAGTGCGTGCAAAACGTGCAAAACGCGATTAATTCCATCGACGAGGGCAACGTATGGGCTCGCGTGAATCTTGATTCGAAGATGGCGCATGTGCTTTCGAAAAACGAGCTCGACCAAGCGGCCGTTGAAACCGCCGTCGAGCAGGCGGGTTATTTCGTGAGCCGTCGATAGCGAAACAAAGGCAACGAGCCAAGGGGTAGTCCCCTTGGCTCAAAATGAAGGCGCCTCGCAGGGCGCCTTCGTCGTTTATTGATTGTCGCACATAAGCAGCCAGGCATTGTGGGCGCCCATCGCGTGCTCGCAGAAGCTGCACGGCTTATCGGGACAGAGCGGCTCACTGCGCCAGATGGCTGGGTTCTCCCATTCAGCGAGCAGTTCGGTGGGCAATGCGCTTTGCGGCATAGTTGCCAGGCCTCGTGGACCGCAGCCAAGTTCGGCGTCGATTTCGGCTTCGTGCTGCATGGCCCAAGCGAACATGCTGGCAAGCTGTCGCATGCCGCGTGCGGTGGGGTGTGTGCCCTCGATGGCTTCGTAATCCATGCCGCAGGCGAATGCGTCGGCCACATGCGCGCCCGCATTGTGGGCGGCAGCTCGAATGGCGTCGTTGAAATCGGCGAAAGGGATGCCACGAAAATCGTAGGCGAATTGCGACTTTGCGTTGCCGACGATGCGGCCTGGAACCAGCGTGACGCACCAAATTTCGGCCTGCGGATAGTGGGCGCGAAGGCGTGCGAGCATCGATGCGTATGCCGCGCCAAAGCGTTTTGCCTGATCAGGACTGGCGAGATTTGCAATAACGGGTTGGGCGGGCGCGGTCGCTGAAAGCTCGGCGGGACAGGCATTGCCATGGCCGTCGGCATTCATGCGCGCGCCGCCCCAGCCGTAGTCGTTAATGCCAATGAAGCATACGATGACGTCAGGCGCCTGGCCGTCGTCGCCAGCAAGCGCCGCCGCACGGGGTTCGGAATCGCCCGCGGGGAAGAAACCGCCTTCCACGAGGCTCCCCGAAAACGATCCGTTTTTCAGCAGCGTTCCGCCAAGGCGTTCGATCAGCAAGTGCCACCATGTTTGCTCGACATGCGTCACACCGGTTTTTTCAAGGCGCTCGCCCGAATAGAACACGTCGAACCCGGGTGGGTTCCACCCGTCGAATGTCGAGATTGAATCGCCAAAAATCGAAAATGTTTTCGTCACCGGTGTGCTTCCTTAGATTGTGTGCGTGATGCGTGCGGGTGCGCCTTATGCGTACTTCAGGAAGGCTCGGTAGGCCTTCAACGCCTCATAGATGTCGGCTTTATCGACAACTTCCCAGGGGGCGTGCATCGAGAGCACAGGCACGCCGCAGTCGATGACATTCATCCCGTATTCGGCCAAGATATAGGCGATGGTTCCGCCGCCGCCCACGTCAACGCGGCCAAGCTCGGCGGTTTGGAATGCCGCCGAGCCCTTCTCCATGATTGCGCGGATTTTCGCCATGTATTCTGCGTTGGCGTCATTCGAACCGCTTTTGCCACGAGCGCCGGTGAATTTATTGAACACCACGCCTCGTCCCAGGTAGGCGGCATTTTTCGTTTCGAACGCGCTGGCGTAGCCGGGGTCGAAGCCGGCCGATACGTCGCTTGAGAGCATGCTTGAATTCGCAAGGCAGTGACGCAGGGGCAAATCTCCCGCTTGCCCCGCCAAATCCATGATCTCGGCGATGGTGTTTTCGAAGAACATGCTCGTCATGCCGGTGGCTCCAACGCTGCCGATTTCCTCTTTGTCGACGAGGATGCAGATGCCGGTTTTCTCAAGGTCGCTCGCTTCTAGCTGAGCCACCAGGCTGGGGTAGGCACATACGCGGTCGTCGTGCCCGTAGCCAAGCACCATGGATTTATCGAAGCCGAGTTCGCGGGCGCGCCCGGCTGGCACGACTTCGAGCTCGCTCGAGAGGAAGTCCTCTTCCTCCATGCCGTATTTCTCGGCGAGCATGGAAAGCATCGTGGCCTTCACGGGCTCTTTTTCGGCGAGCTTTTCGAGCTCCGTTTTTTCATCGTCGGTTTTGCCTTCGGTTTTTTTGGCGGGACGTCCGCCGGCGAGCACATCGAGGTTTTCTCCCTCAACGACTTCGGTTGCCTTTTTCTGCATCTGCTCGTTTGCCAAATGGATGAGCAGGTCGGTTATGCAGAACACGGGGTCGCTTGGGTCTTCGCCGACGTTCACGTGTTCCACGCTGCCGTCTTTTTTCGCGATAACGCCGTGAATGGCCAGCGGCAGTGTGACCCATTGGTATTTCTTGATTCCGCCATAGTAATGCGTGTCGAGCAGCGCGAGGTCGCCCGATTCGTACAGCGGGTTTTGCTTTATGTCGAGGCGTGGGCTGTCGACATGCGCGCCAAGGATGTTCAGGCCATCTTGCAGGGGGCGTTTTCCGATATGCGCCAAGATGATGGTTTTGCCATAAAGGTCGGCATAGACCTTGTCGCCGGCCGCAAGGGCTTTGCCTGCCGCGCGCGCTTCGTCAAGCGAGATATAGCCAGCTTCGCGCGCTTTGGCGATTGCTGTTGCCACGCATTCGCGTTCCGTCTTGTTCGTGCTGATGAAGTCGATGTAGTTAGCCGCGAGCTTTTCCAGCTCGGTCAGCTGCGGCTCGCTGTATGCGAGCCATGCATTTTTGTGCTCCAAAGCAGTTCCTTTCGCTCGGAATTTCTCAGGGGCAATTATAGGAGCGGTAAAGGCGCCGCACGCGTCGAAGCACGCGAATCTAAGGAAACGCTAATCGGAAGTCAAATTGGAGATAGTTGCTCTTGCTGTTGAGCTAGCGGAGCGTGATGTGATAATGTAAAAGCATCGAAAGGCGTCATGGCTCTGAACAGGGACTTGGCGCCTTTTGCTATGTCGAGAGGTGCGTCGTAGTTTTGGAGCAGTGACGAACTGACTGAACAATTAAATCGTTGGGATTAACCCGTGAGACAAGCGGCAACTGCAGGACATCTACTGAT
>CAVGRL010000053.1:0-12237 GCA_963631715.1 Bacteroidaceae bacterium
AAGCGGAAAGAAAACCGACAAGAAAGAAGCAACCGCAGCCGATCCGTATGCGGATGCGGAAATCTTCTATTCCAGCTGCCCGCCAGAGTGCCAGCACCACAACCTGAAAGCATACGTTATCGACGGCAAGATCGCCAAAGTCGAATCGTCCGAGCTTAACGACTGCGCTGCTTGCGCACGCGGCATAGCTCGCGGATTCATGTGCAACGATCCTGAGCGTTTGACCAAACCGCTGCTTCGTACGGGCGAGAAAGGCTCTGGGGAATTCAAGGAAATCGAATGGGACGAGGCTTTCGATCTCATCCAAGAGAAATTCCAAGACGCTATCGACACAGACGGCGTTCATTCCATCTGCTACGTAACGGGTTCGGGAAATTTCGGATCCATGCATGGCCCCATCGCCTCGGCATTCTTCGCGCACCTCGGCGGCGCATCGACAACGGTCGGATCGCTGTGTTGCGCCGGCACCTCCGCCGCAGAAGTTCCGATTTATGGGCAACGCTTCCTCGACACGCGAAACCAAATCGAGAAAAGCGACTATGTCATTGCCTGGGGAAATAACCCGGCGATTTCGAAACAGGGATATTTCCAGCGTTTCGAAAAGATGATGGATAACGGCGGCAAATTCGTCGTTATCGACCCCATCTGCACCGAATCCGCCGCCAAAGCTAGCGAATGGATTCAGCCTTGGCCCGGCACCGATGCCGCACTCACGCTCGCGATGATTAAAATCGTCGTTGATGAGAATCTCTACAACAAGGAATTCACGCTCGCACACACCTGTGCTCCGTGCCTGGTGGACAAATCGACCGGCGAACCTGTCTTGCAAAGCGCAGACGACCCCACATCGTTTGTCGTTTTCGACACAAAGAGCGGCGAGGTCGTCCGCCACGACAAAGAGGGCATTGAGGCCGCTTTAAGGCTCGATGGAACGTCTGCCGCCGATGCCTACAATACCGAGTTCGAACTGATCTACGCCGAAGCCGAAAAATGGACGACTGCGGCGGCCGAAGAGGAATGCGGCGTTGCGGCGGCCGACATCGAGCGCATCGCTCGCGAGTATGCCCAAGCCGAGAAGGCCATGATTATCCAGAACATGGGCGGCTTCATGCGTACCGAAAACGGCACGAACGCCGTTGGCACGCAGCTCTACCTTGCGGCGCTGTGCGGCCACGTCGGCCACGAGGGCGACGGCATCAGCGACGCTGGCGGCGTAAACGAAGTGAAGACTGGCTCGCCAATCGCCGTTCCCGATGTTAGCGATCCCGCACCGAGCATTCCTCGCTTCAAATTCGGTGAGGCCATCCTGAATGAAAACCCGCTGAAGGTAAACGTCCTGTATTCCATGACGGGCAACCCCATGACTCAGTGGCCCAACACGAACATGGTGAAGAAGGCATTGGAGAAGATCCCCTTCGTTATTTCGGCCGACCAATATCTCACTTCGACTGCCCTGTATTCCGACCTCGTGCTTCCCGTAACAGGCGTGTTCGAAACCGAAGGCGTGCTGGCAAACCATCGAAGCCATTGGATCCAGCTTTGCGAAAAGGCAGTCGACGGCCCGGGCGAATCGAAGAGCGATTTCGAGATCTTCGCGGAACTCGCCAACCGCTTCGGTTTCGGCGATGCTTTCAGCAAACCTATGGACGAGATGATTTCGAACGTGCTTGAACCGACCGGCGTCACGCTCGACCAGCTCAAAAAAGAGCATGCCGTTTGCGTTGTCGACGACAATTACATCCCGTTTAAAGACGGCGAGTTCAAGACGAAGTCCAAGAAGGCGGAATTCTGGGTCGCTTCATGGAAGAAGGACGGCTTCAACCCCATTGCCACATATGCGCGCGCCGATGAAGATGCCCGAAACGACGACGAGCTTGCGCAGAAATACCCGCTGTTCAGCGTACAGCGCAAGACCTACCGCAGCGTGCACTCCACGTTCAACAACCTCGAATGGATGAATGAAGTCTGCGACCAGGCGCCGGTTATTCTCATCAACACCGCCGATGCCGAAGCTCGCGGCATTGCCGATGGGGATAAGGTCGTCGTATTCAACGATCGCGGCGAGCACCATGGCGTTGCAGAGGTTGGCGAGCGCATCAAGCAAGGCGTTGTTGGTCTGCAGAACGGCTGGTGGGAACAGCAAGGTGGCTCAAGCAGCTACGTAACGAACGACAAGTGGAAGACTCTGGGCGGAACCCATTGCTGCAATAACACCCTTATCGAAGTCAAGAAGGAGGCGTAAATCATGGCCCTCGGATTTTGGATGAACAACAAAAACTGCTATGGCTGCAAAACGTGCTCCATTGCCTGCAAAAGCAACAAGCAGCTCAACGAAGGTGTTTTGCTTCGAAAGGTATCGTGCATTCGCCAGGATTCTCCCGTAGACGTATCGTTTCTCTCCATGTCGTGTAACCACTGCGAAGACCCGGCATGCGTGAAAGCGTGCCCGGTCGAAGCATACACGAAGCTCGACAATGGCATCGTGAAGCAAGACCACGACAAATGCATCGGTTGCCGCATGTGCATCGAAGCTTGTCCCTATAACGCTCCCTGCTACGACGAAGAAGAGAGCAAGACCTACAAATGCGACATGTGCTACGACCGGCAGGAGCGCGGCGAAATGCCCGCATGCGTTGCGGCGTGCCCCGGCGCGAATATCGCAGTAGGCGAAATGGACGACCTGCAGAAGAACCACCAGGCCGATATCGTATCCGACGAAAATGCCGGCACCAAACCGAATTTTGTGATCACGGTCGACCCCAAACTCGTCGAAGAGCCTGACGATTCCGCAGCCAAGCAGCGCGATATCGAGGTTGAAGTCGATTCAACCGCAGCAAGCTCTGCAAAGAAATAGCAAATCCGAAAACGCAAATCCCTCCCTATGCGCGAAGAGAGGTCTGGGCAACCAGGCCTCTCTTTTCATTTCGGCTTAAAAATCAAGAAAAAACGCCGAGAAAAGCGATGGGAGCAAGCAAGGTTTCGGCAAGGTTTTCTCGCTATGCTCCCCTAAATTCACAGGGTCGTTTCGATATTTTGTAATACAATATCGAAAGACAAAACTATCGAGGCAAGGTAGGTTTGTCGATGGAATGCGAGATAAGCAAGATTCTCGATTGCGCAAAAAAGCATGGATTGTCGGAAGAAGATATCGTAACGGCGATTCGTTTTGCCCATGCCGCGCGGTATCGAAACTTCAACCCGCCTGCGCATATCGCATTTGCTGGACCCGATGGCAAGGGGAATTTGATCGAAGTGTTGGCCGCCGAGAAAAGCGATGGAATGCTCATCGTATATCACGCCATGAAGCTTACTCGGAAAATGGCATTTGAACTGGGACTGGTATAGGGGTGATGAAGATGGAATACGTATTGAAAGACGGAACATCTGTCGACGAGGCCTATTTCGAAAAGCTCTCCGATGCCGCCTCTTCGGGCGATTATCCCGGCGAACCTGGCGAATGGATTATAAAACCCCAGGGGCGTCCAAGGCTTTGCGACGAAGAACTCGTCTCTGTGACCTTCAAAATCCCCAAATCCCAGCGAGATGCGCTGGACAAGAAAGCGAAGAGCTTCAACGAATCCCGCAGCGAGTATTTGCGTCGCATAACGTCGCGAGACCTTATCGCGAGCGCCTAGGACAAGCCGAAGGCGTTTTCGTCAAGACAATTTCGCATCGCCGAAAACGCCCGAACCGGCATCGGGAATCGCCGCTTCTTGATGGCGGTCCCATTCCTCAAGGCGTCTTTCGTTAACTGAACTTGCTACGCATCCTCGCGCATTTCCGGAAAAACCTTCTCCCGAATGCTGTAGATGCAGTTCACACCATTACCCATGCATATGTCTTGCAACTTCTGGTCGAGCGTGAACAGCGTGGCGGCATTTCTACGAGCAAGCACGAAATAGAACATGTCATATGCGGAATGCTTCAGGCGAACCGATTCAG
This sequence comes from Bacteroidaceae bacterium, assembly GCA_963631715.1. Lineage (GTDB taxonomy): Bacteria > Actinomycetota > Coriobacteriia > Coriobacteriales > Eggerthellaceae > Slackia. Next base: position 3,943 of record CAVGRL010000053.1, read on the forward strand.
CGATAGCTTCTTTGGCCAATTCGTCGGTTGGCACGAATCGCTCGATAAGAGCCAGGCCTTTTGTATACATGCCGACAGCATCATCGACAGATATCTGACCGCTTCGAGAATATTTCGACAAAGCGTTTGCAAGTTCGACCTTAATGGATTCAACGCTGACGATATTCTTTTCGCCCTCAAGGAATGCCTGCATAGCAAGGCCCTCTTGCGTCTTGCTGAGCATAGCAACAAGCACATTGCAATCAATGACAACCATTTAATTCGCCTTACTTTCTTCGAAATACGGCAAACCACACGATTCGGCAACGCGCGCAAAACGCTCTTCTCGATCCTCGCGGATGGAAGCCACAAGCTCATCTGCCGAGATATTTATTGACGGCATGGCGTTGATTTCAGCGAAAAGCTTGCGTCTGCGCGCGATTCGCTCCTCGACCGTCTCTTCCTCTTTCTTCGCGCTGTCTACAATCGTGAAATTGAGGCGTTCGGCGGCGTCGGCCTCGTCGAGCATGCGATTCACGGCGACGATGGTCTGCTGCGCAATGCTTCGGTGCTGCGACGCGGCATACGCCTTCAGGCGCCGGTAGGTATCTTCGGGGAAATCCCTTACTTGCAAAGCGGGCATAGCGGCTCCTTCCACTCGATACATGCATTATACATGCGTTGCGCATGCGCGTCGAGCTTCTCGAAAGAAACGTCCACACAGTCCTTAAGCGCGAGCCTTGACGCAGGGAAATGCGACGATGCTCACTTTACCAGGGGGCTCATACCCCTATTGAGGAATCGCACACACTCAATCCTTCACCGATTATCACCGAGCTGGTACGAAACGGGACGAACAGGGAAGAACCCTGCGTATCGAAGCAGTCTGCATTGCGAGCGGCCATGCCGCGTGCGATTATCTTCTTGTCGAAAGGGCGGGACGCGACCCCGCAAGAGTAACCATCACGAACAAGAAAGAGGAAAAACAATGAAGATCTCCGCACGCAACCAGTTTGAAGGCACCATCTCCAACGTCGCCGAAGGCGCCGTCAACGGCATCGTCACCATCGATTTCGACGGCTACCAGATCAAAGCCGACATCACCATGGAGTCCATCAAGGGTCTCGAGCTCGCCGAGGGCAAGAAGGCTTTCGCCATCGTCAAGGCCTCCAATGTGATGTTCGCCGCCGGCGATGCTCCCATCAAGGGCATCTCGGCCCGCAACCAGCTCGTTGGCACTGTCGCTTCCATCAAGGAAGGCGCCGTTAACGGCCACGTGGCGCTCGAGCTCGCCGACGGCAACAAGGTGACCGGCTCCATCACCAACGAAGCCATCGAATCCCTCGGCCTGAAAGAGGGCGAGAAGGCCGTCGCTATCGTCAAATCCACCGACGTTATGGTTGGCATCGAAGACTAAGATTTAAGCCCCTCATATCTCACCCTGCGAGCGGTTCCCTTTGGGAGCCGCTTTTCGTGTTTACCCCTCTCGAGAAAGATTTCTTATAATATGTGCGAGTTTGAGAATATTCTTATCAGAGGAAAAGGGGAGCCAGTGCGCGAAGACGATGCGCTGCAAGTCGAAGATGTGTCAGCCTTGCTGGGGGTGGGGCGCAATACGGTGTATTCGCTCGCGAAATCTGGAGCTCTCGCATCGTATCGAGTGGGACGCAAGCTTCGCTTCACTCGGTACGACGTGCAACGCTATATCGACTCCTCGAAAACCGGCGGTCCCGCATCCGCGCCCAAAGACGCCAACGACGGCCCCGTTGCCCACCGAAGCCTTTCGGCAGCGGCGCCCATCCCTGAAATCGAGGCGCCCAAAGACCCCTTCGTCATCGCCGGCGACGATATTGCCGCAGACATCGCGCTTCGGTGCCTTTCGACCCGCGGGCTTGCCTGCTCGCGAGCATATTTAGGCAGCTATCTTTCGCTTATCGACCTTTATCTCGGCCGAGCCGACGCCGCGGTAGTAAATCTCTATGATCGCAAGTCAAACGCGTATAATACTCCTTATATACAGCGTATAGTTCCTGGAACTCCTGTCTCGGTGGTTCGCATCGCCCGCCGCGAAGTGGGCATCTTCGTGCAATCGGGCAATCCCAAACGCGTGCACTCATGGGGGAGCCTGCTTACCCGCGACGTTTCTCTCATCAACACGCCGCGAGGCAGCGCCACGCGCGTCTTGTTAGACGAAATGCTCTGCGAGCTCGAAGCGCGTCCCGAATCCATACGAGGTTACGACCGGGAAGTCTCGTCCGACCTCGTTGCTCCGATAATCGCGAAAGGCGCCGCCGAAGCAGGCGTGGGAAACGCGCATCTTGCCGCCGCCACCCCAGGGGTCGATTTCATCCCCATGCACAACGAATGGATCGACATCGTCGTAAAGAAGACCGAGCGAACCCGTCCGCTCGTACGCGCCGTGAAACGCCTGGGGGACGATCCGCGAGTCCGTCGCGAATTGGAAGCGCTGGGCTTCGACGCTGCCCGCTTAGGGTCCATCGTCTACGAGTCGTAGTCCGCTTGAGGCTATACTTCAACTATGCGCGTTTTCGCGAAAGTGGGCCGGCGCGCCCCGGTGCGCGGGCCGAAACGGGAGAAAGGAATCCCCATGGTGCAGGAGTACACGTTCGAATCGTTCGACGGCACGGAGCTCTACGGAAAAACCGATTCGGTAGCCGAGCCGCGCGGCGTGGTGGTTATCGTGCACGGGCTTTGCGAGCACCAAGGCCGCTACGACTACCTCACCATGCGCCTGAATGCCCAGGGCTATTCCGTCTATCGCTTCGATCACCGCGGGCATGGCCGCTCGAAAGGCACGAAGATTTATTACGGCGCATTCGATGAAATCGCGAAAGACATCGACGTGGTCGTCAACAGGGCGATTGCGGAAAACCCCGCCGCGCCCATTTTCCTGGTGGGCCATTCCATGGGCGGCTACGGCGCAGCGCTCTATGGGCACCTGCACCCGGGCAAGGCCGACGGCTACGTGCTTTCGGGCGCCTGGACGCGCGACAACAAAGGCCTCGGCGAAGGCGCGCTCGCTTCCGATGCGGACGACGCCGACTACATGAAAAACGAGCTGGGCGGCGGCGTGTGCTCCGACCCGTCGGTCGGCGAAGCCTACATGGCCGACCCCTACGTGATCCAAGAAATCTCGTACGGCCTATTCCGCGCGCTTCACCAAGGCCATGTTTGGCTGCGCGAGAACGCCGAACGCTTCGTTGACCCCGTGCTCATCTTGCACGGCGGCGACGATGGCCTCGTTTCTCCGAAAGACAGCCTCGAACTCTACGAACAGGTTGGCGCATGGGACAAGAGCTTGCGCATCTACGCCGGCCTGTACCACGAGATTTTCAACGAATATGACAAAGACTCGGTCATCGAAGACGCCATCGAATGGCTCAATGCCCACGCCGACACCGAGTTCGAAATCATCGAGGAAGAAGAAATCGAGGACGACGAATAGCCGCACAGCCAACTGGGACACTTTCCTCAGAGGAAGGTGTCCCGGCGCGCACTCAATGCCCTGAAATCAGTCATCGCCCCAGTCGGCGATCTTGGCATACAGCGCTGCGAGTTCGCCTTCATCCATCAATTTCGGCACGGGGTAAAGGGGATTCGCTTCGTGCTCGGCCGTGCGCGCCAAATGAGGGATGTCCCCGCGCCGTATTCCGCTGATTTTTTCAGGAATTCCCATGCTCTGATTGAGTCCTCTGATTGCGGCGATGAATTTCGCGGCCCCCTCGGCGTCGGTTTCGCTCGCGGCGCACACGCCGGCGGCAATCCCAAGCCGGTGGAGTTTCCCGTGCGCCGCAGCACCGTAGGCCTCCAAGACATAGGGCATAATGACCGCGTTCGCGAACCCATGCGCCACGCCGTATTGCCCGCCAAGCGAATGGGCGATCGCATGGACATAACCCACATACGACACAGAAAATGCGATTCCCGCCTCGTAGGCGGCGCGCAGCATGTTCGCCCGCGCCTCAAGATCGCTTCCGCATTCGTACGCCCGTTGGATATTCCCGAAGATCAATGCCGTGGCATCAAGCGCGAGCTCGCGCGTTCTTTTGGTCGTTGATCGGCCGATATAGGCCTCCACGGCATGCGTGAGGGCATCCATGCCCGTCGTGGAAGTTAAGCCCGGCGGCAACGTGCGCGTCATGCATGCATCAAGCACCGCATAGCGGGGAATAAGCGGAAAGCTCATGATCGCATACTTATGATGCGTGCGGGCGTCGGTGACAACCGCAGCCAACGTGACTTCGCTTCCCGTTCCCGCTGTGGTAGGAATAGCGATGATGGTAGGCGTTGGGCGAAGCACGCGCAAAACGCCCTTCATGCGCGCAAGCGATTTTCGCGGATACGCAACGCGGGCGCCCACGGCCTTGGCGCAATCCATGCACGACCCGCCGCCTATGGCGACAATGGCGTCGCACCCATCCAGCACGTACAACCGAAGCGCCTCTTCAACCTGGTCAACGGTCGGATTGGGCTTCACGGCGGCGTATGCCGAATACAAAACGCCAGCCTCGGCCAAAGCCGCCTCGAGCGGCACCGCTTGGCCATTTCTCACAATGCTCGGACTCGTCACAAGAAGCACCCGGGTAATAGCCTCCCGTTCAAGCACGGACTTCAGGCCTTCGCAAGACGAAAGAACCTCGGGCTCGCGGTAGGGAAGCGCCGGCAGCACCGCGCGAAACCCGAGCTGAACAGCACGGCAAAACGCCTTCTTCAAGAACAACACGACGCGAACCCTTTCCGAATAACGCAAGCCAATTTCGATGCAAGCATCATGACAGTTTATGGCTCTCCGGGGAAAATGTTGCGCTCGTCCCCCAAAGCGCCCTGTCGGGATGGTATTTTTCTCTCTATTGTTTTCAACGAGAGGGTAACGAATGGTAGAGGAAAAACAGGAGGAAGCTCCCGAGGAGGCCCCGGACGACGCCGCAGCCACCTCTTCGGAGCACGACCCAAGCACCGCAAGATCGCTCGGCGTGTTCTCGTTCGAGGGCGACATTCCGCTGAGCCAGGCAATTCCGCTCGGCCTGCAGCACGTGCTCGCCATGTTCGTCGGCAACCTGACCCCGTTGCTCATCGTGATGGGCGTGTGCGGCTTGGCGACTGCGGAGTTCGCGGACGTGCAATTGGCGCTGCTGCAAAACGCCATGCTCGTCGCAGGCATCGTGACGCTCGTGCAGCTGTACGCCATCGGCCCCATCGGGGGCAAGGTTCCCATCATCATGGGCACTTCTTCGGGCTTCATCGGCGTGTTCAACTCCGTCGCGGCCTCCATGGGTGGCGGCCTTGTCGCCTACGGCGCCATCATGGGCGCCTCGATTATCGGCGGCCTGTTCGAAACCGTGCTTGGCTTTTTCCTCAAGCCGCTGCGCCGATTCTTCCCGTCCGTCGTTACGGGAACGGTCGTGCTCTCCATCGGATTGAGCCTCATTAGCGTTGGCGTCAACGCCTTTGGTGGAGGAAACAGCGCCGCCGATTTCGGCTCGTTTGAAAACCTTTGTTTGGCCCTCATCGTTTTGGTCGTCATCTTGGCGGTCAAGCATGCGACGACCGGCTTCCTGAGCGCTTCGTCCATTCTTGTAGGCATTGTCGTCGGCTACATCGTCGCCGGCATCATGGGACTGGTCCTGCCTACAACAGGCGTTGCGGCCGATGGCACGGAATACACCAAGGCATGGGTTTTGAACTGGGATAACGTTGCAACAGCAGCATGGTTCGCCGTTCCCGACCTCATGCCCGTCACGCCCGTGTTCGACATGCGCGCCATCGCGCCGGTGCTCGTGATGTTCATCGTCACGGCAGTCGAAACCGTCGGCGATATCTCGGGCGTCACGCAAGGCGGCATGAACCGCGAAGCGACCGACAAAGAGCTTTCCGGCGGCGTTATGTGCGACGGCATGGGTTCTTCGTTCGCGGCGCTGTTCGGCGTTTTGCCGAACACGTCGTTTAGCCAAAACGTCGGCCTGGTCGCCATGACGAAGATGGTCAACCGCAAGGCTTTGGCGTGCGGCGCCATTTTCCTGATCCTTTGCGGCCTGTGCCCGAAGCTTGGAGCGGTGGTTTCCATTATGCCTCAGTCCGTTTTGGGCGGCGCTGCCGTCATCATGTTCTCGTCCATCGTGGTAAGCGGCATTCAATTGATCACCCGCGAGCCCCTCACCTCGCGCAACCTCAGCATCGTTTCCGTAGCACTCGGCTTGGGCTATGGCATTGGCGCCAATTCCGCCGTGCTGGCCGGCGCACCGGAATTCGTGAGCCTGATCTTCGGCGGCTCTGGCATCGTTGCCGCCGCGGCGGTGGCAATCCTTCTGAACATCGTGCTCCCCAAAGACAACTTCTCGCGATGGGAGCGCGACCATATCTAAAAGCGCTTGCTGCGAACGCGCGCACGGGCGCTAAGGAGCAATGCGACGGGAATCGAAACCCGAAAACCTGGCCCCGAACAGGAGACGCGACGAATTGCGCGGTCTTAATGCGGAAGCGTCCATACGCGCCGCTTCCGCATTAAGAACCAGCGGCCCTGGCAATGTTCTCGAAAGGGGAGCGGCGCTAGGGCCGCTTTGTTTTTCGCATAGCCGCTTCAACAAGGCGCAAATCCTCGACGGTATCCACGTCGAAAAGCTCCCATTTCGAGGCAGCCTCAACAGTGCGCACGCGCTCGGGGTGCGCTTTCGCCACGAAACCGCCGCCTTTGCCTTCGGGCAACGCACAGAGCTCGGGAAATGCCCAAGAGGGAAACAGCACAGGGGCTCCGGGCGCGCCCTGAAAGCTTGCGCGCCAGATGCTTGCCGGGTCGTCCTCGGCGCCGCGTAGCAACCTGGTAATGGTTTCCCGCTCGATGAGGGGCTGGTCGGCCTGGAAAAACGTGACCGTATCGCAGCCCCCCATTGCATGCATCCCTAAACGAACGGTGTCGTTGCGGCGCGGCTCATCGTGTTCGACGACGCACACGCCCGCTTCTTGGCACAGGTTCGCCACATCGACGTGGCGCGTCACCACCACGCGCTGCGCGAACAGACCATCCGTCGCCAACAAAACGTGGCGCACGAGCGGCATTCCGCCCACCTCGGCCATAAGCTTGTTTCCCCCGAAACGCCTGCCCACGCCCGATGCCATGATGATGCATCCGTGAGTTTTGCGTCTTGTTTCTTCGGAAGAAAGCGTCATCGCGCGCGGCACTCCTTGTCGGTCAATGGGGGGGGCATGCGTAAGCCCCGCGAACACCAGAGCAAAGGGCAAACAGGGCGCTTCAGAGGATACCTCTTTGGATGACCGGCTGATGCGATATTGAACCAAACGCGACCACGAACCTTCAATTCCGCGGCGCTTCATTAAATGCAAATCAAGTTGCGCGCCCAACCTTCGGTGGGTTTCTTGAAGATGTAAAATCTAGCAAGCCGGTGAATTTTCAAAGAGAGGCTCCGCCATGGAAAACGAGTTCAACGACGATCGCTCTTCCGCCCCGCGCGGCGAATCATCCGCCAATGCAGCTTTCGATGGCCTGGAAGCAACTTCAGTCGCCCTCGCGGCAAACCCCGTGCTTTCCCGCCGCTCTTTCGTGAGCGCGACCGCCGTCGTAGGCGCCCTTACCCTCCTCGGTTCGATCACGTTCGCGCCGGGCACAAGGGTCAACGCCTATGCCGACGAAGCCGGAAACACGCATTTCAGTGTGTATGCGCTCAACCGCGAAGAAGTGCCCATCATGGCGATGCGCAAGACCGGATCCGGCAAGGTTGCCGTCGGCGGCGTTTCCATCACGATCAAATCGCTCTACAACCAAGAAGAGCTTTCCGTCACCACCGATGACGACGGTTTCGCGGTCGTCAACATCCGCGCGCTCTCGTTCCAGTCCGATGACGACAGCTCTCCCATCTACTCGTTCTACGGCGAGGTGCTCGCCACCGCAGACGGCTGCCGTGACGTGTACTTCCCGCAAACTTTCATCGTGTCCGGCGTGACCGCCGACGAGGACGGCGTGCGTCCGAACACGATCGAGATTCCCGTCGAGACCGACGACGGTTCGGCCTACCTACGCTACGTAACGCTCGACAACGTCGACGCGCTGCACTACTCAGAACCCGCCGCCGTGGGCGATTACAACGACTTCGACCACACGTTCGCCGCCCAGGTTGCCTGCGCGAACACGAGCGCCGCAGTGCAGGTTTCCCTGCTTATCGACGATAAAGAAGTTGCAAGCCAGAAAGCGACGCGCGACGCGAATGAGCCGCAGTTTGCGCGCGCGTCGTTCACCGACAAGTACCTTCGCATCATCGAGCCCGGCCAGAAGGTGAAAATCCG
>CAVGRL010000054.1:0-11982 GCA_963631715.1 Bacteroidaceae bacterium
CGGCATTTCGGATTCAGCGAAATTAAAGGCACGAACAGAATGGCGATACGATTGTGAGGATGCGCTGAATGCCTGGCGTCGTCCTCGTCGTGTTTGAGTTTTCTGCACGGTGTGCTTATCAGGTATAGAAAACTCCATGCAAAAAGGGGCGGGGCGCTATGGTCAAGGGCATTGGCATCGATTCGGTCGATATCGAGGAAATGCGCGGCATATGCGGCGATTTCGACAACGCGTTCGTGCGCCGCACGTTCACCGAGGCCGAAGTGGCCCAGGCTCTCGATCGGCCCGACCCTGCGTCGTTTCTTGCCGGCCGCTTCGCGGTGAAGGAGGCGACGTTCAAAGCGCTGGGCCATCTGACCAGCGACGACGGCTTCGATTTTCGCTTTGTTGAGACGCTGCACGACGAAAACGGTTGCCCCTCAATCACGAAAAGCCCGAAGCTCGCGGCGTATCTCGCCGAGGCGCACGCGACCGAGGCCCTCGTCTCCATCACGAACGAAAGCGGCCTTGCTACGGCAATCGTGCTGGTGCAGTAGCGGGGCATTAGACGACGGCGGAGCGTGCGAATGGGCACTTAAGGCAGCATCGGCACAGTCCGACTCGACAAGGGGTCCTCTCAAACAAGGGTGCTTTAATATGGGCGTGCCTTGGGCCTCTTCTGCTTATTGATCGCTTGCTGTACTGTCTGGTTTGCTATGCGGGTGCGTTCGGGTGCTTTTCTTATGATTCTCGGCTTTTGCGGGCCGACGTGTGTCGGCTTGCTGTCCTTGTCTCAAAATCAGCCGATTGAAGCGGTTTTGGATTCTTAACACGTGAAATGTCATTTGAATATTCGTGATCGTTTCGGCGTCTTTGAAATCGCGCCCCATGATCTCGCGAATTTTTTCGAGTCGGTAATACAGCGTGTTTTTATGGATGAACAGCTTTTCGGCCACTGCCTGGGGATGCGTCGGATTTTGCAGATACTCATAGAGCGTTTCTGCAAGATGCGTATTGTTCTCTATATCCAGGTCGATGACGTGCACGAGGGGCGGGAAGCGATACGAATACAGCGTTTTCTGATCGGTGACATTGTTTGCCAAATCGAGCATTCGATAATCGGAAAAGGGCGCAATTCTGCATGATGGATTGAGCTTGCGGGCGAGCGAGATCGCGCGACGGGCTTCTTCAATGTGGTAGGGCGTGCGTTCGGGATTGATGAAGATGCTGCTCACGCCAATAACAATAGACGTTCCTTCCAGTATGCTCTCGATGCCCGTTTCGTCGAAGGCGCCCTGCTCAACGATTTCATCATTGCTCGAGATGAATTTGATGGTGGTTTGCCCCAGCGTGTAAATGCTGTTTCGTATAAGCGGATGAAGCCTTTCGGCGAGAGGCTGGGCCTGCTCGGCGGGCATGTATTCGCGTGAAAGGTCAACGACGAACACATGCAGATGCTTTCTAAGTCGGTAGCCGAAATACTCGAATCGCGTGCGTAGCGAATCGATGTTTTGCTCGAGCGTGCCCTCCTCGAGCTGTTTGAAAAGATGCGCGTAGTAGAGGTTTTTATTCAATAGAAACGCCTGGTTGCGCTGCATATGAATGCTGAGGATTTGTGCGATGGTGGGAATCATCTCGATGCGGCTTTTGCGCAAGTGACAATTCTTCGTGAAAAAGCTGATGGAGCCGATAATAGTGTCGCGGCTGTGGATGAGCGAATAGTAATTCGTTCGCTTGCCATCGCCGATATCGTAATCGAACTCAATGAGGTCGAACGGCTTTTGGGGATTTACAAGGCCTTTCGCTTTCATGAGGGGCATGGCGTCATCGGGCAGCGTGCCTGACCGCTTTTCTTCGCCGCGTGCGATGCCTTCATTAAAATCGTCGGATACTGCGAGGAACGTGAGCGAGTTGTCGAGCACCGAGGCTGGCGCGCCGACGATTTGCGCCGCTTCGTTCACGAGCGTGTCGAGCGACGCCCCCCGATTTACGAGCGAAGTGAGCTCAAGAATCTTTTCTTTGCGCCGTTGCAGCGAACGGAATTCCGAAGAGACGAGTTCGAATGCCGAAAACCAGTCGCCCTCGCTTGCGAGCGTAGCGACGAACGCGCGCGCCCGGTACGGCTTCAAGGGCTCGTCAATCCAAAGGAAGAACGCGGCTTCTCCGATGGAGGTATCGGGGAACATGTTGAACATCGATGCAGGGCAGAATACCACGGCGTCGCGGTCTTGAATGGCGGGAACCATAGGATGGGCGAAAATCACGGCGCCCGTGTAAAGCATTTTAATTGATGGTTTGGATTGAATGAAAATTGTGCTAGCGTCCAATACGCTGAGTATCTCGTCGATATCCATCGTTTTCTCGTCCTATCGCAATGTTTTTAGGTATTTTCGAGTTTAATCCAGTTTTACCTGCTGAGCAATTATGCAAAAAATCGCTTTGCAGGGCTGTTTTATTAATATTTCAGGCTCGTTTCATGTATGAAAGAACTAATTATTGTACTGAGATACAAAGACGTTCGATGCTTCAAAAGCCACAATCCAGCTTATGAAAACGCTTCGAAAGTGCAAACAGCGCTTATAGAAATGGGGCGTTAGGCATAAGGAAGGAGTTTGGCGATGACTGAAGAAAAAGCGCCGGGAATCGTGAAAACGATGAAGTTCGGCGATGAGGAGTTCGAGGTTCCTTTCGCCAAGGGCAACCCGGGCAAGACGCGTGAGGAGCTTGATGCCATCAAGCGCAAGCTGGCCGAAGAAGGCGGTGCTTCTGACGGCGAGATGGTGGCGACGATGGGCTATTGCGCCCCGTATCAGCCGCATACGTATATGACCGAGCTGCAGGATGTTTTGTGCGAGCGCGACCAGGCGTGCGTGCTGCGTGACGGCACGACGATTTACGCCGATATCTATCGCCCGGCCAACACCACCGAGAAGGTTCCGGTTATTTGCGTGTTCGCGCCGTTCGGCAAGAATCCCTCTGAAGGTATGGATTCTTGGCAGCTTATGGGCGTGCCGCCGAAAACGGTTTCCCAATACGCCAAGTTTGAGGCTCCCGATCCGGGGTATTGGTGCCGCCAAGGCTATGCAATCGCGAACGTCGATCCGCGCGGCGTGGGCAATTCCGAAGGCGACGTGTACCTGTGGGGCAGCCAGGACGCGCAGGACGGCTACGATTTCATCGAGTGGGTTACCGCTCAGGAATGGTGCAACGGCAAAGCGACCATGATTGGCAATTCTGGTGTATGCATGAGCCATTGGCGTATCGCTGCAACCCGTCCGCCGCATTTGGCTTGCTTGGCCGCATGGGAAGGTCAAGGCGACCTGTACCGTGAGTCTTATTTCTGCGGAGGTATTCCGAACCCCGATTACGAGACGCATATCATCCAGGCCCTCGCGGTGAACAACTATATCGAGGATACGCCCGCTATGGTCGCGAAGTATCCGCTAATGAACGCGTACTACAAGGACAAGATCGTCGACTGGAATAAGATTCGCATTCCTACCTATGTAACCGCTGGCTGGGTGCACCATCACCTGCGCGGCGCGTTCGAGGGCTTCCGCCGCATCCGTTCCCCAAAGAAATGGATGCGCGCGCATCGCGATTTCGAGTGGCCCGATTCGTACAAGCCTGAGAACCTCGAGGACGTGAAGCGCTTCTTCGATCGCTATTGCAAGGGCATCCACAATGGTTGGGAGATGACCCCGCGCGTCCGCATGGATGTCATGGATGGCTACGATTACGATTACGCCGAGAAGCGCCCCGAGGAAAGCTTCCCCATCAAGCGCACCGAGTATCGCAAGATTTACTTGAACGCGGCCGATGGCGGCGCGTCGTACGGGCCTTGCCCGACCGAGAGCGAAGTGGTGTACGACCCGAAGACCGAAACCACCACGTTCACCATGCAATTCACCGAGGACACCGAGATTTCTGGCTACATGAAGCTGCACCTGAATGTTGAGTGCCGCGGCTACGACAACATGGATTTGTTCCCGTGGGTCATCAAACTCGACAAGGACGGCAACTATGTGCCGATTCGCGTGATGGGCGCTCCATTCCGCGGCGCATGGGGCTTCCTGCGTTGCAGCCATCGCGACCTCGACCCGAAATATGCAAGCGATTTCCAGCCCGTGCACTCTCACGAGAAGGAAGAGCGCATGAAGCCAGGCGAGATTGTGCCCGTCGACGTCGAGATGTATCCGCATTCCCGCTTCTGGCACAAGGGCGAGAAGATTCAAATTGTTATCGCGGGACGCTTCATCAAGACCGAATGGTTCCATGATACCGATATGAATCACAAGACCGACAACGGCGACGGCATGCATGTCATTCATACCGGCGGTCAGTACGATTCGTATCTGCAGATTCCTGTTGTGCCGCCGAAATATCAGGTGGGCGACTACGTCTATCGCGGCTAGCGAAAACCGCAGGGGATGGGCGCGGTATTGGGGAACGCCCATCCCTCGATCGGCCGCGTGATGGCAAACGTCGTTTCGCCCTGGCGCGGCCGTGGGGCATACGTCCCGCAATCGATTCTTATCTGGATAATCAAATACATTCGAGGCAAGGACGCCGTGCGCGATGGGCGTTCGAGCCTCCCGTTCCCAGGAGGAACAATGGCAGGGGAAAAGAAATTCAACGCGTGGCTGCCGAACTTCGGAGCCAAAGGCTGGGGCATTACGCTTGTATGCTTTGTATTCTTCATCTTCTTTACGTTCTGGAATGCTGTAACCAACACGCTGTTCGGCATGTTCAGCGAGCAATATGGCTGGCAGCAGACCGATATGTCGTTCGTCATTACCATTGCTGGCTGGATTTCGCTGATAGCGGTTGTTCTGTTCGGCACGCTTGGCCGCAAGATTGGTGCGAAGAACGTGAGCATCATCGGCCTTATCGGCAGTGCAATCGGCTTCATCATTTTGGCGAATATGAACAGCTTTGCGATGTTCGCCGCGGGCGTCATCGTGTTTTACTTCTGCATGGTCGCCTTTGCGACTATCGGCGTGGGCATGCTGGGCTCCGCTTGGTTCCCGCGCACCAAGGGCGCGTTCATGGGCATCGCTACCATCGGCACCACGTTCTGCTCGGCGGCCATGAATCCGATTATCCTCGGCTTCGTCGGTGCGGGCCTGGGCGTTTCCGGATTCTTCTGGGCATGTGCGATTCTGCTGCTCGTGATGGCCGTGGTCGTGTTCTTCTTTGTGAAGAACAATCCTGAAGAGGCGGGAGCGTATCCCGACAATGACAAGTCGGTGAGCCGTGAAGAGCTCGAGGCTGAGTTCAAAGAGGCCGAGGAGTACAAGAAGCATAGCCCCTGGAACACCGCAAAGGTGCTCAAGACTCCGCAGACGTGGCTCATTGGAATCGGTACCGGCCTTCCCATGATGGTGGGTGCTGGCGTAATCGCAATTTTGGTCCCCACGCTTATCGGCTTCGGCCAAGATCCCATGTTCGGCATCGTGCTGTTGAGCTCCATGTGGCCCATTGGCCTGCTTGGCCACTATCTGATTGGCGTTATTGACCATAAGATTGGCACGAAGAAGACGGCGCTGGTGGTTATCACGGTGCTCGGTCTGGGCGGCTTGCTGTGCTTTACCTGCGGCACCAATGCGCTTGCGTGCGGGGTGGCGACGGGCATGTTCATGTTCGGCTTGTCCGGTTCGATGAACGTGTGCACGTCTCTCACTGTTTCGATTTTCGGCCGCGCCGATTTTGAAATCGCTTATACGCCCATCCAAGTAATGTTCAACATCTTCAACTTCGCAGGCGTGTCGGTTATGTCTCTGGTCGCCGCGTCGTTTGGCCCGACGTACGTGATGCTTGCAGTGTTCATCATCTGCGTGGTCGCGTTCGGTGTGATGTCCGCTTTGCCGTACCGCCAGATTGGCTCGAAGATTCATGGCGACGAGGAAGTTGCCAACGCGCAGAAATAGCGTGAGCCCCTTATGAGCGGCTCCCCCGAAGGCTTCAGCCGGGAGGGGAGCCCCAATGCCCGTGGGATAGATGGCTTGCAGGCTCACCCGCGCGGCGAATCCACTTTATACCGCGCCTTGCGCGAGCAGGGCGCACCGCGAGAAAGGAAACCACAATGGACGCAGAATTTCAGGCAGAGGTCGTTGATATTCTGAAGAACAAGGCGGCCGAGATTTTCGGCGCTGATCCCGCAACGCTTTCGGCCGATACCCGCTTCGTGGAAGATCTCCACTGCAAATCGGTCAATATCGTGCAGTTCGCTTCTGCGCTCGAAGACGAGTATGAGGTTGAAGTTCCGTTCATGGAGCTGAACAAGAAGAAGACCTTTGGCGAGGCCGCGGCTCTCGTCGACGAAAAGCTCTCGATGTAGGTGGCAATCCATTCCGGTTGTGCCGGAATGGGGCCGAAGGTGCGGCGACGCTGACAGCAGGGGTGCATGGTGATTTTCACGTCGCACCTTCGGCCCTATTCCGACGATTGGTTCTTGAGTAAATTTCGCAAAGAAAGGAACAGACATGGCGACTTTGATCGAAAAGCTCATCGAAGACGCAAAGGGCGCGCCTAAGCGCGTCTCGATGCCCGAATGCGAGGCGGAAAACACGCTGCTCGCGGCCAGGCAAGTGCTCGACGATGGCATCGGGACTCCGGTGCTCGTGAGCCCCCGTGACGTGATCGAGGCGACGGCCGCCGAGGCGGGTGTGTCTCTTGAGGGCATGGAAATCGTCGACAATACCGACGAGGCCGCGGCCGACGCGTTGGCCGAGCGCTATATGGCAACGGGCACCACGCGCCTGATTTCTGCGAAGGGCGCTCGCCGCAAGATCAAGAACCCCATGTACTATGCCATGATGATGGAAGAGCTCGGCGATGTGGACTGCACGTTCTGCGGCCACACCAACACCACGGGCGACGTGCTGATGTGCGCCCAAACCATCATCGGCCTGCAAGAGGGCGTCGACGTTCCCAGCATTCTGGCCCTCGTCGAAACCCCGGGCTTCGAGGGGCCCGAGGGCGATGTGATTTGCTTCACCGATTGCGGGCTGAACCCCGAGCCCTCCGCCGAGGAGCTCGCTTCCATCGCCATCGCCGCCGCTGACGGATCGGCCGCGATAATGGGTTGGGAGCCGCGCGTCGGCTTTCTGTCTTTCTCGACCACCAGCTCTGGCGCGGGCGAGAGCGTGGACAAAGTGAACGCTGCGATCGAGCTCGTGCACCAGCGCCGCCCCGACATCTTAGCCGACGGAGAATTCCAGCTCGACGCCGCCATCGACCCTAAAGTCGCCGCGAAGAAGGTCAAGCGCGACAGCGATGTGGCCGGCCGCGCAAACGTGCTCGTGTTCCCCGACCTGAATTCCGCAAACATCGCCGTGAAGCTGATTCAGCGCTTCGCCCACGGCTCGGCGTATGGACACAACCTCTCGGGCTTCAAATGCCCCGTGGCCGACTCCTCGCGCGGTGCGACGGTTACCGAAATCGTCGGCGACATCGCGATGCTCGTGCTGTCCGCTCGATAGGGATTTGCGATGCCGTCGAATTCGGAGCAGATGAAAAGCGTCGTTCGCTACATGAGGTCGAGCCTCGCGCGTGCCATGAGAGGCGTTGAGGTACGTGGCCGCGAGATTGCGTCCGATCCCGAGCGTGGACGGTATTCGACGTGTTGGCTGCACGAGGCGAAAGGGCCTGGTGCCAAGCCCGTGGTGTTTGAAATCCATGGGGGAGGCTTCGCTTTGGGCGACGCGCGCAAAGAGGACGTGCTATGCGAATGGGTTCGCGATTCGTTCGATGTACACGTGGCGGGGCTCGATTATCGCTTGGCGCCCGAAAACCCCGCCCCGGCCGCGATCGATGACGTTCTGGCATCAATCGCTTATATCGCATCTGGGGCCGAGTGCGATGTGGATGCATCGGGGCTCGTGATTTTGGGCTACAGCGCGGGTGCCTCCCTCGCGCTGGCCGCCGCGTTCGCCTCGCAGGCGCGTGATGACGTTCCTGCGTTCTCGGGTCTTGCGTTGCATTACCCGTTCCTCGACGCTTTCACGCAGCCTAATACATCGGGCGTGCGTGACATCGATTTGCCCGTCGATTTGATGGAGGCATTCAACGATTGGTACGTCGATGGCGGGGATGCGCGCGATGCGAGTATCTCGCCTGCGTTTGCCAGCGATGAACAGCTTGCGTCGCTTCCCAGTGTGGCGATGTTTCCCGTGCTCGGCGATAAGCTGTTCGGCCAAGCCAATCGTTTGCGCGATCGAATGGAGGCGGCTGGCGTGGACGTGCTGTGGCGCCCTGTGTCTGGCCAGTACCACGGCTACATTGAAGACGCGGCGAATGTTCCAGTGTACGAGGCCATTACCATGCCCGAGACGCTTGAGGCGCGGCCTGCGAATTATGTAGAGGCTGCCGAGCAATCGGTGCGCGAAAGCCTCGAGGCGCTGTTGGGCCCCGCCTCTCGCATTATTCCGTTTGACGGTGGAAGGAGGCCTGCCTCATGACGAAATGGTCGCTTGGCGTGATTCTGTGCGATTTGGTGCTCGCGATTGTCATCAATACGTCTGCGATGACGCTTTCGGGTGCCGCGATTACGTTTCAGTCGTGGTACCCGGGCACGGCGGGCGCGTTTTTCACCAATGTGCTTCTGCAGCTCGTCTTGCCCGTTCCCGCTGCTGGCCAGGTGGCAACGCGCATGCTCGATGGCAAGCGCGTGCGCCCAGTGTTTTCGGTATTCGTGGAGAACTTCGTCTTCGTGACATGCATCTCGTTCACGATGGCGGTCGTGCAAACGCCCGTTGGCGGTGACGTGATTGCTTCATGGCTGTCGACGTACGTCTGGCTTGTCTGCATCGGCTATGTCGCATCCCTCGTTTTGTTCGCTATTCAAAATAGAAAGAATTTTTAGGAAAGGAATTTGCTATGGGCTACAAGATTCTGACGCTTTCCCCGGGGTCGACTTCCACGAAAGTCGCCCTGTTCGATGACACGAAAGAGATTTTCCGCCTGAATGTGACGCACCCCGCCGAGGAGCTCGCGAAGTTCGATCAAGCTGCCGACCAGTTCGACTATCGCAAACAGGTTATCCTCGACGCTCTTGCCGAGCAGGGCGTGGGCCTCGAAGAAATCGACGCGTATTCGGGCTATTGCGGCTCGATGGGCCCCACGGTGGGCGGCATCTTCGCAATCGACGACACGGTATGCGACCACGTGATGAACGCCGGCGTGAACCATCCTGCCATTCTGGGCGCGCCGCTTCTGCATGCGCTTGCGCAGGCGCACGGCAAACCCGCGTACGCCGTGAACCAGCCCGATACCGACGAGCTCGAGGATGTCGCCCGCATCACGGGCTACCCCGGGGTGTATCGCAAGAGCCATGTGCACTGCCTGAACCAGAAGGAGTGCGCCATTCGCTGCGCGACCGAGCTCGGAAAGACCTATGAAGAGGGCACGTTCATCGTGGCCCATGTGGGCGGCGGCCTGTCCATCGCATGCCACGACCATGGGCGCATGGTGGATACCAACGACGTGCTCGAGGGCTCTGGTCCGTTTGCGCCGAACCGCTCGGGCGATGTGCCCCTGAAGCCTGTTGTGAAGCTGGCGTTTTCCGGCGACCACACCAAGAAGGAGATCGACGGCGTAATCGGCAAGACGGGCGGTCTCGTGGGCCTGGTCGGCACCGACGACGCTCGCCAGATCGACGCGCGCATCGAGGCCGGCGACCAGTGGGCGAAGATTTGCTACGAGGCCATGGCCTATCAGGTTGCCAAAGTTATTGGCGCGTTCGCTGCGGTGTTGAAGGGCAAGGTGGACGGCATCGTGCTTACCGGTGGCGTGTCGCACGACCCGTTCTTCGTGAACTATGTGACCGAGCGCGTGGGTTGGATTGCCCCCGTCAAGGTGTACGCGGGCGACTTTGAGATGGACGCGCTCGCGGCGGGCGCCGTGCGTGCCTTGAACGGCGAGGAAGAGGTCATGACCTACACGGGCGAGCCTTCTTGGAAGGGCTTCCAGATGGAAGGTGCCATCCCCGAGGCATAATGTGTCGTCGCGCAAAGAACTGGGCTTCGATGCCGAGTTGCCGTGCTTGCCATCCTATATTCTGAGTTATTTGTGCGCGGCGTAATTGCCGCGTGGGCGGGCTGCCATCCCCTCGACGTCTGTCTATGGGCAGTCCAAGGGCCGCGAAGCGATTCGCGGCCCTTTTTTAGTGCGGTGCCGTTTCTCATTGTGCGGCAGAAAACGTGTCGATAGGGCCTTTTTGCGTCGATGATTCACGGGTTTTTCATGGGCATTCGGTTCTTCGTCTATCCCTGACCTGGTGTTTCGTGAAAGCGTCGAGCGCGGTTTGCTGAATTGCAGGCCCTATGGCGGCGATTTCTGCTAAGTCAGGTGGAAGGGGATGCCAAAAGGCCCTATCGATGCGTTTCCTGTCAGCCATCGAGGTATCAAGGTTGGGGCTATCGTGCGTTGCGGACGATCGTCTTCGTTGTCTGGTCAACTGGCTGTTGCGCCAAATCCCGCGATGCTGTTTTCGTTTCGTCGGTCGGAAATCAGCCTAGGGCAATGGTGGGTTGAATGGTGGGTTGAATGGTGGGTTGAATGGCGCGTTCCATTGGCTATCCTTAAACGAGGATAGCCGTTATTGGACGTCCGCCATGTTGGGCGTCGGCCGTATCGAGGGGAAATCATGCTGCGCATACCCGAGGGAGTGCGGACGAAAAGTTGGGCCATTCAGGTCCGGTTAGGAGTCCGCATGTACAGAGATCTTGCAAAGGCGAAAGCCTTCAAGCTCGTCGATGAAGGCGCGACCAAAGAAGAAATAGCCAACTATCTCGGCGTGAGCAGGAGAACCATACACAGGTGGATCGCCGCCAGGCGTGCCCTTAGCGAATCCTTGGACTCATCTGTATCATGTATGCACGAAGAGAAAGGTGCGCACATGAGCGATCCCGCCGATATCTACGGGCCGCCAAGGTCAGGACCGCTTGCCGGTCTCGAGCCTTCTCAGATAGAGAACCTCCTGCTCAGGGCGGTGTTGGCCGACCTAAAAGCGGAAGGGTGGGTGCCGGATTCGATCTCGAACAAGAGCAAATGCGAGTTAGGCGAGAGATTGAGAACGGCGACAGGCCTGCCCCTCCGCTCGATCATAGGTTTCTTGAGGATATCGAAGAGCTCTTATGAGTACCATCGCGGCCGTCATGGCACCGACAAGCATGCAAAGCTCAGGGCGGATGTCCGCGAGATATTCTCTGATAGCAAACAGACATTCGGCTACAGGAGGATATGGGCAAAGCTCAGAAGACGCGGGCTATGCGCATCGGAGAAGGTGGTGCGCCGCATAATGCGCGAGGAGGGGCTTGCGGTCATAAGGCCCAAGACCACGAAGAAGCACAGCTCCTACAAAGGCGAGATAACTGATGCCCCGAAAGACCTGATAAAGCATCGCTTCCATGCAGAGCGCCCTGATACGGTATGGCTCACCGATATGACCGAGTTCGCGCTCCCATCGGGCAAGAAGGTCTACCTCAACCCCATCATCGATGTCTTCGACGGCGCCCCTATCTCATGGCAGATAGGCGAGCGCCCCACAAAAGAGCTCTCGAACAGAAGCCTCGAGCGAGCGATCTCGAGGATGCGTCCGGGAACTCATCCTGTGATCCATTCAGATCGCGGCGTCCACTACAGGACGCCGTCGTGGATAGCTCTCTGCGATAGGGCCGGGATCACCAGGTCGATGTCGCGGAAAGGATGCTGCGCCGATAATTCTGCATGCGAAGGATTCTTCGGCAGGCTCAAAACGGAATTCTTCTACGGCAGGGACTGGAGAGGCGTGAGCGCAAAGGAATTCGCAGAGCGCCTGGATGCCTACTTACTCTATTTTCGTGATGATAGGATCAAGCAGTCGCTTGGATGGTTGAGTCCAAGAGAGTATCGCAAAGCACTAGGGTATGCTATCTAGAGCGTACAAGAAAACGTCCGCACTCCCCTTGTCGTTTGGCACTAGTTTTTAGGAAACCACGCTTGCGCCAGGCGATGAACGCC
>CAVGRL010000055.1:0-4845 GCA_963631715.1 Bacteroidaceae bacterium
CTATGATTAGCGGGAATCCGTCGGGCCCTAAAACCCGAAATACTCGGTATTGAACGAGATGTCTGCTTTGTAATGGATGCGTGCTACCAATTCGGCCTCTGGCCTACCCTGCTCGTGAATAATCAGATCGTAGGTGTCGCCGCTGTCTTCGCGCGTAGTAAGGCAGAAGCGCACGCGCTCTGGAACCACGCGCCCATCGATGACTTCGATATTCTGACGTTCGCAAAGCGCTCGGCCTTGTTTATCGACAAAGTGCACGTCGAAGGCGTTGTCGCTTTGTCCGCTTTCGAGGTCTACGACGAAGCGGATATTGAACATATTGTTCGCGATCTTGCGATTGCTATCGGCGATTTCGATAGCCGCCCGGCCTTGGGAGACGGGTTCGACGCGATACGAGGCAACGAGTTCGGCTTGGGCCCGTGCGCGCTCTTCCGCCTCGCGCTTGGCGCGAGCCTTTGGCATCTCTCGCGACGCTTTTTGCTCCGGCAATGTGAAAACGGCTTTCGGGGCGTCCGATTCTTCTTTTGTTCTCGATGGATGGCAGGCGAAGTAGATAATCTGCTTTTTCTGGGATAGCAAGTTTAGAAGAAGCATGGCCCGGCTAATTTTGTCCTGATCCAGATTGACGAAGGGGTCGTCCATCACGATGAACGGGTCTTCCCTTTCAAACACGGTGTCAACCAAGGCCATGCGTAGGCAGATATCGAGCAAATCTTGATACCCGGTTGAATAGTTGGCGACATCGTGGGGAGTGGATCCTTCGTTTATCGCAACATTGAAGTCTTCGCCCACGACCGCATCGAGCTTCTCGTTTTCGAGCCACGTGCTCGCGTAGTCGTTAAATCGATCGGTGAGCCCGCCAAGATACCGGCCATCCAAATTGGCGCGCGCTTTGGCCAAATATTCCGAGGTCTTCTGAACGGTGAACAGCTTCGCAATGGCTTCTTGCTTTCGTTGCGCGAGCAGGCGCACTTCTTGGGCGCAGGCAAGATAGCCTTCCAACGCCTTGAGCGCCGCGTTGCGCTTTTCTTCGGCTTGCGCCCGTTCGGCCACCAGGGACTCGCGATAGCTGCGCATCGATGCGAGGACCGTCTTCAGCTGCGCTGTTTTGGCGCTCCCCTGATTTGAGGAGCTCAGTTGTTCAGCGTTCTTCTTTTCCCAGGCCGTTAATTGGCTATCCGCAACAGCGGCTTCGTTTTTCAGCATGTCGCATCGCTTTGCGCGTCGGGAAAGCTCCTCGACGGCGATGGATGGGTCCTCGGCATCCGACATGCCGCACTGCTGCAGAAACAGTTTTATGCCGGCTTGAAGCTTTTCGATGTTTGACGCCGCCGCTTCGCTCCTTTTCGCCGCCTGCTGAATATCCCAGTCGAGCTTTTCAGCGGCCGCGGCATCTTCGCTCATCGAGGCGAAGGCTTCCTTCGAGAGTTCATCTTTGCCAGAAAGCCCGATGCTTTTCGCCCATGCCTCGAGCTCTACGGCAAGGCGTTCTGCCGCCTTGCGCGCTTGTTCGGCTTCGGCCGCGTTTTTTTCGATGGCCGCTTTGTGGCTGCGATAGCTAGCGATTGCGGCTTTGAGGCGCTCGACTTCGATCGCCGTATCGCCGTTGGGGTCGACCCCGAACGCATGAAGCAGCGGTTTCAAGTTCTCGGAGTATTTCTCGACTCTGCATTTACCCTGTTCAAGGTCGGCAATTCGAGACCTCAGCTCTTCAAGGCGCTGGATCTTTTTGCTTGCGGCTGCCAGTCGTTCCTTAAAGGCTGGCGCTTGCAGAGCAACGGTTTCGGGGTCGAAGTTTCCATCGGGCATTATGCCTGCAAGCAAATTGGCGAGTTCCGCTTTGGCGGCGGCGTCGACTTCTGCGGAAAGGTCTACGGATTTTTTCGCAGAAGCGGTTTTCACGCATTGATTTTTGTATTCGGCTTTCGATTTTTCGAATTTGGCGACAGCGTCGGCCTCGGCCTCCCCCGCGCGATCTGCCTCTTCTTCCGCGGTCCTCAAAGCGTCGCTCATGGTTTTCGCCAAGGCTTCCGCTTGAGCGAGGGCCTCGAAATTTCCCGTGGGTTTTCTAGCGAGGAGGATAGCGCCAGCAACGATCAAGGCCGCCGCCGCAGCATACGCGGCGATAGAAAGGGTCGACATTGGCCCCATGGCGAAACCGGCTATGCCCGCAACGATTCCGACCGCAATGCATACGATGCCGGGCACGCAGATGCCTTGGTTGACCTGAGCAGCCTCTTCCTTCGCTGCTTTCGCGCTCGCATCGTCGCTTATGGCCTTAGCTTTGGCCATTTCGGCATCGGCCAGAGCGGCTTTTGCCTGCTGGGCTTCGTCTGCCGCTTTGTCTCTAGCGGCCTTCTGGCTTGCAGATTTCGCCTCCTCGTCGCAGAGGGCCTTCTTTGCCTGCGACAATTTTGAGGCGGCCCCTTTGCATGCTGCAACGCATTGGTCGATTCTTGCTAGCGTCGAATCGTCAACCTGAAGCACGCCTGCCAGGGGTTCGATATCCTCTTGTATTGATGCGGCTTGCGATTGCAGGCCTTCCAGCTGCGCCGCGGCCTTCAAATCTTCCTTCGCGCTGTTCCATTCCGCAATGGCCGAATCCGCACGGTTCAACAGCTCGGAATCTTCGGCTATGGCCGCTTCGAGTACGCTGTATTCGTGCGGCATGTTAGGCCTGGCGAGGCCAATGGCTTCCATTTGGCGCGACAGCTCCGATACTTGTTGCTTTCGGAAATCGATATCTGCCTTGGTTGGGGCAATGCCCGAGTATTTATCGACGATGTCGGCTCTGTTCTTTTTGGCGGTAGCTATGGCCGCGGCAGACCTTTCCATATCGCGCTTGCGCTCGTCCACCGCGCCTAGGGCTTTGCGAACGGTCTCCAGGTCTCTTTCGGCTGGCATTTTGCCAATCTGTTGAACGTAGGCTCGGTATGCTTCGATGGCCTGCTTTTTTCTTTCTATCAATTGGTCGTGAGTGGCCTTCAGGGCCGCGGCGTCTTTTTCGCCTGCTTGCGCCGCATCGATCTTTCTCTGCGTTTCGTCGAGCCGCATGCTTAGTTTGTCTATGTCGGAATCAAGTTGTCCCATGCGCTCTTGAAGGGATTTCAGCTGAGAAATCTTGGAGTCGTACTCCTTTTGGCGCTCAAGGAGATTCCCCATATCGGAGGATATGTCCGCGATATATCCTCGATTTCCCGCCTTCTTGTAGAACTTGCGCCGTGCGTCCAATGAAGATTGGGCCTTGTCGAGCCCCGCGACATCGTCGGCCTCGTTTACCAAGGCATTCAGTCTGTTGCGCAAGCTAGATGTGGACCCGTTGAATCCAAAGCCGTTTTGGCCCACGAATACGCTCTTCTGAAAGGCGTTTGCATCGAGTCCGAATACCCAATCTCCGACTTCTTCTTCCTCGAGGCGCACAGGCTTGCCCGTGCCCAAATCTACAATTTTGATAGAGTCCCCGGCGGCGGTAGCTCCGAATTCGCGAAACACGCGGTACTCGTTGCCGTCGAACTCGAAATCGATCGTGCCGCCGTACGTTCCGCCATTCCACGGTTTGTAACGCAGGCGTTCGTTTTCGTTAACGTCTTTGACGCGCTTCCGTTCGAATCCATACAGCATGGCTTTTATGTAAGCGGCGAGGGTTGTCTTGCCCCATCCGTTTGGTTGCAGGATGACGTTGAGCCCGCTATCGAACGACAATTTATAATCTTCGAAAGGGCCGAAACCGGAAATATGGCATTCGATGAGCTGCATTATTCAGCCAACCCCTTTCCGTTGAGCGAATTCCAACCACAGCGCATGATTCGGGTCTTCTCGGTTTGGCTTAGTGAGTCGTCGTAATCCACTATGCGAACGAATTCCGCCAGAAGGCTTACATCGTTGGCGAGCTTCTCTTTATCCAGGTTTACCGTGCATTCATTTGCTACTTCAACGTAGAAGAATCGCTTGCCCAATACCCGTTCCAGCTCTTTGGCGTTAATGTAGGCCGACAATGAAGAAGCGCCGCGCAAGATAAGGCGCAGGCACGCTTTCTCCTCTACGCCCTCGATCGCGCTCTGGATTTCTGGAAGCATCTCGTTGGATGTCTCTTTGCCGCCCATATCGGCCACCCTGGAAACAAAGGGATGCAGCGCATGGGGAACTTCCTCGATTTTGGTCACGTTCCCTTCGCTGGTATCGAGCACGAGAAAGCCCGATTTGGACAGCTCGCCAAACCCCATCGGCTCCATTTGGCCTAGCGTTTTCGACAAAACCCCATCGGGGGTATTGGCAACAAGTTCAATTTCTGCTTCGCTGTGGTTTATGCGGATTGCCTCACAAACCTCACCAGCGGAATCGCGCACGACTCTGACGTTTTCGGGAACGGCGACGCGAGTGTCTAGGTCGGTGGCCTCCCGCTCGAGCGGGAGCCAGGTAACTGGCAATCCGTGGGATCCGAGCTCTTCGATTGCCGCTTCGAAGAGACTCTGCGGTATGAAGCCCTCTGCGAAAAGGCCGCCTGCGATTATGCAGGCTTCCGCGCCAAGCTTGGCTCCCGCTTCCATGGTTTCGGCCAAGGCCTCGATTTTGTCTCGGTGCCATTGCTCCATCACATGCGGCGGCATATCGAGCGCTCCCGGATCGCCAATCAAGAGTTTCGCGCAAACCATAACTTTCATTTTGAACAGCCTCTCCTAACACGTCGGAGCCCAAAATCGCCCACCGGCGCGAACGTTGTGACCATTCTAAAATCCCTCTCTTCGGATTATTTGCGCAAAAAATCCGGCGGTTGGAACGCCGTCCGAACCGCCGGATTAGCGTGACTGTCGCTCGCTGTATCTTCGCCTCGGTGAGGGCTGGGTC
>CAVGRL010000055.1:5156-7100 GCA_963631715.1 Bacteroidaceae bacterium
CTGGAGTCAACTCTTCGCTCCAATACTCACTTTTTGGAACCAGGGAGCTTAAAACGCCTCAGATTCCTTCAGGTGCTTCAGTCTCGTTTTGTGGCGCCTTTTCATCAGGGAAAACATGCCTCGCGAAAACTTGCCTTTCGTTGCCCTCTTCTTATAAAATCTCATTGTTCTTAGTGTCACCCTTAGAGAAAAGAAATGAATGACGGGAGCTCTGCGCTGCATGTCTTTTTCCTCCCCTGCTGCCTTTAATCTCGACGATGTCATCGCTGAAAGCCTTCGGGCTGAAAACGAATTTCGTCGATACAATGCGTCGGCTTCGGCTTTGTCCGATTGTCTTGAAACCGAAGGGTTTGTAGAACTTTCGGTGGACCTTTCTCGCGACGAGCTTCTTCAAGGTTACGAGGCTCTGACGTATGTCGAGCCTGCTCTCAATCAAACGGGTATTGAAGCATTTTCGGCAGAGGGGTTTTCATGCTCGGTCACCCCCCTTCCTCCTGTCATGACCGTTCCCCCGACGGCTCTTCAGTTTTATTTCGATTTGTTCGGCCTTGGCGACCCCGAAAAGCACGCTTACAACGAAGTCCTTGTGAGCTATTTGCATCTCGACGATGATCGCGAGCAGACATACCGGCTCTACGCGTGCGACTCACTCGCCGATATTGAGTTCCTGCTTTCTTCGATTCGAAACGAGCCGGCTTTGATTTTTACCGGTCGCTTTCAAACTCGAAACGGTTCATATCGAATGCCGCTCAATACCCAGCGTGCTCAGCAGCGCACAACGAATGCGATTTGCGTAGACATTGATCCTTCGCATGATGAATCCGATGGCGAAGATGGTCCGATTGACCCTGTTGTCCTCGAGAAAATTTTTGAGCGGGTCGATAGAAGAATCCTTCCGACATACGTGTGCCTAACGGGTCGCGGGATTCATCTTTGGTATATTTTCGATGAGCCATTGCAGACGTTTCGCATACATAACCCGAGGCGAGCGAAATATAAGGCGCTCGCTGATGCTCTCTACGCATATTTCGGCGCCATGTGTTCCGATTTGCCGTGCGTCCTCGATACCCACTGCACCTCGCTGAATCATGGTTTTCGAGCTCCGGGCTCGCTTACGAAACGCGGAGAAATCGTTCGCTGCTTTTGCCCGAGGAAAAAAGTTTTCAAGCGCTCGACCATAAGCCCTTTGAACCTATCCCGAACCTTAGCTTCGTTCGATAGCCTCCCCTACCCTTCTGAACTGGTTCTTTGCGAAGACGATGTTCGTTGGAAAACCTATGAGGACATTGCCGACGAAATCGAAGAGCGCCAGAAGGCGTTTGAGGCGAAGCCAGCGAGCGAAGATCAGCTCGCATTCATACGCGACCTGTTTGAGAAAGGCGATTTGAGTAAAAAGGAATTCGATACCGCTGCAACGTTGAATGCTCCAGGAGCGAGCATCCTCATCCAAAAAGGGGTGCGCAGAAGATCCTTGCGGCAGGAATCCGGGAACAAGCGACCTGTTCGCTCGCGTTGGAAGACTCGCCCCCACCCTCTTATCGCTGGTGAGACAGGTGGTGTGTATCAAACGATTTACGAAAATCTTCCAAGCGTGCCCATGGGTCGGCGCTATCTGTCGCTATACATGCTTGCCGGCGTCGCTTACATGATGGTCCAGCCTGTAAAAACCCGCAAAGAGTTGCAAAAAGATTTTCTCGATTTGCTGAATACGCCCTGGGCGAAAATGGGCACTCCCCTCACCCGGCGCGATATCGAAAACGCCCTGATGGGATACAAGAAAGATAATTGGCAGACGAGGAATTCAGAGATACGAACCTTAGGGTTCGACCCGTTTGGGGAACCTTCGAAAAGAAATGGACGAACCCGGGCGCAGCACCTCGATGATGTTGCGAGGCCGGCTTATAGGGAGAAATCGAAATCGGAAAAGACTTCGGCTATTGCGAA
>CAVGRL010000055.1:7328-10750 GCA_963631715.1 Bacteroidaceae bacterium
GAATACTTTGCTAGCTAACTATCGAGCTAGCAAAGTATTAATATACTAAGATAGTTTGATAGAAAACCTTCCGACCATGCCCGGAGTTTCCATAGCGGCCTGGGGTTTTGCCACCGCTATTTCAATTGTTTCGCTGCCTATTTCTTTTAACTTTGCACTAAGCACTTCGAGGCATTCGTGAAACTCAAAGCTCATTTGGTATGCCGACGTGATAAACCGTTCGTCGTCGGAAAGCCAGGCAAATATGGGTGTTTCCTCGTCGCCAGATACGGAGGAAAGAACGCCTTTATTGCTCCCCTCCCCTACCGTTGCCCAGATTAAATAAACCTGCGTTGCTTCACCTTCAAGCTTTGGGTTGAGGATAGTTGTTCGGGCGGGAACAAATTGATACGCGTCTCCGTAAAGGGAGACGCGTATGGGCAGGCGGCTAGCCATGCTTTCGTAGTTCTTTCTTTACGCTTTCTTGAATCCATTGGCTTACGAGGCTTTTGATATTAGCTTCTTCGCCAGCGTATTTCTTTTCGAAAACGATCCTGTCGATATCGCGCTTGAGGCTTACCGGGATCCTGATATTCATCTGGACAAGGGCTTCCTCGGCACTCGTCTCGGCGGCTGGGGCTGTTTTCGAAGAGGGGGTCTTTTTCTTGGAGTCTTCATTTGAACTGCTGGCAGTGGCCGCTTCGGATGCTTTCTCTTGCTCTTGTGCGACCGGCTCGCTTTTTCGCGTGCGTGGCGCAAATTTACTAGATAGCTTATCGGCTTTCGCTACAAGCTCCGGCTTCAAATCGCCCATGAGGACCTTGTTCGGGTCGGTTCCTGTCTTGCTCATGGGTTATTCCTCTTCCTTTTTCTTCTCGCCTTCATGGTGAAGGAATTCGGCGACAAAAGCGCGGTAATCGGCGACGGCGGCTGCTTGCTTGGGGGAATCGAATAGGTCGATTGATTCCATTTGGCATTCCATTACTGCTACCGATTGCCGAATGAAGGTTTCGTAAACCGGCGCCTCGAAATACGTGCTGAACTTTTCGGTAACCTCTCGCATGACCTTCATGGCGTTGAAGCGCGGGTTGAATCTCGTGAGAAGAATGCCGATAACCTTCGCTTTGGGATTGAGTTTCTTGCTGACCATTTCGAGGGTGTCGGCAAGATCGTTCATGCCTTTGGTTGAGAAAGCGCCTGTATCGGTCGTTACAATGATGCCGCCGTCCGAGGCGACGAACGCATTGATGGAGAGCGTTGAAAGGTTTGGCGGCGTATCGATAAGGATGAAATCGTAGTCGTTTTTTATATCTTTAAGCGCATCGCGCATATGTTCATAGCGGTCAATCGCGTTAGCCAGCTCGGTTTCGGATGCGAACAAATCGTTGTCAGCCGGCATAAGATCGTAATGCTTAGTCTCGTAAATCGCTTCGTGAGCCTCGCATCGATTGGTGATGACTTCATATGTCGTGTTTTGGCCATCGGTATTGAAGCCGGCCCAATCGGAAATATTTCCTTGCGGGTCCATGTCGATAACGAGAACTTTGCACCCGAGTTCATTGAGGCCTGACGCCAGCGCACCAACTGTAGTGGTTTTTGAGCAACCGCCTTTGCGGTTTGCCACAGAATAAATCTTACCCATAACCATCCTTTGACCAGGCATTATGCGAAATATATCGCTAGTTGTGTAGTATGCAATCATTATAGCACGATAGATGGTTAATAAACTATTTCGCTAAAAAGATATACAGATATGTAGATAACTAGATACACTCCTATGTGGCTATGTGGCTATGTGGCTATGTGGCTATGTGGCTATGTGGCTATGTCAATGTTAATAAGCTATAAAGCTAATAACATAATAAGCTAAATAGATATTAAGCTCGCAATATAGCTAGCAATTCAGCTATTAAGCTATAAAGATAGTAAAGAAGCTCGATATATAGTTAGCGAACTATCTAAGTAGCCTAATATCTAATTAGATAACTATCCATATATCCATATAGGATGCTAGATGGATAATGAACTATGAAACTGCAGGGATAAATAACGGGCGGCTATTCTTCAGCCGTCGCTCGAATAAGGCAACAGTTAACATCGAAAACGCTCTAGTCAACTAGCGTGCTAGCTTGCTAATAAACTAGATTTATATTTGGATAGGTGGCTAATGAAAGCATACGCTATCCCAAGGCTTCGCTTCCCTGCTGAAAAATCGTTGATGATAAATGCTAAGAACTAGAGTGGGTTATTATTCTGTTTGCCTAGCTGACTATCTAAGTAGGTTGATAGCAAGTTAGCAAAAAAACGAAGAAGGAGTCGCGGAGCGCTTTGAAGCGGGATTCAATCCTGTAATAGCAGCTAGCAAAATAATAAGCTAGTGAGCTAATATAATAAATAGCTAGTATGATAGTGAAATATCTTACTAATTGCGAAAATATATTCATATTTACGGTTAAAACGGCCGGCTATAAATACAAGACACGCGTAAACACACCTCAAATCAAATCTCAGGGGTGTTTGCATAAAAATGGACTAACGCATCAAAAGAAAGAAATAGCGGGCTTTAAATCGCCTGAGAGTCGCTACTGAAATACGAGAGGCGAAATGCGGCGAGAAGAAACAAAAAAGCGCTGCGTAAAACAACGTTTCAACTGCTGCTTCTTTGCCAACTCCTGTCGTCCAGTGATGCTCCTTAACAATGAGTGATTATCGAGTAAGAGATAAGTACTTCTGCCTCAGCCATGGGGGGTCACGCGGTGAGCGATTTTGGAGTCTGATTGAGAGGCAACCCAAGTCATGCGACTAGGTTTTCGGGGCGAGCGTTCGTCGTGGACTGTTTGCCGGGTGGGATGCTTTCGGGGAAGGTTTCGAGTTCTGCCGAAAGCCACAAATCACACGGGAGCATTCCTTGATGGTTAGATTCTTCGCGCTTTCGCAGTTATCCCCTTGATTCACCTAATTCATTCAAAGAAGCCTTTTGAATGCGATTGGGTTCGCGCCATGCTGGAAACTGAAGGCATATCGCAAAGAGGGCTTCGTGCAACGGAATTCTTCCACCGGTGTGAATCGAACGCTTCGTGGAACGCGGAAGCTCCTCTCTCGGGAAAGCGAGGCATTCATTTTGGGAGATGCCAGGGGTCGGCTTTAGTCAATTGATGGGACGGTAACAAAATTAGTTTTATGAACAGCATTCTTGAGCGAGGTGAATGAATAGACGATCTTGAATCATCTTCAGTTATTAATGGATGTGGTGCGAATTATCGTGACTTAATGTTTAAGGCTGCATCGAGATAGCGAAACAAAGGGTGGTGTGCCGGTAGGGCTGTGGCGCATCGTTCAAAGGCAAGAAGCGAGAGGCCTTTGTGCCTTGCCATGGTGGACGCTAAGTTAATGCTAGGTGTTCAATCGATTGTATCTTGCGGCAATAAAATGCAATAAAGCAT
>CAVGRL010000056.1:0-10578 GCA_963631715.1 Bacteroidaceae bacterium
TTGGGCAGCGTGTCGTTGTTTCCCGTTGGCCGCCTTGAGTTCGCCATCGGAAATTGGGGCCCATGGCTCAGAGCAAGGTGTCGCTGTACATGCAGAAGCGTCATGTTCGCCCGCGTCACGAGCGGGCTGAACACGTGCGCATTCCGCCTGATGCTCGCCGGGCGCGGCGCGGTCTACCACACGCGGAAGAGCGCGGGCGAGTTCAACCACTGGCACAGGCACTGCACCTGCAAGGTTGTTCTGTGCTTCTCGGGCAATCAGTACGAGGTACTGGTGGAGGGGCACGACCCAAAGAAGATAGAGAGCCGGCTCAAGCGGGTCGAGAACATGACTGGGACGGAGCATGGGACTCGCGAGTTCTCCCGCGAGGTCGCCCTGCGCGACCCTGACTGGCTGTTCGGTGACGAGGCGCGGATTGTCTACGACAAGCCAAGAGACGACCTTTTCGAGTACGAGAAGGTCGCGGTTGATACACTTCACAACGGCGGGCTGCCCTTCACTGTCCTAAACGAGGATGAGAATGCTGCTGCAAACATCGATCTCCTTTTCGACTCGGGAGAGCTCTGGGAGATGAAGGACATAGGGGACGGCAAGCATTCGATAGAAGACCAGTTCAAGAGCGCAAGAAGTAAATGGAGGAGGCTCGGAAGCGACGGCCCCGTCCGCATTGTCATCACCGGCACGAAGATGACGAGGGGTGAGGAAGACGCTATCGCCGAGATCAGAAGGCGCTCCTACTACTACGACGAGGCTCTCTTCGTCAAGAAGGACGGGAGCTTCGTGAGAATCGTCAAATAAAAGCGAGACGCACACTCCCAAAAGGCTGGGCGAGCACGTCTCGCTTTTTCAAATTATCCCACATTTCCCGCTGGTTCAACGGAAGAACGCCGGATTCTGGCTCCGGAGGATGAGGTTCGACACCTCGGCGGGAAGCCACACGCCATTGGTCTAGCGGCAGGGCGGCGGTCTCCAAAACCGCAGGCGGGGGTTCGACTCCCTCATGGCGTGCCATGTCGGGGCATGGTGGAATCGGCAGACGCGCGAGCATCAGGAGCATGTGGGCATCGCCCGTGCGGGTTCGAGTCCCGCCGCCCCGACCACAACCGATGAACCGAGGCATCCGCACGGGTGCCTTTTTTCATACCGACTTGCTCGCGAAGATGCCGTTTGCTTCGCAAAAAGCACCGTTCGCCGCCGATAATTGACCGAGATATTACCGTTGCATTGCCCAAAGGTTAAACGAAGCGAATTTAGGGTATTCTATCGACCATCGTGTCAGCCGGCATAAAGGGAATCGACAGGTTCGCCTGTTGTCCGTTCGTGCTGGGCTCGGGCGGCGTTTAGCAAATCAACGCCGCCCGCGCCTTATCGCATGAATGCGTGAAGCCGCATTCGTCGGGCGCATCGATGCAAGCTTGGAGGGCTTGCTTCGAAGATGCCTTTTTGAAAGGGAGGATCATGGAAAACTCGTTCAACCTCGATCGTCGTACGTTCGTCGCGGGTTCTGCTGTGGCGGCTGCCACTGTTGGATTGGGCCTTTCTGGCTGCGGCGGAAGCGGCTCCAGCAGCGATACGGCAACCAAGACCGAAGCCACCGCTGTGGAAGGCGGCACTTTGACGGGTGCTTGTTCTTACACGTCTACCAATGTCAACCCCATCGGCAACAGCTCTGCTCTTATGCTTGCCGCTACTTGGCATGTCTTCGAAGGCCTCTACGATTTGGACCTTCATACCTACAAGACCTACAACGCTTTGGCCGCCGACAAGCCCACCAAGGTTTCCGACACTGAGTACGAAGTGGCTCTGCGCGATGGCGCCAAGTTCTCTGACGGCACCGCTGTGACCGCAGCCGACGTTGTCAACGCCTTTGAGAAGAACATGGCCGATGCGACCTACGGCGCGTTCCTTTCCTTCATCGACACCGTTGCCGCCAAAGATGACACCACGGTCACCTTCACGCTGAAATATCCTTTCGAGAGCTTGCTCGAAGGCCGCCTGTCCGTCGTGAAGATTTTCCCGGCCACCCTTACCGAGGACGATCTCAAGACCAAGCCCATCGGCTCTGGCCCTTGGATGTACGACACCATCAACGGCGACGATGGCGGCGAGATCGACTTTTTGCCCAACGAGAACTACAACGGCGACCACAAGGCAACCGCCGACAAGATGCAGTGGTTCGTCCAGCTCGACGAGACCGCACGCACCACTTCGCTGCAGGAAGCAACCGTTCAGGTTATGGAGAACGTCCCCGACGCCAATGCCGATCAGCTTTCTGCTGCCGGCGCTACCGTCGAATACGTACAGGGCTTCAACCAGCCGTTCTTGATGTTCAACACCTTGAAGGCGCCCTTCGATGACTATCGCGTTCGTCAGGCATTCTTCTATGCCATCGATGTTGACAAGCTCATCAGCAACCAAATGGCTGGCCATGCCACCAAGGTTACGGGCTTTTTGCCGAAGGACCATGCGAACTACCATGAGGCTTCCACGGTGTATACCTACGACACCGAGAAGGCCAAGAGCTTGCTCGCCGAGGCCGGCGTGAGCGATCTGTCCTTTAAGCTTTTGACCAACAACAACTGGGTCAAGAACCTCGCCGCGCAGATCAAAAACGATCTTGAGGCCGCCGGCATTAAGTGCGAGATTCAGGAAGAGAAGATTAACTGGTCTGCTCTGGCCGAGTCTGATTCCGTCCTCGACTACGATGTCATGCTCACCCCGGGCGACCCGACCTGCTTCGGCAACGACCCCGACCTGCTCATGAGCTGGTGGTATGGTGACAACTCTTGGACCCAGGGCCGTTCTTGCTGGAAGAAGGCAGCCGATGGCAAGTGGGCCGAGCTTCAGGAGCTCATGCAAGAGGCTCGCGAAGAGGCCGACTCGAAGGCTCAGCAGAACCTTTGGAACCAGTGCTTCGACATCATTGCCGAGTACTGCCCGCTCTACCCGCTGTTCCATCGCGAAGTTGCCACGGGCTACTGGGAGAGCAACATCTCTGGCTTCAAGCCCATTGCGACTACGGGCCTCGTCTTCATTGACGCAAGCGCCACGGCGTAAATCTGCACGTAACGCAGCTTATGCATTTGAAGGACGCGTCTTCGGACGCGTCCTTTTTGCATTCTCTGTGGCATTTGCATCCGGCTAAGCATCGATGTTTGCTTCGAAATTCAAGCAAACTACCTTTCACAAGGGTTTTCATGCCGTTTGCCCTGATTTTTGAACCGTTCATGAAAATTGAGGCGAAAAGTTTCCAATTGGAGTAATTGCGCGTGCGAATTCGTCGGCGAATGGCGTTTTCTGTATAATCGGAAAGTCTGTTTTCTTGCCTTTGACGGGGGAGGGCGGGCGAGTTTTTTAGGAAGCGGGCGGGGCCCGCAGGATTGCGAAAGGGGGAACACGGTGAGCAATCTCCTTAGACTGATAGGTCGTCGTCTTGTGGCGCTGCCCATCATGATTATTGGTGTCACCATTCTCGTGTTTTTCCTCATGTCGCTTTCGCCGATCGACCAGGCATATTCGGTTCTCGGTGAAAATGCGTCAGAAGCTCAGGTCGTGCAGTATCGCGAAGAGCATGGGTTGAACGACCCGGTACTCGTTCAATATGGCAATTTCATGGTTGGATTGGTGCAGGGCGACCTTGGCACCTACGGCGCGAATAACGCCTCTGTAGCCGAGCGTGTTGCCACGGCACTGCCTGTTACGCTGCAGCTTACGTTCATGGGCTTGATCATTGCGGTATTTTTTGCCGTCATTCTTGGCATTGTTTCGGCCGTCTATCGCGATAAGTGGCCCGACCAGGTTATTCGAGTGTTTTCGATCGCGGCTATCGCGACGCCCTCGTTCTGGCTTGCCGTTCTCATGATCTTGCTGTTCTCCTCCATGCTGCACGTGCTTCCCGCTTCGGGCCAGTTGCCGAATTTCGCGCAAGATCCCGCAGGTTGGCTCGCTCGCATGGCGATGCCCGCAATCGCTTTGGCCGTCCCCGTCACCGGCCAACTTACGCGCGTCATTCGAACCTCGATGGTTGAAGAGCTCGATAAAGACTACGTTCGTACCGCCTTGGGCGCCGGTATTCCGAAGGGTATCGTGATTGGGCGCAACGTTTTGCGCAATGCGCTTATCACGCCGGTTACCGTGTTGGGCTTGCGTATCGGCTACCTCATCGGCGGCGCTGTCGTTATCGAGGTTATTTTCAACCTACCGGGAATGGGAATGGCTATTCTTTCCGGCATTCAGTCCAACTATACGATGCTTGTTCAGGGCGTCGTTTTGGTGGTTGCCGTCACGTTCATCATTATCAATATCGTGGTGGATATGCTCTATATCCTGATCGATCCGCGAATCAGGACGGTGTAGCATGGCAGCAGCTCAACTTCGAGGCAATCTCACCAGCAAGATGGAGCAAAATCCGGGCAAGGTGCATTTCCGCAGATGGAAAGCCATGTCAATTGGCTCTCGAATCTCTTTGGTCGTGCTCGTGCTCGTCGTGCTTGTCGCATGCCTGGCAAATTTCATTGCTCCGCACGATCCTCTTGCAATTTATACCGCCCGTCAGGCTCCCGATGCCGAATTCCTCTTCGGCACCGACGACAAAGGCCGCGACGTGCTTTCGCGCATGATGTATGGCGCTCGCTACTCGCTTACCATCGGTTTGGGCGCAACGGCGTTCGCGCTGGTCTTCGGCTCGATTATCGGCTCGCTCGCCGCTGTTTCGCGCAAATGGATCTCTGAAGTCATCATGCGAATTCTCGACATCGTCATGTCGTTTCCTGGCATCGCGTTGGCCGCGACGTTTGTTATCGTTTTCGGAAACAACTTGCCGTCGCTGATCTTTGCCATTGGCTTTCTGTATATTCCGCAGATTGCCCGAATCGTTCGTGCGAACATCGTGAGCGAATACGGCAAAGATTATGTTCGCGCCGTCGTCGTCTCTGGTGCGCGAGCCCCGTGGATTTTGTGGAAGCATGTCGTGCGCAATTGCATCGCTCCCGTTCTCGTTTTCACCATCGTGCTCGTTGCCGATGCCATTGTGTTCGAAGCTTCGCTTTCGTTCATCTCCGCCGGCATTCCTGAACCAACACCCACCTGGGGTAATATTCTTGCTGATGCACGTGCGGGCGTTTTGGCTGGCCGTTGGTGGCAAGCGCTTTTCCCGGGCTTGGCAATCATGATTACGGTTTTGTGCCTGAATATTCTCTCCGAAGGCATGACCGATGCCATGGCTGCAGCTCCTAAAGCGGCCATCAAGGCGAGCGATTCCGACTTGAACTCCGACCGCGAGGCCGATCGTTTGGTTGCCAACCCCGTGCTTGCCTATCAGGCTCAGGCAGCCTCTCTCGAAGAGCGACTTTCGCAGCTGAAGATCGTCGAGAATCAACGCACCGACCGTGCGGCCTCGAATGTCGACGCGGAGCCGATTCTTGAAGTGAAAGACCTCTGCATCAAATTCCCTCGTCATGGAGACGTCAATGTCGTCGACAACGTGAGCTTCAAGGTCCGCCCCCATCAGACCATGGGTCTGGTTGGCGAATCGGGCTGCGGCAAATCGATCACCTCGCTGACCATCATGGGCCTGCTCGATCCTAAGGCGAAAGTCTCCGGCGAGATTCTGTATCAGGGCAAAAACCTTCTCGCAATGTCGGAGAAAGAGAAAAATCAGCTGCGTGGCCGCGAAATCGCCATGATTTATCAGGACGCGCTTTCGTCTTTGAACCCCTCGATGCTCATCAAAGCCCAGATGAAGCAGCTGACCAAGCGCGGGGGAACTCGTTCTGCCGAAGAGCTGCTCGAATTGGTCGGCCTCGACCCCAAGCGCACCCTCGATTCGTATCCGCACGAGCTTTCGGGCGGCCAGCGCCAACGCGTGCTCATCGCCATGGCTCTTACGCGCGACCCGAAGGTTGTCATTGCCGATGAACCGACCACCGCTCTTGATGTGACGGTGCAAAAACAAGTCGTTGACCTGCTGAAACGCTTGCAGCAAGAACTCGGTTTCGCGATGGTTTTCGTCAGCCACGATTTGGCGCTCGTCGCCCAGGTTGCAAATTCCATTACCGTTATGTATGCGGGTCAGGTTGTTGAGCAAGGTTCGGTCAACGATATCCTCACGAACCCGATTCACGAATACACGCGCGGGCTTTTGGGCTCCGTCCTCTCCATCGAAGCGGGCTCAGGTCGCTTGCATCAAGTGCCCGGCTCGGTTCCTTCGCCAAAAGATTTCCCGAAGGGTGACCGTTTCGCTCCGCGCTCCAGCCATCCCGATTTGCATTCCGATGTGCGCCCCATTTTGAAACATGCGGGCTCGGCCAACCATTGGTATGCCGAGTTGCCTGATGAGGAAATGAAGCGCTTGGGCCTTACGCCGTATGGAGGTGAGCAGTAATGACCGAAAACGCGAATGCAACCGAGCAGACGCCCATTATCTTTCTGGATAACGTGCGCGTCGTGTTCAAGACTCGTACTGGGTCAATTCTGCATCCAAACAAGGTAACGGCCGTCGATGGCCTCACGTTGAAACTCATGCCGGGCGAGACGATTGGCATTGTGGGCGAATCGGGCTGCGGCAAATCTACGACGGCAAATGTGATGTGCGGTCTGCAGGCGCCCACCGAAGGCAAGGTGTACTTCAAGGGAATAGACGTCACGAAGCGTACGGCCGATATGCGCAAGACTATCGGTCGCGTGATTTCCGTTGTTTTCCAAGATCCCGCCACGGCGCTTAATGCGCGCATGACGGTTCACGATCAGCTGCTGGACCCCATGATTGTCCATGGGGTTGGGACGAAGGCCGAGCGCGAGAAGCGCATCAAGGAACTCATCGAGATGGTCGGTTTGCCGAGCTCGGTTTTGGAGGCCCTGCCTGGCCAGATGTCTGGCGGCCAGCGTCAGCGTGTTGCAATTGCGCGCGCCTTGTCGCTGAAGCCCGACGCCATCATTGCCGATGAGCCGACGTCTGCTCTCGACGTTTCGGTTCGTGCTCAGATTTTGAATCTGCTTACCGACCTGAAAAAAGAACTGGGCCTCTCGATGGTCTTCATCAGCCATGATATTCAGACGGTTCGCTATATTTCCGATCGAATCATCGTCATGAACAAAGGCAAAGCCGTTGAGCGCGGCACGGCTGCCGAGGTGTTCAACAATCCGAAAGACGACTACACTCGCCTGCTTCTGGGTGCGGCCCCATCGCTGCTCCATCCCGACTTGGGTAAGTAGGAAACTGAAGTTGATTGCGGGGCGTCGCTTGAAGCGGCGCCCTTTTTCTGTTGTCGTAACGAATTAACTAAACTAACTGCGAACGGCGAAAGCGAAGGCCGAGGGGCGGGGTTACGACAGTTTCTCAAATGGTCCGTTCTTTGTTCTTGAGCTATATTTGCCGCTTATCGCTTGACGCCTACCGCTCAGGGCTTAAAATTTCGCTGTTTGCTGTATCCAATAGAAAAGGGTCTCCTCATGACTGAAAGCAAATTCCATGGCGTTATCCCCCCGGTTGTCATACCCCTGACTGCGGAGCGCACACTTGACCTTGAAGCCCTCGAGCGTTCAATCAATCGCATGATTGACGCGGGCGTCGACGGTCTGTTCTTCTTGGGCTCTTCGGGCGAGGTCGCTTTCCTCACCGATGCCCAGCGCTATCATGTGCTGCAAGAAGCAGTCGCCATGGTTCATGGTCGCGTACCTGTGCTCGCCGGCATTATCGACATGGAAACCCTTCGTGTGGTCGACCAGGCAAAGCGCGCCACGGGTTACGGTGTCGATGGCCTTGTCGCAACGGCTCCCTTCTATGCTTTGGGCGGCCCGAAAGAAACCGAGCGTCATTTCCGCGCTATTCGCGAGCAGACTGATTTGCCGTTGTTCGCCTACGATTTGCCCGTGTGCGTGCACACCAAGCTCGACCCCACGATGCTCGTTCGCCTTGGCCGCGATGGTGTCATTCAGGGCGTCAAAGACTCTTCGGGCGACGACGTCAGCTTCCGTTGGCTGTGCCTCGAAAACGAAGATGCGGGCCATCCGTTGCAGCTGTTCACCGGTCATGAAGTTTGCGTAGACGGCGCATATATGGCGGGAGCCGATGGCTCTGTTCCGGGCCTTGCCAATATCGATCCCTACAGCTATGTCGAGCAGTGGAAGGCTTTCCAGGCTGGTGATTGGGAGAAAGTTCGCCAGATTCAAGACCATTTGGCGCGCCTCATGTTCGTTACTCGCGTCGTGAAGGCGACGGTTGGTTTTGGCGCTGGCGTGGGCGCGTTCAAGACCGCTCTGTGGCAGATGGGCGTTTTCAATACCAACCAGATGCGCGAACCCGTTCAAGCTCTCGAGGGCGAAGACGTCGAGGCTATCCGCGCGGTTCTCGAGCAAAACGGTATGCTGTAGTCTCATTGCGCCGTCCCGACGGGCGGCGCTTTTTGTATGAGGCGTTATGACGCTGCGCGGCTGCGAGGTGTGTTGATTTGCCTTTCCGCGGAGCTTACGCATGTAGGCGCGTTTGGCTCTGTGGCATGGTGACTGGCGCGTCCTCGCGGCCGCTGCCGTCTTTCGGAGCGAAAAGAGTTTTTGGAGGCCCCTTTGGAATATCCTTTCAGCGTTGTGGCTGTTGACGTGGGCGGCACGAAGATCGCATGCGCGCGCGTGCGCTATGTGGCAAAGGATGAAGCTCCTGTCGTTGTCGAGAAGCGCAGCGTGCCCACCGAAGCTCAGCAGGGCGGGGAGGCTGTGCTGCAAAAGATAGTGGACCTTGCGGGAGCGGTTTTGAGTGGAGCGCGTATCGCGGGCGAGCGAGTCGTCGGCATTGGCGTTGCTACGGCTGGCCGCGTGGATGCGAACACGGGCAATATAGCGTATGCCAATGAGATAATGCCTGGCTGGTCGGGGCAGCCGCTTGGAGATGCGCTTCGATGCTCGTTTAGTGTGTCATCGGCGGTATTGGGCGATGTGCAGTCGCATGCGCTTGGCGAGGCCCGCTGGGGTGCCGCCCGGGGCGCGCAAACGGCGATCGTCATGGCGCCGGGTACGGGCTTGGGCGGCGGCATTATCTGCCATGGTAGGATTGTGCGTGGAAAGCATGGCTTCGCGGGGGAAATCGGCGCGACCATGAATACGCTCGACGCGAATGACGGCAACCTTGAATCGGTTGCTGCGGGCAGCGGCATTGAGGCTCGTTATTATGCGGCTTGTGGAATTCACCAAACGGGTGCGGAGATTTCCCATCGCGCCCAACTTGGTGAAGAAATCGCTCTTCAGGTTATTGAAAATGCAGGTCGGGCTCTTGGCCTGGCGCTCGCTGGATGGGTGAACATCTTCGATCCCGACATCGCCGTGGTGTCTGGCTCCGTTACGAAAGCGGGCCCCGTGTGGCGCGACGCCATGGTGTCCGCATTCAAAGAGCGCACGCCTGGCGTTTTGGCCAGCCTTCCTATCGTTGAGGCAACGCTTGGCGACAATGCGCCGCTTGTTGGCGCATCTGAACATCTGCTCGATTCGTTGAAAAAGTAGGAGATCGCTATGAATTCCGTTATCGAACAGCTCAAAGGCAAGCTTATCGTTAGCTGTCAAGCTTATATGGGCGAGCCCTTGCGCCATCCCGAAACCATGGCCCAAATGGCGTGTGCATGCGAATTGGGTGGCGCGGGGGGCATTCGCTGCCAGGGCCTTTCCGATATTTCCGCCATCAAGGGTCGCACTGAAGTGCCGGTTATTGGTATATGGAAAGAGGGTCACGAGGGCGTGTATATCACCCCGACGCTTCGTCACGCTCGCGCTTGTGTGGCCGCCGGTGCCGACATCGTTGCCATCGACGCTACGGATCGCCCTCGTCCCGATGGAAAAACGCTCGAAGATACGGTTGGTCCCCTTAAAGAGGAAGGCGTGCTCGTGATGGCCGACTGCGCCACCATCGAAGACATTCGTCATGCTTTCGCCATCGGTTGCGACATCGCATCGACGACGCTTTCGCACCCGGGCGCCGCTATCGATTGCGGCATGGCCGATGGTCCCGATGTCGCGCTGCTTGCGCAGGCGCATGCTGAGTTCCCTGATAAGCCCGTTATTTGCGAAGGTCGCGTGCATACGCCGGCCGATGCGAAAGCCGCCATGGATGCCGGAGCATGGGCTGTTGTGGTTGGCACGGCCATCACGCACCCTACGAGCATCACGTCCTGGTTCGTCGAAGCCGTGAAGTAAATCGGTTCTAGCGGGGTCGAGTCTCGCATTGCGTGGGGTTACGGTGGGCTATTGCCCGCTCGGGTTTACTTGGTAATTTGCTTGACGGCGTTTCTTTCTGAGACACGAGCAAGCATGGCTGCCGTCTTCCATGCAATGCGATTTTCGGTTTTTGAGATTGCTTCGAGATTCGTATTTTTCTCATGCAGCTGGGTTTCAGGCCTGCGCGTTCGTCTGATCCGACACGAATCAAAAGCCGCTAAATGTGACTTTCGTGCGAGCTGAGATGCGACCGGGTTGGAATCGCATACCCGAAGTCAAACGGAGGGTATACTAATCCCTTATACACACGCGCTTCTGACCTGGGGTTATGCTTGGAAATATCCTAAATTATCCCAAGTGCCTCCTATTTTTGGCATAGGC
>CAVGRL010000057.1:0-10251 GCA_963631715.1 Bacteroidaceae bacterium
AGATGAAGACCCACAAGGGCACCGCAAAGCGCTTCCGCGTCACCGGTTCCGGCAAAATCGTCCGCGCTAAGGCTTTCAAGAGCCACATCAAGACCAAGAAGAGCCCCAAGCGCATTCGTAATTTCCGCAAAGAGACCACTGTCGCTGAATCCGACAAGCGCGTCGTTGCCCGCAACCTGGGCCTGCGCTAAGCATAGATTAGGAAGTGATTATCAATGCCTCGTGTAAAGCGTTCTGTTTCCGCCAAGAAAAAGCGTCGCGTTGTTCTTAGCCGCGCAAAGGGCTACTACGGTGCGAAGTCGCGCCATTATAAGAAGGCGAAAGAGCAAGTTCGTCATTCGCTTCAGTACCAGTATCGCGATCGTCGCAACAAAAAGCGCGAAGTTCGTCGTCTCTGGATTACCCGCATTAATGCGGCCGCCCGTATCAACGGCGTGTCTTACTCCGTGTTCATGAACGGCCTCCACAAGGCCGGCGTTGAGCTCGACCGCAAGGTGCTCTCTGATATGGCCATTAACGACCCCGAGGCCTTTGCCGCCTTGGTCGAGGTTTCTAAGGCCGCTCTCAAATAAGTTTTGAGACGAAAATGCCCTCGCAATGCGAGGGCATTTTTTTTGCCACGAAAAGCGATTTCCGAATCAATCGTTGCTGTCTGGGCACAGCTTGCTTTCGAGACTCTCTCTGCGATGCGAGTATGCTGCCAACGCCGCAAGACCTCCCGTGAG
Organism: Bacteroidaceae bacterium; assembly: GCA_963631715.1. Classification (GTDB taxonomy): domain Bacteria; phylum Actinomycetota; class Coriobacteriia; order Coriobacteriales; family Eggerthellaceae; genus Slackia. Next base: position 726 of record CAVGRL010000057.1, read on the forward strand.
GGCAAGGCTTGCGGTTCCGGCGAAAAGAGGAATTCCATCATTCGTTTTCGCGAGTTTTTCAACTTTCTTGTTCGTGAGGACAACTATCGTGGGATTGCTTGTCTTCTCGATGAATACCGAAGTTCTTTCCGTGTCTGACTGGTATCCGATAGGCGCTTCTTTTTCGATAAGCGTGTATGTCTTGCCGATACCTAAATGGGTGAATAAAACGCCGTTTTTGCCCTGGGCTTGCCATCCAACTGCATCGAGGTTCTCGGTGTCGGGCTTAATGTAATTGCCGTCTTCATCGGTCAAGGCAAACACGCCACCCGTCAAGGCATTCCTTGAGGCGGCCTCGCGAACCTCGCTCTCTTCTTCCTTTTCGTTTTGGGCTGTATGCCATGCGTCGAAATCTACTTTATAGAACGCGACGCTGGTGAAGCTGTTTTCAATCTCCAAGGCCCAGACCTCATCCCCCGCCAATCCGTTTGCCAGCATCTCCGTACAGCTTTCCTCGTTGTCGTACCATCGTCCATCGTGGCCAAGGAATCGCTCGAATTCCCCCTCTTGGCAAATGTAGCCCAGGTCTTCTCGCGTCGAGGCCTCTTTTATTCGGTAAAGCATGCCGTGTTCCAGATGTCTTGCTTCCGCTATTCCTTCGCTGTTGGTCGTAAGCTCAATGGGTTTTAATTCGCCCGAATCTTCTTCGCTGGCGTCCTCGACGTTGCTTTCGGTTGTCGTTGCGCTTTCTTGGGCTTCGGTTGCTTCGAGGGCGAAAACGACGCCTTCTATCGCTTCTTTTGTGCCCGAATCGATTTTCGTTATTCGTATTTTCGTAGGCTGCTCATCGATCCTAATTTCATAATCGACGATCTCGCAGGTATCGTTTTCCCAGTTGAGCGTCACATGGTATTGTTTGTTATTCAAAACATACCCATCGGGAGCCGTGCTTTCAATTACGATATAGCTCGCAACTCCTCCCCCTAGGGGCAGGCGATCCATGCTCCAGGTTCCTGCCTCGTCGCTTATCGCCCGCCCAGCGAAATCGCCCGCGTTTAGCGCGACCGTTCCATCGGGGGAGACGATGTCGTTTTCGGCATATGCGATAAATACGCCGCCCGCTACGCCATCGCCGGTTTCGGCATCGATTTTCGTTCCCCTGATTCGCCCTTTTGCTTGGTTGTTCGACAAAGCTATTTCGATAATTTCGCTTTCTTCCCAATCGTGGTGTTCGTCGACCTCGAAATACACAAGATCGCTGCGGACGAGATAAGGGGCAATGGCGGTAACTTCTTTGATTGCGTAGCTTCCCCAGGGCAAAACGTCGGGGAATTGGACAATGCCCGATTCCGGTATGGTGAAGCGAGACACCGAAGAGTCGTTTGGCGTGTGTATTGGGAACTCTACGGGCTGGTAGTTTCCCGAAGAGTCTTTTCTCAAGAGTTCGATTTCCGTGCCAGCCGCAAGCACGGTTTTCCCCGTCTCCGCGTCTATCTTTCGTACGCGAACGGGGGAGTGTACGGGGCGGTCTTCCACGATAATGAATATCGAAAGCCCGTTTCCTTTTACTTCGATATCGAAAATAGGGTCGGCGAGGCGAAGCGATGGATTGGGGCAAAAAGTCTCCACGAGCGTATATGTCCCGTATACAAGCGCGCATTCGGGCACGGCGAGCCCATTATGCTCTTCGGGTTGCCAGGTGTCCAAGAGGTCCTTCGAAGTGAATTTGCCATCGCTGTGGCTTCGCACGGTGCCTACGAATGCTCCATAGGCGATTTCTCCTGAAGGGGTCTTCAAAATCGACCCGTCACTTCCCGTGATGGGGCAGACGGCGTAGCCCTTCTCCCGAAGCGTTCCGTCCTCCTGTAGCCAAATTGCGAATTCCGCTCCCTCTAAAGGAGTTTTCACGGAACTCTCCTCAAGGCCTTCCGGGGTGAAGAATTTCCCTCCTTCTATGTCTGACCTCATGATTTTTTCCATCGATTCGACTTCTACGAGGCCGCACTGAACATCTTGCTCGGGTGCGAGGTTGAGTTCAATCCAGCCATTCGAATCAGCTCCCTTTAGCGGGCTTTTCAGATAGCCTATGGGGGCACTTGCTTCGCGCAGGCGGTAAGCTCCCCGTGGGATTTTGGGAAACTCCGCAATCCAAGCGTTATCTGATTCGCTCCATGCGGTGGTTGCTGTGAGGGAGCTTCCCTTGTGGTCTTCGAGTTCAAAGACGGCTCCGCCTAAAGAGGCATGGCCTTGGGGCGCTTCGCCGGTTTCGGCATCGCTTTTGCGAACCGTGACACGCACTTGCTTCGGCTCGTTAGTTACCGTTTCGCTTACGTTTGCATTATTCAGCTCAATTTGAATGGGGCTTTCGTATCGGCAAAAGCCCAAAGGGGCTTCTTTCTCGAGGATCCATACTGAATCTGACGAGGGAAGTTCAATCTCGGCGCGGCCATTGGCGTCGGTTGTGAATTCGGTGATGAGATCTGCGCAAACTCCATTGCTGCATGTTTTATATATCTCGAATTTCGCGTTGGCGAGAGAATAGAAAGGCTCGCCTTCGCAGCCGGTCGCTATGTCGATCGAGGCTGATTTCTTCTCGATTGAGAGTTTTACGATGTTTTCAAGTGGTGCATGCAGCCAATACACGTCGCTCGATTTCGAGGTTATTTTCGAAATCATATTTCCTGGGCATGTTCCGGCGATTACGTCGTCTCCGTGCCCTGATGAATGCCACGCAAGGTCGTGGTCTGAAGAGGATCCCCAGAAAAACATGATGTGGCAATCGACGTCGGGAACGCTCCAATCCCTCGGATTCGCGATGATAAGATCGCCCTTTTTCAGCTGTCCGCTCGCTAGAAGTTCTGCTTTGCTCTCGTAGCGCGTATAAAGACTGGCGTGGTCTTCAAGATACATAATCCATCGATATAGGTTGGATTTGTTGCCTCGGTTATACCCCGCAGAACCGACGTAGTTGCCTACTATGTCGCAGTTGGCTCCACATGCCTCAAGGACCGCCACCACGAATCCCGTGCAATTCATATATGCTTCGCCGTTGCTTTTGGGATTGCCGTTTGGATGCCAGCAATCCCATGTTCCAATGGCTCCGCCCGCGCCGTTTGGGCCGGTGTTTCCGTACGAGGTCGAAAGATAATAGGAGTCGTTTTCGTGGGCGGAAAGCTCGTCGAGGGCATTTCTTGTTGCGCCCAAAACGCGCTCGATGGTCGTGCTGCTCTTTAGCTGCTCGCCAAAAGCACGTGCCGTTGGAATGGAGCGAATCGGCTGCTGCGGCGATGGGCTTAGGCCCGGCAACGCAGGCCCAATTGCCGCGTAGGCTGCTGCCGTGCTCGCTGCTGCTATGAATGCTCTGCGGGAAAGCGGGAAAGTCGATTTCTGCGAATCGTTTGCTGTGGTTAGCATGGGCGTTCCAATCTAAGAGGAGTTCGCAGCGCGCTTGTCGCCGCCCATGCTAGTGGCCAAACCTTGCCAATTCCTTGCCGAAATTCGAATGAATTATCGACGCTTTCGTGCGATTTTCCCTAGTTTTCCATGCGCTTCGAGCCGTTTTTCATTGGACTCCTCTAAAGAGGTGTCCCGTTGTGCACCCTTGGGCCTTTGCTGTCGAAGAGCCGTGCTTTGCTGCCTCTATGGCCCGAATGGTGCGGGCCGTTGTTTTGGCTGCCTCGTCGGGGCTCATGAGGGTTGTGTCGACCATGAAAGCCGTCACTCCTGCGTCGATTAGTTCCCCAATAGCGTGGATTGCATCGAAGCGGACGGCATTGTAGATATGGCTTCTGCCGAAGACGTCGGTCGCGATAGGGAAGCGATATCCCTTTCGGTCTTGTAGTGTGTGGGCGCGCCGTCTGCGATCGCATTGGGAGCATTTCTGGTTGCAAGCGCCTTCGCTCATGAGCGCGCAATGTTCGCATGTCATGAGTTCCTGATTGCCGCATATAACAATTCCCAGTTCAACAGGGGAGTCATCGCCAAGTTGACCGATTTGTTTCATCGATAATTCGGGCGAAAGCCATACGCGTTTTGCTCCGAGGGCATATGCGACCTCAAGCGCTTTTTTGTTGGTGAGGGGCAAATGGGGCCCTACTTCTACGAGCGCATTCGCTTCGGCCCCCGCTACGAGTTGCCCCAGATTTTCAACGAAAAGGGGCTTTCCCTCTTTCGCCCATTTCCACATATCCACGGGTTCTTCGGAATTCATGGGTTGCTTGTCGACGACGGGCATGGCTATGGAGCAGCGTCCGGGGTAGCCCGCCTGGTCGGCTTCGTCGACGAGGCATCCTTCGCAAGACGCCTGCCCCCGGCGATAATTCAGAGCCGATACGAATACGGTATCGGCGCCTGCTTTCTTTGCCGCGCGCGCGCATGCCGGATTGGTCGCAAATGCCGCGACGCTCGCATTCCGATGCGTCGGCTCGCTGCTTCTTGCGGCTTTTTTTGACGGCTTTTGAACGCAGCGTCCCCGCCATGGATCGAGCATGGCTTCTTGAAGCGCCTTGAGCGCTTGAGAGCGCGCCTTATGGAGGGCTGAAAATCCCATGCCGACGCCATCGTCGATGTCAACTTTAAGTTCGGAGAGGAAAAAAGGAGTGTTTCCAAGGCGATCGATGTGCTCGCGAGCCTCGTCGACCGACAAAGCTTTGGTTCGCGCCGCCTCAACGATTCCGCCTGTAAACGTCGTTTTTGCGCCTGCGCATTCGGCGAAAAATGTGAGGGACTGCCCTATATGGGCCCGAACTTCGAGCTTCACGGGAAGTTTCGGTTCGTATTCGCTATCGGAAAACGCCATTGATGCGTCCCTCACCCGAAAAACGCGGTCTCCCTTATGGGCTTTGCCGTCTACTTCGAAATAATAGGTGCCGTTTGATCTTTCGAACGAGGTGAGCGTCGAGGCGAAATGCCCTCGATTCGTCCAGAATTCCAAAACGTCGCCCTCGTTGAGTTCCACGTCGGATTCTACCGCCACCTCGCGTCCGCATTCCTTTGTTACCCTGCCGACGAATACGCCACGGTTGTTCGCCCGACCATAGCCCATAATGTCGTTTCCGCGCTTGTGGGCAAGGTAGGCTTCGGTAAAGCCTCTGCTGAACGCTTCGGAAAGCGTCCTGCGCTCCTCATCGGATGCTGCCGCTTCGCCCGGGTCGCTCCCTTCATCATAAGCATCCGCGAGCCGGTCTAGCACCGAGCGATAGGTTGAGACGACGGCGAAAACGTATTCTGGCGATTTCATTCGCCCTTCGATTTTCAGGCTGTCGACGCCTGTGCTCACAAGCTTTTCAAGCATGTCGATTGTGCAGAGGTCTTTTGGCGAAAGGAGTCTGTCGCCGTCCGTTGTCGAAACTTCCGAATCGGAATCTTCATCTCGAAGAACGTAGGGAAGCCTGCATGCTTGGGCGCAGGTTCCTCGATTTGCCGAACGTCCGCCAATCATTGAGCTCATCAGGCATTGGCCCGAATAGCAGACGCATAGGGCGCCATGTGCGAAGCACTCGGTTTCTATGCCGAGTCGATGGGCTTCGGTTGTTGTTTCCTCAAGTTCTTCGCAGGTCAATTCCCGGGCCATAGTTATGCGTTGGGCGTCAAGCGCCGCAGCCGCTCTCACGCCATCGATATTGTGCGTGTTCATCTGGGTTGATATATGCAACCGAGCATCGGGCAGGACTCGTTTGATTTCGGCGGCAAGGCCGATATCTTGAACGATGAAGGCATCGACTCCTCGGTTCCATGCTCCTATAGCAAGCTCGACTGACGATTGCAGCTCTTCAGGCATGATGGCTATATTCAGGGCAAGATAGACTCGAACTCCACGCATGTGCGCATAGTCGCAGGCCTCGGCCAAGTTTTCCAACGTGAAATTGTCCGCATTGCGTCGCGCATTGAAGTTTTCGCAACCCAGGTATACGGCGTCGGCCCCGGCGGAAACGCCTGCGTGCAAACAGGCGGGCGACCCTGCGGGTGCGAGCAATTCCAGGCCTCTATATGGGTTCGTCATGAAAAAGTCCAATCGTCTTCGAGCAAAACTTTGCGAATAGTATCGCTTTCGGGTATCGTGGCTGCTATGAAACCACGGAGAAAACAGCGCGAGAAGCGCACACACGCGGGTATTTGGGCCATCGTTATCGTCTTGGCCGGCATAGGCATGGCCGGGTATGGTTTTTACCAGGGATTTCTTGCCTTGATAGACGACTGGTGCAAAGACCTTCCCAACGTTCAGGATACCGACGCATTCGAGCTTCCGGAACAGTCTACCATTTACGCCAACGATGGAACCACGGTCCTCGCTGAGCTCTATATGGAAAAGCGCTCGCCGGTGACCATCGATCAGGTAAGCCCGTATGTCCTTCAGGGCACGGTTGCAACGGAAGACGTTCGTTTCTATCAGCATAGCGGCGTCGATCTGCAAGGCATTCTTCGTGCTGTCGTGGTCAATCTGTCAGGTGGACAAGAAGGCGCTTCGACCATTACCCAACAATATGTTCGCAATACGATTCTCTCTTCCGAGATGAATGATATTTCCATCAAGCGCAAGGTTCGTGAAATGACGCTTGCGAACGAGATGGAAAAGATTTATTCCAAAGACGAGATTTTGTTGATGTATCTCAATACCATCAACTACGGCGACAACTGCTATGGGATTCAGGCCGCTGCGCGCCATTACTATTCCACGGATGCGAGCAACCTCACGATTGCCCAGGCCGCCACACTTATCGGCATTCCCAATTCGCCGACCATGTATAACCCCAATACGAATCCTGATAATGCCCTCGATCGGCGCAACGTAGTTCTTTCGCGCATGCTTACCAACGGCGTCATAACCCAAGAAGAATACGAGGCGGCTAAAGCGGAAGACCTCAATCTGCAAATCGAAGAGGACGAGGGAACCAACGGCATCTATCTGTACGAGTATTTCACGAGCTATATTCGCGATCAGATTCTCGAAACCTACGATCACGAGCAGGTATTCGAGGGCGGCCTGAAGATCGTCACGACCATCGATCCGGAGATGCAGGAATACGCCGAAGAAGCCGTGCAGAAGCAATATGATTCCGGCTGGCTCGCTGCGAGCAACCAGGAGTTCGCTCTCACCCTTGTCGATCCGAATACGGGCTTCATCAAGGCGATGATCGGTGGCCGCGACTACGATAGCGACCAGTACAATATCGCGACAAGTTCAACGGGCGTTCAGACTGGTTCTACGTTTAAGGCGTTTACGCTCACTGACGCCATTGAGAAAGGCATCAATCCTCAGACCACCTATATGAATTGCGACGCAGGCCCCGTTGAGGTCAATGGCGCGAAGATTTACAACTATGGTCGCAGCAATTATGGGACCATGACCATAGCGAACATGACCGCGATTTCGTCGAATACAGGCTATATGCGCCTGATTACCGACTCTACGAGCGGCGTTACGCCCGAATCCGTGAAAAAGGTTGCCGAGCGCTTGGGCCTCAATAGCAGCAACATCGGAACCGCCCCCACGATTACGCTCGGCGTTTATAACGCGAATACCACAGAAATGGCGAGCGCGTATGCGACGTTTGCAACGGGCGGCGTCTACCGGAGCGCTACGGGAATTCTCACCATTACCGACCGCAATGGCAATGTGCTTCTCGATAATTCCTCTGGCGTTGAAGGCGAGCAGGTTCTTACCGATTCGGTAGCCTATGCCGTTACCAAAGTGCTTGAAGGAGTCATCAATAACACTTCCTACGGCACCGCCACGGCGGCAAGGCTTTCTTCCGGCCAGATAGCTGCTGGCAAAACGGGCACGACCGACGATTACCACGACTTGTGGTTCGTCGGCTACACCCCGCAGCTTTCTTGCGCAGTATGGACTGGGTCTCGCGACAATACCGCCGAACTTGTGACCAATACGTGGTGCCAAGATATTTGGCGCGATCTTATGACGAATTGCTTGGCCGGCCAGGAAATCCAAGATTTCAAGACCGCGGCAGATCCGTCGTATACCAGCACTTTCAAGGGAAGCTACAGCGCGTCGACAAGTAGCTCCAACAAGTCGGATGATTCCGACGAAGAGGCCAAATCTTCAGCGGAGAATTCTTCCTCAACGAATGGAGACGGCGCAAGGCGAGAAGAGGAACAGGGAGAAGATGTTGTTCCTCAGCCCGACTCCGGCTCCGATTCCGACGCTTCATCCGATTCGTCTTCTGGCGGGTCTGCTGACTGGTAGCGCATTTCACGATTTCCTTTTCGTTTGGGAATGAATATCTTAAAACGCTGGATTTCATCCGGCGTTTTTTATCTGCGCTTAACCGTTCAGTTTGAAACTGCTTGACGCGAAGCCTTTTAAAGCGGCAGAGGCTCGATGTTTGCCGATGGTCGTACTCCCTCTGCATACGGGAGTCGCATTTTGATAGGCAAGTGGTATCATTCCCGCGTGAGTAAAGTCGCCATTTTGTTTCGACGGGGGTTTGAGGGGTCGAGCGCGTCGGCGGCAATCCGAAGAAAAAGGAAGAAAACATGGCTGACAACACAACGAACCAATCTCCTGATACGTGCTCGCACGATTGCGGCACGTGTTCTTCTTCGTGTGGCGAGCGAACGGCCCCCTCGAAGTTGACTCCGAATTCTGTCTCGAATTTCAAAAAGGTCATAGGCATTGTGAGCGGCAAGGGCGGCGTCGGCAAGACGTCGGTCACGTGCCTCATAGCTTCTGAACTCAGGCGGGCTGGCAAAAACGTTGGGATCATGGATGCCGACGTGACGGGCCCTTCCATTCCGAAGGCCTTCGGCGCGCATGGTCCCCTTCGCGCCGATGAAAACGGGCTGAATCCCGGAATTGGCGCCGAGGGAGTGAAGATTATTTCGACCAATTTGCTGCTGCCGCAAGACGATATGCCCGTCGCATGGCGCGGACCGGTCGTCTCGGGGATTTTGACGCAGTTCTTCAACCAGGTAAATTGGGGCGATCTCGATTACCTGCTCATCGATATGCCTCCGGGCACAAGCGATACGCTCCTCACCATTTTCCAACAGATGCCTCTGGACGGCATCGTGACGGTCTCTGCTCCCCAGGAACTCGTGGGTATGATTGTTGGCAAAGCGGTCAACCTTGCGCATGAAATGGACGTCGACGTGTTGGGCCTCGTTGAAAACATGGCCTATTTTGAATGCGACGAATGCGGAAAGCGTCACTATATTTTTGGCGAGCCGCAAGGTCGCGAGGTTGCAGAGAAATACAGCATTCCCGCATATGCCACGTTGCCCATGGACCCACAGGTTGCGGCGCTTGTCGATGCGGGCAATATTGTGGCCTACGATTCGAAAGATGCGCTCAAGCCCATCATCGACGCTTTGGAGTCGCTGCCTTGCCGCGAAGAATCTTCCGATTCGCCGGAGGCTTGCACTTCTTCCGCCGAAGGCCAAAACGAATAGGGGCGATTTTTTCAGAAAACCCGCTTGACCGAAAAAAGGCGTTGCGTATAATACTGTTTCGCGCCTTGAAACACCAAGCGCACATGGGGCCTTAGCTCAGCTGGGAGAGCGCATGGCTGGCAGCCATGAGGTCAGGGGT
>CAVGRL010000058.1:0-9953 GCA_963631715.1 Bacteroidaceae bacterium
TGAATCTGTGGCATGACCTGCGGTGTCAAGCCTAATCCGGACACACTTTTCTGCCGACCTGTTAAAAGGCGCGACGGTATTTAAAAGAGCGGAATCGACAAGCCTAGCTGGGTTGGAGGGGGAAATAGGGACACACTTTTCTGCCTATAACCCACGCTTGGGGACGGGCATTTTCGCGGGGGCGAGCGGCCTTGCGAATATTTCTTTGGGCGAAGGCGAGCCGCTGTCTTTGCTGATGATTTCCCCTGGCGTGGCATTTTCATTCACCGGCGATTGGGACGCCGACGAAGAAGCTGACCATTTGTCGCTTAATGTTTCTGAAGGTCTTAAGCAACGCTATCTCGAGGCGTGGATTTACCCGTTTGTCGGCTACGATGGCTACGATTCGTATTACAGCTCTGTGTACGACAGCTTGTATTTCGACAACCTTTGGAATCGTCCCAGCAACCCTGTTCCGACCGAGGCCGAAGTGCGTGCGAAGATGGCCGAAGACCTTCTTGCGCCAGAGAATCGCCTGCGTCGCATGATGGATATGCCGCAAGTCGATAGCTCGACGATCGTCAGGGACGATTCGACCGAGGTCGATGGGTGCGTGTTCTCGATTGGCGATGCGGGCGTAACGCTCGTAAGCGTTACGGAAAGCGCGGCTGTTTTCCATGTTTCGAATGCGGTGCCGCCTGGGTAAAAATCAAGTTTGCTCGCCATTGTCGGTCGGCGTGAATATTGCATTCAGACTTTTGAACTGCTAAGTTCGAGCATGCCGCTTCGGCGCTTTGGCTCCGAGGCCGGGCAGTGTTCGATGTGGGCCCCGCGGAAGGAAATTCGTTCCTATGAATCCTGATAACTGCCATGGCAGTGTGACAAGATCCCAGGCTCTCGAAGAGGTCGCCCGGCTGAGGAAGATTTATCCCGATGTGCGCCTCATCGACGAGCAGGAGCTCAAGCACACGCAATGCCTCTTTTTTGAAGAGGGCGTATGCATGCGCCAAATATGCGCCAAGGTGCTCGATGATGGCCAAGAGCGTACGAGTGTTCTGCGCATTGGCGAAGAGGCCAACAAGGCAACGGCGCGCTTCGTCAACATCGATGGCGATCCGAGCGTGCTCATTTGCGTTGAACAGATGGCCTCCGATGAAAAAGATCCGGTCGATAAAGAAATCGTTTACCGCGATGCCCTTTCCGGGGCGTTCAGTCGTCGTTTTTTCGAAGACGAGTTGCGCCATCAGCGAATTTTTGCGGGCGTTGCCTTCATCGACCTCGACGACTTCAAAATCGTAAACGATACGCTTGGACACCATGCTGGCGATATGGCCGTCAAGGCCGTCGTTGACGCCATACTTCGATGCATACGCGATTCCGATATGCTCGTTCGCTATGGCGGCGATGAGTTTGTGCTGATCATGCCCAATATCGAACAGGATGTTTTCCTGAAGCGGCTCCACGCTATTTCAGACACGGTTCACAAAGTCACTGTTCCCGGATGCGACCAGGTCTCGCTTTCTATCAGCGTTGGCGGCGTGATGGCAAAGGGCGTGTTGATTGAAGATGCCGTTCAGGCGGCCGATCGTCTCATGTATAAAGCCAAGCAGTGCCATGATGCGGTGATAACCGACATGGATGCCGAGACCTTCGAGGAAGAGAAGTCGTATCGCCCGCTGCTGCTCATCGTTGACGACTCGCCCATGAATCGCGAGATTCTCTCCGAGATGCTGCAAGAAGAATACGAAATTATCCAGGCCCAAAATGGCAAGGAAGCTATTTCGGCCCTCGAAGAGCACGGAAAAAAGATTTCCCTCGTGCTGCTTGATATCGTCATGCCCGATATGGACGGTTTCGAAGTGCTTTCCCGTATGGTTCGACGCGGCTGGATCGAAGGCATTCCCGTCATCATGATTTCCAGCGAAGATTCCGACGAGTCGGTGCTGCGCGCCTATGAGCTTGGAGCTTCCGACTACATAGGGCGTCCCTTCGATATTCGTGTGGTTCGCCAGCGTGTGAGCAACATTATGCGACTGTATTCCCGCCAGCGGCGTCTTTCGGCCCTTCTGGCCGAGCAATACAACGAGCGCGCGAAGAGCAACAATATGCTCGTGAATATCATGGGCGGCGCTATGGAGTTGCGCAACGGCGAAAGCGGCCCACACGTGCTGCATGTGCGCAACCTGACGGAAATCCTGCTCGATAGGCTTATGCGTAAAACCGATCGCTATAACATTTCTGGAATCGAGCGCGCTACGATTGTTATGACGTCGACTTTGCACGACATCGGCAAGCTTGCCATTCCCGATAAGATTTTGAACAAACCGGGCAAGTTGACGCCCGATGAATTCGAGATCATGAAGACCCATACAACCCTTGGCTCCGATATGCTCAATCGACTGAATATGTACACCGACAATCAGTTGCTACTGCAAACGGCGCACGATATTTGTCGTTGGCATCACGAGCGCTACGATGGCAATGGGTACCCCGATGGTCTCAAAGGCGACGAGATTCCCATATCGGCGCAGGTGGTGGCATTGGCCGATGTCTACGATGCCCTCACGAGCGATCGTGTGTACAAAAGCGCCGTGAGTCACGAAAAAGCTATAGAGATGATCATGAATGGCGAAAGCGGCGTTTTCAACCCGCTTCTCTTGGAATGCCTGAGCGACGTGAGCGAGCGGGTGAAGCAAGAGGTTGACGCTTTCGCAATTGACCCCCCCCCTATTCAATGCCTATGAATAATAGGAGAGTGAACGATGAAGACGCTTGAGCAGGCTTATCAAGAGATTGGCGCCGATTACGAAGGCGTTGTGAAACGACTGATGGGCGATAAACTATTAGGCCGCTTCATTCAGAAATTTTTCGAAGATGCAAGCTTTCAGAATTTGAAGAGGGCTCTCGCCGAATCGGACGTGAAAGCCGCCTTCATGACTTCGCATACCCTGAAGGGGGTATGCCAAAATCTTGGCCTGAGCAATATTTTCGAACCGGCAAACGAGCTCACTGAAGTTTTGCGCGCCGAAAGCCTCGAGGGTACCCAGGAGCTTTTTGCCAAAGTTGAACTTGAATACGACAAAACGATTGAGGCCCTTAAACCCTGCTTCGAATAAGGCGTCAGGTAGCGACGGCGGGTGCCGGCCAAGCACCACCTTGGCTCGCCAGCGCACAATCGCGACTGGCTGATTGCCTTTCTCCCTAACAAAAAAGCCCGGCTAGGCCGGGCTTTCGTTCGTTTGGCGAGGTTTACCTGGCTCTATAGCCCCTCGGCTTCGAATCGGCGAATCAGAGCCTCTTGGTGGTTTGCGTAGCGCAGTGCCGTGTCTTCGGTAATCTTTCCGTCTTTAAAGGCGGCGAAAAGTGCCTGATCGATGGTCTGCATGCCCGCCTTCGTGTTCGACGCGATAACCGAATCGATTTGATAAGCCTTCTCTTCGCGAATAAGATTGCGAATCGCGGTATTCATGAACATGATTTCGAATACGGGAATCATGCCGCCATCCACAGAGGGAACGAGCTGTTGGCTCACGGTCGCCTGAAGCGCCATGGAGAGCTGGATGCGAATTTGGCGTTGCTGGTTGGGCGGGAATGCATCAACGATGCGCTCGACCGTGTCGGCGGCGCTTCGAGTGTGCAGCGTCGAAAGCATGAGCTGCCCCATCTCGGCGGCGCTCACCGCGGTCGAAATGGTGTCGGCGTCGCGCATTTCTCCAAGCAGGATTACATCGGGGCTTTCGCGCATGGCCGAGCGCAGCGCTTCGGAAAACGTCGCAATGTCGGTGGGAATTTCGCGTTGGGTCACGATGCATGTGCCGTGGCTGTGCACGTACTCAATTGGGTCTTCCATGGTTATGACATGCCCCGTGCGCGTATGATTCATGCGGTCTACCAGGCACGCAAGCGTGGTGGACTTGCCCGATCCGGTGGGACCCGTCACAAGCACCATGCCTTTGTTCATATCAGCGAGCCTCATGACCTGCTCGGGAATCCCCATTTCTTCGGGGCTCGGCAGGCCGAACGGAATCACGCGAATCACGGCGCCGTAAGAGCCGCGTTGGCGGAAAATGTTCGCGCGGAAACGCCCCACGCCCGCCACGGCGAAACTGAAATCGTCGTCGTGGTTCATGCTGCGCTCGAAAGGCCCCATGTCGCGCCCGGCGAGTTCGTAAATTGCGCTTACGAAACTTTTCGTATCGCTCGGGGTGAGCGGTTCCGTATCGGTGCGCACATGCTGGCCGCCCGCCGCATACGACAAAGGCAGGCCCGCGTTGATGAACACGTCAGACGCTTTAACGTTGATCATCTCTTTAAGCAGGTTCTGGAATTGCATAGCTCATATCTCCTTGCTTGTCGTCGTGCGGTTTTATTTCGTCCAAAGGGTTTCTTCGTTTGCGGCCTGCGTTGTAGTCATTCGCCACGCTTTGACAGATGCCTTGCCGCCTGTCGTGCTTACCTGGGCGTTCAGGGTTTTGCCGCTTTCCGCGGCTACCGTGATCGAAACGGTGCTCCCTTCGATGCTCGCGGTTACGGAAAGCCCCTCGCTCGATTGGTTTTGGGCTTCGTTGGCTATCTTTTCGAGGTCGGCCTGCGAAAGCGTTTTGCCGCTTTCCAGCTTCGCGTCTATCGCCGCCAGGGTGATTTGCCCGCATGAATCGATGGCATAGGCCTCGGTTGCGGCGTCGGCCTCGCGCTCGGCCAATACGCTTTGCGCGTGCGCGCTGGTGGCGCACAGCATGGCTAGCACCGCCAAAAGCAACGCCGCAATGAGTGTGACCAGGCTCGATGGTCCAATGCGGACGCTTTGCGCCTTCTCCATTACGCCCCACCGCCTTGCTCATAGGTGCTTGTTTGTAGCGAATAGGCTTCGCCAAGCTCGTCAGATACCGTGATGGTCGCGGTATAGAGAAAGCCTGTGCCCGCAGCTTTGCTTTCAACGTTGCACGCCACCTGGAAGCGCTCGGTGCCATTGGCCGCAACGCCTTCGCCCACCGTTTTGCCGTCGGCGACGGCCGCTGGGTAAGCTTCGAATTCCTCGGCTGCCGCTTGAGCCACCTGGCAGGCAGACGAAAGCCTGCTGGCCTGGGAAGATGCTTCAATCGAAGCGCCGAAGGCCTGAACGAAAATCGCGATGGAGGCAACCAAGAAGAACAAAAGCACCATGGCTTCAACCAGAAACGCCGTGTTGTTGAAGCTTTTCTGGCCTCGTTTTCCGCTAGACATTGGAACCACCCCCTTGCACGCTGCGCAGGGCCACTTCGGATGTTCCGTCATCGGTGGTTATAGTCAAAAGCCCATGGCTGTATTTGAAATCAAACGTGTTCGATTCCAATACCACGGTGGCCTTTTCGGGGGTATAGGCGGCATCTTCAATGCTGTATTCTTGCAGCACTTTTCCCTGGTAAAGGTAGAAACGGGTTTCGTAGGTGCCGGAATTGAGCGCTTCTCGCACGACAAGCGAGTGCCCTTCGGGGCCTTCGCCCACGGCAATCGCGTTGGATGCGTCGTTGGCGCGCACGGCGTTGCTTATGAGGGCTGCGCCTTGGCGTTGCGTGTCGCTTTGCGTCGTGCTCTGCGAAATCGAGGTGTACACGACCACGCCGCTCGCCAGGCCCAGAAGCAGCACCGCGAAAAACACGCCCAGTACGATGGTGGGGAAGAATTGCTTCGCTCCGCTGCCGCCGTCCTCTTTCAAATCTAGATGCGCAAGTGAGGCGAACGCCTTCGTGCGCTTTATTTCGATAGTTTCATTTTCCCTGTTCATCGGGGCGTCACCACCACGGTTGGCATAACGTTGTCGGCGAAACTTTCGTAGGAAACCACGTAATCGTCATGGTTAATCGAAACGCCGTAGTAGCGCTCCAAGTGCTCAAGTGAATTGGGGTAGCTTCCCTCTATCGCGCAGCATTGTTTCGCCGCGTTCATAATGCTCTCGCGCAGTGCTGCTGCGCCTTGCTCGCGTGTGCTGTTCTGCACAATGCCAAAAACCGCCCATGCGGCGATGAGCAGCGCCGCCACCGCGCAAGCGACGGCAATGCGAACGCGCCGTCTGTGTTTGAGCTGCCGGTCTGTTATTTCGTGAAACATGCTCGCGCCTTATGCGATTGATCCCATGATGCCGATGAGCGGCAACATGACGGCGATAAGCGTTGCGCCAACGGCCACGGTAAGAAACGCCGCCAAGGTGGGCTCAATGCTATCGATTGCGGAATCTATCTGGGAATTCGCGTCTTCGAAGAAGATGTCGGAAAGTTGATCGAGCACCTCTTCGGTGGAACCCGAGCGTGTGAACATCAAAAGCATGCGTCCGTATATGGGCTCGAAAACGTCATTTTCAACGATGGCCTGCCCAAGGCTTCGCGGATTGTTCATGTCGGTCATGTTTTCGAGGGCGGCATCAAGCTTCTTTTTCAGCTCGGGATGATCGACGGTCTCGATTGCTTGGCGCATGGCCGACTCGTCTTGAACGCCTGAAGCCACGAATGCCGAAAGGGCCGTCGTAAAGCGGGAGAGTGCCAGTTGATACATTGCTTGGCGGGTCGAGGGGAATTTTGCGAACAGACGCATAACGCGCATGCGTCCGCTTTCGCTGCGGATGAGCACCCATATCACGAGCGCTGCGATGGTTGCGACAAGCACGATGGCCAAAGCGACCCATCCGATAACGATCGACGCGCCCACCATGGAAAACGATCCGGCGGTAAGCGAACCGGACATATTGTTGTAGGTATTCGAAAACACGGGCAGAATCAGAATGACGGTGAACGCCAAGATGACGCTCATCACGCAAAGAAGTGCTGCGGGGTAGCCCACCGAATTGCGCAGCTTCGAAAACGAGCGACGCTCGCTTGCATAATAATGTCCAAGGCTGCGCAAAACGCGTTCGGTTCGGCCCGACGTTTCGCCTACGTTCACCATTTCGACGGCATACGGGGGGAACGCGCCGCAGCTTTCCATAGCCTGGGCGAGGCTTTCGCCGGCGACGAGATTTTTGTAGACTTCGTCGCAGACTCGCTTGAAATATGATTGCTCGCGGTTTTCGGAGAGCATGTGAACGGCCTCATCGGTTTGCACACCGGCTGCAAGCATGGTTGCAATGCTGTTGCAAAAAGCGCTGATGGCGCTGCTATCCAATAGTTTTTCTGCCATTGGTTTCTCCTGGTTCCCGCTAAAGTCTGCATGCATTGTCGCACCAAAACGCCCGAAATGCCTCGGTTTTACTGTTATTTGTTATTTGCGGCTTATTTTAAAGGTCGAATTCTTTGGGCTTCCATTTGCTTGCTACGTCTTTCCCTTCTTGCCTAACGGCGTTCGCGCGAAGATGGTTTTTTTCAGGGGGGTGCCACATTAATACACGAACCTATCGGTGTAGATTTTTCCGTCTCCCACATTTTCAATGGAACTTCCTGCCGCGAACGTCAAATCGATGCGGCTCCATTCGTTCGGATCTACGCTGAACCGGGAGCTTTTCCATTCCCCATCGATGTATACCATGATCCAGGCGTGGTATATGTCGCCCGGCGATACGTAGCCGGTTACGATTTTCGTGGGAATTCCCTGGCTGCGAAGCATGGCGGCGCCAAGGCTCGCATAGTCGAAGCAGATGCCCGAGCCGCTTTCGAGCGTTTCGTCGGGGTCGGGGACATAGCCGCTTGTCGTCTTCAAGCTCGTTGCCTTTTCGTTATCGTAAGAAATATTATCGGCGATCCACTCGCATATGGAGGCGACGGCTGCAGCTTGGGTGTCGGCGCCGCTCGCAAGCTCGCGAGCCTTGGCCACGCACGCGCTGTTCTCGTTGAAGCCGCAAAATACATTGGGGCGCAAAAACGGTGCGAATTCGCTTTCGAGCACTACGTCTGTCTGCGTGCTGAACAACTCGACGTAATTGTTGCCCGAAGTGTTTTGCATAATACGGAAGATATAGGCGCCGTTTCCGAAGGTTAGCGGGCACACGATGGGCGTGCCGTCGTTGGGCAGGTCGTAATTCGCACTGTATTGGCCGCTGCTTATTTGGAATTTCAGCCCCGCTTGGCTCGTTGCGGAGGCTCCCACAAATCCATCTGCCGTCTGCGATGCGTCTATGCTCGCGGCGCCGCTCGAAGTTGCTGCTTCGGCGTGGAATTCGGCATTCGTCACGCTTTCGGGTGGAGAAAACGCCGCCCCGCCCGTCGTCGCGTTGGCACTGCATCCAGAAGTGAACAGGGCGAAGGCCCAAAAAAGCGCACAAAACAAGGCTGCGCGAAGCGCGGCGAAAAAGCAAGAAGCTCTGTTGGGCCAAGCGAAATTCATTGGGGCGAGTATATCGCAAGCAAGGCCCCGAACAGTGCAGGGCTGCAAGCTGGAATTCGCTGGGGGCAAAGCGGCATTGCTGGGCTATTGCGCCAGTCCTCGTTGTCGAGCTGCATCCTGTTCTGCTTGATGCGGCTTTGCTCTGCGGTTTGCTTTCGGGGGGGCTTGTGACCGGCCTCCCGTGATTTCGCGCAATGTGATACCGGTCACAAGCTGGGTTTTGGCCATGCTTTACGATGGTCTTTTGGCGGGAGCTGCGGCTACCTTTTCGATTCATGGTAAGCCGGCATAAACTTCCCACGTTGAACAGCGAAGACGTTTTGTAAATTTCAACCCAAACGATTTTTCGCAGGCATGTTTAGTGGTAGGATAGGGCAGTAAAAATCTATCTTCGTGAAGGCCCTCCCCCAAATTTCAGGGAAATGCGTTTTCAGGAAAGCGCGGGGCCTTGTGCGAAGTGAATGTGTGAGTCCAATCGCAAGGCGGAAACGCGACGATTGATGGGGTGAATGCGATGAGCAAAACGAAGCAAAGCGTCAAGGTCGAAAGCATGGCCGACCGCTACTCTTTGGGCCACAAGGCCATAGCAGTGGCGATGTCTGTTGTGCTGTTGGGCTTCGGCTTCCCGGCGGTAAATCCGTCAGAGACCTATGCCGAAGACGCCAATGCGCAGGTCGTCGAATCTGCCGATGGCGCAAGCGAGTCGCAGGCGATTGACGTGAGCACGCCTGCTTCCGACGATCGGGTTGCGGATAGCGACCAGGCTGCGGATGGCGACCCGGCGGGCGACGCTCAGGCATCTTCGCAGCAATCCGAAACCGAGCCAAGTGCCGCCGAGCAAACGCAAAGCGAATACGATATTGCTCTCGTGCTGAACAACGCCTCCATCAAGAAAGCCGACAGCACGCAGACGCTCATCAGTCTGCCGGCCACCAAAGTCACGGTGCCCGCGAATAAGGATTTCGAATTTAGCGTTGTTGCGGATAACGGCTACGAGCTCAGCGAAGTGGTCTTGAGCGTCAATGGCGAGGAAGCCCCCATCACTTCCGATGCCGATGGCGTCTACACTATTTCGGCTGCTTCAATTGCGAGCGGCGCCTCCATTACCTTGAATACCTCTAAAGTCAAAACCTCCGCCGAAAGCTCGAAGGCCGTTTCTATCGCAAGCATCGACGACGAAAGCGATATCGATGCTGCC
Organism: Bacteroidaceae bacterium; assembly: GCA_963631715.1. Lineage (GTDB taxonomy): Bacteria > Actinomycetota > Coriobacteriia > Coriobacteriales > Eggerthellaceae > Slackia. The sequence goes on from CAVGRL010000058.1 coordinate 9,467, forward strand.
AGCGACGAAAGCGCCATCGCCGTTGTTTCTGATTTCGATGGCAGCGTTACCGGTAACGACACCCTCGAGGTCGGCAAGTTCGCTGTCTACACCGCCAACGGCTTCTCCGGCACCGTGCGGTGGACCACATCTGACGAATCCATCGCCACGGTCGAGCAGAACGGCGTTGTGACCGCCGTGGCTACCGGCATCGTGACGATTACCGCCAAGGTCGGCGACGAGACCGCCAGCAAGACGATCACGGTCGTCGAGTCTTCGTCTGCAAGTGGATACAAGGCGATTATTACTCCCACCATCGAGAACGCCGAGATTGCGTACTTCGCGTGGCACGATACGAGCGACACCTCGAACATCTCATTTGGCAGGGTAACGGGAACCGTCACCATCAGCGACTACACCACGTGGAACAAGCCTGGCTATGTGGTCTTCTTCGTTAAGCCAAACAGCAACCATATCGTTACCGGCCTTGGTGCTTCGGGCAACGGCG
>CAVGRL010000059.1:0-9631 GCA_963631715.1 Bacteroidaceae bacterium
CAAGCTCTACGGCGCCGGCGAGAACGTCCGCGACTGGATCCACACCGAGGACCACAGCTCCGCGGTCTGGACCATCCTCACGAAGGGCCGCATGGGCGAGACCTACCTCATCGGCGCCGACGGCGAGAAGAACAACATCACGGTCCTGCGCATGATCCTGGAGGCCATGGGCAAGGACGCCGACGACTTCGACTGGGTCAAGGACCGCCCCGGCCACGACCGCCGCTACGCGATCGACTCCACCAAGCTCCGCCGCGAGCTGGGCTGGGAGCCGGCCCACACCGACTTCGCCGAGGGGCTCAAGGCCACCATCGACTGGTACGTGGCCAACGAGGCCTGGTGGCGCCCGGCCAAGGCCGCGACCGAGGCCAAATACGCCAAGCAGGGCCAGTAGCAACTAGGAATCCAGAACCGCCCTTGCGATACATCGCCGAAACAGGAATAGGCCGTCGGTGCTTTGCAAGGACGGTTGCTTATCGGTCAGGGAGGATCAATGTCTGACATCGAATTCGAGAAGCAATTGAAAGCAGAAGCTACCAACATTCCAGGCATGCTGGTATTCGACCTGCCCGTGCATGGCGATTCGCGCGGCTGGTTCAAGGAAAACTGGCAGCGCGCCAAGCAACTTGAGCTGGGTCTGCCCGATTTGGGACCCGTACAAAACAACATATCTTTCAACGCCAACAAGGGCGTGACTCGCGGAATCCACGCCGAACCCTGGGACAAATATATCTCGGTGGCCACGGGAAGCGTGTTCGGCGCATGGGTAGACCTGCGTCCGGGCAAAAGCTTCGGACAGGTATACACCTGCGTTATCGACCCCAGTAAGGCAATCTACGTGCCTCGCGGCGTGGGCAACTCCTTCCAAGCCCTCGAAGACGGCACCGCCTACACATACCTGGTGAACGCCCACTGGTCCGCTGAGCTCAAGAAGACCTACACCTTCGTGAACCTGGCAGACCCCGAGCTCGCCATCCAGTGGCCCATCCCGCTTGACGAATGCGAACTTTCCGAAGCCGACAAAGCACACCCCATGCTGGCCAACGCGTTACCCATGGCTCCACGCCGCACGCTCGTAACCGGAGCAAACGGCCAGCTTGGCCATGCGGTTCGCAAACTTGCCGAAGAACGCGGCCTCGCCGACTCCTTCGATTTCGGCGATCGCGACGAATTCGATTTCTCTAACGCAGACGACTACTCGAAGATCGATTGGACGCTCTACGGCACCGTGATCAATTGCGGCGCCTATACGGCGGTCGATGCCGCCGAAACTCCCGAAGGGCGGAAAATTGCTTGGGCAGCCAACGCCCAAGGGCCGGCCCTGCTCGCGAATGTCTGTGCCAAACACGGAATAACCTTGGTGCATGTCTCGAGCGATTACGTCTTCGACGGCTCTCTAGAAGAGCATCGGGAAAATGAGCCTTTCAGCCCCCTGGGTGTTTATGGGCAAACGAAAGCCGCAGGCGACATCGCCGTGGCAGGTTGCCCCAAGTACTACATCGTGCGATCGAGTTGGGTGATAGGCGAGGGGAAGAACTTCGTCAAAACCATGGCCGCTCTCTCCGATCGCTGCGCCAATGAGGCCGACGCCCTGAATCAGGTGACGGTGGTAGACGATCAGTTCGGCCGCCTCACCTTCACACGCGACATGGCCGAGGGTATATTCTGGCTGCTCGGCTACCGCGATGGCGATAAAGAACCGAGCGAGCCGCGTCCGTTTGGAACCTACAACCTTACAGGTTCGGGAGCCGTGAAAAGCTGGGCCGAAATCGCATCCATGGTCTTCGAACTGCGGAATAACAACGCCAGCGCCGTCGCTTCCGTGAGCACAGCCGATTATTACGCCAATGCCAGCGGACCCGTCTCCCCACGGCCGACGCATTCGGCGCTCAACCTCTCGAAGCTCGCAGGCGCAGGATATGCGCCACGCGATTGGGAAAATGAGCTCACGGAATACGTAAGCAGCATTTCATAGACGAAGCATAGAAAGCGAAACTTATGGCCAGGGCTATCGATATCGCTCGTAGAGCGTACCACTTCGCTCTACGAGCGAGCGGCAAGGAAGCCGTCGATGAAAATCCTTTTCCCATCGACGCTTGGACCGATTCTCGCTACCACAAATGGTTTCTGGCCACGCGCTGCTCGCAAGAAAAGTTGTCGCGTCAGCGAGCGACAGCCGAGGGTTTCCGAAACAAACCGACGTTCAGCTTTATCGTACCGCTGTACAAAACACCGATTCGCTATCTTGACGTGATGGCCGAATCGGTTCTTGGGCAAACATACGGCAATCTGGAGCTCGTTCTCGTAAACGCGTCACCGGAATTGGCCGAATTAAAAGAAGCCGTTGCCAAACTTGCCAACACCGACAAGCGGATTAAAGTCGTTGATCTTGCGAGCAATCTTGGAATTACCGAGAACACAAATGCAGGAATCGCTGCGGCGACGGGGGATTTCTGCTGCTTTCTCGACCATGACGACTTCATCGAACCCGATTTGCTTTTCGAATATGCACGGGCCATCAACGAGCGTCCGGACATCGACGTGCTCTACTGCGACGAGGATCTTGTTGAGGAGAGTGCCCAAGGAGCGTTCAAGCATCTGCACCCGCTATTCAAGCCGCAGATTACGCCTGAACTCCTGCTCTGCAAGAACAGCGTTGTGCATCTCATGACGGTTCGTCGTGAGCTGCTCGACCGCATGCCGCGTCCTACTTGCATCTTCGATGGCGCCCAAGACTACAACATGATCCTCTGGTGCTCGGGTGCCGCGCGCCGCGTGCACGGAGTGCAGAAGGTGCTCTACCACTGGCGCATCAGCGCCGAGTCCACGGCGGCCAATCCCGATGCTAAGCCTTACAGTCAAAAGTCGTATCGCTTGGCTGCGAACGGGGAACTTACACGCCGCAGCAGCACGGGACGCATCATCTCGTCGGGCATCGTTAACGTGCACGATGTGTGGTTCAAACCGGCGGCCACGTCGACTGCGAGCGCAATCGTGGACTGCGAGCCATGGACCAAGGAACCTGCGGCCGAAGGCGCATGCCCGTTCAATACGATTGATCGGTTCATGGAATTCTTTGAGCAAAACAATTCGTTTGTCAGCACCGAAGTTGTGCTCGTCAACGCCGGCAACACGCACAAAGCTCTCCCCAAGGGGTTCCGTGCGATCGAGGCCCCGGCTGACTCCAGCCCCCTTGCGCGCCTGAACGCCGGTGCCGCAGCGGCCACAGGAGATTACCTCGTCTTTCTCGATGCTGGATGCTTTTTCGACACTCCCGAGCCGCTCGAGCAGTTGCTTGGCGCCTGCGCACTCGATGGCGTCGGCATTGTGGCGCCCAAGCTGCTCTATGCCAACGGACGCAACAAGACCTATGGCGTTGCCGTCACAGCTAAGCGAGTCATGCCCTTGTATCGCGGCTACGAAGACGATTTTCCGGGCTATCAGTGCAACATTCGCTCATTCCAAAATTCCAGCGCCTGCGGCCTGCAGGGTCTCACGATAAGCCGCATCCTTTTCGAGCAACTCGATGGCTTCGACACACGCTTCAAAGGCGAACTCGGCGCCGTTGACCTTTGCCATCGCGCAATTGAGCAAGGCCTTCGGGTCGCGAATCTCTGCACCGTCAAGCTTCGAACGTCCGATTCTATCCCTAGCCACTATTATGTTTGCGCGGAAAACGCACCAGACTACCCATCGTCAGAGGTAGAAATATTCGACGAGAAGTGGCCCGGCGTAAGAACCCAGGGCGACCCTTACCTGAATCGAAACCTCGACCAATCATCGAACTATTTCCAACTCGATTGTTCTTACGCAAAGTAACCGCTATGCTAGCTCGCAAAACCGCCCCGAAACTTGCAACACGAATGGAATTTACGCTGTCATGAATTTCAAGCTCTCTAACGTTCTTCTACACATAGACGACCATGCATCCGCCCATCCCGAGCTGTATTTCCGCTGCCCCCAAGGGCGCGCACAATACCGTGAAGACTCGTCGTCGCTCACCGTTGCCGCTGCGACGGATTTTCTCACCTACGTAAATGCTTCCTCGGCATGCAAGTGGCGTAAATATGCCGGAATCGAGGAAATTTGGCTGCATGCAACCGTTCGCGGAAAAGGCGAGCTGTGCATCGAGGCCGTCATGCCGGGCTCTTCCGCCGCCGCCATCGCGAAAACCGATGCATTCGATAGCGAAGACGAAATGCAGCTCGATATCGCAATCGATACATCCGAAGCCGACCTGGTTGCCTTCAAGCTCGTACCGGCCATAGGCTCGACGATTGAAATACGCAACGCCTATTACTATGCGAAAGTTTCGGAAGATGATGTAAACGACGTTCGACTTGCGCTTTCGACCACGACGTTTCAAAAAGAAGAGTTCATCGTTCCGAACATCGCATTGGTGAAATCGGGTATCGCAGACGAAGGCGAACTCATCGCATCACGCTTCCATATGTTCGTCGTCGACAACGGGCGTACACTCGATGCCGACTCGTTGAGCGACGATATCGTCACGGTCATTCCTAATCAAAACGTCGGAGGATCGGGCGGCTTTGCGCGCGGCATGATAGCGGCACTAGATTCAGATACCGACTTTACCCACGTGCTTCTCATGGATGACGACGTGCGCGTTATGCCCGAAAGCCTCATCCGCACCTTCAATCTGCTATCGCTTGCGAAAGGCGCTTATAAAGATGCTTTCGTCAACGGTGCCATGCTCTCCCTCGAAGACCCGAAACGCCAGTTCGAAGATGTCGCCATCGTACGACGCAGCGGGGGCTACTCGCGCATCAAGCACGACATGGACATCTCGACCGTGCACGATATCGTCGAAAACGAGCGCATCGATGTTGAGCTGCCGCAATCGTATGGCGCCTGGTGGTTCAGCTGCATTCCCATGAAGAACATCCGCGAAAATGGCCTCCCCATGCCTTTCTTCGTGCGTTGCGACGATGTCGAATTCGGCGTTCGCAACAAGGGAACCTACATGACGATGAACGGAATTTGCGTGTGGCACGCAAGTTTCGAAGGGCGCTACCGCGCATCGGTCGATTGCTACCAATACACGCGAAACTATTTGACCATGATCGCTGTTGACGACTGCTCCGACGAACGCCTTTTCATGATGAGGCTCCGCGCATCCATCCGGAAAGCCCTTCGCGACATGGATTATGCATCGACAGAATTGTTTCTCGATGGCCTCGAAGACTACCTCAAAGGTCCGGAATTTTTGGCCAACGCCGATGGGTCGGCCCTCATGAAATCAAACGGGGCCAAAAACGAAAAAACCTCGAGCATAGCCGACGTGGACCAATCTTTGCTTAGGCGAGCAGGTGTCACGGATGACGTACTTGCCAATGTCGACTTGATGTGCCACGACTCCCAAATAACGCGCATGGTGAAACTTCTTCCACACAATAAGCACTACCTGCCCGATTTCTTGCTCGATTCAAAACCGACATACGTGGTGAAAAACGGTGTGACCACACTTGAAGGCAACACGTTCCGCAAAAGCGAGCTCGTATGCCTCGACCCCACGCGCACGAATGTCTCTGTCCGCCATATGGACAAAGAGCGCTTCAAGGAACTGCGCAAACGCGAGTCGAATATCATGACCCGCTACCGCAGGGAAGGCAAAAACATTCGCCAAGCATACAAAGATGCCTTCCCCAGGTTCACATCGCGAGAATTTTGGGAGCACTACCTCGGTATGTAAAAATGCAGAAATAATGCCTTCTAGGACCTCCGCGATTATAGAAAAACCTATGGGATAAACTGGGGAGTCTTGGCCGTTTCCAGTTATGCGAAGCGGCTGCCGGCACAGACGCAAGGAAGGGGCGTCTGCCGTTAACCCGCTTGGAAAGGTATGCTTCCCGATGGAATTACTGACAGAGGCTCTGTCGTTCATTCTCCAGCCCTGCTACGACATATCGCACAATTGGTGGATCGCCATCTTGCTGTTCACCGTTATCGTGAAAATCATCCTGGTACCCATGTCACTCTGGTGCCAGAAGAACAGCATTGTCATGGTTCAGCTCATGCCAGAGCTCAATCGCATCAAAGCGAAGTATTTCGGAGATCGCGAGACCATTGGCGAAAAGCAAAACGACCTTTATAAGGAAAAGCACTACCATCCGCTTCTTTCCCTTATCCCACTCGCCGTGCAGATACTGATTCTGTTCGGGCTGGTTGACGTCATCCACACCATCACCGACTACGGCGCTCCCGGAACAGAGTTCCTCGGTATGATTCCCGTGGAAGACGGCGGCGCATCGTGGCTGATGCCCTTGCTCGCCGGACTTTCTGCCGTAATCATGGGGTATGCGCAAAACCGCATCAATCCTTTGCAACGCGAGCAATCAAAGGCCGAAAAGAACATGACGAACGGGCTTTCCATCGCTCTGTCGTTCTTCCTGGGCATTTTCGTCGCTGCAGGCATGGCTTTCTATTGGATTTGTTCCAACCTCACATCGATTGCCGTTCAGGCCCTTTGCAATATCATCATTAAACCGAAGAAGTACATCGACTACGAAGACCTCCAGGCCAGCCGCGTCCCGCTCGAAGAACTCAACGCGCTTTCAAGCGACCGCCCGAAGTGGTACCAGCACGACCCGCTCTCCAAGCGTGAGAAGGCTGATTACAAGCGCTTTTTCTCCATCGTGAACAAGCACATCGTCTTCTACTCGGAAGGCAGCGGGTTCTACAAGTATTTCAAGGGCGCCATCGAATACCTGCTGGCGAACAGCGACACGTGCATCCACTATGTCACCAACGATCCGAACGACCAGATCTTCGAGATCGCGAAAACACACCCGCGCATCTTGCCTTATTTCATCGGCGAGAAAAAAATGATTACGCTCATGATGAAAATGGACGCCGATATCGTCGTGACCACCCTTGAAGACCTGGAGACGTACTACATCAAACGCTCCTACGTGCGCAAAGATGTCGAATACGTCTTCATGTTCCACCATATGTCTTCGACGACGCTCGTCGCTCAAAAGACTGCCTACGACCATTACGACACGATTCTTTGTGCGGGGCCACACCAGATCGAAGAGCTGCGCGCCGCAGAAAAGCTTCGTAACCTGCCGCAGAAAAACCTTGTCGAATGCGGCTACGACCTGATGGATGAAGAAATCTCTTCGTTTGAGAACCTGACGCGCAACCCTGAATCGAAGCCCGTCGTTCTTGTCGCGCCGTCATGGCAGGAAGACTGTCTTTTGGACTCTTGCTTCTCAGACATCGTCGACAATTTGCTCGCCGAAGAGAAATACCGCATCGTAGTACGCCCTCATCCCGAATACGTAAAACGATTCAAAGCACGCTGGGAAAAGCTAATCGAAACCTATTCGAACGTTTCGCAAGACAAACTCTTCTTTGAGAAAGATTTCAGTTCGAATACATCGATATTCAGCTCAGACGTAATCATCGTCGACTGGTCTTCGGTCGCCTTCGAATTCAGCTTCGCTACCTGCAAGCCCTCGATTTTCGTGAACACGAAGATGAAGGTAAAGAACCCCGATTACATGGAGACCGGCATCGTGCCGACCGATATCTCGTGGCGCGACAGACTGGGCATCTCGCTCGAAAAAGGCGAGGTCGGAAATCGCATTGCCGGCGTTGTCGACGACATGATTTCGAATCAGGATTCCTGGAAAGACCAGATCGCCAGCGTGCGCTCCGAAGCAATCTATAATATCGGCCGCGGTGGGGAAGCTGCCGGCGAATATCTGCTTGGCGCCATTTTGGAACACCAGAAAGAAACGGAGGCCGGCAATGAGGATTAAACGCCTGACCTTGGCGGCATTCGACGCCGCATCACTGTTCGCCATAGCGACTAGCTTCGCGCTTGTATGCCCCGTGGCATATGCGCACGCCTACGTCGACCCTTCGGTTATGACGTACACCATTCAAGCCCTCGCGGGCGTTGCGGTAGCCTTGAGCGCCGTCATGGGTGTTATGTGGCGCCGCGCCCGACGTCTTCTATTCAAGCTCTTGAAAATAGATGAGAATTACGGCAAAACGGTCGAGGGGCATGTTTCGCGCGTCGATGCGTCGTCGAGCCCCGAAATCGCCCTCTCTTCGCCGATAAACCTTACGACCCCGAAGAAAAATGCGGCGCGATTGCTTCTTTCTTGGCCGAAACGCTTCGGAATCGCGCTGTGCGCCATGGCTTTCGTCATGTTTACCTACTTTGTGGTAGCGCCCTACGAAATTGTCGGCGGCAATAAAGAAAGCCTTTCGTTCATTCTGCGTGACGTCTGGCTTGTCATGCTGGTTTTCTCGTTCGTTGCGGGCACCCTGATTGCGCTCGCTATCTCGGCGTGCAAAGGCAAAGCGTTCGATATTTTGGTCGCGATAGCCTTCGGAATCGCCCTCGGCGGTTTCGTGCAGGCGCTCTTTTTGAACAGCGGGCTACCGTCCGCCGATGGTCACGCCGTGCCTTGGGCAGATTATTCCCTCAAGATGGCTCTGAATTCTGCGATATGGATCGTGATCATCGCCGCATGCATCGCCATAGCGGTCAAAATGCCTTCCCTCGGTAGGGTGTGTTCGGTCTTTTTCGCGCTCGTTTTCATGGCCGCACAGACCATCGGCATCGCCCATTATGTGAAAAACGAGATTATTTTCCCCGATGACATGCAGGTTTCGAAACAGGGCCTTTTCGAAGTATCCAGCAAAAGCAACGTCATCGTCTTGCTGGTCGATACCGTCGATACACAGGAATTCGAGAAAGTCCTTGCTGATTACCCCGACGTGATGGACGAATTCACCGGCTTCACGTACTTCAAAAATTCCACTGGCGCCATGATCCCCACTTCGCATGCCGTTCCCTTCCTGTTGACGGGTGAAGGTCTGCAAGAAGACGAATCGTATACCGACTATATCGACTCGCGCTACACTCGGGCGACGTTCATTCCCGATATCGCCGATTTGGGCTATTCCATCTCGCTTTATGCTGATTGCATCTACGGCGGAAAATCGTTGTATGCCGATATGACCGAAAACATCCATCAGACGAAGCAGCGCGATATCGACATTCTTGGCACGATTTCAATTTTGTCGAAAGTTTCCCTCTATCGCGATGCGCCCTGGATTGCAAAACCGGCATTTTGGTATTACACCGACGACATGAACCAAAACGTGCTCGAATCGAACGGGGAGGCTTCCGATTACGACACCTCGTACATCCTCGATGATGCAGCCTATTACCAAGAGCTTCAAAGCCGCGGGCTTACCATCAATGACGAAGAGGGTACGGTGGGCGCATTCAAATTCATTCACCTGTCAGGCTCTCACGTACCCTTCACGCTTGACGAAAACGCGCAAGTCGTCGAAGGGGGCACCGACATGGAGCGCCAAACGCGCGGAACGTTCACCATCCTGCAACAATACCTGCAAGATTTAAAAGAACTCGGCGTGTACGACAATTCAACGATCATCATTTCGGCCGACCACGGCTATTGGTACCCGTCGATGGACGAAATCACGGCTCCCGCTTCGCCCATTTGCCTCGTAAAGCCGAGTGTGCAAAACGGTGGTGATAACGAACCGTTTAGAACATCGACCGCCCCCGTGAGCCAATACGATTTCCATTCGACAGTCATCGACGCCATGGGTGGCGACGGCT
>CAVGRL010000060.1:0-9534 GCA_963631715.1 Bacteroidaceae bacterium
TAAAAACTGCCCACTGGGCAGTTTTCTTGACGGAATTCCACCTCATCGGTTCGAGTCCCTTCGGACCCAAAGCCGAACGAGGCAGAAAGCCATTCAATCCTGCTGCTCTTACTTGGTAGGAGCGGTGGGACTCGAACCCACAAGCCTTGCGGCGGCGGATTTTAAGTCCGCTGCGTATGCCAATTCCGCCACGCTCCCACGTTGCACCTTCGTGTCGATGGCACAGTGTTTCATAATAGCAAATGAACAGGAACAACCAGGCACTCCTGCGAAAGACACGCTTTTACCATGGAACGCAGCGAACATGACACCATCCCAAACGCACGTTCAACCCCGCCGCGTTCGAACGGGCCGCGCAGCTTACTCGAGGCTCGACCTCGCTGCATCCAAGACTATCCCGACAAGAATGTCGCTTTCGCTCACCGTAAAGCCGTCGATTCCGGCCAAATCCATCACCGCGCCGAGGATCACCAAGCCCGCTGGAAAGATCCCTGCGCGTTTCGGCTGAATGCCCGGCACCTTCATGCGATCGGCAAGGGGAAGCTCCCACATGCGGCGCGCAACCTCGTCGAATTCGGCGCGCGTAACGCAAGCACCATGGACTTTCGACGAATCATAGGGCACAAGCGCATCCCGAACGGCGACGACGCTTGTCGGCGTGCCAGCAACGGCGACCAGGCGCTCGCACGTATTGCCGCTCTTGAAAAAAGGAGCGAGCATCTCATGGGCCCAATTACTTGCCGCAGACAGTTCGGCCGGAGTCGGCGGATCGCCCGCAAGAAAGCGCTCCGTCATACGACGGCAACCTATATCGAACGAATGGGAATCGCGCAACGTAAGCGCAGGCACAAGTTTACCCGCATCGCCTTCGGCTCGACCAAAAACGAGCTCGGTGGAGCCGCCGCCAATGTCAGCGAACAGCAAATCTTGGCCGCGAAAATCGTTCGATGCCCCCAGAAACGAAAGCGACGCTTCGCGTTCGCCAGGAATAACCGACAACGCCACGCCCACATCGTTCAGACGCGACACGAATACATCTGCATTGCGCGCGTCACGGCTCGCACTCGTGGCGAGGGCGACAATGCGATCGACGGGCTTATCTTTAGAGCATTCATCAATAACGCGACGATACTCGGCGACCTGCGCGACCGTTCGCGCGATAGCCTCGGGCTTAAGCTCGCCGGCCGCATCGACGCCTTCGCCCAGATTCGTGATCGCGCTCTGACGCGCCACCTGACTCACGCCCGACGAGTCGACATCGGCCACCAAAAGACGGCTCGTCACCGTTCCAATATCAATCGCCGCAATCCTCATATGTCAAACCCCCTTGCCAATCCCGCTGGGACAGTTGCCACATGGGACAGTTGCCTCAGAGGAAAGTGTCCCGCCGCCGGGCTGGTGAGAGCAACCGGTCGCAGCCCTTGCGCCTAATTGTCGCTATAGCCAAAAATCGGATCGAGCACCGAAGAGTACCAAGTTTCGGGCGTTTTCACGCTGTTCGCGTCCACTTGGGCATACACCGCGCTGGAGCTCTCCGATGCACCCTCGCCATCAAGACCAGAAACTACGCCCGCCGTTTCGCCAGCAACAACCCATCCAAGCTGTTCACGCGCCGCATCTTGGATGCCCTCATCGGTCGACAGACGATCTATGTCGCTTTGAATGGCGGCGTTTCGCTCAGCGATTTGGGAATACTCAGCTTGCAATTTATCCTGCGTGCGAACCTCGGTATAGAATTGCTGGGCCGTTGGGTACAGGAACAAGACCGCGACCGCGACGCAAATCAAAGCACCAATCACATATACCGCGACAGGCGCTCCGCGTCGAGCCTTCGCCTGCTTTTCCCGATGCGCACGGCGAGGCGAGTTCCCTCGCTTTTCGGAAAATCCGCCCAAATCGGCAAAGGCGCGTTTGTGGCTGTGCCCCATTTCCCCCTTGTATACCGCCGCCCTACTGCCAGCTTCGCCAGAAGACGACGCATCCGAACCAAATTGCCGGTTAAACATCTTTTCGGCCTTGGCCTTGGCTTTCGATTTATCGCGACGGTCCTTTTTGAATCGTCGAGCCGAAGTCGACGAACGCTCGTCTTCATCTTCGGCATCGTTGGGGTCGAAAACCTCAACTGCAGCGCGCACCGACGTCGACCTCGACTTTCGATCGGAAGAGGTTCGCGCAACGCGGGCATTTTCCGTTCCGAAAAGCTGTTCATCAAGATCGTCGAAAGCCGAAAACGCGGTCAAATTAATTCCCGAAGCACGCGTATTCGACGAGCTCGAACGCGATGAACGCACGCGCCTTGTGCTCACTTTAGACGCTGCGGCAAACGAGGCTTGCTCGTCGCCGCCGTAAGCTCCGGCGTCTAAGGGTTCAATGCGTCCCGAACGCGTGACTTTCGAGAAACGCGATCGCTCTTTCCGCGTGAACGAGTCGCCCTTGAACGGGTCGAGAGATTGGGAATAATCGAGCCCGCGCACCGATGTAGGGTTCTCGCCCACGGCATGCGAAGACACTCCGAAAGAGCTTCCATAAGAGCGCTGGGCATAACGTCGCGAGGAAGCGCTGGAGCGCGCCGCATCGTCGCTAAGCGCGCCACGAGCCGATGCGCGATATGCGGCACCGACGGGGATAATATTGCTTCCACCGCGAGACATAAGAAAAAAGGGCTCCTTGCATCATGGTTCGATTAGTGTGCGTGTAATGCTCTGAGCTTTTCAGTACAGCAATGATATCACGGAAGCGCTTGCCCTAAGGCGGCTCGCAAACCATATTCACGAAGTGCTGAAAAGCCCAGATGGAGTGAAAATCTAGATTTTTTTAACGCGAGGCGCGCCGGTCGCCGCTCCTAAACGACAGCGATAGCGCCCGTGGCGATGCACACGACGCTGATGACGAAAAACGCCAAAATCGCGACGGCGACCACCTTGTCGAGCACCTTCGGCAAAAACGCCTCGCCGCGTTCTTTCTGGCCATACCAGTACAGCACGATACCCGGCGCAAACAAAATAGTGGTAATCATGAGGCCGGTAAGACCGCCGGCATAAATGAGGAATACCGAGTACAGAAATCCTATGACCGCAACGCTTCGATAAAACGCCAGCTTGCCAGACGAAATGCTCTCAAATCCATCTTTCTTGAATGTGCACACCACCAAGAACAATGTGCTGAAGAAGTACGGAATCAAGATCATCGAGACCGATACGCCGTAGAAAAACTGATACGTCTGCTCGGAGAACAGAATGATGACAAGAAACGCCTGCACAATGAGGCATGTCACCGTAAGAGTGACGACAGGGGCGCCCTTACGGTTCTCCTTCGCGAACACCTTAGGAAATACGCCCTGCTTGGCAGCTTCGTGGGGGCATTCAGACGAGATAATGGTGTAGCCCAGCATGGCGCCCAAAAGCGACAGCGCAACGCCAAGATTGATGAGCGCCGCGCCCCAAGGGCCTACGACTGCCTCGAGCACGCCTGCCATCGACGGGTTCGACAACTCAGCAAGCTCAGCGCGCGGCATAACACCCATCGACAGAATAGAAACCAACAGATAGATGCACAGAATGCCGACGAACGCCGTCACCGTCGCACGGCCGACATCTTTGCTGTATTTTGCACGGCCCGAAATAGCGACGGCGCCTTCGATGCCGAGGAAGATCCAGATGCTCACGCCAACGGTGCCTACAACCTGGTCCCACAACGCCGGGCCATCGGGTTCGCCCCAGAAGTTGTCCATGAAGATTTCCAGATCGAAATGCGCGCTCAGTACGATGGCGACGATGGCGACGAACAGCGGAACCAGTTTTGCAATGGTGGTGACGATATTCACGCTGGCAGCTTCTTTTACGCCACGCCTCACGAGCAGCCAGCACACCCATAAAACAACGGAAGCGCCAACAACGGAGGGCAGGTTGTTGCCTTCGCCGAAAAGCGGAATGAAATACGCGATAGACGCGAACAGCAACGTAGTGTAGGAAACGGTAGCGAGAAGCGCCGAAATCCAATAGCCATACGCCGAGAGAAATCCCATAAACTCGCCGAAGCCGGCGCGCGCATACGAATAAATGCCGCCGACGAGTTTTGGCTTGTATTTGCTGAGCGCATAGAAGCACATCATGAGGCAGAACACCCCGATGCCGCATACTACCCAGCCAACAAGCACTGCGCCCGTATTCGCACCCGCAGCAGCCATATCGCCAGCCATGGTGAATACGCCGCCGCCAATAACGGCGGTGATGACGGCCGCAATGAGGTGCGGCAACGACAAACCATTGGGATCGTTCACGAGAGGCGATGAACCCTTGTCCTGAGCCATGTTTCCCTGCTTTCTTTTGGCGACCGTTGACGCACCGAACACCCCTGAACGGCGAGCCAACACAACTCATCCACTATACCCCACTCGCATAAGGGTTTTGCCAAGAACGGATCTCAGTTTTTCAGACGGCAATAGAAAGGCCCCGGCACACGCCAGGGCCTTAAGGGCTACTGGTTTCGCTTCCGTCGGCGCAAGGCCGACTGCGAGCGTCTGAGTTCAAGCTTGTTTTTCTCTAAAAGTTGAACAAAACCAGGCGATCGCATAGTAAGCGAAGCGAGCAATAGCGAGTCGTGGTCGCAGTCGGCCTTGCGCCAACGGAAGCGAACCTCAACGGACTCGCGTCTTCTAACGATTAATGTTGTAGAAGGCATCCTTGCCAGCATACTTGCCCGACATGCCCAGCTCTTCTTCAATGCGGATGAGCTGGTTATACTTGGCGATACGGTCGCTGCGGCAGGGAGCGCCGGTCTTGATCTGACCGGTGTTCATGGCAACGGCGAGGTCAGCAATCGTGGTGTCTTCGCTTTCGCCCGAACGGTGACTCATAACGCAAGCATAGCCGGCCTGCTTGGCCATCTCGATCGCTTCAAGCGCCTCGGTCAGGCTGCCGATTTGATTCACTTTCACGAGAATCGCGTTGGCAACGCCAAGCTCGATGCCCTTCTTCAAGCGCTCGGTATTGGTGACAAACAAATCGTCGCCGACGAGTTGCACGCGGTCGCCGATGCGGTCGGTAAGCAGCTTCCAACCATCCCAGTCTTCCTCGGCCATGCCGTCTTCGATAGAGATGATTGGATACTTGTCGACGAGTTTCTCCCAGTAGTCGACCATTTGCTCGCTCGTGTACTCGACACCTTCGCCCTTCAGGCAGTACATGCCGCGCTCTGCGTCGTAGTATTCGGTAGAAGCCGGATCCATAGCGAACATGATGTCGCTGCCGGGCTTATAGCCAGCCTTCTCGCACGCCTCGACAATGTATTTCAGCGGCTCTTCGTTGGTCTTGAGATTCGGAGCGAAGCCGCCCTCGTCACCCACACCGCCGCCGAGGCCAGCCTCGTGCAATACCTTCTTGAGCGTATGATAAATCTCGGCACACCAGCGCAGGCCTTCGGCGAAGGTTTCGGCACCGACGGGCATAATCATGAATTCCTGGAAGTCGACGTTGTTGTCGGCGTGCACGCCACCGTTGAGGATGTTCATCATCGGAGTCGGCAGCACATGCGCATTCGCGCCACCCACGTAGCGATACAACGGCAATTCGCTTGACTGGGCCGCGGCACGCGCGCAAGCAAGCGATGCGCCCAGCACGGCATTCGCGCCAAGATTGCCCTTGTTGGGAGTGCCGTCGAGGTCGATCATCTCAGCGTCAACCGCACGCTGATCGCGCGCATCCATTCCGATGAGGGCTTCGGCAATCTCCTCGTTCACATGGGCAACGGCCTTCTGCACGCCCTTGCCGAGATAGCGACCTGCATCGCCATCACGCAGCTCGACAGCTTCGAATGCGCCGGTAGAAGCTCCCGAAGGAACGATTGCGCGCGCAAACGAGCCATCGTCGAGAGTGATTTCGACTTCGACCGTGGGATTACCGCGAGAGTCGAGGACTTCCCGACCGTAAACGTCGAAGATGATGCTCATGAAGATTGCCTCCTTGATTGGACTTAGGGGTTTGCAACCCCTCGCTAACGAAACGATTGTATCCTACGACGCAGGTAAATTCGAAACATGGGCACCCGATGGCGCCAAAGGAGGGAAAAACGGCAGGAATCGCCCATCGTTTTCCTATAAAGCAACGCCCGCGACCAAAAACCCGACGCAGACTGCCAGAGAGCAGAACCATGTCTTGGCGTCCAAACGGCTCTCGCAATGAAGGCTCGTCCTTTGCGCGGCGGCCCCATAGCAACGCGCTTCCAATGCGCTTGCAAGCGAATCTGCCCTTCGAAACAACCCCACCAACAGCGGAATGAAAACGCCACCCCATGCAAAAACGCGCCCAATGAAATGCCCTTGACTGAAAGGGGCGCAGCGGCAGCGCTGGGCATTCACGACGCATCGCCATTCATCCAAACATTCCGGCATAAAACGCAAAGCGACGGAAAACATCGTCGCCATATCATCGACGGGAACGCGCAAAACACGCAATGGGGAAAGAAAGCTAGAAAATGCCGACACGAGTTTGGATGCGTCATAAGAAAACGCCACCACGAGCGTGGCAAGCGCAAGAAGGGCTATGCGAGCAACGTAGATAAGCCCGTTTTCGATCCCTTGAGGAATTTGAGCGAGCAGCGTGCAAACCATGACGAACAGCAAGGGCGCAAGGCAAGCACGAATATTCTTCAAGGGAATTCGGAGCCCCAGCAGTGCAACAAGAAGAATTCCGGCAAAAACAGCCATGCCAAGCCACGTGTTCGCAAAGAAAAGCGCAATCGAATACGCGAGCAACTCGAGCAAGGCCACACGCGCATCCAAGCGCGCCATTTTGCTATGTTCGCATCCATATCGCATGGTGCCCAGTATAAAAGAGGAGGGCGCAGTGCCCTCCTCTTCCTTGCAAAACCTGCTAAAAGCTCTGAGCGTTTGGCAGGTTATTCTTCGTCTTTCTTGCTGAAGCGCTGCGTTGCTTCCTTTGCAACTTCAGCGGCCTTTTCGCCTACTTCCTTGGCGGTATCCGCGAGCTTATCGCCCACAAGTTTGGCATCATCCATGGCTTTTTCGGTCGCCGCTTTGGCATCGTCGATAAGGCCAGGGATATTCTCGCGAGCCTGATTTGCAAGGCTCTCTCGTTTTTCTTTCGCGCTGGCGAATACCTCGGGGGCCTGCTCTTGGGCCGTATCGATCATTTTGTCGGTAGCCGCCTTGACATCGCCCGCGAAGTCTTGGGCGGCGTCTATCGCGCTATTTAGAATCTTGCCGAATTCAGACATGGGTGCCTCCTCAAATTCGATTTCCCCTTGCAAAAGCATGGTAACGCAAAAACGCCGCCTAAAAAGGCGGCGTTCCATTTGCAAGAGTCTCGTTGAAAAGAGACTATTCGGCTTTTTCCTCAGCTGCAGCTTCAGCAGGAGCCTCCTGCGTCTGCTCTGCTTCAGCCTGCTCGGCGGGAGCCTCTTCGGCCTCGACCTTCTTGGGTTCGGCCTTCTTCGCAGCAGGTTTGGCCTCGGCCTTGTCGGCCTTCTTCTTCACGGGCTCGGTCACGAGCTCCATGATGACCATGCTAGCATTGTCGCCCTTGCGGGGGCCAAGCTTCATGATGCGGGTGTAACCGCCCTGGCGGTCTTTCCACATACCCTGCTCGACCTTCTCAAAGATCTCGCGAACGAGCTCTTTGTCGCCAAGAGCAGCGATGGCCAAACGGCGAGAATGCAAGTCGCCGCGCTTCGCCCAGGTGATGATGCGGTCAACATCGGGGCGAATTTCCTTGGCGCGCGCTTCAATGGTCTTGATGCGATCATTGGTGAACAGCGACTTCACCAAGGACTTCTTCATGGCCTTGGTATGGCTGGCATCGGTGCCCAGCTTGCGGCCCTTCTTGTAATGCCTCATCGGTTAATCTCCTCGTTATAGCTTCAAGTTGAGGTCCATGGAGATCAACTTGTCTTTGACCTCTTCGATGGACTTCGCGCCAAAGTTGCGGATGTTCAGCAAGTCGTTCTCGGAGAATTCGACCAGCTGACGCACCGAATGGATGCCCGCGCGCTTCAAGCAGTTGTAGGAGCGAACCGAGAGGTCCAAGTCCTCGATCTGCTTGTCGAGCTCGGCGTTTGCCTCCTGGCCTTCCGGCGCGAAGATGGACGGGATTTCGCCCTCTTCCTCGTCGGCAATATCTGCCAGCGAGAGGAATGCGCCCATATACTGGTTGATGATGTTCGAAGCGCGGCACACAGCCTCGTTAGGGGCGATGGAACCGTCGGTTTCGACCTCGAGAACCAGTTTGTCGAAGTCGGTGCGCTGACCCACGCGCGTATCGCTGACCGCGAGGGTGCAACGACGCACGGGAGAGAACAAGCTGTCGACATGGATGATGCCGATGGGATCTTCGGTGCGCTTGTTGCGCTCGGCCGAAACATACCCACGGCCCACGCCGATGCGGATGCTCATGTTCAGCGTGCCGCCATCGGCAACGGTGCAGATGACGTGTTCGGGATTGACGAGCGTGAACTCGGTGGGCACTTTCACGTCAGCGCCGGTCACCGTGCACGGACCCTCGACCGAAATGGTGGCCGTTGCTTCCGTGTAATCCTCGCTCAAGGGCTGGAAAACCAAGCCCTTCACATTGAGGACGATATCGGTGACATCTTCGATGACGCCTTCGGCGGTCGTGAACTCATGCTGCACGCCCTCAATCTGGATAGCCGTGGCTTTGGCCCCGTCCAGAGACGACAGCAAAACGCGACGCATGCAATTGCCCAGCGTGTATCCGAAACCACGCTCAAGCGGCTCGACGATGAAGCGGGCGACGGTGTCGTTCACTTCTTCGGTTGTGACAGTTGGCCTCATGAACTCTGCCATAGTTTGTAAGCCTCCTTAAGCCGCGGTTAATTATTTCGAGTAAAGCTCGACGATAAGCTGCTCGTTGATGTCCAAATCGATTTGATCGCGGTTGGGGAGAGAGAGCACATTGCCCTGGAGCTTCTCGATGTCGACCTCGAGCCATGCAGGAACCTGCATACGCTCGTTGGAAACGAGAGCGCTCTTGATCACGAGCATATCTTTAGCCTTGTCGGCAACAGCGACAACGTCACCGGGGCGAACGCGGTACGACGGAATGTCGACGCGCTTGCCGTTGACGGTGATGTGGCCGTGGGTGACGGTCTGACGGGCTTCTTTGCGAGTACGAGCAAAGCCCAGACGGAAGACGACGTTGTCGAGACGGGACTCGAGCATGCGCATCAGGTTCTCGCCGGTGATGCCGGGCTGACGCTTGGCCTTCTCGAAGTAGCTGTGGAACTGCTTCTCGAGCACGCCGTAGATGAACTTCACCTTCTGCTTTTCGCGCAGCTGCATGCCGTACTCAGATTCCTTGCGACGACGCTTGGGCTGACGAATAGACTGTTTCTTGCTGCTGTAGCCAAGCACGACCGGATCAATACCGAGCTGGCGGCAGCGCTTAAGAACCGGAGTTCTGTTGATTGCCATAGTGATTCGATCCTTTCTAAGCTACACGCGGCGACGCTTGCAGGGGCGGCAGCCGTTGTGCGGGATGGGGGTGCAATCCTGGATGCTGG
>CAVGRL010000061.1:0-8957 GCA_963631715.1 Bacteroidaceae bacterium
AACTGGGGACTGAATGATATTCAGGTTGTTAAGGGGCTATTGTTTGCGGAACTCTGCATACTTGCGTTTCATATCGCGGTGCTCTTTTCTGTAGATGGATTGACCAAGAAAACCAAGGGGGTCCATTGGCTCGCGTCGCGTAATAAGAAGGGTATAGACCCTCGCTCTTCTTACAAGGCGATTCTTTTGGTGTCGGCTGCACTTATTGTCACCTGTATCGGGCCCTACATGATTGATTTCGCTCAAACATATTCCTACGTTGCTGCATATGGCTACGACCGTGCGTACGACTACATCAATTACGGAATTGACTCGCTCATGGCGAAGATTGGCGCCTTTTTCCCAGTTGGCGTGATTATGATCGTGTCGTGTTGGGGCAAGAAGGACGAGTTCAATAAAGATAGTTATATATTTAAGGCCCTTGCTTGTTGGGGGCTGGTTGCAATTGTTCTGGCAACCTCGCTCGTGTTGGGCAGACGAACCAACATTGTTCTCTACGCCATGACTTTTCTTTTGATATGGTTTAAAGATAAGAAAATGCCCCGGGCAACCTTTTTTGTCTTTATAGCTATTTGCCTTGCGGGTATGGCGGGTATGAGGTTTGTCGATCTCCTTCGCTCAGGCGGCGTTGATGGCCTTGCAAGCTTTTTCGATTTGTTTAGCGACTCTGGTGAAAACCCTATCGTCGACTTTTTGGGGGACATCGGATGGAATCTGCTTTCAACTATTGAGGTGCAGGCTTTTATACCGCTAACAAAAGGCTTCTCGTACGGTTTTACGTATTTGGTATCGTTGACCTCCGTCATCCCGAATCTAGGATTCTGGAACGTTCATCCCGCCTCTGAGTATGGCATGGCGAGCACTTGGCTTCAGGACGCAATGGGCCTGTCGTATGGCGTTGGCTTTTCTCCTGTTGCCGAGGCTTACTACAATTTCGGGGTTTTTGGCCCGCTTGTATTTATTTTTATGGGCTGGTTCATGGGTAAGATGAACGGTCTCTTCGAGCGCTATGACCAGCCCATGAGCTTCCTCATCCCCATTATTTTTTCGGGCGTCATCGTGAAGTCGTTCGTTCGCAGTTGCTTTGCCGCGGTGTTCAGGCCCATGTTCCTCTATATGGTTCTTATACCTCTCGTTGTCTACTTCGTTGCAAGGCAGATTGATCAAAAGGAAGGTAATTAGATGAAGGCCGGAATCATTACCTGGCATAAGGAAATTAACCATGGGGCCGTTCTCCAGGCCTACTCGACGCAGAGCTTTCTCGAGCAGAACGGCTGCGAAGCTGTATTGCTAGACCATGTGCGAAGCGAGATTAGCATGGACGATCGCCTGGGTGAAAAACTTGCTAGATGGTCGAAGAAATTGACGCCTTCAAAAGTCAAGACCGTCTTCGAGACCCGAAAATGGAACGAGGAGAAAGTCAAGGCATTCAGTTCTTTCCGAGATAAGTTTATTCACCAAGGGCAGCATTACGCAGAGGGGCAAGGGCTTGACGTAGCCGTAATTGGCAGTGATATGGTCTTTGATTTCTACGAAGGTTACAACCCTTACGTTTACGGCCACGGCGTTGCTTCCCCTAAGGTAGTTTCATATGCTGCCAGCTTCGGCTATACCACGCATGAGCTGTTGTCTTCATTTGAGTATCGAGAAACGATCCGTGATGGCATTGCGAACATGGCGGCCGTTGGCTGTCGTGACAACAACACTATCACGCTGGTCAAGGAGCTTGTTCCCGATGCCCGCATTGCCAAGACAATCGACCCCGTTTTGCTTTACGGTTTCTCCGTGGAAGCAAAGACCTGGGGTAAGCCAGGGTCTTTTGAGAAGCCATACGTCCTTGTTTATTCCTACTCATTTAATATGGATAAGCGTGATGAGGTTTGCGCTATCAGGAAATTAGCCAACGACCTTGGGTGCGTAATTGTTTCTGTTGGCTATTGGCATCCCTGGTGCGATTACAACGTAAACGCCGACCCTGAACAGTTTGTTCGATTGTTCTCAGATGCCGAATTCGTTGTTACGGACACCTTTCATGGCACTGTATTCTCGCTAATTTTCGAGAAGCAATTCAGAACTATCATTCGAAAGAATTCCTTTAAGGTGCGTGACCTTCTTGAAGATCTTTCTGCTATTGAAGCAATTGCAACAAACACAGATGAGGTAGAGGCGGCTGCGTCGCATCCTCTTGATTACGTCGCCATTAATAAGCAGCTCGATGAATTACGACGGACTTCATCGAAATTCCTCCTTGAGCAAGTAGAGGTGAATTAGTTTTGGCTTATGAACGTATTTCTTCGAAGGATGACTACAATCGTTTTATAGAATGCGACAAAATCTCCCTTCGCATCCCAGCCAACAGAAAGAGACCCAGGCCGTTTCTCGACGAGATTTGGCGTTACGAGATCTTATTGAGAAAGGTTGAATACCGCTCTTCATGTCCCGGCACGTTGAACCGTTTGATGGCACTTTTTTTCAAGTTTAAGTTCAAACGGCTCGGTCTTAAGCTGGGATTTACTGTCGATCCCTATGTTTTCGGGCCGGGACTCAGTATCGCGCATTATGGCTCTTTAACCGTAAACCCCAATGCCAGGATCGGTGCCAACTGCAGAATTCATGAGGGCGTTACCATTGGCGCAACCAATGGCAGTGATCTTGCGCCTCGCATTGGAGACAACTGCTTTATCGGGAGCGGCGCAAAGGTGATTGGCGATGTAAAAATTGGTGATGATGTGGCGATCGGGGCCGGCGCTGTGGTGGTTAAGGACTGCGACGAGAACGGAGTTTCGCTTGGTGGTGTCCCTGCAAAGGTGATTAGCCATAACGACTCGTCCTCGAACATCATCAATGCAACTGAGCTTTACGCGCGGAGGAGAGGTGCTCTAGGTATTGGGCGTTAGCAGCGAAGGTTCTAAGCCCTCGGCAAATGAGCGGCTAGCCAAGAACACGATAATTTATTTAATTGGCAATGCAGGGAGCAAACTACTCCAGATGCTCTTCTTGCCGATTATCACGGCGCTTTTGTCGACGGCGGAATATGGGTACTATGACCTTATCGTCACGTCTATTAACCTCGTAACACCGGTGGTGACCTTCCAGATTACCGAGGCGATGTTCCGAAATCTCTTTTACGGTGGCGACGAAGAGAAGAAGGCCGTTCTCAGCTCTGTTGCGGCCTTTATTACCGGTGGCGTCGCTTGCCTCGCTATCGTAATGGCAGCTATGGTTTGGCTGCAGCTGCCAATCCAATACCCCGTCCTTGTTTTCTTCAACTACGTTTCGAACATCTGCTTCACATATCTTCAGAAGGTCGTTCGTTCCGAGCAGCACAACAGCGTTGTGGCGACTGCGGGTGTTATCAACACAGCCAGCATGCTCGCCGTCCAGGCCTTTACTCTGGTCATCCTGGGCATGAGGGCGGACGGCATGCTTGTCGCAAACTTCGTCTCATACTTCATCGCGGCGTTGTACATGGAGAAGACCGCAAAGCTTCATAAGAGAATCTCTTTTCGCAAGATCGATCCGCACGGTCTCTGGGCGATGTTCAAGCTATCCCTGCCCCTCGTGCCCAATAGCGTCTGCTGGTATTTCGTGTCTGCTGGCAATTCCTATCTCATCACAACCTTGGTTTCGGCTGCCGCGAACGGTGTATATGCGATTGCTAATGGGTTTTCGCAGATGCTCACCTTTGTCACTGGCGTTTTTCAAATGGCCTGGCAGGAAAGCGCCATTATCGAATCAAGCAGCGAAAAGAGAAACGCTTTCTATACCGCAACGTTCAACGCCTATATGAAGCTCCTTTTGTCTGCCTATATCGTTCTCTTGCCCTTCATTAGGCTCGTGATGCCCGTTCTCGTTTCTGCGTCCTATCAAGAAGGGTATATATACGTGCCTGTTCTCCTTGCGAGTGCCGTCTTTTCTGCTTTCTCCCAATTCTATGGGAGCGCGTACCTGACCTTTAAGCGGACTGGCGGGGCCTTGTTTACCACGCTTGTGGCCGCAGTTGTTAACTGCGGCATCTGCATTGGCCTTATCGGAAGAATCGGCCTTTTTGCCCCTGCTCTAGGGTCCGCCGTTGCTTTCGCGATTCAGTGGCTCATTCGTATTAGGCAGATGGATAGTTATTTCAAGGTGAAGATTGATAAGGTGGCGTTTTTGGTGCTTCTCGCATGTGCCTGCGCCTCTTGCCTCGTCTTCTATCTCTGTGGGACCGCTTTCCAGGTGCTTGTGTTCGTCTGCGGCTTGGGCGTTGCGTATTACTTTAACAGGCCCCTTGTCTTAAAGGCTCTTGCCAAAATTAGGAGGTCATAGGGAATGGGCAAGAAGATATGCAGCGGTTGCGGAGCATGTATTGCGGTTTGCCCACGTGGGTGCTTGAGGCTTGAGGCGAACAGTGAGGGATTCCTTGAAGCTTCTGATAGGGGAGAGGGCTGCACTAATTGCGGGCTTTGTGAGAAAGTTTGCCCGTTCAAGGTTGAATTGGACTGCTCGGAGCTTTCCAAGAGCGGCTATTTCGTCTCATCCAACACTGAGCTTCGTTTGGATTCTAGCTCTGGTGGTGTTTGCGGGACCATAACCAGTTCATCAATTGCAAAAGGCGTTCCTGTTGTAGGGGCTGTTTACGACAACACCAGCAATTCCGTACTGCACTCCATTGCGAGTAGTGAGCGCGAAGCAGAGAGCTTTAGGGGCTCGAAGTACCTGCAAAGCGATCCCACTGCCATTTACACGGCCATGGAAGCTGGCGACTGCCTCGTTACGGGAACGCCTTGTCAGATCGCCGGAGCTCGCTTGTTCTCACGCATGAAGCGTCTTCGCGGGGAGCATGTGTTCATCGATTTTTACTGCCATGGCGTGCCGACCATGTTTCTTTGGGAGAAATATCTCAATGAGAATAAGTTGGAAATTAATAAATGTGTTAAATTTCGGGATAAATCTGCATATGGATGGAAAGACTATACACTGTATGTCCAGTGTATAGATAGGGACTATTTTTCGGCCTATCTTCATGATGACGACTTCTTCTACTCATCTTTCCTCAGCAACCTATGTCTAAATAAGCCCTGCTATTCTGCGTGTCCCTTCAGGGGCGTGAATTCCGCGGCCGATCTTCGTGTCGGTGACGCCTGGGGTCATGATGTCGCCGGGGACAATTTGGGCACTTCGGTTGTGCTGGCCTACGGCAAAGAAGGCGAAGCGCTTCTTGAGATCCTCGAAGATTCTGGTTGCTTCATTCCCGAAGATGTCGATGTCGCTGCTTCCGCGCAGATTGACTCAAGCATTTCTGTTCCGCATACGCGGGGGGCATTTATCCAGGCGCTTAAGGGTTCGGAGGGTACACATGCTCTCTTCCGTAAATTCGTGAAGCCTCAGCTTGCAAAAAAGTTGTGGCATGCCCGTTTTGAGCATCTGATTGCGATTCTTACCGGAAAGGAGTACAGGGGATGAAAATACCATTTTTGATAAGTGTTGACACCGAGGGCGACGGGCTTTGGTGGTGGCACCCTGGCGACAAGATCGCCACCGAGAACGCCCGATTCCTTCCTCGTTTCCAGCGGCTGTGCGACCGTTTTGGATTCAAACCGACTTACTTGACTAACTGGGAAATGGCCAATGATGCGGCATATGTCGAATTTGCCAAGCAGGTCGTTGCCGATGGCCGGGCTGAGATTGGCATGCATTTGCATGCTTGGAATACCCCTCCCCTTTGCGAGACGATGCAGCCGAGGCTGGCGGAGCCGGGGCAGGACTATCTCATTGAGTACGATGCCGCTGCTATGGAGAAAAAAATCGTCGCTACAACTGAGGCCATCGAGAAGGCTGTCGGGGTTCGACCAATTACGCATCGTGCCGGGCGGTGGGCTATGGATGAGCGCTACTTTAAGTTGCTTGCCAAGTACGGATATGCCTGCGATTGCTCTGTAACCCCTCTTATTAACTGGTCTTCCTGCGTCGGTAGCTCTGAGGGTTCCGCGGGGTCTGACTACACGGATGCGGATGCCCTGCCGAGCCGTATCGCTTTTGACGGCGGGCTTTCGATTGTTGAGGTGCCTCTTACAACGATGAGCTCTGGGTTTGTAGCGCCTGATAAAGCGACACCGCGCCTGTTTGGCAGAGAGCTGAAACGGCTGATCAGCAAAAGGCCGATTCAATGCCGCCCAAACGGTACTAATACTGGGCAGATGCTGCGCGTCGCGAAGAAATGCATTTCAGATGAAAGAGGCTATCTGATGTTTATGATTCACTCATCGGAGCTAATGCCCGGTGGGAGCCCGACCTTTCCTGACGAGGATAGTATCGAGACGCTGTACCTTTCGATGGAAGAGTTTTTTGGGGTGATTAGCGAAGACTATTACGGCTGCACGATTGGTGATTTTGCCACTTCGCTGAACTTGTAGATTAGAAACAACTGGACGTTTCCGACAGATTGGTTTACTGGAATATGAATAGCTCTAGAGTTGTTAAGGCGATTGTCTTCTGCGGTGAGCACTACAACCCTCTTGGCGTTATAAGAAGCCTTGGAGAGAATGGCATTTCCCCTGATGCGATTGTTGTTCGTAGTAGGACGCCCCTGGCGTCGAACAGTAAGTGGATTCGCGAGTTGACGCTGGTAGGGAGTATTGAGGAAGGCTACAGGGTGCTCCTTGAAAAATACGGCCATGTGCACAGGGGGGGGGACTTGCCGTTTCTCTTTACCTCCGATGATAAGACGACTGCTATTCTGGACGCACATTACGATGAGCTTGTTGGGAAGTTCAAGTTTTTCAATGCTGGCGAGGAAGGGCGTATTTGCCGCTTCATGAACAAGGACGAAATCAACAAGTGTGCCTTGCGCCACGGAATGAATGTCCTTCGTACATGGGTCGTGAAAAAAGGGGAGATTCCTGCCGATATCGAATTCCCCATTATCACCAAAGCTATCGCGTCAACCGTCGGTGGTTGGAAGGCTGATGTCCATATTTGTAATTCGCAGGAGGAACTGGAGGCAGCTTATGCGAATATCGAGGCGCCTGACCTCTTGCTTCAGCGATACATAGAGAAGAAGAACGAGTATTGCCTTGAGGGTTTCAGCGTTAACCACGGCAAATCGGCTATGGTCACCATCGCTTCTTCCTACAACTATCTCCTCCCGGATGCCTATAGCGCATGGATGACTGTTCGAAATTTTGAGAACTCCGAGGTGGAAAAGAAGCTCGATGCCATGCTTGAGGAGATAGGCTTCGAAGGCGTGTTTGAGACCGAGTTCCTTGTAGACAACGATGACAAGCTCTGGTTTTGCGAAATTAATTTCAGAAACAGCACTTGGAGTTACGCTTCTACCTGCGCAGGTATGCCCTTGCCCGTTCTGTGGATGAGATACATGGAAGAGGGCGTAATTAACAAGGATGAGGCCTGGCGTCAGTTGCCTGCGGACTTCACGGCTATGGTAGAGCTTAATGATTACCTTTACCGAGTTAAGACCCGTGAGATTGGGTTTCTTAAGTGGCTAAGACAGTTGAAGGCCTCTAACTGCCGCTACTTCCTTGGAAAGCGTGATCTCCGCCCCTTTGTCGGGATGTTCGCTTCAAAGATCAAGAGAACGCTAAAACTTGCGTAGTGCCTGCTTTTGAAAGTACGGATATTCGGTATATTTAGGGATTTATTGATGAAACATTGGAGAGCCATCATTGCGTTTTGCGGTTCCTGCATCGCCTTATACATTGGTTCTGGGTTTGCGACCATGCAGGAAGTCCTGCAGTACGAGGCTTCTTACGGCAGCCTCTTCTGGGTTGTTATTTTCGTAACCGCTGCTATTTATATCTACACCAACCTTTCCTTCGCCTCCAATGGTTCGAGACTTGGGCTAGCAAGAGGCGGAGATATTTACAAAGCTTATTGTGGTAAAGCCATTGGAACCTTTTATGACTACTTTTCAGCTTTCTTCTGCTACATGAGCTTTGTCGTCATGCTGGGCGGAGCCAATTCCACTGCGATGCAGCAGTGGGGGCTCCCCAACGGTCTTGGAGCCATCATTCTCGCGGTGTTGGCTGTGCTTACAGTTTGTACCGGGCTTAAGGGCATCCTCCGCGTACTCAGTTGTCTTGGCCCGATCATTATCGTATTCCTTTTGGTTACCTCCGGCTTCTCGGCCGTTTTCAATAGCATGGGGCTCGATGCTGGTTTGGCTGCCATTGATGGGGGTGTTTACGAAATTGCACAAATTGGTGGCGGCAATCCTTTCGCTTCCGGGGCTTCGTACGGGGGTTTCGTCATTCTCTGGTTTGCCGCTTTCCTTGCGGAAATCGGCGCAAAGAACAAGCTTTCGGAGGTACACACGGGAATGCTGTTGTCCAGCCTCTTCATTTTTGGCGTTGCAGCGCTGTGCTGTATAGCACTGATTTCCAACATCGACATTCTCTACAACGCAGACATCCCCGCGCTGGTTCTGGCCAATCGAATCAGTCCATTTTTCGGTCTTGCGTTTGCAATCGTTGTATTCGTCGGTATCTATACAAGTGCGGTCCCCCTGCTATGGACTGGTATTCGCCGGCTTGCCGATGACGGGACGAACGGGTATCGGCTCCTGACTGTTCTCGGTGGCGTCGTTGGCTGCGTCGTGGCCTGTCTGGTGCCGTATGCCCCCCTTCTTAACGTTCTTTATGGTCTAAATGGTTACCTGGGCTTCGTTCTGATGGCTTTCATGGTCGTGAACGACGTCCGGGTCATGGCTGCCAAGAAAAATGCTGTTGAGTAACGCTTGATCGTAGAAAGGCGTAAATATGCGCAAAGTCCTCGTCACCGGCGCTGCCGGTTTCATCGGCGCGTTCCTGGTGAAGAAGCTTCTAGAAACCACGGACGACGAGATCGTCGGCCTGGACAACGTGAACAGCTACTACGACCCGGGCATCAAGGAGGCGCGCCTGGAGATGCTGGCCGAGGCGGACGCCGACGGCCGCTTCACCTTCGTGCGCGGCGACCTG
>CAVGRL010000062.1:0-8848 GCA_963631715.1 Bacteroidaceae bacterium
CGCTATCGCGGCCAGCAATCCCGTATTCGATTTATTCACACGTCCCCCTCGATGCGCCCATGCCAAACTCGGCAAACATTTGACAGCCCTCTTCGATTGTAGCTGACCCATCAAGAGGCTGGGGCGCTTTCCTCAGAGGAAAGCGCCCCATGCAAACGTTACAACGACAACACCCATTCGGCGTAGCGCTCGGCATTGCGGTCGAGTTCATCGTCGGTCAAGTCGACTTCGGCACCAAATATCGTCCACGGCTCTTCGACATAATGCGCTCCGAGGTAGTTCGCCGTCGCGTAAAACGGTGCCAACACCTGGCTCACATCGAAGCCGACGCTGCCCGATGCACCGTAGTGCGATTCGACATCGCCCGCGCTCACGGCATAGGCGATCTTCTTACCGGCCATCTTCCGACCGGGCTCACCTGACAACGCCCGCGCGCCACCATACGCCCAACCGAAGCTGTAGACCTCGTCTTCCCACGCGCGCAAAACGGGCGGGCAGCTGTACCAATATAAGGGGAACTGGAACACGATGGTCTCGTGCTCATCGAGCACGGCATGCCACGCATCAGCGTCAATTTTCCCGCCGTTGGCAGCAATCTCGGCAGCCACATCGCGCACCTCGATGCACTCGGGGTATTTCCGCAACTCGCATACCCATCGTGCATTCACGCGCGACCCATCGAAAAGCTGGGAATGCGCTACCAGCACAAGCGTTTTCGCCTTATCCATAACCGTTCCTTCCTCCTTGCCGCCTACCGGCAATAGCCATCAATGATGCTCGGTGCGGCGACGTCAATCATGATTTGGTCGGTGCCGCTTGCAATCTGGTATGCACGACAATCGGCCCAAATGCCGAATTCGCGCTCCTGCGACGTATAGCCCGAGGCGCCGAAAATCTGCATAGCGTCAGACGCGACCTCAACCGACGCGCGCGGGGCGAACCACTTCGCCAAGGCAACCTTGCCGTGGTAGCCTTCACCCGCATCCATCGCCTGGGCGGCGTCGTAAACAAGCGCCTTCATGGACCGAATATTCGCCTCCATACGCACGATGAGCTCTTCCATGAGCTGGTACTCGCGCAACGCCCGGCCAAACGATCGGCGCTGAGAAACGCGCTCGCATGCATCGTCCATCGCCGCCTGGGCAAGCCCCAAACACGATGCGCAGCCAATCAGCCGGCCATTGTCGTATATTGTCGTGAATATCGAGGTCGATGTGTTCGACGCCGCCAAAAGGCAATCGCCCTCATCGAGCGCCGCATTGCTGAATGAAATCTCAGCGAATGGGATCAGGTCTTGCCCCGTCTTCCTGATAGGTACGGCACGCACGCCCTCGACCGATTGGTCGATGAGCCACAGCGTAGTGGGATGGGCGATGCCGGCATCACGAGCTTGCGCATCGACCGCCGACACGAGCAGCATAGGGGAGAATTCGCCGTTGTTCACAAACGCCTTACGCCCATTGAGCACAGGCGAGCCGAATTCGCGCGACACGACCGTCTCGCTCGGCATCGCATTCGAGCCGCCCGCATATTCAGTCGATGCGAAAGCGAACGGAAAACGCCCACGTTCGCGATAATGTTCGGCACATTGCTCGAGACGCTGCCTTGCGTCGAGCGATTTCAACGAAAGCGCTCCCTCGAATTCCAGTGTCGACGGAAGCGCCGCGCCTGCGGCCCGCGTCAGGCCCTCGACAACGGCGACCGTCTTAGTGTAGCTGTCTTGACGAGCGTCGAAATCGAAGAGCGATGTTCTTTCGAGCACGAAATCGGCAATGGCGTGGGCCGCACCTTCGGGCAAACCGTGGTCTTGCCGCCATTGCAGCACGTCGCTTTTGTTGAAAACCGAGCGCCCAAACGCAAGCGTCTCGTCGAGAAGCGTTTTGGCGCATTCAATTTTTGCGTTTTCCACGAAACTGCCTTCCTTACGAAGCCATCGTCTATCCGCTCACCATACTACCGTGAAAGAGGTATGATAGAAATCGAACAGAAATGGCGATGAGTTCGAAGGCATGTATGAAAGCCAGCAAAACAAAACAGGCATTCGGCGACGCGCTTCTTGCGCTTTGCGAGGACAGACCGCTCTCGCAGATTAACGCGAGCATGGTGATTGCGGAAAGCGGCAAAAACCGCAACACCTTCTACTACCACTTCGAAGACAAAACCGCACTCGCGCTGTGGATATTCCTCAACGACTTAGGCCAGCGCCTCGAATGCGGCAAAGAAGGCATCGAACTCGATTTTGACGAGTCGGAAAAGCCGTTGTGCGAACGCGCGTTCTACGCTCGCGAGGTCGTCGGTATCCGTAGCGTCGATTCGACATTCTTCATGAAGTCGATGCTCAGCACGCTCATCGCGCGCAAGCCTTTCTTCAAGCAGGTATTTACAGGGGAAATCGGTGCCGAGGTGAAGCGCCGCGTTGTTCCCTTGTACGAGAAGTCCCTAGCATGTGACCTCGAAATAATTCTCGGCGGACGCTCGATTGCGCCCGCCGACAAAAAGTTTCTTATTGCCTACCACGCAAGCGGCCTGTGCGACGTAATTGCCCACGCCGCACTACAACCCGATCGCGACCTGCTCGAAAGCAGGATGTCGCATTTCTTGAATCTTATTCCTGATTCAATGTCGTACGAGGTAGAGAACCGTCGCTTTTAACAGGCTCGGCAGCCGTCTCGCCGCCCCACAGGCGCTTCATCTCCTTGAAGCCCGACATGAACACGGGAATCGCGATGATGACCGAAAGCCCGCCGGCAAGCACGGCCGAGCTCTTCACAATCTGCAGGCCGCCGAGGAACAACAGCGCCACGGCCAACATGCCGATGAGCACGCACCAGAAAATGCGGATGCCCTTTGAAGGCTCTTCGTCGCCCTTGAGGTTGCGATGCGACGCCATGGAAAGCGTAAACGCCGTACCGCCAATGAACGACCAAACCGCGACGAAGCTGTAAATGAGCAACGCAACCAGCACGACCGGCGCCAGCGG
Source organism: Bacteroidaceae bacterium (assembly GCA_963631715.1). GTDB lineage: Bacteria > Actinomycetota > Coriobacteriia > Coriobacteriales > Eggerthellaceae > Slackia. The sequence goes on from CAVGRL010000062.1 coordinate 2,981, forward strand.
CAGCTTGCCAATAGCGTAGATAATCGCGTCGTAGGGATTTTGCGCCATGAGTGCCTTGAACTGCTCGGGGTCGCCCAAATACACGCTCGCCGAGAAGTTGCCCATCACCCAGAAGAACACCATGCAGCCAACCGCGCACGACAGCGTCACGATCAGCGCAACCTGGCGCACCGTGCGTCCCTCAGAAAGGCGCGCGTAGTACAAGCCGTTGCCGAGCAGGGCCGAAAGCGTGAAGGCCCAGTAGTACTGCGTCCATTCCTGGGGCCAACCCGAACCGCCCACGGCGTCGGTATAGGTAAGCATCTGCGGAAAATACTGCAACTGCGTGCCGAGCGTCTCGATGGTATTGCTAATGATGAATGGAGTTCCGCCGACGACCAGGATAAATGCGAGGATGCCAAAGATGAGCCCCACGCGCACGTTGGCGATCATCTTCATGCCCTTCTGCAAGCCCGTGAACGTGGTCAGCGTGAACAGCACGGTGAGCAGAATAATGATGGCAGCCTTCACGACAAGCGTATCTTGGAGGCCGAAAACCTCGCCGGCAAGCGCGCTAATGAGCGGCGTGCTCAAACCGAGGGTTGTTCCGGCGGCAGACAGGCACAGCGACACCAGGAATACGACGTCGATAATCTTGCCCACCGGGCCATTCGCGACCTTCTCACCCAAAACGGGCACACACAGGGCGCTAATGCGCGAAGCATCGGTCTTGCGAACATGCAAGATGACCGCGATCAGAATGGCGCACACGGCATACATCGAGAACATCGCAATGCCCCAGTGAAACGGGCCATACGCCGTTCCCCAGCGAAGCGCCTCGAGCGAAAACGGCTCGGCGCCGAAGGGCGGCTCCTGCAAGTAGTAGAAGAATTCGACGAACGACCAATACACAATCGACGAAGAGCATGCACTCGCGAACATCATCGCGGCCCACGAAAACGTCGAGCGTTCAGGAGCTTTATTGCCAAGGCGCTTATTCGCATAAGGGCCGAAAATAAACCAGCCGAGCAGCACGCAGCACACGATGCAAACGAGCGTGAATATCCAGCCGAGTGTTCCTGTGAGGTAGTTGAACGATCCCGTAAAGAAACTCGTCGCAGTCTCGGGAGCGGCAACGATAAATGCAGTTACCGCGAGCACGACAAGCACGGCCGGGGCAACAACGGAAACGTGTATCGCGCGGGCCGAGCCTTGAGCGGAGGCATCCCCCTTCATGCCCATCCCCTTTCTCAATGGCAACCGCCTCATCGCAAGGGGCGGTTGCGGTTTTCCTTATACGGCCATGCGAACCCTTCGAGAAAACCATCGGAAATTATTAGGGATGAATTTCCGACATCTGCAGATTACCGCATAGAAACTCGATGATTTACAGACATTTTTAGTTCTTTGTTCGAATATTGGAAACCATACCGAGAATACTGTAGGCTCCCGAAAGAGCACGCCTGTCAACCTTGCCGTTTGACGTTCTCGGCAACGCCTCGACAGCCACGCACTCCATCGGAACCTTGAAAGCCGCGAGGTGTTGTCTGCACCAATCAAGCGCAGTCTCGGCAATCTGCTCGCAGGCATCAGGAGCCTCGACGAGCGCAACGAGCCGCTCGCCATACATATCATCGGGCACACCGAACGCCGCAGCATCGACCACCCCGGGGCAATCGCACAGGCATTGCTCGACCTCGAGCGTCGAGATGTTCTCGCCTTTGCATTTGACAATGTTCTTTATGCGATCGACGAAATACAACCGCCCGCATTCGTCGAAATATGCCAAATCGCCCGTTTTCAGCCATTCGCCATCAACAATCGTCGCGGCCGTTGCCTCGGGATTGTTCAAATACCCCTTCATAATGGTTTTGCCTGGAATGCCCCGCACCCACAGCTCGCCTGCAGCGCCGGCACCGAGTTGCCTGCCCCCGTCGCCGACAATACGGCTCTCGAACGGGGGAAGCATCGGACCAATACAGGAAGAATCGCCGCTTTGATCTGGGATTTCCGCAGAAACCGATGCCACGGTTTCGCTTAAGCCGTAGCACGAAATGAGCTTGGCACCGAAACGATGCTCAAATGCGGCGCGTTCGGCTGCCGTGAGTGACATAAAAAACGAGACAGTTCTCAGTTGCACTTGGGCATCAATATCGGAAGGCGGTTGCAATAACATGGTTTTCACCATCATCGCGACGCAATGGGTCAGCGTCGCACCGTGGCGCACGCACTGCCCGATATAGCGCGACGCACTGAATTTCTCGAACAACACGAGCTGCGCGCCCGCGAGCATACAGGGGCACGCAACGCCATAGAGCGCATCAACATGAAATGCGGGAACGGCAATGGCGAAACGGTCGCTTGCGCGCATCGAGTACATATTCATGCACGCCCTCGCTGCATGAACCGCATTCGCATGCGTGATTTCAACGCCCTTCGGACGAGACGTCGATCCCGACGTGAACACAATCCCAACCGTGGCATCTTCGTCCACCGCGCATAAATCGCCATCGCGCCAATCTTCCATATCTCCAGATACATACGGTGCGAAGGCATTCCTCGTAAACCCCTGGACGACAAGGCTTTTCGTACACCGCATAAGTATCGACGCCGTGTCGGGGTGATGCTCAGCATCGATGACCACGAACGCCTTCGGTTCGCACAGTTCCTCAAAATACCGCGCGTCGTCAAGCGACGTGCAGGGATTGATCGCCGCGAATGCCGCGCCTATGCGTGCGCAGGCAAGCCACAACGCAAACGTCTCGGGCCGGTTCGGGGCCGGAGCCATAACCCTATCGCCGCGCTCAATGCCGCAGGCTTGCAGATAGCACGCGCCCCTACGAACGACGGCGTCGAAACCAGCGTACGTAAAACGCTGCACTTTGCCATCGCGATCCTCGAATACGAGAAATTCCCGCTTCGGCGTCAGTGAAACTCGACAATCCCAGAGCTGCGAAAGCGTCGTACACGCATCGATATCAACCATGTTTTCCCCTTTGACAACATCCTCATTGCACCGAGAATTATATGGAGCGCACCATCGACGCAATTCGAACAAAGCTGTTGGTTTGTCGCAATCAATACTTATTCAAATCTATTTATTTCTATATTTTCGAACATATAGATATTTCTGTCTGTTTTTCAACACTATCAACCGGCAACATAATGCAGCCAGGCCATGCGAACCCTTCTAAGGTCAGACACTTAGGAGGAGTGCCACTATGAGTATCGAATTCACTGACGAACAACAGCTGTTCCGCGAGGCGATGGTCGACCTCATGGAATCCGAGGATTGGGAACCCTACTTCCGCGAATGCGACGACAACGCCGTGTTCCCCGACCGCTTCTACCGCGCGCTGCGTGCCACTGGTTTGTTCGACATTCTGATTCCCGAGGACAGGGGCGGCTTGGGCGGCACCTTCGTCACCTTCCTGGCAGCATGGGAAGCCCTGCTCGAGCACGGCGGAAGCGCGGCCCCCATTTGGGTTGCCGAGCTGAGCCACCAGGTGCTGCGCGACGGCACGCCCGAGCAAGTCGCCAAAATCCGCAAGTTGCTCGACGAGGCAGAAACGGTGCCCCTGTGCTCCGCATTCACCGAGCCTTCGGGCGGCTCTGACCTGAGCTCCTATTCCACCACGTACACGCGCAAGAATGGCAAGGTTTACCTCAACGGCAATAAGACGTTCATCACCGATGCCGCCGACGCGCAATACGCCCTTCTGCTGGCGCGCGACGCCGAAACCGGCGAGAAGCACACCATGTGGCTCGTGCCGCTCGATACCTCGAAACCCGGCTTCCAGCGCAATAAATTCCATGGCAAGCTCGGCCTGCGCACGAACACCTGCTGCGAGCTATTCTTCGACGATTACGAGATCGAAGAAACCGACATGCTCGGCGAAGAGGGCATGGCGTTCGAGAACCTCAAAAAAGACTTCAATATCGAGCGCCTCATGCAGCCGGTCTATCACTACGGCTATGCGCTGTGCGCCTACGAGGAGGCCATGAACTACGCAAACCAACGCGTCGCGTTCGGCCAAACCATCGGCCGCTTCGAACTCATGCAGCTCAAAATCACCGAAATGGCAGCGAACCTGTCGGCCATGCGTTCGATGCTCTACGACATGGCGCAGAAATATGACGAAGGCAACCTCGGTCCCGCCGAATCTGGCATTTGCAAGTTCTTCTGCCAGCGCGCGGCATTCACCGTGCTCGACGAGGCCATGCAAATCATGGGCGGTGTCGGCATCGTGGAAAGCCCGCGCATCTCCCGCGCATGGCGCGACGTGCGCTGCGACAAAATCGCCGGCGGCACCACCGAGATGTGCGTAACCGCAGTCGCACGCGCCGAGCTCAAGCGCTTCCGCTAATCTGAACAGGAACAACAAGGCTAAGGGGTAATCATGAAGGCACAAGACGTTTCGCACAAAGGGCCGCTTGCCGGCGTCAAAGTGGTGCTGTCGGGCATCGAATACGCAGGACCCTGGGCAGCCCAGAAAATGGCCGAATGGGGCGCCGATGTCATTTGGGTCGAATCTCCCAAAGGCGGCGACACCATTCGCCTGCAGGCGACCGCCGAAAACGACGCCCGCAACCGCCGCAGCATCGCGCTCGATTGCTTTAGCGAAGAAGGTCGCGAGGTGCTGTTCAAGCTCGTCGAGGATGCCGATATTTTTCTGGAATCCTCCAAAGGCGGCACATACGAGCGCAAAGGCATCACCGACGAAGTGCTCTGGCAGCACAAGAAAGATCTCGTCATCGTGCATGTTTCAGGCTTCGGCCTGACGGGCGACCCGAACTATATCCCCCGCCCCTCCTTCGACGGAATTACCCAGGCATTCACGGGCTTCTTGTCGCAAAACGGGTTCGCCGACAGGCCGCCGGTTGCCGCCTACCCCTTCGTGGGAGACTACATTACGGCCTTCACGGCCCTCAGCTCCGCCTTGGCTGCGCTGCTGCGCGCCCGCGCAACCGGCGAGGGCGAGTCGATTGACGTCGCTATGTGCGACTCGGTCATGAGTATCATGAGCTACAACATTGTCGAATACCTCAACGCAGGCAAAACCTACGACCGATCGGGCAACTACTCGGCGCCCTACATCGGCTGGGGCGTGTATCAATGCAAGCAGGGCGACGTCTACATGGGCCTCATGGGCGCGAAGCAGGTTCGCTTCATGCTCGAGCAGATTGGCATGGAGCATATCCTCGGCACGAAAGACTACCCCGAGGGAACGGCGTATCTGTTCGACTACCAGGAGTATGCGCAGCAAATCCAGGATGGGCTTGTCAACTGGTTCAAACAGCGTACCTCGGATGAGGCCGAGGCCGAGCTCGTGGCGCAAAAGATTTCTATTGCAAAGGTGAATTACATCGCCGATTTGCCCACCAACTCCCATGTAGTTGCGCGCGGCATGCTTACGGAATGGCAGCAGGAAGAAGGAGGCACGACCAAGGGCATATCGATCGTTCCCCGATTCAAGAACAATCCGGCAAACATTTGGCGCGGCCTGCCCACATTGGGCCAGGACACTCGCGACGTGCTGGAGGAATCGGGCTTTTCTAGCGAGGAAATCGCAGGGCTCGCAGAAAAGGGAGTCATCAAATAGCGCGAATGCGGGCGCGACTGGACACCGCACTCGCATAAAACTGCAGGCTTTGCCGCGGAGCGTGACCCGCCGTCAAGCCGCAGACGAAAAAGGGAGCATATATGCTCCCTTTTTTTCATGCCCTGAAGCCAGTATCTGCGTCCCAACCGTGAGCCAAAAGGACAGTCCCTTTGACTCACCTGCGAGTTTGCCTTTTACTTGAACTGGCTCTCGTGCTTTGCGAAGAAGTCGGTGCGCGGCGGCAGCTCCACGATTGCATGGCGACCCGCTTCGCGCTCGGCCGGCT
>CAVGRL010000063.1:0-4955 GCA_963631715.1 Bacteroidaceae bacterium
GATTGCTGCTCGCTTGCGGAAATCGTCGCCTCGCCGTCGCCCGCCTGCGTGCCATAATCGCCGAACCCGGCATGGTTGCCGCCTTCTATAACGAGCGTTTCGGCATTTGAGGGAAGGTTTGCTTCGGCGGCAACGAATTCGTCGCGATTGAGGACGCCATCGTTTTCGCCATAGGCTACAAGGGCTTTCAGGCCAGAGGCAGATAAGTCGCTTGCCGCGTAGGAGCCAAGCAGCGCGATGCCTTCGAGCCTATCGGCGTTGCCCGCCGCATATTGGGCGGCCGCGACGCCGCCGAGCGAATGGCCGGCAATCCACCAATGCTTCACCTGCGGCGCGCCATCCATTGCCGACGTCGCCGAATCTATTCCAAAAAACGCCAGGTTAAACGGCATTTTTTCAATCACGCAATACGCACCGCGGTCGGCCAGCTCGCACGCGAGGGAAACATACGACGCGGGCTCGACCTTCGCTCCCGGGTAGAACACCACGCCGTATTCCGACGACGCATCGCCCACGGCAATCGCAGAATCGCTCTCGCCTATCGCGGAGCCGGCGGAATCGGAGCCCGCAACCATAAGCGCTTCGGCCTGCGAACCCGCATGGTAATAATCGCCCACATACACGCCGAAGCCCACGCCGCACAGCGCCAACACGGCCACGAGCGCAATCGCTGCCCGCTTCGGCCACACATGCCTCTTTTTGCCGTCCATCACTACAACCCCGCCATTCACTATGCTTAGCCAGTCGATGCCACAGAGGTTTCTTCACAATACAGCATTCGGCGCCACCGAAGCCCCAAAAAACTATTCGCTAGAACGAATAGTTTTTTGATATAGTCGGATAAGGAAACTATTCGTTCCAGCGAAGGGCGTTCGCCATGATGACCACTAGCCAAGCCGCAGCAATTCTTGGCGTTAGCGCCAGAAGAATTCAGGAGCTCGTCAAAACGAATGAACTGAAAGCCGAAAAGGCGTCTGGCGTCTGGCTCATTGACGAAGCCTCCGTATACAACCGCCTCGCCAATTCGAGCAAACGCGGCGGACGACCGCCCCTCGGGTCGGGAAAGCACGACGTCGCATTTACGCTCATGAACCGCACCCATGAAGTGGCGGGGCTCATATACAGCACGCGGAGCAAAGAATTCACGAAAATAGGCATCGACGCCGACCTCGAGCATGCGCCCCTCGGCCTTGTTCGTGGCGAAAGCCGCATTCCCCTTGATTTATTCAACGATTGGTGGCGCGGGCGCGGCATTCCCTTCACACGGCGAGGGCTTGCAAGCATCCTCTACGAAGCGGGCGTCTCTTTACCACAGGAGCTCATCCAAAGAAACCTTGGTCTCTCGCTTTCCGACCAGTATTGGATTCGCCCGAAAAAATCAGACCTTACCTGGGAGCAAATTAATTTCTTCGACAACGATTTCGAACAGGTGTCTCTCAATACTGCCGACTACGCCGTCGAGGGGAAAGCGGCGCAGGCCAAGCCCGACAACACGTCAGACGGCAACCTGGAAAAGCACTGGATCTGCCGCAATGGTGTCAGAATGCTTCTGAAAAGCGGTACCCAATACGGACAGGAGCCGTACAACGAGGTGGTCGCCTCCGCTTTGCACCGACGGCTGCTTGCGCCGGGTGAATACGTCGCTTATGCGCTCGAAGGAGAGGGCGCAACGGCCCAAAGTTGCTGTGCAAATTTCCTTACCGATGAAGAGGAATTCATTCCCGCCGTATACGTCGAACGGCATTTAGAGCGAGACGCACGCGCAAACGACCATGAGCATTATCTCTCGTGCTGCGAAGCGCTCGGCGCCGACGGCGCGAAGGAAGCAATCGACAGCATGATTGTTTGCGACGACATCATCGCAAACCACGATAGGCACCATCGTAATTTTGGAATCGTGCGCAATGTCAATACGCTCGAATGCCGCCCGGCGCCGATTTTCGATTCGGGCTCGTCGCTGTGGTGCGATACGCCAACCTCGCAACTTGCCGCAGGAGAGCATAGCTTCGCGAGCAAGCAGTTCTATGAAAGCCCCGCGAAGCAAATGCTGCTTGTCGAGAATATGAGCTGGTTCGAAACCGAATCCCTCGACGGATTCGTTGAAGAGGCGATGGAAATTCTTGCCCGAAACGAAGCGCTAGCAGCGCGGCTTCCCTATATCGAAGCCGCGCTGCGGTGGCGCTTCGAAAGAATGTGCCGCATCGCGGAATGGGATTAAAGAAGCATCGATAAATCGTAGGGAAATGGCCGCTCCGACGCCTTCGCCACTACCCGAGGGCTGTGTTTTGCGCCACGAGCGCCAGGGCCTGCATTTTGCATTCCGCGAGCCGAGCCTCCACGTCGGCGCGATAGCTGTCGCGGTTTTTCTGGTCGAACACACCCGATGCGTAATGGAGGATATCCGACAAGGGGTTGCTGTCGCCTGCGATTCCCTTGGTTGCGTCGACCCATTTTGTGAACGGCTCCTTTCCGTACACGGAGCCTTCAAACTGGCATTCCAGCAGCGTTTTGCCCTCTGCCAGCGCGTCGAGTATGCCCTCGTCGCGGGCGGCGTCGAGCGCATTTTCGGCTTGCTGCCTGTAAGCATTCAGGGCGGCAGCATCAGAGAATTCTTTCGACTCGACGAACCAATCGGGCAGCTCGGCGTAATTTTCACCGCGGACTTCAGCTTCGCGATAGCCGTCGTCGATTTTCGCTTCCAAATCGGATGCAGCCCGAAGATAGTCGCGCACCTTTTGGGTGATTTTCTCGTCTTCATCCGATGTCACAAGCGCATAGAAGCGCTTTTCGAGGGCCTGCTGCGCACCGTCGACAGAGATGTCCGAACGCACTGAGCCATTAGTCGCAATGCTGAAATACCAGTCGAGAAAGGCATCGATATTGCTATCGCACAGCGCATAGGCGTCCTTTATATCGTCTTTCAGCTGAAACGCCGCAGCGCGAAAATTCGCCTGTTCGGCCGCGAGAGACGAGGCGAGCGCATCGATTTTCCCCTGGTCGTAGTATTTGCCATCGATGATATAGACCGATTTTCCCGCGAGCTGCCGCGCAAGCGACTGCAGCACGGTGCCGCCTTCGGTCTGCATAGCGCGATTCGCTTGGTCGTCGGCCCACAGGAAGCCACCGGCGAGCAGCACCGACAGGGCTACCGTCCAAACGATGTAGCGCTTCTTCGCGGGCGCCTGGGCGTCGTCGCTTTTGATGGCATCGGTGGGGACGAACGATTTGCACAGTTCGGTTGCCGGCAGCGAGCAGACGCCGAGCAGGTTCGCCATGCCGAAAAACGCGCCCGCGACCATCGCCACGCGGATGGCGACGCAGACGGGCCACGGCAACTGGGAGATTTGCGTGAGCCCGTAGTTGACGGCGCCGTCGACCAGCCAAGCACCGATTCCCGCCTCTTGCAGCAGGGCGGAAGTGGCGCCGTCGAGCGGCTGGGGCGTCGCGACGAGCGCATCGAAAAGCGTCGTCGCTGTCTGCGGCTGGCTCGCGCCGAAATCGTGCAGGGCGCAGGCGGCATAGCCCGCGCAGAGCAACGCGCCGACGATTATGCTGGCCCAGAACACCGTGCCCGCCGCGCGGAAAATCGGCTCGTATTCGCGAAGCGCACGGCGGGCCACGGCGAATTCGACAGGCGGATAGAGCGCGATGGCCGCCACGATGAGCGCCCATTCGGCCGCATCCCACTTCGGCGATTCGAGCAAAAGGCTCGCCATGAGCACCGCCGATGCGACGAAGCTCACGATGACCCTGATAGAGCGCCCGTTATTGATGCGGGCCGCGATTCCGCCCGAAGCGAATTTCTGCTGCCTGTTGGCCTTGGCAATCGATGCCTGATAGAGAATGCCGAGCATCGATACAAGCGTAAACGCCACCCAAAACAACGCCACAACAGGCGAAGGCATCGAAGGCATCGCAAGGCTCATAAGGTACACGATGACGACAAGAAGGACCGCTTTTCTGCCATAGCGGGCAATCCGATTGACGCGTGGCCCGTTCAAACTAGCATGCATGGCGTTTACGACACTTTCCCGAAAGCTCAAATTGACAAATTAAGATAACCGGCGAACCCAGAGAAATGCAGGCCCCCACCGACAATTCAGTTATCTTCTTCTGCGGGCATCCCTGCGATTGGAATACACCGAACTACGGTGTTCCACTTCAAGAGCAAGAACCACGAGCTGGCCATCTTGAATATCGCAGAGTACGCGGTAATCGCCAACTCGATAGCGCCATTTGCCCGAAAGATTCGCGGTAAGCCCCTTTCCATGGGCGCGAGGGTCGGCGCAACCGTCTATGTTCTTTTCCATCCAGCCGACAATCAAAGCGGCCACATGCTTGTCGAGCTTAGACAGCTGCTTCAGCGCGCGCTCGGAATAACGCACCTGCCAGCTCATGAAAGCCCCAGAATCTGCTTCGCCTCACTGGTCGAATACGACACGGGGTTTTCATCGTACTCCGCCTTTGCGGCATTCCAGGCATCAAGGTCGATTTGGTCTTCTATGGCCTTCATGGCCGATTCTATAAGGAACTCGCTCATCGACTGGCTGTGCATATTCGCATACTCGGAAATAAGCTTTTTCTGCCCTTCGTCAATGCGCATGGTGAAAGTCGTACTCATGGCTGCCCCTTTCGCTTAGTGTATTTACAGTGTAACACAGACAGGCGAGGTGAACACACGACCTTCTGCCATCACAAGAAGCTCGGGCTAAATCAGAGCAGAGTCATCATCGGTTTCAATGTGCCTGACCTCTATGATCTCGTCTTCGGTGGGAGCAGAATCGTCGGGAACTTCTCCGCGTATAAACATTTCGATGGCATTTTTCGCGATTACAGCAGTAGAGGCCACATCAACACCGCCCCCGATAACCCCTCCGACGAGAGGAACCATCTTCCCCAAATTGATGATTCCCTTTTCTCCGAATTTCGTGATAAATCGAAAACCCATCTTCTGA
>CAVGRL010000063.1:5797-6990 GCA_963631715.1 Bacteroidaceae bacterium
TGACTTGCTATAGCATATCGTACTTATAATTTTACCCCATACCATGGCTGCATGGATTCAAGCGAACGGGAAAGGCAAGGCCTCTCCCAGCGCAAGCTTGCCTTAATGGCCGGCTCGAACCAGACCCATATTTGGGAAATCGAGAACGGCGGCGTGAGCATCGGCGTCGACCTTCTGTGCCGCATCGCCGACAGCCTCGGCGTAAAGGCGCGCGACCTCATCGAGTTCTAGCGCACCCGTGCCCGCATGCCAGCCGCGCCCTTCGCGCGCAGCACCGCGCTACCCGATTTTCGTGACATACAAATCGATTGATTCGAGGCTCTTCGACGAAACGAGGTTGTCGTATTCGTTGCCGTCGGAATCGAGCGAGAAGGTCATCGAAATCGTCGAATTCGGGGCGACATTCTGCGAAGTCACCTTGTACTGCGAAATCACTTCCTTATAGACGTCGGAATCGGACACGTCGATGTACGACCCATCATCGGTGATGATGTTCAGCTTCACCACCCCGCTCCCATACGAATCGGCAAGGTAGCCGCCCAGCGCCAGATAGCCGCATTCGGCGAGGTTGCGCCCCACGTAATCGCGCACGACACGCGTGTATTTGTCGGGCGACGCATCGATGGGCGTCATGTCCACTGCGCCATCGTTCGAGCCGATCTTCTTCACGGCGAGCACGATTTCCTCGTGCGATTTCGTCGAAACCAGGTTGTCGTATTCTTTGCCGTCGTCGTCAAGCTGGAACGTGTACTTGATTTCGGTGTTCGGTTCGAGGTTCTGCCCAATAACCACGTATTCTTTCAGCTGGTCGTCGTTTTCGGGATCGACGAACGTGCCGTCTTCCGCGACGAACACGATGCGAATCGCGCCGGCGCCGTAGCGGTCGTAGCGGTTGGTGTCGAGCGCCGCATAGCCGACGCTCGCGGCGTTCATGCCCGCATAGCTTTTCACGTACCAGGTATATTTGTCGGGCGACTGCTTGATTTGCACCGTCTCGGCAGCCGGCTGAGAGGCCGAAGTCGCGCCCGCATCCCCAGCGGAGCCAGCTGCAGACCCCGCGCCATTCGAACATCCGACGAGCGCCACAGCCGCGGCAAGCGCTGCCGCACATGCCATCATGCTCATTGGTTTCATCATTTTTAAATCCTTCCCTCGATTAGTCGCTTAAACAGTCGACTGCTCTTTCGCATCGC
>CAVGRL010000063.1:7407-8743 GCA_963631715.1 Bacteroidaceae bacterium
CGCATCGCAAGGCGCGAGCCGACATGCTCGCACCCGCATGGGCATCATGGGCATCACGGGCGGCCTGTTCGCATCGCGCAAGCTTGCGCAACATGTCGCGCGCTCCTTCGCAAGATGCAAGTTCGTCGCGAAGCTCGTCGAGCGTCTTGCCCTGTCTGCGTCCCTGTGCCAGCAAGAAGAGCTTCGCCACATCGGGGACCTCATACACGCGCCAACCCCACGTGGTATTGCGCGGCTTCACGATGCCAAGCCCGCCCGCGCCTTCGTAGCACACACGTTGAATATCGCGACGCGGCAAACCAACCAGCGATTCCACCTGGGAAATCTTCCAGCCGTCTGCCACTTCGTCGCGCATTCCCTGCCCTCCTTTCTTCCAGATAACCTGTTCAACGCTTGAACAGCAACACCCCATTTGTCCAGCGGTGCTTTTCTTTTCGCTCGTCATGTCGCAGCCTTTCTCACGACCAAGACAAGGTCATCGGTGCCTTGTCGTAAGAGAGCATGTAATTTTGCGAGGGCTGCATATCGGCGCTTCGCTTTCAAATTGCGCGCGGAAACCTCGCGCCATTTCGCCTATACTTGCGCGCCGGAAAAGAAGGGCGCGATTATGCGCCGCAACAGGAAGATTCTTATGCTGAAACTACATGTGCTCGCAAGCGGCAGCAAAGGCAACGCCGCCATCGTCGAAAACGCCGCGACGGGCGCGGGCGTGCTTATTGACTGCGGTATTTGCAAGCGCGATTTCCTCGAGCGCTGCAACGAGGCGGGCTTCGACCCCGCGCGGCTCGAGGCCGTGCTCATCACCCACGAACACGGGGACCATACCAAAGGCCTTGGCGTGGTGCTGCGTGGCCTGGCGAAACTCGGCTGCGCGCCGGTGGTATACATGAACCGAGCTTGTGTCGACAACAGCTCGACGCTGCAGAAAATTGTCAGCGATTTCGAAACGGCGCCGCTTGACGCGGCACCCGCGCTTTTCTTGGGCGAAGGCGCAAGCGAGAGCCTCAATGGGGCTTCCGCCTGCGACGAACGCGTCGTACGCGCCGCCGGCTTGCGCGTGCTCCCCTTCGCCACCAGCCACGACGCCGCCGCCTCATTCGGCTTTCGCATCGAAGCGCCCGACGGCGACGCGCTGGGGTACATAACCGATTCTGGTATCGTGGCGAGCACGGCGCACGCGGCTTTGCGCGACGTGCGCATTCTGGCGCTCGAAAGCAACCACGACGAGCGCATGCTGAAAAACGGCGATTACCCTTACATTATTAAGAAACGAATCGCCTCTGAGCTCGGCCACCTCTCAAACCCGCAGGCCGCCGAAGAGCTCGCCGCCCTCATC
>CAVGRL010000064.1:0-8667 GCA_963631715.1 Bacteroidaceae bacterium
AACAACAAAAAAGGTGTGGCAATCTCGGTTCCTCGCCACATGGCGCGAGACATATCGAGATTCATACAATATTCACAGCTTAAGCGCGCATGGGAAGTTTCGATTGACGCATAGGCCGATGCAGTTAAGCGAATTCAATCTTCCCGCTATGTACGCATGGGGTATGCCGCACAGCAAGCACCAAAGCGGCGGATTTGCACATATGGAAAGCGCGCCATAGGTGCAGATGGGTGCATAACTCAAGAAGGGAATGAAGAATGGACTTTGAACTCACCAAAGAGCAAAAGCTTATTCAAAAGACCGCGAAAGAATTCGCGGAAAACACCGTTGCTCCTTTGCGAGAGCAAATCGAAAAGGAGAACGAAATTCCGCAAGAAGTGTTCGACATGTGTCGCGAATACGAGCTTGGCGGCATTCCTCACAAAATTGAATATGGCGGAGGCGGAGGCGACTATCTGAGCTACGCCTTAACCTTGGAGCAGATTGGGCGCTTTTCGTCTGGCGCAGCATCTATCATCACGTCGAACAACCTGAGCATGAATGCTTTGGCGAAGTTCGGAACCGAAGAGCAACGATTGGCCTGGATGCCGGATTGCTTGGCGCTCAATAAGTTCAGCTCATTCGCATTTACCGAGCCAGCAACAGGCTCAGACCCGAAGTCGATTGAATCAACGGCGGTGCGCGACGGAGATTCCTGGATCATCAATGGCACAAAGCGATTCATCACGAATGCGCACCTGCCTGGTCCGCTCATCATCTTTGCCAAGGACGATACAACGGGCTTTCCGACAGCCTTCCTTATCGAAAAATTCTGCGAAGGCTATTCAATTTCCGAACGTTGGGACAAGGTCGGTTTTCTTGGATCGCACGTCAATGACGTTTACATGAAAGACATTCGCATCCCGCTCGAAAACCAAGTTGGCGAGCTGGGAATGGGCTACAAGGTCCTTCAAGGAAACATTGCATTCGGTAAATTGTCGATTTCGGCTTTGGCACTTGGCCGCGCCCAGGGCGCGCTAGAATGCGCGGTTGATTATTCATCGAACAAAACCCGTCGTGGTGTCCCAATCACAAGCTACGGAACGATGCAATATCGCCTGGCCGAAATGGAAATCAACGTCGAAGCGATTCGCAACATGGTGTACCGCCTCGCATGGATTGCCTCAAATTGGACGGATCTCGCCCAGGTTGCAAAGGAATCCGCCAAGACGAAGAGTTTTGCAACCCGAATGGCAACGAAGGTATGCCAAGACGGCATGCAGGCAATGGGGTCTTATGCGCCGATGCGTGAATACCGAATCGAGCAACTGTATCGAGACTGCATGGTCGGCGAACTCATCGAAGGCGTCGACGATGTTCAGCACATGATCGTCGCAAGCCATATGGGGTTCCCTCGCAAATAGCTTTGCGTCAGGGGAATTGGCTCATAAGGAGGAATAATGTCAGGGGAAAATGAAAAACTCATTGGAGGAATCTGGACGGCCAAACAGCTGATTACATTTTTAATCGGCCTCGCTTTGGGCATTGTATTCATGGTTCTTCCCGGTTTTCAATTCGGGGGAGCCGATGCACTCTCCCATGAGGGAATGTTGGTTCTCGGATTCTTCTTGATGGCGGTCGTCTGGTGGATCGGCAATCCATTTCCGAGTTGGATGACCGGCCTCATCATGCTGACCGCCATGACCATGTTCGGCGCAACGAAGATGGCAACAGCATTCAGCGCTTTTTCGGGATCGGTTATCTGGGTCGTAATTCCGGCATTGGCCATTGGCACCGCAATGTCGAAATCTGGCTTGCTTAAGCGCCTTGTGTACATCATTCTCTCAAAATTCGGTACGGGCTATAACCAGCTGGTCATTGGTCTTCTGGCGGCAGGAACGGTAACTGGTCCGTTGATTCCTTCCGCGACGGCAAAAGTCGCTATTGCTGCACCCCTCGCACGCGAGATGAGCGAGCGCGCCGGATTCGGGGTCAAAACCAAGGCGGCCGCAGGTCTGTTGACGTCTACCTGGATTGGCTTCGGATCACTGGGCTATGCATTTCTTACTGGCACGGTTATGACATTTGTCGTAATCGGCCTCCTACCAGAAGACCAGCAATCCTTCTGGACTTTCGCAACGTGGATTCTCGCCAGCTTGCCCTGGCTCGTTATCACATTCGCCGGGATGTTCCTCGCAATCAAACTGCTCTGCGCCCCAAAAGAGAAAACCAAGCTTGACTCGAGCTACCTCAAAGAAGAACTCGACAAACTTGGGAAATGGAGCGTCAAAGAAAAGATCACCCTTTGGACCCTTCTCGGCGCAATCGTCCTTTGGATCTTCGGAACCAATCTATATTCGGGCCTGAATACGTTCGCCGTAGCCATGATCGCAATGTTCATCCTGTTTGGCACCAAGGTTCTCGAGCCGATGGATATCAAGAACGGCATCGCTTGGCAGCTCATCATCTTCATCGCCTCCCTGGTCGGTTGCGGCAGTGTTTTCAGCTCTGTCGGCCTGACCGACTGGATTGGCAATTCGTTCGGCAACTATCTTGCGCCTGTTTTCTCCAATGTTGCAATTATGGTTGTCGCAATCGTAATCCTGACCTGGTTGATTCGTTACGTCATCGTCTCCCAGACTGCACTCGTAACGGTTGTCACCCTCGTCTCCGTACCGTTCTGCGTTGCAAGCGGCATCAGCCCCTGGATTGCCGGCTTCTTGTGCCTGGTGACGTGCAATCTGTTCTGCACGATTTACCAAAACGCCACGTTTGTAACTTGCCTTGGCGCATCGAACGACATGGCAGAATTCAAAGATTGCTCCAAACTCTCATATTGCTACGTACTGTGCACCCTCATTTCGGGCCTAGCAAGCATTCCCGTTTGGTCGCTGATGGGTCTGTGCTAAAACCGTAAGAAGAAGGGGCTGCCAGGCAAGGTATATAGCAGCCCCTCCATTTCGTAATGTTGGGCGTTGCGAGGAGTCGAGGGGAATGCGCCAGTTCAGCACTTTTTTGAGCATAAACGCGTCAACGCGCGCTGATCAGTTGGCATTGGTTTGCGAAGGAAGGGAGGTAACCTGGGCCGAGCTGAATGCAATTTCAAACAGGATTGCGGATAGCCTGCTTAAGAATGGAATCCGCAAGGGCGACCGAATCGCCTACATGTTTGATAACGGGTCTGACGTCGTCGCTTTGTTTCATGCGTCACAAAAAATTGGCGCGGTGGCGCTGGCGATCAATACCCACTTTCTCGCAGACGAGATATCCCGCATTCTCAATATGGTTTCATGCAAGGCCATCTTTTACCAGATGAAATACGAGGCCACAATTGAAGCGGTCGTAAAAAATGTATCGTCGCTGAATCTCGTTGTCTCTTGCGGCAAAGAAGCCTCACAAAGCAAGCTTGCTTCGCAAACGCTCGATTCGCTGCAGGCCGATGGAGGCAACCGCGAGATCGAGGAACTGTTGCAAGAAAGCGATGAAGCTCAGATTATTCTCACGAGCGGCACGACGGGTACGGCGAAAATAGTCATACGAAATCAAAGAATGCTCTGCGATTACGCATTGAAGCTCGCACTTGAAAACGAGAACGTTTCTACACCCGAGGTCATTCTTACCCGCTGCCCCTTGTTTCATACGGGCGGAATGAGTCAGATGCTTCGTGCAGCCGCTTTAGGTGCAACGCTTGTGCTTCCTCAAAAAATAGATGCTGACGAAATCTTCTCCCTGATTGAGAAGTATCAGGTAACGCAGATGCTAATGATTCCGCCGCAACTATACGCGAGGATCGCCGATTCGCCCGTAAAGCGCGATTACAATCTTTCATCCATGAAAATGGCCCAGTATACGGGAGGAAAATGCAGCGTCGAATTCCTCGGGAAGATATTCGGCATGTTTCCTAATGCGCGGATACGAACAACCTACGGATCGACAGAAACGGGATCCCCTTTAAGCATGCTGGTGAGTCATGACCAAATTGTGGCGAAACCGGAATTGGTCAATTCGGTCGGCCGCCTCACTCCGCTTTACAACGTCCGACTGGTTAACGAGGCGGGAAAAGAATGCGGCCCCGGAGAAGTGGGCGAATTGCTGGTGAAGTCTTCTATCGTTTTCGATGGCTATTGGATGAACGAAGAGCTGAATGCCAAAGTAATCGATTCAGAAGGATGGTTTCATACCGAAGATTTGCTCAAATTCGACGAAGATGGATATTACTACCTCGTTGATCGACTAAAGGACATGATCAAGACAGGCGGAGAAAACGTCTACGCACAGGAAGTTGAAGATGTGCTGCGCGGTTTCCCCTCCGTCGTCGATGTGTCGGTTATAGGGATTGACGATCCTGTATATGGCGAGGCCGTCGGCGCCGCAATCCAACTGAAATCGAATACGCAAGAGCCACGCGACTCCGATTTAACCGCATATTGCAAGGGGCTTTTGCCGAGTTACATGAAGCCGCGCTATGTCGCCTATGTCGAAGCTATACCAAGAAATGTAACTGGGAAACAGCAGAAAAGCGAACTGCGTAAGCACGCAAAAGAGCTGTTCAGGCCTATCGCATTCTAAAACAAGAAAATGAGTCTATTTATTTCGGAAAGGTACTGCAATGGAAAGAGTACTTCCTTTTTCGGAAAAGCACGACAAGTTTCGCGAGGACTTTGGAAAGTTCCTGGATACCGAAGCCGTTCCGTATTATGAGGAATGGTGCGCAAACCACATGGTTCCGCATAGCTTCTTCGAGAAAATGGCAGAAGCCGGCTTTATGGCTGTTTGGATCGATAAGAAGTATGGGGGTGTTGGCGCTGGCAACGACTTTCTCTATACGGTAATCAAGGCGGAAGAGTATTCAAAGCGTGGTTTAAACTGCATTTTCTCGCGTTTGTCCGGCGACGTTATCGCTCCATATATCGGCCAGAACGGCAATGAAGAGCAGCGAAGCGAGTGGTTGCCGAAGATTGCTCACGGAGAGGTTGTCCTCGGGGTCTGCATGACGGAGCCCGCTCATGGCTCCGATTTAGCGCACATTGAAACAAGCGCGGAAGATATGGGCGACTACTATCTTGTGAATGGCGAAAAGACGTTCATTTCGAACGGCATGGTTGCCGATGCGCTTGTCGTCGCGGTACGCACAAACGAATCTGCCGAAAAGCCGCACAAGGGAATAAGCCTCCTCATCATCGACACTTCAACCGATGGTGTTAGGCGCGAGTTCATCGATCGCATTGGTCTTCAGGCGCAAGATACCGCCCATATCTACTTCGACAACGTCAAGGTCCCGAAGAAAAATCTGATTGGCGAAGAGAATCGCGGTTTCTATATACTGATGCAACACCTCGAAGCGGAGCGAATCATGGCCGCATATGGCTCAATCGGCATGGTAGAGCACACCTTACAATTGACGCGCGAATACGTTAAGGAGCGCATGCTTTTTGGCAAGCCGCTAAGCTCATTCCAAAATACTCAATACGTGCTGGCGAAGCTATGGGTGCGCTATACGATGGCCCAAAACTATCTTGACCAAACGCTCCTGAAGTACATGACAGGAGTCGATGTCAACCAGGACGCCTCGATGGTAAAGTACTATACGTCCGAGCTTGCCTTTGAATCTGCAGACCAATGCGTACAGTTGTTCGGCGGCTACGGCATCTGCTCCAGCAAGGCCATTTCTCGACAGTTCGTCGATTCTCGAATCGTACGTTTTATGGGAGGAACTTCGGAAACCCAGCTAGGCGTTATTGCCGGGTCACTCGGAATCAAATAGAAGCCCTATCGACTGCCCATATCGAGATTACGGAAGCCGACGCGCAGAATGTGTGCGTCGGCTTTTTGCCGCTCATCATAAAGGGAAATTTCGGAGCCCTTTCGTTTTTATATCTCGCAACATTTCTCCGCTGATTTTTTGACGACTTCCACCAATGGATTGGCCAATCTTCGCTTTTTACAATTTCATCATAAAAGAAAACGGCAACAAGAAGGAGGTAGCCGTGGACGAGCAGGATGACATGTTTGATGCAATCGTTGTTGGCGGTGGTCTTGCTGGCCTTTCGGCCGCGTATACGCTTGCAGAAAGCGGACGATCAGTCTTACTTCTCGAGCGAGGCGACTACTGTGGCGCGAAAAACGTAACCGGCGGGCGAATATACGTTTCTCCAGTGAGGGATATGCTTTCGGGCTTTTGGGAGAAGGCTCCGCTTGAAAGGCCAATCGTCTCAGAGGAAATCTGCGTTATGAGCCCTAGCGACAGCGTGCTTGTCAAGTGCGATGGCCAAACCCTCTCGAAACAGCCTTATCAAAGCTATAGCATCTGTCGCGGTAAGTTCGACAAATACTTCGCCAAGCAGGCATCGAGGAAAGGCGTCGAGGTTGTCACGAAATCATGCGTTCAACAGCTGATAATAGAGGATGACGCGGTCAGAGGCGTCGTGGTCGACGGGGAAGAGCTCCGAAGCCACGTTGTCATTATCGCCGAAGGCGTGCTGGGGCTTCTCGCCGAGCAGGCAGGTCTCCGTGATTCTTCACGCAAGGTGAGCATGGCCGTCGGCGTAAAGGAAATCATTGAACTCGATCCGTCGATTATCGAAGACCGTTTGTGTCTTGACGAAGGCATGGGGACCGCTCGCCTGTTCATGGGCGATTGCACAGCAGGCCGGTTTGGCGGTGGATTTATGTATACGAACAAAGAATCCATCAGCCTGGGCCTCGTTTTGGGAATTGACGAGCAATGCGATTCGGACTGCCTAACGGCGCCCGAAATGCTTGATCGCTTTATGGGGCGTCCTGAAATTAGTAGGCTAGTTCGAGGCGGAAACGTTGTCGAGTATTCAGCCCACGCGATAACCGAAGCGGGATACGGCGGAATTCAAAAACTCTATGGCGACGGCGTCGTCGTTGTGGGGGAAGCGGCAGGTCTCGCCCTCAATGGCGGACTTGTCGTTCGCGGCATGGAATACGCAATCGCTTCTGGATACTATGCCGCAAAGGCCATCGATGAGGCTTTGGAGGCTGATGATTGTTCGAAAGGCGGCCTCAAGCGCTACGAGGAAAAGCTGAACTCAAGCTTCGTAATGGCCGATTTTCGTGAATACGAAACCGTCCCCGATGCTTTGAATTACCAGAGGTTCTTTACCTATTATCCCGAGCTTGTTACGAACCTGATGAACGATTTGTTTACGGTCGAAAATGGTCCTAAGCAAAGAATTTACCCCACGATTAAGCGGCACCTTTCATTGTCTGACCTTTCGACAATTGCGTTTAGCGACTTGAGGAGGATAAAACGGCTATGAGCGAATTGGCTTCCGAATCCGCGCTTCGCGCAAAGCTCGGATTAGACGTGTTCAAGGTTGGCGGACCTTTCCATATCGCGATAAACGAGGGCCATGAGAGCGATCGAGCCCTTGACTGTGCGATTCAAGTATGCCCGGCAGGACTGTATTCGAAAGACGCAGAGGGCATTTACCACGTAAACGAGGATGGGTGCCTTGAATGCGGCTCATGCAAAATCGCCTGTGGTAATGACGTGCTGAGTTGGCATTTCCCAGATGGCGGCACCGGCGTTCAATTTCGTTTTTAAGCAAGTTAACTATTTGTTTAGGAGAAAGAAATGCACATTGTAGTTGCTATGAAACAAATCCCCGATCTGCAACAGCTTCGTATCTCTAACCGAAAACCTGTTTTCGACGATGTTGTGTATACATATGGAGACATGGACAAAAATGCACTCGAGGCTGCAATCCAATTGAAGGAAGCGTCGGCCGACGATATTACGGTAACCGTGCTTACAGTCGGCAACGAGGAGACGGAGGAAACGGTTAAAGAGGCGCTTGCCGCAGGCGCCGACGACGCCTTCATCATTTCCGACGACGAATACGGCGACCTCGACAGTCAGCAGTCTTCGGTTTTAATCTCGGAAGCGATTGGTCGCATTGATGATGTGGATGCCCTCTTCTTCGGAGAAGGATCTGGCGATTCGTATTCCGGACAGGTAGTTGGGCGTGTTGCCGAGATACTTAATTGGCCCCAAATCGGATTTGTCCGCTCTGTCGAGCTGTCGGCGGATAAGGTAAAAGCCGTCCGATCGCTCGGCGATGTTCAGGAAACCCTCGAAGCTCCGCTTCCTGCGGTCCTTTCGTTCTCGGCCGACGCAAACACCCCACGCGTGCCGAAGGTAACGCAAATCCTCAAGGCAGGCCGAAAGCCGAAAGAGATACTTGACTCAACCGATATCGATATCGAAATCCCGGAGAAGCAGATCGAGCTTATCTCGGGCCTTGCGCCGCTCAACGACCGAAAAGGCATTCGTGCAGCATCGCTCGATGAACTCATTGGGTCGATCAAAAAAGAGAATTTGATTTAACGAAGAGGACTAGGGGATTACTATGAACAACATTTTGATTTATTCCGACAATTCCTCTCTTGCCGGGGAGCTCTATACCGCGGCGCTAAATCTCGCCGGAATCGATGAGATATCGGCATTGCAGATTGGCGACGACGGAAACGCAGCAACGGTGAGCCCATGCACAAAAACCTATTTCGTTGAACAGCAAGCCGATATTTCCGATGTTGCAGCAACGGCTGCAACTGTCGCAAATGCTGCAGAGAAGATTGATGCGAAACTAGTGCTGCTGCCCTCGGATCGCCGCGGCAAAGAGCTCGCAGGCCGTTTGGGCCAAAAAATGCAATGTTGCG
>CAVGRL010000065.1:0-8336 GCA_963631715.1 Bacteroidaceae bacterium
CGTGGACTTCGCGGCCTCGTTCTTCCCGCACGCCGTCGCCTGCCTCATCCCGAACAGGGCGAGGTCGTTCATATACAAGAAACTGCTTAGGAAATAGGTTGTCGTGAAGCTATCGACTTTTGATGCGTTTAAACATGCGGAGCATAACGCTGAATCCTTAGAAATGTCCGGCGACATTCTTCTTGCGGCAGAGACAGGGAGGTGTTGTTTCTATGAGCATTCAAACCCCGTTGGTTAGCATCATCGCCCCCATGTTCAATGTGGGAACGTTCGCGCGACCTTGTATCAAGTCCCTGCTTGCTCAGACGTATGAGAACGTCGAGATTCTCGTAATTAACGATGGTTCCACTGATGCAACCATGGATGTGATTTTGGATGCGGCGGGTGGCGACCCGCGGGTCAGGATTCTCGAAAAAGAGAACGGCGGCCTTTCCTCCGCTCGCAACTTCGGTACGAAGCGTTGCACAGGCGACTACATCATGTACGTTGACGGCGACGACCTGATTGACCCGAACTGCGTTGAGCTTATGGTCGAAGCGGCGACTGAGCATGACGTTTCGCTGGTTGTTGGCTCGTTTGCTAAGGTGCCGCCCGTCGAAGAATATGAGATGAAGCAGACCGCGTCGTTTGACGTCGAGAGCGGCTCAGAACGCCTGAGGCGACTTCTTCTGTTGGATGGGGAGTGTGGTTCGGCGTGGGGGAAACTCTACGCGCGTTCCCTGATGCCGTTGCTTGCATATCCCGAGGGCCAAATCTTCGAGGATCTAGGGGTTACCGCCTCTGTCTTTTCGCATGTTGGAAGGGTGGCCGTAACTGATGCCCCGTTTTATGCGTATGTGACGAGGCCCAATTCCATCACAACGCTCAGGAAGCAGGGCCCCAAGCACGTAGCCGACATGGACCGCGCCGTTGCCAGTGTCCACGAAGCTTTGGATGGCGCGTTTGAGAGGGAGTTCGAATGCTTCCGAGCGTACTCCTCTCTCCGTGTGGCCATGCGCATTGACCTTCATAACTTCGAGGACAAGAACGACGGACGGATGTGCGTGCTGCGCGCTCGCGAGCTTGCGAAAGCGGCTTCAAGGAACCCTCTTGCTTCCCGCACTTGGAAGCTGCGCTGTGCCTTGTTTTCCGCTTCGCCGACGTTGCACAATGTTCTTTATTCCATTTACGGCAACGTTTCTGGCAAGGTTATCGGCTGATTCCCTGAGACTTTGAGGTTGATGAGTTGAGATTTTCAATAATCATTCCCGTCTTCAATGTGGAGAAGTACCTGGCCGAATGCCTGGATAGCATTGCTGAGCAGGACTTTGATGATTACGAGGTTGTCATCGTAGACGACGGGTCGACGGACGGCAGCGCAATGGTTTACGAGACATTTGCGGCTTGTGCAACTGTCCCGGTGCGTATTGTTCGACAGGAAAACAGAGGCCTACTTGGGGCTCGCCGTTCCGGTATCAAAGTGGCGCAGGGCGACTATCTCTGGCATGTGGATGGCGATGACGCCTTGGCTCCAGATGCACTAAAGACCGTGAGCGACGAGATTGACAGCACTAACGCAGACCTCGTGATTGTCGGCGCATGCGATTCCCCTGATTTTGCAAAGCCGTTGCCTGGCATGATTCCTGGAGCCCAGGGCTTCTATTGCTCTGACGAGATGAATCTGGTCCGCTCTTCATTCTTATCGGGATATATACCGACTATATGGATGAAAGTCGCCAAAAGATCATGTGTGGACACCGGCCGTGATTATTCTGAATACGGCAAGATTCAGGTCGGGGAGGACCAGCTGCAGAGTCTCTACATTCTTGATAAGGCGAGAAGCTGCGCATGCATACGCGAGCCTCTTTACTACTATCGTCCCAACGATGACAGCATCACCGCCAAGTACCGCGAGGGTCAAACCGCTCAATACGAGGCGGTCAAGGAGGCCGTCTATCGTCAGGCTGTAGACTGGGATAAGCAATGGCCCGGCCATGGGTTCGTTGACCTTATGCTGACGGGCTATCTTTCCAACGGCTTCTACGACATGCGTAAGAACGCTGATGCCAAACAGTTTGGAAAGCAGTTTCAGGAGTTTAGGGAGACGGTGCTTTACGGGGAGGCCATAAAGTACGCCTCGTCTTTAAGATTCGAGCAGAAAGTGTTCTTCTCGTTGCTGGATAAGAAGATGGACAAGCCGGCCTACTGGTGGCTTTTGGTTTGGCGTATGGTTACCCCACTGTTCAGGGCAGTTTCAAAATGAAGGGGTCTGCTGTGATTGCACGTTGCATGGATTGGTGCGCGGGTTTAAGCAAGAAATACAGCCCTTTGGCGTTGGGGATCATGCTGGTTTTCGTCGCTTTTGTGTCCCCGGCCTTAGCCGTTGTTTTCTCGCTAACTTTGTTCACGGCAGGCCCTTCTAAGCGCATGGCTGTTATAGCGAGTATCGGCATAGCGTTCGCGGCCGCCTTTGTGGCGCATGGTATAGAGTACAAACATGCGGTTGATATGACGCGCTGGATGACGGAGTGCTCTTACTACGAGGGCAAGGGGCTCTTTTCGATTTATAACAGCGGCAATGCCGACCATAACGGCCTTTTGCTGTGGAACTTGGCCTGTTGGGCTGTAGGGAATAGCGGCGACTTGTATTTGCTCCAGTCAATAGCTGCTTTTGTTGGGTACGGGCTGATGTCGTGGCTTATGTTGGATAAGGCCGCAGAGGAGAAGACGCCTACTGGCGTTCTCCTGCAGGTGCTACTGCTCGTTTTCCTTGCGGTTCCCACGCAGACTATTGTTTGCAGCGTCAGGTCAACGGTCGGCTGCATTATGTGCTCCGTGGCGTTCTACACAAGAAAGGGCCATGGGTTAAAAGAGTCGCTCCCCGGCTTTGCGATTATCCTTCTTGCGTGCCTGCTGCACAGTTCCATGGTACTTGTGCTCGCGATTTTTGTTGCTCAGCCCCTAATCGAACGTGCTCCGGTGAAAACGTCAATTCTTCTCGCTGTGGGTATAGTGGCGATCGTTGAGGGTTCCGTTTTCTTGGTTTCGTTGGGCCTTTTTAACGACGTTCCGCTGTTGGGAAAAGCGCTTGAAAAAGCGGCTTTCTACACGACGGGAACTGAATGGGACCAGCAGGAGATGACCAAGCTCCTTCCCAATATTTCACACGTGCTGGTGATGCTGTTCCTTATCCTGCTTTACGCGAGAGTCCATGTGACTGGTCAAAAGGGCGGTCTTTTGGCGATTACCCTGGCGATGATCGCCTGCGTTATCGGTATGGAGCTGACTCTTGTTAACGTGGGCAATCGCTTCCGAGTCATTCCCATCATCATTGGCTCCATGTTGCTGCTGAACAATCAGGGCCGAGAGGCGGCCGCGCAATACCGATGGGTTGCGTTGGCCGATAAGGCGCTGATTGTGCTGGCGCTCGCCATCTGCCTGATCTCAATGAGAAGTTTTATCCCTTCTTTTAACTGGACTCGCGTGTTGACGTACATCGTGCTCAATCCGCTATCGTTTATCTAGGATGACCATGTCGAGGGTCAATATTTCAACCCCCCTGGTTTCGTTTGTTGTTCCCGCTTTTAATGCTGCCGCAACGATTGCCGGGACACTCGAGAGCCTTCTTGCGCAGACGCGAGGCGACTGGGAAGCCGTGGTGGTGGATGACGGGTCGAGCGATGACACCGCATCGGTGGCCGAGCGTATTTCTGCGGCGGACGCCAGGGTGCGTGTTGTACGCCAGAAAAACGGCGGGGTTTCGTGCGCTCGAAACACCGCAATCAAGGCTGCCCAGGGGACGTACCTTGCGTTCCTCGACGCTGACGATGCGGTCGAGCCCAGCTTTGTTGAGAAGCTCGGCGAATTGACTGCTGCTGACCCGGATGTGGTGGCGCTTGCATATCGAGCGCTGCCGCGCGGCAACACCTTCGGATACGGTACGTTCAATGGCGACGCGGCGGAATTCTTGATTCTGGCGCTCTCGTCTAAGTACGCCACGTTTCCCTGCTGGTTGTTTGCGGTATCCAGAAAACTCGTGCGCGAGCAGCGAATTGAGTTTGTCGAGGGGCGACGAACTGGGGAGGATCAGGAATTCATCCTAAAAGCGCTGTGCTCTGCGTCTACTTGCTGCTCGGCCAAGGCCGACGACATTTTTTACGTCTACCAGACTGGCAGCGAGACGTCCGCTATGGGGCGCAACTTGGAAGGCCAGTTTGATTACCCAAGAGCGATGCTTGAGGTGCTCGACTACTTCAAGATGCGCAAAGGCCGCTTCGATGCAGATGGGGCCGAGCAAATCGAGGGCCTACTGATTGATAGATTTGTCGGAGCCTGTGCCTATGCGGCCGAGATGGCGCTGATGAATGGGGCTGGCGATAAGGACGTGCTTGCTTGGATTGGTAGTGTTCTGGAGGGAATTGACTGTCAAGCCGAGCTTTCTAATAGCTATCTGAGAAGAGATAATCGAAGATTTCTTATCTGCTGGACCAAACGCAAGAACTTGCTTCCCAGTGTAATCAGAGTGCGGTCAAACCTTTTATTGATGGGCAGGTCTATCAAGGATGGGTTGCGGGGGCGCCCATAACTGCTTCCTTAGTGTTGGCCGAGGGATTCCTTCTCATAAAAATGTCACTAGGCATATTCAAAGAGTGATGTCAGATCGGAGTGGTATTTGTGTGTGAACGAGAACAAGTTTCGAGCGAGGGCAAACACGCCTATCTGATTATGGCCCATAAGGACGACCTGACGTTCCGTACGCTCTTGCGGTTGCTGGATGACTCGCGTAATGACATATTTGTGCATATGGATGCTAAGAATTCCGAATGGGATGAGCTGATGATGGGGTCGCTCGTCAGCAGGGCGGCCCTTTATGTTGTCCCGCGGATAGACGTTGTCTGGGGATGCTATTCACAGATTGAATGTGAACTTGGCTTACTTAGATATGCGACCGGAAAGGGGCATTACGCTTTTTACCATCTACTGAGCGGTGAGGATTTGCCGATTAAGACCCAGGACCAGATTCATGGGTTTTTTGATCAGTATGTGGGAACTGAATTCGTTCGGTATGATTACCCCCCAGTCGAGGCCCGCGAACGCGTTCATGGGCATTGGCTCTGGAATAGATTCGCTACCGATCGCTCGCAACAAAGGCTTCTGAGGCTCGATTTGCGTTTATCGAAACTAGCGCAAAGGTTTATGTTTCGCGACGAAGGCTGTATATACCGCAAGGGCGATAACTGGTTCTCCATCAGTGATGACTTTGCTCGGTATATTGTTTCCAAGGGCGCCTGGGTAGAGAAGAAGTTTCGATACTCCTTTACTGCCGACGAGGTGTTTTTGCAGACCTTGCTTTGGAACTCTCCTTTTAGAGATAGAGTTTACTGCCAGCTTGGCGAGAAGAACGAAGGCGCGATTCAGCGATTAATTGACTGGAGCCGCGGTAACGGGTCCTCGCCCCACATATTTATATATGATGATTTTGACATGCTGAGAGATTCTCCTCTTATGTTTGCGAGGAAGTTCGACTGCAAGGAAGATGCGCAAATTATTAAGGCAATTGAGGAAATGGTTTTGAGGGGCGAGTAGGTATTGTTGTCGCGCAATCGCGCTGAGTGGGCATCAGACCTCTTATACTTTCCTTTCCAGACCGAATATGCATGCTTCATGTATCGCTATATCAATGAAAGGTTGCCTGCTGCTTCGGTTTTCTGGCAATGCAAATGGATGGGGTAATAGTGAGAATTGCGATATTGACTATTCAAAGCGACAACTACGGGAACCGTCTGCAGAACTATGCGTTGCAGACGGTTCTGGAGGGACTTGGGCATAGCGTCGAGTCCCTTAAGAGAGAACCTGGCCTCAGGGGTTCTGTGAAAAGCAGCTTGCTAACCGTTAAGCGAGCAGCTGGACTTGTTGTTAAGCACCGTGGCGATAAGGTCGCGGCATTTAAGTCTTTCGATAAGAGCAATGTCTCGTTTTCCAAGATGACCGTCTCTGCCGAGTACGTGTCCCCCAGTCTGAGCGACGCGTACGACTGCTTCGTGATCGGCTCGGACCAGGTTTGGAACCCAGACTTCGATTTCAATAGCGACCTTGATTATCTTCCGATGATTTCTGTCGAGAAGAAAGTCGCTTACGCGGCAAGCTTTGGTGTCGACAAGATCGTCTCGGGCCAAGAGGAAACTGCCGCTCTTCTCAATGGCATTGAGTATATTGCTATGCGCGAGGCCGCTGGAGCTCGCATCGTACGTGAATTGACGGGCCGGGATGTTCCCGTCGTGCTTGATCCGACCCTGCTTTTGGATGCCGAGGCGTGGGCCAAGGTCGCGAAGAGGCCCAAGACCGTCGACTGCTCGAAGCCTTTCGTGTTCAAGTATGTCCTGGGCAACGATGTGAACGGCAAGAGGATCGAGGAACTTGCCGAAGCCCGAGGTCTCGGTATCGTTGATGTCATGGATGAGTCCTTGTCGATAGGCCCTTCCGAGTTCGTTTGGCTTGTCGCCAACAGCGAGCTCGTGTGCACCGACTCGTTCCATGCGAGCGTGTTTGCGCTACTGCACCATAAGCCTCTCGCCATTTTCGAGCGCGTGTGCAGTAACGCCGATATGTCTTCCCGTTTCGATACGCTTTGCTCGGCGTTCGGACTTGAGGGGCACCGCTCGTCTGAGGCGGCCTTTGGGCCCGACGCGATTTACGGCACCGATTGGGCCGACGTTGACTCTCGTTTGGCGGCCCTGCGCGACGATTCGCTTGCTTGGCTGAAGGCGGCGCTGGGGAGTGTTGCCCGTGGCTAGCCAGCGCAAGGCGGGAGCGATCCTTGGGTACGCAAATATCGTTGTAAAGAACCTGGTCAACCTGGTCTACACGCCGATGCTCCTGGCGTTCGTGGGCCAGGCGGACTACGGCGTGTTCCAAACGTCAAACTCGTTCGTGTTCTCGCTGTCGTTGCTGACGTTTGGCTTCTCCGAGGCGTATATCCGCTTCTACACGCAGAAGAAGGCTCACGGCACCGAGGAGGACATCAAGGCCCTCAACGGCATGTATCTCGTGCTTTACGTTGGTGTCTGCGCGGTCGCTCTGGCGCTTGGCCTGCTCTTTGCCGCGAACGTCGAGACGTTCTTCTCGGGCAGCTTTACGCCCGAGCAGGTTGGGCTCGCGGGGCGGCTCATGGCGATCATGGCGTTCTCGGTGGCCTGTACGCTGTTCTCCACCGTGTTTGACGCCTACATTCTCGCGCACGAGCAGTTCAAGTTCCAGCAGACCAGGCAGATGTTCACCACCCTAGCCACTCCTTGCATCGCTTTCGCGCTGTTGAATCTTGGCATGGGCGCCGTCGGCGTTGCCTTGGCGCAGCTGACGGTTAACGTCACGCTGCTCTTGTTGAATGCGCGCTTTGCGATCATGAAGTTGGGGATGAGGTTTAGCCTGAGGAGATTCGATGGCGAGCTCTTCAAGGCTATCGCTGCGTTCTCCGCTTGGATTTTCGCTAATCAGATTTGTGATCTGGTGAACCAGAGCGTGCCTAACATGATGCTCGGTGCTCTGACCAGCGCGGTGACCGTTTCCATATTCGCCGTTTCGATACAGATACGACAAGTCTTCTATTCCCTATCTACGACCATGTCGAGCGTTTTTGTGCCGAAGATCAACCGCATCGTGGCGACCTCGGATGACAATGACGAGCTGACGAGGCTGATGACGCGCGTGGGGCGCTACCAGATGTTCCTGTTCTGCTGGGTTTACTGCGGCTTCGTGCTCTTGGGCAAGTTCTTCATAACCAAATGGGCGGGCGAGGGGTTCCTGGACGCCTACTACCTTATTTGCGCCATGACCTTACCCGTTGGCGTGCCCCTGTGCCAGAACACGGGAATCGAGATCCAGCGCGCCAAGAACAAGCATAAGGCGCGCTCGGTTGTTTATCTGATCATGGCCGGCATGAACGTCCTTTTCACTTGGTTGGCCTCCCCTTACCTGGGCTACTGGGCACCTGCTTTGGCCTACATCGTGAGCATCGCCTTGGGCAACGGGCTGTTCATGAACTGGTACTACCAGAACCGCATCGGTTTGGATATGGGCTTCTTCTGGAAGAGGAACCTGCCGGTGATCATTGCATCGGCATGCGTGGTCGCGGTTGGACTGGGCGTTGCGCACTTCATTCCCGTTGGAAATTGGCTCGGCTTCTGCGTTTGGGGCCTTGCGTACACCGCCGTCTTCGCCGGGGCGATGTGGCTGTTCGTGCTCGACGACGGCGAGAAGGCTGCCGTGTCCAGGAAACTGCCAATTAGGCGTTAGGGGATTGCTGATGGAGAGGAAGCTTCCTGAGATTGTCGGGCTAGGCGACGCGTGCTGCGGGTGCG
>CAVGRL010000066.1:0-8116 GCA_963631715.1 Bacteroidaceae bacterium
ATCAAAGATCTCAACAAGCAGGAAAATGTTGAGTGGGTATTCGTTTCAGAAACCTTGAAGAACAGAAGCGAAGAACTCATTGGCATTAAGTTCAGCAGAGCGCATATCATCCCTAACCTTGTTGACGAGACGGTATTCAAGAAAAAACTGCGTTGGGGGAGCAAAAGGCGAAGCGTGGTAATCGTTCGCCCCTTCAAAAACTGCAACACTTACGCCATCGATATCGACGTTGCCACGATAGTCGAGCTAAGCAGACGTCCCTGCTTTAGGCATATGCAATTCGACATCTACGGCCACGGAGCCATGTTTGAAGAGCTTACGCAACCAGTCAAAGGGTTCGAAAACGTCCATTTGCACAATGGATTCCTTACGCAAACGGAGCTAAAAAACACCTTCGAGCGCCACGGAATCGCATTATTTGCAACGCGTTTCGATTCTCAGGGCGTTGCAATGTGCGAAGCAGCGATGACGGGCATGCCCGTTGTCTCTTCAAACATCGACGCGGCAAACTATTTCCTTCCGAATGACAAAGGCCTTTTGTGCGAGGTTGAAAACCCGGTCGCATATGCCGACGCTATCGAAAAACTCGTCAAAAAACCGCGCTACTACAAGGAGTGCGCCGTTGCCTGTCGTGAAAAGGTGCACGCCCAATGCGCGCGATCACAAACTGTCGATAAAGAAATAGCGCTCTTCAAAAGCGCAGCCCTCGCCGATATGGATTAGTGCGGCAGCCTGAGCCGCACACGACAACATCCGTTCGATAATTCGGAAAACGCGATTTAGAAAGTAGAAGTAATTTTTAAATCCATCGAAAGACCAGCTCAATTAGTACTCGGGGCCCTTATTATCGGGTTCTACTGCAGTGCCACCTTTGTTCTTGGAAAACAACTCGAGACCAATTCCGCCATCGATTGGCGCACTCTAACATGGGCGATGATTGTCGGTTTTGGAGTTCTTGCCGCCATTCCGGGGGGGGTCGTACTCCATTTCTGCCTACGAAGAAATACCGGCGAAAACTCCGGGAAATCGACCAGTTCTTCCGGAATTGCCTTCAAGAAGAACTTAAGATTCGGCGACAAGGCACTGAAGCAGAGCAGGTTCCAGTTAGCCGCACAGCATAAAGCGATCAGTGTCATTTGCATGCTTATGCCGCAAATAGCGGTATTTTTCATCATGTATCCTGGAATGTATGGATACGACGCCGGTATCCATATTTTGCAATTCACCAACGAAACGGTGCCCATCACAACACGGTGGTCTGCGGCTTATACCCTTTACCTCGGTGTCTTTGCTTCCATTGGGGAAAAGCTTGGCGCAGTTCAGGCATGCTTCGCCGTGGCCATGTTTCTTCAGGCCCTCGTTAACATCGCTATCCTTTATAGATGTTTGAACTTCATCGCAGCTAAAACGAGAAGCAAAGTCGCCTGGGTTATCACGCTCGCTTTCTTTTCGCTTTTTCCGTTTGGACTGATTCTTAGGGTTTCGTCCTCGCAGGACGTTTTGTTCGGGGCTTTTTTCCTTGCTGCTCTTATTGAGCTCGTGAAACTTGGCAAAAAGCTTGCTGCCGGCGAATCAGCGACCGTTAAAGACGCCTTGCCTTACGTTGCCTTCTCCGTCCTATACTTACTCATGCGCAACAATGGTCTTTACGCGCTTGCAGTCGGCCTTGTGCTTTCCATTCCGCTTACTATAAGGAAACACGGTTGGAAAACTTTTGGGGTAATAGCGCTGCCTGCGTTCCTTTTTTTGATAATCAATGGCCCGGTTTTCTCTGCAGTAGGAATTTCGCCATCTGGCCATAACGTTCGAGAGATGTTATCGATTCCGGCACAGCAAATTTCCCGCTCGCTCGAAACGAATCGGGGCGACTTCACGGAAGACGATACCGCAACAATTCAACTGATGCTCAATGGCGAGGAATCCACCTATGCCCCCGACGATACGTCTTGGTATTGGGCGGAAAGCGAGATTTCCGACACAGCTAAGCTGAAGTTGGACGAAAGCTACATCAAACAAAACCCCGTTCGCTGCTTGCAGTTGTGGGCATGCATCGGTCTTAAGGCGCCAAAAGCTTAC
The DNA here is from genome assembly GCA_963631715.1 of Bacteroidaceae bacterium. Classification (GTDB taxonomy): domain Bacteria; phylum Actinomycetota; class Coriobacteriia; order Coriobacteriales; family Eggerthellaceae; genus Slackia. The sequence continues at coordinate 2,077 of CAVGRL010000066.1, forward strand.
TTAGAGGCGTTCGCGATGAACTCGCTGGGCTTTTGGTATCCAAGCAAGCTATATCCCGACTCGAGAATGTACCATCCATATATCGAATACGACACGACATCTATGTCGAAGTGGGATGTTCGATATATCGACATCCCACGCGCTAGCTTATTTCCTGGGGCAGATGAAGCAATAAGCGCATATATTTACGACGGAGAATGGTCCAAGTCGCCAATATCCATAACGCTGAAAAGTGGCTTTTATTTTTTGCTGTTCGCCGTTTGCCTTGTTGCGTGCAAATATTCGAAGCGATGCGACTTATATCCCATGTTCTATCTGATTGGCGGTCTCATCGTTACGCTGTTCTTGGCGCCGGTTTGCCTATTTAGATATATTTACCCGCTCGTACTTGCAACGCCACTGTTATTTCTAGCGTTCTTTAAAGTCGAAAGAAGACAGGAGTCAAAACACGGAAACGGGTAAGCACGGTAAGCGCATCCGAGCCTAAGAAAGGCCTGCAATCCCGTCTCAATGGGTCGGCTGGTACCTTTATATCAGCATTTAGCAGAAAATCGAGGTCAACGTACGGCTGCGGCTACTTAAAGACCGTTCACATTCTTTTCGAAGTCGACGGTGACGACGGCGTTTCCGCCGAAGATAAACCCTTCTCCAATATAGCCATCGCCGTAGCTTCTGACTGTTTGATAGACCGCCTGGTTATGGCTCTCATCCATCGAAACCAGGAACATGACCGCGTTATTCTTGCCCAGAACGTGCGATGAGCCCAATGCGTCGTAGTAACCCAAATTCGTGCTGAATCCGGCTCCGACAAGCGACATGCCACTATTGAGCGCATAGCTTACAAAGGCGATGTTAGTGCCAAAACAGTCTGCGCCCCCAATGCGCTGAACATTCGAACAATTGGCCCTGATCGAGTCCTCTAGCGATTGAGAAACAGCCGCAGTTCCACCCAAGATGACCGTCTGAGAATTACTACGACTCGCTACAGCAGAAATCAATTCCCGATTTTCCGACTCGGGGTTTGCAATGAAGATGAATGCTTTTTTCGCAGAGGCGAAACTACCCGAGCCAAGCGCATCATGGTAACCACCGCCCGTGGCAACAAGTACGACCTCTTTATTCCAGCCACCGAGATTTTCGCCGTACTTATAGACTTCTAGATTCGTATCATAGCCGCTAGCTCCCCAGATTCTCGTGCAATTGGAATTAGAATCGTAAGCTTCCAATTGAGATTCAACGCCAACAGATACAGCAGCCGTGCCGCCGAGGATAATCACATCGATTTTTCGCGAACCATTACCCGTGATGGCATTCATTGATTGGTCCGCTTCCGAATTCAAAAAGCCGCTGCTTCCGTTTACCAACAAAATCGGATAATTCAACAAACCGGAAAGAGCTGCAGCGCTAAGAGCATCGATGTAGTGGCTTGTGGTACAAACGATAACCCCAGATGGCGGATTGTTTGGATTGTAGTCACACGTCATGGTTGCCCAGTTCGTTCCGTAACAATCGTTGCCAGCAAGTCTCGTGACATTGTTTGCTGCACGGCTCCATTTCGCATACAAAACCATATTCGCCGTGATGGCCGCGTTGAAATCGAAGCTATTCGTTAAGCCGGCATCGGTAAACCAGCCATCGAACGCGTAGCCTATTTTCGTGGGATCATCGGGCCGTTGCGCTGTGTCGCCCTTGGTGACTGTTTGCGCCGTTAACTGGCTACCGCCATTCGTTTCATACGAAACCGTGTACGTCTTAGCGCTGAGTTTCGCGTCTTCAGCGTAATCGCTTTGGGCTATCGGACCGGTTATTCCACTCCAAAACTTATTGGCAAAATAGTATGTGTCGTTTGCCGGGTCGTCGCCCAAAACGTTTGTGTCGCCAGCATGGCCCCCGTCACCCGCGGTCTTGAATTCTTCATCGTTAACCAGAAAGTAGTTGTGCGAGAAATTATTTGGATTCGTCGCGCTTGTGAAACTTCCGTCCCAGCAAGAATCAACGAGGAACCATCGACCTTCAACCCGAATCTTATTCCATGCATGTGCTCCGCCCGATTTCGTTGTCCCTGTGACGTAGTTGCACTCCATGCCTAGTTGCTGGCAAAGGAATTGGTAGGCATAGGCATAGCCCGCGCACAGTGCTTTACCATTTCTAATGCAGCCAATTGCGAAATCGGGAAGGTACTGCGTTTGTTGACTATAGGTGGTATGCGAGCAAATCCAATCGTGCACGTAACCTGCTTTTTGGATATCGGTGCCATCGATTGGTGCATTTGAGTAAAACTCGTTGTAGTTCGCCATAAACGAATCAATAAGGTCGTCGGTCCATGTTGATAAATAGCCGGCTATGACAACCGTCGAAATCGTCCCGTCCTCTACCTCTTCGAAGCTAAACGACGACCAATCCACGCAAAGGGTTGAAAATAGGGGGTGACTCCTAGTCATTGCGGCTAACGCGGTCGCTTCCGTAAGCGTCGCGCCGTATGTGTTTTCGTAGGTAATGTCGCTAGCTTTTATCCCAAAATCCAAAACGTCGACATTGTTTTCCCTGTTCAACAGAGCATTCCAAACGCGAGCTTTAAAAGCATCAAGAGAGGTATCGTCTTTGGGCGAGAAAATAGAGTACTTTTGAACCTTCGAGGGATCGTCTGAGTCGGGTTCTGTTGCGCCCGCAGGCGCATCTTTCCAGGCCGCAAGAACGGCGGCATAGGCGTCGACCTGCCCATAGCCATAGTAGTCGTCTTTTCCGGTAACACCCAAATCGATCGCCGTATCGGTTAGATAGCTTGTTAGCTGAGCCGTTGTGGCGTCGGGGTTCATCGCTTTGCACAGCGCGGCAATCCCCGACGTGAAGGGCGTCGAAAATGACGTGCCGCTCTTGTTCGCCGTGCAATCATCACCGTTATTGCTCAAAGTGTTGATGTTGGAGCCCGGGGCAACGACATCAAGCGCGCTCCCACCATTTGAAAAGTAGCTTCTATTATGGCTTGCGTCAATTGCGCCGACCGCTATAGTCGAAGAGTACGCAGCAGGGTATTTGACGTTGGCAAGCGAGGATGAACTGCTGTCGTTCCCCGAGGCACAAACACAAAGAATGCCAGCGTCTGAGGCCGAGTTTATCGCATCCTCCAAAGACGCGCTTGGCTCATCAGTCCCGAAACTCATGTTTAAAATGGAGATGCCGTAAGCTTCTTTGTTTTGGGTGACCCAATTGATTCCCTTCACAACGGTGGACAGAGAAGCTTTCTTGCCTTCAAAAACCTTCACTGCAACAAGGTTTGCATTGTAGGAAACCCCGCTGTACAGATAGCCGTTGTTCGATTCCGCCGAGATGACGCCCGCGACGGCTGTTCCATGCCCGTAGCTGTCCGAATAATCGGCTGAATCCTCTGTCGTGAAATTGATCCCGTAAATAACATTGTTTTTAAGGTCAGTCTGACTCGAGGTGCAGCCCGAATCGACAAACGCAACGGTCACCTCATGATTGCATTTAGCAAGACTCCAGGCACTTTGCACGCGCGAAGCAGAATCTGTTACATACCACTGATCCGACAAAAGAGGGTCGTTGACCGCTTCGTTTGAAGGCGATGGCATCGCGTCATCAAGCGTTACGACATAATCTGGCTCGACGTACTCAACGTTCGGATTGTTCCTTAAATCTGCAATCGCTTCGGCGACGCTTACGCTATCCGCAATTTTAACAACCGCCGTATTTTCGGCAATTTCATCTGGTTCCGACTCGCTTTTACCTTTAACCGTTCGCGTTTCGTTGAGGGTCTCCTCAACGACAGCACTATCGATATCATCATTGAATTTGACGATTACGTCCGAATCACCGAATTCGGCACCACTAATCTCGGCGAGAACAGCAACGACTTCAGCTTCTTGAGCCTCGGCCTTGCTGGGCATAATGGGAGTCAAGCCCAGAATTAGCGCCAGAGCTACGAACAGGGAACCGAGTTTTCTAACACATCTAACCATAGCTCGATTTTAGGGCAAAACAACGTATACCGATGCGTCAAAATATAGTTGGCGAAACGACCGTCAGCGACACCATGCGTTTCCATCGACTAAATATGGCACGAATTCGACCAGAGCCCGATTGATTTTCATTGTCGGCCGAACACTCGCAGCACAATCGACCGATGGAGATTTCCTCACGCCCCACAAAATAACAGACAATTGGCTTGGATTTTTGCGCAAAAAATGATAGCGCGTCGGTGCTATTCTCACCAAGAAGGGTTGTTTTCTATATTTCGAGGTGATAGGGATGGTTATTCGTAAATTCGCTCGTGTTGGTCTTTGCTGCGCGCTGTCGATTTCCTTAGCTTTCTCGTTAACCCCATTAATAGCGTATGCCAATGCTTCAAATGGCGATCAAGCACCTTCCGCGTCTGAGCCGAATCTAAACGCTACGAACGAGAGTGCGGCAATTCTAGAAACCTCCTACGAGGATTCCCCCAGCACAAACACGGGGTACACGCAAGAATCATCCGAGGATTCCTATGAAGTCAGTGATCCTTTTCAAGAAGACTCTCGAACGATACCCATGCCAAGTGCGGCCGAAATCGACACTGCTTTGGCTTCCAATTCCACAACGACAGTTTCCGACGGCTGGACCCAGTGGCGCACTTTGGAATGGAACGTTAGCGACGACGGCTGTTTTACCCTTCGACCCCTTGGAGGAGAGCCCTCGGCAACGTTCAATTCGTACGGGTATTGGAACGAAGATAACCCCTATGAATATTTCAATCTCAAGCGAATATGCCCCAATGCAACAAGCTTCAAGATCGAGGGCAGCATTGCTTGCTCCAAAACCGACCGCGCCTACTTTCTTTTCTCGGATTGCGCCTCTCTAGAGTCGGTTGACCTTACAGGGCTCGACCTATCAGCGGGACAATCGTGCAGCATTGAATTCAGTGGGTGCTCGGCCTTAACGTCGATCTATATGTCTAAAGTAAAATTTAGCAACAAAGTTAACGTTGACGAAATGTTTCGCGGATGCACATCTCTTTCTTCTGTCGATTTGTCGTGTCTTGAACCCTGCACCTTGAGCGGAGCTTATGGCATGTTTGCAGGTTGTAGTTCCATGGCGTCTATCGACCTCTCCTCGATGCACTTTAGCGACAACATCGACGCATCAAACATGTTTAGCGGCTGCGTAGCTTTAACGCAACTCACGCTTCCGGCTTCTGGCATGTCCATTTCTAATGCTACTGGGATGTTTGGGCCTACCTATTTGAGCAGAGAAAACTACGATGCATGCACATCACTTGAATCTCTCGATTTATCGCCGCTCAACCTCTCAAACGCCACATCCGCTGCATACATGTTCGCAGGATGCACGTCACTGACCTTACTGGACCTATCCGAGGTAAAGTTCGGCGCCGTCAATGCCTTGTCCATGTTCGCTGGGTGTTCGGCGCTCAAGAGGGTTGTGTTCCCCTCGTCTGGAACAGCCATCTCGAACGCGCAAAATATGTTCGGCTACATTAGCACCTACGACGACGGCAAAGAATTCCGACGTAGCTGCGAGTCGCTCGAATCGGTCGAGTTGTCGGGCGTTGACTTCTCCGGATCCACCAGCGTACGAGACATGTTCGCCGAATGTCAATCACTTGCATCGCTTGATTTGGAAGGAATCGATTTCTCCAGTGCCACAGACGCATCCGGAATGTTCGTCGGATGCGCGCAGTTGAGCTACATAAACCTCTCAAGCGCTAACTTTTCAGCTGTAGCGAATATAAGCGATATGTTCTGTGGCTGCGAGTTGCTCGAATCCCTTGATTTGTCGGATGTCGAATTTCACAAAACGGCCAATGCCGCCCGCATGTTCCAAGGTTGCACGTCATTGAAAAACCTACAGATGCCAATTTCGGGGATGTCAATCTCGAACGCGAACAGCATGTTCGGCTCCGGTTATGGCAACTACAGCTACAGATTGTACGGATGCGAATCGTTGGCTTCCCTGGATCTATCAGGCGTTGACTTCTCCAACGCTGCAGACGCATCCTGGATGTTCAATGGCTGCATGAAGCTAAAAG
>CAVGRL010000067.1:0-7676 GCA_963631715.1 Bacteroidaceae bacterium
TGAATGGGATGAACGCCTTTTTGCGCGAGCCGTCGGCGGCGGTGAAGGCTGAAGCTATGCTAGTCATGAAGATCCTCTCCCCGGTAGCGGGCGATAGCGGCCACATCTTTGTCGCCGCGGCCCGAAAGCGTAATAAGAACGATTTGGTCTTTGCCCATGGTCGGCGCGAGTTTCATGGCATGGGCGATGGCATGCGCACTCTCGATGGCGGGAATGATCCCCTCGGTACGGCTCAGGTATTCGAATGCCTCCACGGCCTCGTCGTCAGTCACGGGCACGTATTCAGCGCGCCCCTCGTCTTTGAGCATCGCGTGCTCGGGGCCAACGCCTGGGTAGTCGAGCCCAGCGGAAATGCTGTACACCGGCGCGATCTGGCCGTATTCGTCTTGGCAGAAATAGCTCTTCATGCCATGGAAAATGCCAAGCTTGCCGGTGGCCATGGTAGCCGCCGTCTCCCACGTATCCACGCCGCGGCCCGCCGCCTCGCAACCTATGAGGCGAACGCCCTCATCGCCAATGAAATGGTAGAAGCTCCCGATGGCATTCGACCCGCCGCCCACGCATGCGAGCACCGCGTCGGGCAACTTGCCTTCGGCCTCAAGCATTTGGGCGCGCGCCTCGCGGGAAATCACGGCCTGAAAGTCGCGCACCATCGTGGGAAACGGATGCGGCCCCATGACCGACCCCAGGCAATAATGCGTGTCGTCGATGCGGTTAGTCCATTCGCGGAAGGTTTCCGACACAGCGTCTTTCAACGTGCCCGTGCCCGCCGACACGCCCACCACTTCGCTTCCCATAAGGCGCATGCGGTACACATTGAGCGCCTGGCGCTCCATGTCTTCGGTACCCATGTACACGCGGCACTCCATGCCCAGAAGGGCGGCTGCCGTAGCCGTGGCAACGCCGTGCTGGCCTGCGCCCGTTTCGGCGATCAGGCGTGTTTTGCCCATCTTCTTGGCAAGAAGCGCCTGACCAAGCGCATTGTTGATCTTGTGTGCGCCACCATGGTTGAGGTCCTCGCGCTTCAAATAGATCTTCGCGCCGCCCAAATCGCGCGTCATGTTCGCGGCGTAGTACAAGCGGCTGGGGCGGCCCACGTAATCATTGAAGAGGTCCGAAAGCTCGGCCACGAACTGCGGGTCGTCTTTGTAGTGGTCGTAGGCCTGCTCAAGTTCGATGACCGCGTTCATCAGCGTCTCGGGGATGTATTGGCCGCCATGGATGCCGAAGCGCCCACGGGAGTCTGGCGAATTGCTCATTGGTTTCCTTCCTGTTCAGCGGCTCGCACGCATGCGACCGCACGGTTCATCTTCTCTGGATCTTTCACGGCGCTCGTCTCGATGCCCGAGCTCATATCCACGCCCCACGGACGAGCGATCCTTATCGCGTCCGCAACGTTTTCGGGAGCAAGACCCCCCGCCAATATAAATGGCCGTCTCGGGCGGCGGGGCGAGCCTGGGGCCAAAAGCGACCAGTCGAAACTGCGGCCTGAGCCTTGGCCGCTATCGAGCAACACCATATCGGCGACGCTTGAAGCGGCGACATCAAGACTGCTCCCGTCGCTTACGCGAAACGCCTGGATGATGCGAACACCGCGGCCGATTGCGCCCCTCAGCCGCCCTATATATGCCGCGTCTTCGCTGCCATGCAGCTGAACTGCGTCGATGGCGCCAGCGTCCACGAGCGAAGCGATGCTTTCGATATCTTCGTCGACAAACACGCCCACTCGTTCAATCCCGCTTCCAGCCAGGCGTTTTCCCAAATCTTCGGCTTGCGCCAGAGAAACCGACCTGTGCGATTTCGGGAAGTCGATCACGAAGCCGCACATATCGGGCGCGGCGGCACGCACGGCGTCGATATCCTCGTCGCGCGAAAGGCCGCACAACTTCACGCGCACGCGCGAAGTCCCTTCGCTTTTCGAAGAGCGATGCATCACGCCCGTCAGAGCATCGCCACCGGCACCACCACGCAGCTCATCGAGCATCGCCCGTTTGTCGGGCGCGCGCATCAGCACCTCGCCTATAAGTACCGCGTCAACGTGCGCGGCCTCGAGCCGGGCCACGTCCGCGCGCGACGACACGCCCGATTCCGACACGAACACGCGCTCGACACCCACGGCGGGGCGCAAGTCGATGCTTCGGCCGAAATCGACTTCGAAGGTGCGCAAATCGCGATTGTTCACACCCACGATTCGAGCGCCCGCCGCAAGGGCCCGCGGAACCTCGGCGGGCTCATAGGCTTCGACCAGCGCCGAAAGCCTCAGTTCATGAGCGAGCGCCACGAATCGCGCAAGCTCTTCGTCGCTCAAAATCGCGCAGATGAGCAGCACCGCGGAAGCGCCGATTACCTTCGCCTGGTAAACCATGTACTCATCGACGATGAAATCCTTGCGAAGCACGGGGATTTCAACGGCGCTCGCTATAGCGGTCAAATAGGAATCTGAGCCCTGGAACCAAAACGGCTCGGTAAGGCAGCTGATCGCCGCAGCGCCCGCCGCCTCATATTCGCGCGCGATTGAAACGGGGTCGAACCCTTCGCTTATCAGGCCTTTCGATGGAGAAGCGCGCTTTACTTCGCAAATAAACGACATGCCGCCCGCCCGCAAGGCGCGCTCGAAGGGAAATTCAAAGGCGCCCGCTTCAGACGTCGCAAGCTCAGCCGCGGCCTTCAAGCGCGCGCGGTGAGCCATCTCGTCAAGTGGCACGGCACGCTTTTCGTCCGCGACCCTCTCGCGCGTACGGGCCGCGATCTTCTGCAGAATATTTTCGCCAGCGGCCATTACGCGTTGCTCTCTTCGACAAACGCCTGCAACGTCGCCGCAGCGGCACCCGAGTCAATTGCCTCTTGGGCGCGCTGTATGCCTGCAGGAATGGATTCAACCGCCCCTGCCGCATACAAGGCCGCACCGGCATTCAAAAGCACGGCATCGCGTTTGGGCCCACGCTCCTCGCCGGCCAAAATGCTTCGCACGATAGCCGCGTTCTGCTCGGGCGCGCCGCCTTCCAAATCGCTTTTTTGGCAACGCTCGAATCCGAAATCTTCAGGGGAAATGACATAGGAATGGACATGCCCGCCCGAAAGCTCGCATACCGCGGTTTCGGCCGACAGGCTTATCTCGTCCATGCGGTCGCGGCCATACACCACAAGCGCGCGCTTGGCGCCCAAGTTGCCCAGCACGCGCGCCACGGGCCCCACTAAATATTCGTCGTACACGCCCAGCAAGAAATACTCGGGGCATGCGGGGTTGGTAATCGGGCCCAAGATATTGAACACGGTGCGAATGCCGAGCTCTTTACGAATGGGGCCCACGTATTTCATGGCCGCATGGTAGCGCTGCGCGAACAGAAATGCGATTCCACATCCGCCCAGTTCAGATACGACTTTTTCAGGCGATTGGTCCAAATTCACGCCGAGCGCCTCAAGGCAGTCGGCGGTGCCGCACTTCGAGCTGGCCGCGCGGTTGCCGTGCTTGGTCACCTTCACGCCCGCCGCCGCGCACACGATGGCGGCTGTGGTCGAGATATTGAACGTGTTCGACTTGTCGCCGCCCGTGCCCACGATTTCAAGCGTCTCGATGCCCGGGTGCGGCACCGGCGTCGCCAGCTCGCGCATGGCCGCCGCGCAGCCCGAAATCTCGTCGATAGTTTCGGCTTTGGTCGATTTCGTGGAAAGGGCGGCCAAAAACGCAGCGTTTTGCGTGGGAGACGTTTCACCGCTCATGATTTCTCGCATCGCGGCGTACGCCTCGTCGTAGGTGAGGTCGCCCTTCATCACGATTTTTTCGATTGCTTCCCTGATCATCGTTGGTCCTTTCTATGCCTTGGTTATCTCGATGAAATTGCGCGCCATCGCCGCCCCGTCGGGCGTGAGGATCGATTCCGGATGAAACTGAACGCCGAACGTAGGCGCGTCTGCGCATTCGACGGCCATCACCTCGCGCGCGGCGTCAGCCGTGCGTGCCGTCACGCGCAAGCGTTCGGGCAGGCTTGCCTCGTCGGCCTCGAGCGAGTGGTAGCGGGCGACGCTGAACCGCGAAGGCAGTCCCGCGAACAGGCGCGATGCAGGTTCGACGTCCACCACCGATGCCTTGCCGTGCATCAGCTGGGCCGCATACGTCACCGAACCGCCGAGCGCCTCGCAAATGGCCTGGTGCCCCAAGCACACACCCAGAATGGGAATCTTTCCCGTGAGCTCGCGAACGACCTGCTCGCATATGCCGGCATCGGCAGGACGGCCCGGCCCCGGCGAAAGCACGATGCCCGAAGGATGGATGTCAGCGAGTTCCGAAACGCTCATCGAGTCGTTTCGCACCACGCGAATATCGGATTCGATGGCTCCCAGCAGTTGGTAGAGGTTGTACGAAAAGCTGTCGTAATTGTCGATGAGCACGATCATCGCAGGCCCCCTTCCGCGGCCTTGATGGCCTCGACGACGGCGCGCGCCTTGTTCTGGCATTCGTCGTACTCCTTCGAGGGCACCGAATCGGCCACGATACCCGCGCCCGACTGCACGCACACTTCGCCGTTTTTCTTGTAGGCCAAGCGGATGCCGATGCACGTGTCGAGGTTGCCCGAGAAATCGATGTAGCCGATGGCGCCGCCGTAGATGCCGCGCTTGGAGCCCTCTAGTTCGGAAATAATCTGACACGCGCGCAGCTTCGGCGCGCCCGACAGCGTGCCGGCCGGCAAGATGGAATCAATCACATCGAGGGCGTCTTTATCTTCCGCGAGCTGCCCGCTCACCGTTGAGCCGATATGCATCACATGGCTGAAGCGGAGCACATCGTGGTAGCTCTCAACCGTCACGCTGCCCAAACGCGCCACGCGGCCTATATCGTTGCGCCCCAGGTCGACGAGCATATTGTGCTCGGCGAGCTCTTTTTCATCGGCGAGCAAGTCGCGCTCGTTTTCCTCGTCTTCGGCAGGAGTCTTCCCTCGGGGGCGCGTGCCCGCCAACGGATAGGTGTACATCACGCCAGATGTGAGCTTGGCAAGCGTTTCGGGGCTCGCCGCAGCCACTTCGATATCGTCGGACGTCATGAACGCCATATAGGGCGACGGGTTCGTGCAGCGCAGCATGCGGTAGACATCAAGCAGGCTTCCCTCGGCGGGCGCCGTAATGGGGTTCGAAAGCACCACCTGGAAAATATCGCCCTCGCGGATATGCTCTTGGGCCGTGCGCACCATGCCCTCGTAGCACTCGGGGCTATACACCGGCGCAAGCTCGCGCTTCAAATGCAGCGGCGCGAATTCGTGCTTCGGGCCGCTTTCGAGGATTTCTTGCATACGGTCGAGTTCGAGTACCGCGGCGGCATATGCACCCGCGATATCGCTCGACGAAACATCAACCGAAGCGATGAGCGAAACCTTCTGGCGATACGAGTCGAAGCAGATGACCCTGTCGAAAAGCATGAGATCGCAATCGAGGAAATCTTCGCGGGCCATGCCGTCGCGGCGCAGCGTAGGCTCTGCGTATTTCAGGTAGTCGTACGAAAAATAGCCAACCAGGCCGCCCGTAAACGGCGGAAAACCGGGCAATTGCGGGCAGGCATGTTGCGCCAAAATCTCGCGCAGCGCTTCGCCCGGGTGATCTACCTGGGCGCGTTTTACCGACGGCTGCTCCGTTTCGACTCCGCGCGTTATCGTGAGCTCGCCGTTGGCGCATGTGACTTCGACCGATGGCGCAAAGCCCAGAAAGCTGTAACGCCCCCACCGAGCATCGGCCTCGGCGCTTTCGAATAAGAAGCAGTGGTTCGACGCCGCACGCACGCGACGAAGGGCCTCTATTGTCGTGAATGAATCGGCCATGAGCTCGCGGCGTATGGGAACGCGGCGATACTCGCCTTCGGCGGCAATCGCCTCCACTTCGGCGAGCGACGGCGCGGCGGGCGCGGTTTTTCGGCCTTGCGTATGCATGGGCCTTCCCTTCTTCTTCGAGGAAAGGCATGAAAAAAAGCCCGTCCCCAGCCTTATACAGCCAAGGACGAGCTTGCAAGAAACCCGCGGTACCACCTTGATTCACGGCTCGCGCCATGCACTCTGCGAGGCGCCTTCACGCCCCCGGCAACTTACGTATGCCCACACGTCGCAGCCTACTGCGCAAAGCTTGCGGCTTCGCTTTTCGGTGCGCCCTCGACGGCCCATTCAACGCCCCGCTTCCGTCCTGGCTCACACCGCCCCAGGCTCGCTCGTCGTGCGCTTGCGCCTACCTTCCGTCTCATCGGTTTGATAACGTTTTCGCGTTGGCACTACTATACACTAAAGTGAAAGAGCGGCGGCGAGAATTTTCAAACGAGCCCGATATCGCGGCCGGCGGGGTATGCGGAGTTCGACAGGAACGCCCCGCGACAGCAAAAAAAGGGGATGCCCGAAACCATGGGCATCCCCTTCCGAATTCACAATGGCATGCGCCGGGCGCGTTAGCCGTTCTTGCGGGCGTAGAGCTTGTTGTTCGTGTCGAGCCACGTCTCCACCGTGCCGGTGTCGAAGCCGTCTTCCTCCGAGATGACGACCGCGTACATCTCTTCCTCGGCGAGCACCGCGTCGAGCGCATCAGTCAGCTGAATTTCGCCGCCCACGGTGGGCTTGGCGTCAGCAAGCAGCTCCATGACGCGCGGCGAGAGCAGATAGCGGCCGAACACCGAAAGGTTCGACGGGGCGTCTTCGAGCGTGGGTTTTTCGACCAGGCCGTTCACCTTCCACACGCCGTCTTCGCCCTCGACCGGCGCGCCGTCGATGATGCCGAAGCGATGCACCTGCTCGTCGGGCACGGGCAGCACGGCGATGACGCTCGCGCCGCCATGCGCGCGCGAGACTTCCAGCATGCGCGGGCAGATGTTGTTGTCGGGCACGATCACGTCGCCGAGCAGCACAAAGAACGGCTCGCCGGCGGTTTTCTCGGCCGCGCAGTGAATCGCGTGGCCCAAGCCCAGCGGCTCATCTTGGTATGCATAGGAGACATTGAGGTTGCCCACGCGCTCGACTTCGTCGGCGTAGGCGTCTTTGCCGCGCTCGCGCAGCGTGGCGACGAGCGCCGAGTCGGGCGAGAAGTGCTTCTCGATGGATTTCTTATCGCGGCTGTTCACGATGACGACCTCGTCGGCGCCCGACGCCAGGCCCTCTTCGACCACGTATTGGATAACCGGACGATCGACCACGAGCAGCATCTCTTTGGGCTGGGCCTTCGTCGCGGGAAGAAAACGCGTACCCATGCCAGCGGCAGGAATCAAAGCCTTCACGTTCAAGTTCCTTTCTGGGAAAGCAAACGGGCCGCGCCAGCGGCCCGCCCGATTGCGTATGCGTATTGTACGACACTTGCGCGCCGCCCGAGAAAAGCCCAAAAAGGCTGCATGGGAGGTGGCTCTTGACGCGCCTCCCAGCAAGAACATCCAAGAAGGAACGACCTCAATCGACCTCGCCGCCTTTCCCAACGAAGCCTCGTGCGCACGCTTTTAGAAATAGTTCGGGTTCATGGGCGCTTCAGGGTACTGCGGGAAGAACTGCACGTCGCGACCGCACAGGAAGAAGAAGCTCTGCCACACGAAAATATCCACCAGGTACACGACAAACGCCACGGCCACCAGCGCGGGTGCCTGCACGAACAGCAGCGCGAACCCCAACGCCACCGGCGCCACCACGCCGAAGGCCAGCCACACGCGAAACGTCGGCGCGACCTCG
>CAVGRL010000068.1:0-7406 GCA_963631715.1 Bacteroidaceae bacterium
CGGCATTTCGGATTCAGCGAAATTAAAGGCACGAACAGAATGGCGATACGATTGTAGAATCGTTGCCGCGAAACGCAGGGAAGCGCCTCTTTGCTTTGATAGTCGTGTCTGCCACCCTTAATTTCTTCGAGCGTGCCAGGCCTGAGCCAGAAATGTTGTCCATAGCCGTGTAAATCCCCTGAGCTTCTATGCCCGAAATCTTGCCGCGGTCAATTGTGGGTCTTCATCCATTACCAGAGGCTATTTGGGCGGGCTATCTATCGCTCGATTTTCCCCTGAAAACAAAAGAGCGACCCTTCTTCTCCATCTCGAGCAATCCCCGCTGGCTGAGGTCTTTCAAATCGTAATAGGCGGTGCCGTACGCGACCCTGTAGGCCCGCATATAGTCTTGAATTGAGAAACCTCGCCGGGGGTTTCTCATCGTCGCATTCGCGAAGGCCTTTTGGCGCGCGTTCAAGTTGGGGATGGCGTCGAGCCTTTGCGCGAGGTTCCTCTGCCGCGTCTCAATGTCTTGGACCGTCCGGTGTATTCGCCGCGCCGATTCCAAATAGGCCTTGATGCCGCCTGCGAACAGCCAGCTGCTGCAAAGCCCCTCGCTCGTGTTGTAGCGCGCCTCTTGTTCGTGGGTGTTCTTGTAGGGCCTGGTTCCTAGCTCATCCATGCTGGAAAACGGAACATACGACAGTGCTGGCATCCTTTGCATGAGGAAGAATGCTCTCCGTATCAGGAATTCCGTAAGGCATCGAAGCGTCGGCACGTAATCCAAATCCCAGAGGCAGTCGGATATGAGAATGGCCGTCATAATCGTTTCTTGCATGGAATGGGCCGATTTCGCCATGCGAACGAGCTCGTCGAGGGTCTCGTTGGCGTAATCCTCGTCGTCGAGGCGCGCCCGCATGGCCATCTGCGTATCGAAGTGCCTCTTCGGAGTGGCCTCGAGGTTATGCACGTTGCGAGTGACCATATCGTAGATATCAGATATGAGCATTCGCGAGAAGTGGTTGTGCTCGACCAGGCGCGGCAGGGCATAAAACGAGGCCGCGATGTTGGCGATCGTGTGTTCCTCGTCGTTTCTCGGGGCGGTAATGCCCATCCATACATCGCGAATCTCCGATTGGCTGAGGTGCAGCCCATCCCGCCGTGCGAGAGACGACACCTCCTCGAAAACGTCGCCGAGCAATTCGGAATCGTTGGCGCCTGGTGCTAAGAGGAAGCGGTTGATGTGCGCGTCGGGCGAAGCGAGGTCGGTGAGATCGTATAAATCGCGTTTGGTCGCCTTGGTGAGGAAATACCAGCATTCGTCCTTTTCCATTCCTGTGAACCAGGGCTTGATTTTGATGGCATGCCCGCTGCATCGCTGAATTGTCATTATGAAGTTCCAGATTTGATTATGGGCGCATCCTCGTGGCATCGGCAGCTTTTTGAAATCGGCATAGGCAAGCGGTTCTTCAATGCAGCGCGAGAGGGCGACTCGAAATTCCTCCGATTGGGCTACATGGGCAAACAACGGCATATCCATGATTCGCCTCCTGGCAACTCTCATAAATAAATAGGTGAAATGCCCTTTCTGATACCTGAAATGAAAGATAGGCGAAACGCCTGATGAAAGCAAAGGTCAAACTGTCAATTCTGGTATAGGAATCTATCAATTTTTTAGATATTGAGAGCTAAAGCCTCGCTTCGGATAATGCGGCCATGGCCTGGGGCGTCGCAAGAAATTGCCCCGAATCTGCCCGGGAAGATTCGAAAAGCGCATTCGGGCCGCGCAGAGAAGCAAGGAAAGGGGACACCTATGGGAAAGGAATCGAGCAAATCATACGCGATGACGGCATTCGCTGCGGTGTGCGTGATGAACATCGTGTTCGTTGGTATCGGGTGGAACTCGCTGTCGCTGTTCGCGACGCCCGTTACCGAGGAATGGGGCATCACGCGAACCGCGTTCATGCTCACGGTAACGCTGGTCGCTGCATGCAATACGGTCGTGAGCATGTTCTTCTATGGCCTGATCATCCAAAAGCTCGGCATGAGGAAGGCCATCCTTCTTGGCGGCGCGCTCACGACTGCGGGAATCGCCTTGTTCGCCTTCGCCCAAAACGTCGCGATGCTTTATGCGACCGGCGTTTTGTTCGGGACGGGGTGCGCCCTCATGAACAACAACGCCGTGAATGCCGTCGTGACCACATGGTTTCGAAAGAACGAGGGTAAGTACATGTCGATAGCCTCGACGTGTGGATCGGTGATGGGAATTATCGCGGCTACGGGCGTCGCGGCGCTTATTTTAGCGGCGAGCTGGCGCATGACGCTTGCGATCATCGCGGTTCTGTTCGTGGTGGCAACTGTGCTGTGCTTCGTTCTGTATAAAGGCGACCCGTCTGATTTGGGTGTGTCGCCTTTATACGCCGACGAGGTACCAAGCCAGTCTGGCGAGGAATCTGGCGAGCAGCCGCAAGGCGGCCCCAGCTATTCCGAGATGCTCAAATCTCCTCGCTTTTGGGGCATGGTGCCCATCATGCTCGTGTGCGGCGTCGTCGGCTATGCCATTATGGCGAATCTTCCGCTGATCGCCGCCGATTACGGCTTTGCCGACCTCTCGGGCACGGTGCTTTCTGCGGCGCTTCTCGCCTCGGCCGTTTTCCTCATTGTCGGCGGCGCCATCCTCGACAAGCTTGGGTCGGCTTGGCTTTACGCCATTTGCTTTGGGTTCCTCGTCATCGCGATGGGGTTGCTGCTTTCCGGCGCATCGTCCGTCATCGTCGTGTTCGCAGTGGCCCTTTTGGTGGGCGCCGCATACGACATGTGCATGATCGCCCCCGGCATCACCACGATGGAGGCCTTCGGGCGCAAAGACTACGCGCGCAAGATGGGAACGCTTTGCGGGTTCGTTTACGCGGGAATCGCCTTGGCTCCCACCGTTTTGAACCTTTTCTACGATCTGGGCGGCGGTTACGGCACGGCATACATCGTATTCATTGTGCTCGCCATCGTCGCGGCAATCGCGGTGTTCCCGCTGGTGCGCCACGCGGGCAAAGGCGTCAAGGAATCTTAGGGCCGCGCGAGCTTGGCGCGTCTGAAGTTGCGCATCGAAAACAAAGGAGGAAACGATATGAAATTCACCGAAGAGCAGCTTTTGCTGCAGAAGACGGCACGCGAATTCGCCGAAAACGAGGTGCGTCCGCGCATTGCGGAAATCATCGAGAACGAGGGCTTCATACCGCGCGATTTGTACAAGCGTATGGGCGAGCTCGGTTTTCTCGGGATTATGGTGAAGAAGGAATACGGCGGTCTTGAGCTGGGCATGAAGGAACTCTGCCTTGTGACCGAGGAGCTGTCGAAAGTCGCTCCCACGCTGGGACTCATCCTCATGTGCGTCGGTCCAGGGCTGCCGGGCATCCAAGACGTCCCCGCGATTCGCGAGGCGTATCTCGCCGACTGCGTGAGCGGTCGCAAGGTATTCGACGGCGCCGTAACCGCGCCCGAGGGGCACACGAACACTTCGGAATGGTCGGTGATGGCGAAGAAGGTTGATGGCGGCTATATCCTCAATGGCACGAAGCTCTTCGTGACCAACGCCGCAGACGTCGACGTCCATCAGGTATTCTGCTTCGACGAAGAGCGCCACATGCGCATTTTCACCATTCCCGGCGACGCCGAGGGCTTCAACCACGATGCCCACGAGGTCAAATTTGGCATGAAGGGGTCGGGCGGCGGAACATGCACGTACCACGATGTCTTCGTTGCAGACGATATGGTCGTCGACGGAGAAGTCGGAGGCGGCGAGTTCTACAACAACATTTGGCTGCAGTGCGCGACGATTGCCCTCGGAGCGATGGAGGGTGCGCTTGACCAGGCGATTTCCTACGCGAAGCAGCGCACTTTCGACTTTAAGCCCGTCGCATCCATTCAGGCGCAAGCGCAGCGCATCGCGAAGCTGAAGTGTTCCGTTGTCGCATGCAATTCGCTCATCTACGACGCCTGTTCCGATTACGAAGATGCTGACACTTTGCAAGACGCTTACCTGAAATCGCAGGTGGCGAAAGCGTTTGTGCCGACGGTCGCGTTCGAAGTGACGAGGGAATGCATGAAGCTGCATGGCGGCCTTGGGTATAGCGATGTGCGAATCTATCACTATTTCGCCGATGCGGTTGCTGGCGCGATTATGGATCAAACGACGGAATTTCTGCTTGAAAGCATCGCTCACATGATCGATTTGTCCGACGAGCTGAACTAAGGAAAGGGGACCCAAGATGATTTTCACTGAAGAGCAGGAGCTGTTCCGTCAGACGGTGCGCGAATTCGCGCAGAAAGAGCTCGTGCCGCTCGTCCCTCAGATATTGGAGACCAACACCTATCCCCTTGAATTGCTCGAAAAGGCCGGCGAGCTGGGCATTCTCGGCGCAAATTACCCAGAGGAATGGGGAGGCTTGGGGCTTGGCCAAGTCGAAGTCTGCATCATTTTCGAAGAAATAGCCAAGGTGTGTCCGGGCTTTGCGCTGTCCATCGAGATTCTGCTCGTGTCGGCATCGCATTTCGTCGATGCCCCCATTCGCGAGAAATATTTGTCGGGACTCTTGGAAGGCAAAACTGCGTTGGGCTCGGGCGCGACCCCGCCGACTGGGCAGGCGAATGGCGCCGAGTCGGAATTGTTCTTCAAAAAGGTCGAAGGCGGCTATGTATGCAATGGGACACGCCTGTATGCCACAAACCATGCGGCGGATGTGTTGTATGCCTACGGCCCCGATGAAGAGGGGAACACGCGGTTCGGATTTTTCGAGAAGGGCATGCCCGGATACGAGATCATGCCCAACGACAGCAAGATTGGCCAGGCCGGCAACAATGGTGGAACCGTGGTGTTCAAAGACGTATTCGTCCCCGACGAGATGACCGGCACATGCGGCGTTGGCTCGGGCGATGTGTATTACCAGGTTTATGACGGCTGTTCTGCCGAAGCGTTGGGATGTGCGAAGGGCTTGTATGAAAAGACTCTCGATTGGTGCAAGACTCGCACACACGATTTCAAGCCGCTTACTGCCATGAGCGCCGTTTCGCAAAAGCTCGCCGAGCTGAAAATGAAAATCATTATGGCGGAAGCTCTCGTGTATGACTGCGCGGTGCTCAATGACGAATACTACCGCACCCATGACGAGCAGGTGGGCGAGCGCTGGCGCCAGACGGCCGAGGCGTGCAAGGTTCAGGTGTCCGAGCTGCTGGTGCCCGTAGCCTACGAGTGCATCAAGCTTCATGGTGGCATCGGCTTCCACGATCCCATGGTATGGCATTACCTGGGCGATCAGCTGAATTATACGCACATGGATATCACGAACGAGATTCATTACTCGTCCATGGCGGCGCTTATGGGTATGTAGGTTTTTCGGGCATTTCTGGGGGTCGCCACTCGTGGTGAGTGGCGGCCCCACTTTAAACCAACGCTTACGAAAGGAGACTGTCCATATGGCACGAGTTGTTGCCTGCTATAAATGGGTGATTGATGAGTCCGATATTCGCATTGGGGACGATCTCGACGTCGATGTTTCCCGGGCGAAGATGAAGATATCCGACTACGACAGAAACGCGATTGAAGCCGCCGTGCGTGTGGCGGGCGACCTTGGCGCGGAGACGGCGGGCCTTACCCTTGGCGGCGAGGGGGTCGAGAAATCCGCTAAGGAGGCCCTTTCCCGGGGGCTTGATTGCGTAACGTGTGTCTTGGCCGAATCCGCAGAGATCGATTCACGCGCTGCGGCGGTCATGCTTGCAGGTCGCATCGTCACGATGGACGACGTTGAGCTCGTTGTGTGCGCAGATGGGTCGTCCGACCAATTTGCGCGCCAGATGGCACCTCGCATCGCGGCCATTCTCGATTGGCCCTGCGTCACTTCGGCTATCGGCACCGAATGCAAAGACGGCTCGGTTGCAGTGAAGCGCCTTCGAGAGGGCTTTGTCGAAACCATTGAGGTAAAGACGCCGGCCGTAATCTCGGTTCTGCCGGAGATATGCGAGCCCCGCATTCCTGGATTGAAGGCAATCATGGCCGCCAAGAAGAAGCCTTGCGAATGCGTAGCAATTCCGAACGTCGAGGTACCCGCTCCGAAAGTTCGCGTCGATGGAATCAAAGGATATTCGATGGTCAGGAAGAATATCTTGATCGATGGCGATGCGGATGAGATGGCGCGCAAACTCGTTGACGACCTGCGCAAGGAAGGAGTGATTGGCTAATGATATACGTATACAGCGACGATGCCCGCTTCGCGAACGATATTGCGATTGGCGTGGCTGCGCAGGGCGAGCAGGCGGCAGTTGTCTCGTTTGGCGACAAGCGCCCCGAATCGTGCGCGAAGGAGTTTGAGGCGGTGATGGCCGAAAAAGGCATCGATGCCTTGCTCGTCGGGTCGACGGTCTCGGGCCGCGAGCTGGGAGCTGCGGTCGCGGGATATGCCGATTGCGGGATGCTGTCCGATGTGGCCTCCCTTTCATTCGAAGGCAGCACTTTGACGGCGAGCCGTACCATATACGGCGGATCTGCTGTCAGCGTTGAGCATATTGATGGCTTTGGCGTGGCTTCCATTGCGCCGGGCGCTTTCCCTCCCGCCAATGTCGAAGCGCCCATCGTGGAGCTCGATCTTGAACAAGACGACAGGGTCTCGGTTATCGAGGTCGGCGAAATTGCGAGGGGAGAGGTCGATTTGGCGAAGGCCAAGCGTGTGGTCGGCGTGGGCCTCGGGATGAACAAAGCCGAAGACATGGCCATGGCAACGGAGCTCGCCGAGGAGCTTGGCGCCGCAATCGGTTGCACGCGCGATGTTGCCGAAAACAGGGGTTGGCTGCCGAAGTCTCAGTACATCGGCATCACCGGCGTTTCTATTGCGGCTGACCTGTATTTGTCTATGGGCGTTTCGGGACAGATGCAGCACGTGTTCGGCATTCGCGATTCGAAAATAATCGTCGCCATCGACAAAAACGCCCAGGCGCCGATTTTCCGTGCGGCAGACTATGGAATCGTGGGCGATATGTACGAAGTGGTTCCCGCGATAACGCGTGCCTTGCGTTTGGCCTAAAGCCCAGGGTGTGTTGTTGAGGCTCTGCAACACGTCGACTCTTTGGGGTGGCGCGTCAAATCGTCCCCAGAAAAACGTTGGGAAGCGTCCTTTTGGTGGGTACGCTTCCCAACGTATATTTCCCTGCAGAGGGAATGATTGGGAGGGCCCGCATTCCCGAATACCGAACAGGGAAGGGGGAATTCCAATGAAGAACACCAAGACGAAAGTCTCGCTGTGGGGCGCGGACGTCGCATCGTTTGCGCTGGTCGTGGGCCTGGTGGCATGCGCGCCGGCCGCGACCGAGAAAACCGAGGCCGCGCCTTCGCCGAACGCCGCCGCCAAATACGTCACGCCCGAGGCCGACGAATACGGCGT
>CAVGRL010000069.1:0-6634 GCA_963631715.1 Bacteroidaceae bacterium
CGCCCGCATGACAATCGAGGACATCGAGATTTTCAAAGCCCAGATTGTCAATTGCGCGAAGCTTCTAAAGCGAGCGGGATTCGACGGCGTGGAGGTCATGGCCGGCGTCGGCGGAATTATGAGCCGATTCTTGTCGAAGGCGACAAACGATAGAACCGACCAATACGGCGGCTCCCTGGAAAACAGGGCCCGTCTCACCATAGAAACCATACGGGGAATCAAAGAAGCCTGCGGACGCGATTACACCGTGACCGTTCGATGGTCGCCCGTCGAGTACGTGGAAGGCGGCGTTGAAAACCCCGAGGAGTACTTCGATTTCGTTCGCATGCTCGATGACGCGGGCTGCGATTTGCATAACCTATCAATCGGCTGGCACGAAACATCGATTCCCCTCACCATCAAAGACGTTCCTGATGGGTATTGGTCATGGGTTTCAAAAAAAATCAAGTCGGTTGCAAAGGCGCCCGTCGCCACCGCGTACCGCGAAACCGACCCAGAAATCATGGAACGAATCCTTGAGGAGGGCAAAGCCGACGTAATTGCAGGCCTGCGCTACAACATCGCCGATCCCGAATTCGCTAACAAAGTTATGCAAGGCAGACAATGCGACATCAATCGTTGCGTCGGATGCTGCCGCTGCCTTGATGATGTTTTAGGCAGAGGCCTACCGTTGAATTACTGCAGCGTGAATCCCCATCTGGGAGAAGAACTCGATGAGCCCGTTTTCGCAAAGCCCGCAGAAAGCAAGAAGCATGTAGCCGTAGTCGGCTCCGGCATGGCGGGTGCCGCTGCCGCCATTACGTGCGCGAGGCGCGGCCATCAAGTAACCCTCTACGAACAAGGCCCCCGCGTTGGCGGATCCGTCGTGCTCAGCTCGGTCTTCAGCCCAAGTTATAAGCGAATAAGCGATCGAATCGAAAAAACCCTCAAGGAAACAGACGGAATCGAGCTGAGGCTCAACACGAAAGTCGATGCTAGCGAAATCTCCAAACTGCACCCCGATGCCGTGATCATTGCCGTTGGAGGCAACGCAATGAACTTAGATGTTGAAGGTTCCACGGGCAAAAATGTCATCCAATCGCACGCCATTCTCGAAATGGTCAACGGTCGCCCCCCGCAAAGCGAAGGGATTCTCAATAAATTCATGTATGGCGCCGGTTCACTTTTCCTCAAACGCTTCTACACACCAGAACTAGCCCGCTTTGCCCTTGGCGTCATGCATTGGCCGCTGCGTTCATCCATAGCGATCATAGGAGGCGGTTTGCCTGGCTGCGAGCTCGCCAAAGAAATGATGAAGCACGGGCGAAGCATCACCATCATCGACGACCACAAAAAGATTGGTTGGGATGTTGGAAGCAGCGACAAGTTCCATCTGATTTCCAGTTTCAAGAAAGCAAAAAACGTCGAAATGAGCGTTCTTTCGTCCGTCAAATCGATTGATAAGACGGGCGTGAATATCGAGAAGGAAGGGGAGAAAGAAAAGCATATAGACGCAAAATCGGTCGTTATCGCACTCGGCTTCGAGAAAAACGACGACCTCGGCAAATCGCTCGAAGGAATCGTAAATGAAGTCTACATGGTTGGAGACTGCGCCCAACCGGCCCGAATGGCCGATGCCACGAAGCAAGGCTACCGAGTCGGATGCCGAATCTGACGACCGAGCAACACAAGAGGGACACAAAAAGAAAGGATGTGAGTGCTCATGAAATCTACCGAGATCCCTCGTTTCGGTTCGATGCAGGGCGTAAGAGTCGTATGTGTCGGAACGAACATCGCGGGACCAGTTGCGGCGACTCTATTCGCAGAGCAAGGCGCCGACGTAATTCAGATTGAAAGCACGCTTGCACCGGATATGTTTCGAACCATGGGAAAAGCCTGGGCGGTCGAACACCGCAACACGCGGTCGATGGCGCTCAATGTGCGCACGCCTGAAGGGGAGGGCATTCTAAAACAACTCATCGCCCAAGCAGATGTGCTTATCGAGTCGTCGAAGGGCGGCACCTGGCAAAAATGGGGCCTCGGCGATGACGCGCTGTGGGAAATCAATCGAAAACTCGTTATTGTGCATGTTTCGGGCTACGGACAAACAGGGGATCCCGAGTATGTCGCAAGAGGATCATTCGATACTATCGGCCAGGCATTCGGCGGATTCATGGCCGTTAACGGCACTCCCGATATGCCTTTGCCCGTAAAGCCTTACACCTGCGACTACGTTACTGCGTTGTTCGCCGCCTATTCGGCAGCCATGGCGCTTTACCGCGCCCATGAAACCGGCGAAGGCGACAGCATCGACGTTGCGCAATACGAGGTCATGGCCCGCATCCAGGGAAATTACCTCGTGGACGCGCTCAATGGAGGCGCTCAACCCGAACGCACGGGCGAATACGGAAACACCCTGACCATCATGCCGAACGTCATGAAATGTTCTGACGGCAACTACGTTTCACTCGGCATCGGAGGAGCCGCCGTGTGCAAACGCCTCGAGGAGTTGCTCGGATTGAGCGACGACCCCGATTTCCAAGGGCCCCACGCCGGCTTCAAGAAAGCCGATGGGCCGCGAGCGCAAAAAGCATATGAAGCCGTGAAAGATTTCTGCGAATCGCACACAGCAGCAGAGGTCAACGATGCTTTCAACGAGATCAAGGTGCCCTGCAGCATAATCATGACGTTCGAGATGATGCGGGAAAACGCGCAATACCGCGCACGCAAGACGATTACGACCTGGGATGACCCTCAATACGGAAAAGATTTCGTCGGAATCAACATCATCCCATCATTCAAAAATAACCCCGGCGAGGTCTTCAGGGGAGGACCTGCGTATGGGGCCGACAACGATGATATTTTGCTCGAACTCGGGTTGAGCGAAGGGGAGATCGAATCGCTCTACCAAGAAGGCGTCATCAAACACAAGGACGGAAAGGCACAGCAATGACAGCAGCCAAAACAAAAGACGCAGCGGGGAAGAAAAACGCCGTCTACTACATCAATAGCCTGATAGCAATCGCGATCATGGTTGCCGGTTTTGTTATCCCTCCGATATCGCCGCTCACGCAATCGGGGATGGAAACCGTCTTCATTTTCCTTGGCGTGGTATACGGCATGTCGACCGTTGGCATCATTTGGCCCAGTCTTCTAGGCATGGTGCTTCTCGGATTTACCAGCTATCTCGACGTGGTAAAAGACGGTGTTGTTACATCGACGACGACGGTAGCGAAGGTTTTTCTGAACGGTTTTGGAAACGACACGTTCCTTTTCGTGTTTTTCCTGCTCATCTTTGCAGCGATACTCAATGAATCCGGGCTGTCGAAAACCATCGCGTACAAGCTCACTTCCATGAAAATCGCCAACGGCCGCCCCTGGGTACTCTCGCTTCTGATTCTCGTTGCGGCATATCTCATCGGCATGCTCATTAGCTGCTCTCCGGGCATCCTGATTCCCTGGGCCATCATTTATACGATTTGCAGCCTTGTCGGTTACACCAATAAAGACAAATGGCCCAAGGTCATGGTCATCGGCGTCGTACTCGCGGCATGCCTCGGCAATTCCGCATTGCCGTTCAAGCCGCTGTCGCTGCAAATGATGGCAAGCTTGAATACGGCGACGGGCACCTCCATCGATTACGCGGCTTTCACGGTATTCGCCATCGTGCTCAGCGTTTTAATCATGCTCGGCTACTGGGCACTGTGCAAATTCTGCTTCCGCGTTGATGTGGCTCCCCTGAAAAACGCGAATGTTGATCTTGGGAAAGACATTGTCTTCACCACCTACCAAAAGCAGATGTGCGTATTCCTGGTTGCATTGTTCGTATTTCTCTTCATTCCGAGCTTCCTGCCCGCAGGCGACATTAAGGCCTTCTTCACTCGACTCGGTTCAACGGCCGTCGCCGTATTGATCCTTGTCATCCTTTCATTCATGCGAAAGAAAGACGGCTCTGAGTATGCGAGCATCACCAAAGCGATCAAGACCGGCGTGCCTTGGGAGACGCTGATCCTGCTTGCATTCGTCATGGTTATCTCCACCGCCCTCACCACAACCGGCAACGGCGTGAAAGAAGGCCTCACCGTTCTGCTCGATCCCGTTCTTGGCTCGGCTAGCGGATTCATGTTCACGGTCATCCTCCTTATCGTGGCCGCCATCGGCACGCAGATTCTTGGCAACCTGATTTACGGCCTTATGCTTATGCCCATCGTTTGTGTCTACGGCGCAGCGACCGGCGCCGACCTCTCGCTTCTCACCGTCGCCATGTGCGTCGTCTTGAATGCGGCACTCTTTCTGCCAAGCGCAAGCCCACTTGCGGGTCTTCTGCATGGTAATCGCGAATGGGTCAGCGCAAGCGACATCTACAAATACTCTGCCCCAACTGTCTTGGTCACGATTGCTATCGCCATAGTTGCATGTGCGACACTCGGGCCGATTTTGCTTTAGCCCTTTAGGGAGATGGAGGTTGGCATGAACGGAGCGGTTATCAAACGCTGCGTCAATACGGCGGTAGTTTTGCTGCTCATGTTGATTCCCTACCTCGCCCCCATTCCCCCTGGCTTCACCGAAGCGGGTTTCAAGGTTCTTGGCGTATTCCTCGGATGCATTTACGGTTGGATTTCGCTTGGAATAATGGGCACCTCGCTTCTCGGCATCGTCATGCTCGGCTTCGCTCCGGGCATGACGGTCGCTGGCGTTATGCAATCGGGGTTCGGTGGCGAGACATTCATGCTCGTTTTATTTTTTGCGACGTTCGCGGGCATCTTGGAACAACTCGGGCTCGGGGAATGGATCGCTTCGCGAGTCCTAGGGATGAAGCTCGGCAAACGAGGACCGTGGGCGTTATCGTTTTCTCTCATGCTCATGGCGTATTGCACCGCATTTGTTACGAGCATCATGCCAGGAATTCTTATTTCATGGGGCGTTCTTGCCAGCATATGTGAGCTGTGCGGATTTCGGCGTGGAGATGCGTGGCCCAAAGCGATGGTTGTCGGCCTCGTGCTGGCCTGTTGCATGGGGCATTCCGCCTGGCCGATTGAGGTGCTGGCCTTCACGCTCCTCGGCCTCTACGATTCGTTCGGCTTGCCCCAAATTAACTATCTGGCCTTTACGGCACTGAACGTTCTTATAGGCCTACTTGCCATGGCACTCTTTTTGGTTCTTGCGAAATTCATATTGCGGCCAGATGTCACCAGACTCACCTCCGTACAAACAAGACCTTCCAAGAAAACGCCCCTCACACGTGAACAACGACAAGTGTTGGTAATAGCCGCGTTGTTTTTCGCCGTCCTTTTCCTGCCGGGCGCATTCCCCGATGCAGGAGGCCTTATAGGCCTGCTTGGATCCATAGGAAATGCCGGCTGCGCAGCAATAGTTCTCGCACTCGCCGCCATCGTGCGAACAAAGAACGGATCGTCGCTCGTCGACATAGGATTAGCCATACGCGACGGTGTTCCGTGGGAAAGTCTAATCCTTATAGCATGCGCAATTCCGTTATCGAGTGCGCTTACCTCAAACGACGCCGGCCTCATGCCGATTTTCCAACAAGGGTTCAGCCTGCTCTTCGGAAGCCTTGACAACCAAATTGCGTTTTCGCTTGCTTTCCTCGCACTTATCGTCGCCCTCACAAACGTGATGGGGAACATCACCGTAGGAGTGATTACGGTTCCCCTGCTGTGTACGTTCGGCTCGGCGGCAGGCGTCGATATCGCAATGCTCACCGTTGTCACCTGCATAGCCTGCAATGCGGCGCTGCTCCTGCCTTCGGGCGGCCCAACCGCGGCGTTGCTCCATGGGAACCGCGATTGGTTCGACGGCGCAAAAGACATATACGTCATCTCAACGATGGCCGTTGTCGCATTCATCGTTGCTGCCGCCATTGCCATGGGAACGCTGGGGCAATTAATTTTCTAACCGAATGTAAATGTTCCGAAAGGATACGCAATGGATTTCACCCTTACCGATGAGCAGCAATTGCTGCTCGAAAACCTCGATGAGCTTATGGAAAGGGAATGCACTCCCGCATACGTAGCGCAATGCGACTGCGAAGGCCGATTCCCTTCAGAATTCGCTCAAGCGCTCGCCGAAAACGGCTTCGGAATGCTCGGCGTGCCCGAAGAATACGGCGGCGTGCCGGTAGACACGCTGACGCTCATGCTCGTGAAAGAGCGCCTCATGAAAAACGGCGGTCCCATTTGCCTGTTCACGCAACCATTTCTCGTAGACACCGTGCTTTCATTCGGCAATGAAGAGCAAATCTCGATAACTATGGAGTACGTGAAAAAAGGGCAGGTCGCACATTGTTCCGGCTTTACCGAGCCCAACGCTGGGTCAGACAACAGCGGGCTCCAAACGACATTCGAGAGACGAAACGGAAAAGTGCACATCAATGGCCAGAAGTCGTTCATCACAAATGCCGACACCGCGCCTTTCATGATGTGCCTTACCCGCGATCCCAATCAATCAGATCCGCGCAAGGCATTCACCACGTGGTGGGTTCCCATGGATGCAGAGGGGATCGAGATTGCGCCGCTTGACAAAATCGGTTGGCACATGAGCAAAACGTGCGAGGTGTACCTCAACGACGTCGTTGTCGACGAAAAGGACATATTCGGCAAAGAAGGCGAAGCCCTGAAGCAAACGATGAAGAATTTCG
>CAVGRL010000070.1:0-6594 GCA_963631715.1 Bacteroidaceae bacterium
TTGTCGTTTGGCACTAGTTTTTAGGAAACCACGCTTGCGCCAGGCGATGAACGCCCTCGGGAATCAGTTCGGGCTCGATGCTCGAGAACCCCACGAGCACGCAACGCCCGCATGGGTCGGTTTCGTGGCGCGGCAGCCAGTAGCCGGTCGTGGGGTATACACGCACCCCGGCAGCACCAGGTAGCTCATGCGCAGCGCCATTGTCGTGGCCGAATTGTTCTGGGCGCGTCGCGTATGGTGTCGCGCACTTTGCCTGCTTGGCGGTATGTACGAGGTGCTCGGCTGCGTGGGCCTTGCCAGCGTGAAAATCGATCATGACGCATGCGTTCGCTGCGGCGCGTGCCAGGCGGCCTGTTTGTGCGACCCTGAAATTCTTGATGTCGCGCTCGCCGGCGAGAGCATGCGCGTCGCGTCGGGCGACTGCATGCTTTGCGGAAAATGCGTCGACGTTTATCCTCATGGCGCGTTGCGCATCGGCATCGCTGCGCCGAAGGGGCCTAAACTTTAGAGCCGTTCCTTGACACCAAGGGCATCGGTTTGGGGGGGGCGAATATATTGCCTGCGTCAAACGGGAGGTGGCTTAAGGGGGGGCAAAACGTTCAGCTCGACGAATCGTCTGTCCGAAAATCCCCTTGTCGCAATGCCGACGGGCGAACCTTCGTCCTAAGAGGAATCGCCGGCTCCCTCGAAGCGACTTTTTGCCACTGAGACATCGTTTCGCGGTTTCAGGTTCGTCTTCCGCACTTTCGGAAGTGCGCGTAGGCAAGCCGAAATTTCATTAATGCAATAAAAGTTTCCTTTGACAAACAAATACGGTTGTGTATAGGAACGCTCGACATCAATACGCTGGTAAACGGCATGTCGAAGGGTTTATCACCCATGAAGTTGGGGGTCATGTACGCGATTTGACGCAATTTCCCCCTAAATGGGTGATAGGAATTTGAGCATATTTTCGGGGAATTGTGATAGAGTCGCCTATGTATTTCGCGTACGGCTTTCCAAGATGCTTTGGCATCCCCTCCAATTCGTACACGGAATACGGGGAAGTGAAGGAAGCAAGTAAAAGAAAGGGGGTATCCATGGCTGAAGAAGAGAAGGTTGAAGCTGCATCTGCCGCGGATACCAAAGCCCCGAAGCAGGGCAAGAAGAAGTGGCCGATCGTTGTCGGCGTTGTCGCCGTCGTGGTCATTGCCGCTGGTGCTGGTTTCTGGGTTTGGCATGAGCAGCCGAGCTTCTGCGCCGCCATCTGCCACACTCCCATGGACGCCTATTACGAGACGTACGACTCGGGCGACTATGACAAGTATGGCAACGAGCTGACTTCTGAAGATCAGAAGAACGCCATGATGGCCTATCTGCACAAGACCGAAGCTGGCACGGGCTGCCTGGGCTGCCACCAGCCGGTCATCACCGAGCAGATTACCGAGGGCATGAACTGGATTTCTGGCAACTATGAGGTTGCTGGCGACAACAAGCAGGGCTACACCGTGCTCGAGACTCGCGATATCAGCGAGCTCGTTGCCGCCCGTGGTGCTGAAGACGACGAGTTCTGCTTGAACTCCGGCTGCCACACCAACGATGACGGCTCCGTCATGACCCGTGACGACCTGGTCGCGCTGACCGCCGATTTGTCCAGCACGCGCAACCCGCACGTTGCTCAGCACGGCGAGTATGCTTGCACCCAGTGCCACAAGGGCCATGCTCAGTCTGTGAACTACTGCTCGCAGTGCCACAGCGACGCTCCGATTCCCGACGGTTGGGTGTCGGCGACCGAAGCCAAGAAGACCCAGACGCTCTAGTCTGAATCTTTCGAAGGGCTTCCCGGATACTGCGGTCTGCGTAGTTTTCCGAAAGCACGTGGAACAAAAGGGACCTACCGCAAAGGTGGGTCCCTTTTTTTGCATAATGCTACGTTGATGTGCTCTGCAAAAAGCTTGATGAAGAAGGCTTGGATGCGGCAGCATTTTGCTTCGCCTGGGGTGGGCGTTAGTGCAAAAAAGGCGGCATTGATCCGCATGAATGGCAAAAGGGACGAATCTGATGAATACCAGAACAAAGCGCAGGCTCATCGTTGTCACGGGCGTCATCGTCGTGGTGCTGGCCGTCGTGCTCGCGGTCGTGGGGTCGGGAAGCGCGGCAAAAACCGTATCGGTGAAAGAAGCTCTCGAATCCGTTGCCTCGGGCGAGCGCGTGCAGGTTTCCGGCAATGTGGTCGACAACTCATTCGCAACGGTCGACGGCGTGCTTACGTTCGATATCTACGACCCCGATGGGGGCGACCCGGCGCAGAAGCTCCATGTGAGCTACAGTGGGGCCGCCTCCTCGACGTTCGGCAATGGCGTGACGGCGATTTGCACGGGCAAGATTGTCGAAGGCAATTCGGGGGCAGAACTCGACTGCAGCGAGCTTGTGACCAAATGTCCGTCGAAATATGAGAGCGCGACCGATGCGCTCGCCGTGGGCACGCTGCTTGATTACGGCGATTCCATCATCAACACCACGGTGAAGCTCAAGGGCACCATCAAGGCCGGCACGCTCACGTCTGCTGCCGCGTCGGGCGAGCCCCGCTTCACGGTCGTTGACGCGGGCGACGACTCGCGCGAGGTTAAAGTCGATTTCGACGGCGCGTTGCCGAACGGCATCGCCGAGGGCACGTCGGTCGTCATTACTGGTTCGCTTGGCGCAAACGGCGAGTTTACCGCCACCGATGTTGCGCAGGAGGGTTAGCGCATGTCTACCTTTGGTTTGTTCGGCCTGATCGTCGCCTTTGCGGGCGTGGTCATCGGCTCGGTGTGCCTGGTCGTTTCTCAGGTGATGCGGGGCGGTCGCCGCGCATCTTCGGCAGACACGTTCGCCTGGGCGGGCGCCGTCGCGCATATTTTGGCGTTCGTGGCACTCACGTTTTGCTGCGGCCTGCTCGTGTTCTGCTTCATGACGGGCGACTATTCCATCGAATACGTGCTGCTTGAGCATTCGGAAGCCGACGGCGCGCTCGGCGTGCTGTATCGCTTTGCTGGCCTGTGGGCCGGTCGCGAGGGCTCGCTTCTGTTCTGGGCATGGCTCATCTCGGCGTTCAATGTGGTGGTGGCTGTGCGCGTGATGAAACACGACAAGCCCATCGACTGCATGGCTCTGCTCGTGTCGGGCCTGGTGCTTTCCGCATTCACCGCCGTGATGCTGTTCTCGGAAAGCAACATGCCGTTTACCGCGACCGATTCGCCCTACATCGATTCTTCGGGCCGTTTGACCTCGACCGGGGCGCTGCAGGGCATGAACCCGCTGCTTGAGCATTGGGCGCAGGCGATTCATCCGCCCACGCTGTTTATCGGCTATGCGGGCCTCACCATTCCGTTCGCCTACGCCATCGCGGCGCTCATCGTGAACGATT
This sequence comes from Bacteroidaceae bacterium, assembly GCA_963631715.1. Classification (GTDB taxonomy): domain Bacteria; phylum Actinomycetota; class Coriobacteriia; order Coriobacteriales; family Eggerthellaceae; genus Slackia. Next base: position 3,389 of record CAVGRL010000070.1, read on the forward strand.
CGTCGAAGGAATGGGTCGAGCGCTCAAGCCGCTTCGCGATGTTCTCGTGGCTGTTCCTTGGCATTGGCATTGGCTTGGGCTGCGTGTGGGCCTACGTCGTGCTTGGCTGGGGCGGCTACTGGGGCTGGGATGCGGTCGAGAATGCCAGCCTGCTTTCGTGGTGCGTGGCGCTCGCGCTCGTGCACAGCTTCACCGTGTATCGCAAGCGCGGCGCGTTTAAGCGCTGGGCCGTTATGTGCGCTTGTCTCACCTTCGCATTCGTTATCACGGGCACGTTCATCACGCGCTCGGGCATCGTGCAATCGGTGCACGCGTTCGAGGGCGACCCGGTGTCGCTCGTGCTGTTCGGCGGCCTGATTGCCGCGTCGCTGCTCGCGGGCATCGTTGGCCTGGTGGTGCGCTGGAAGACGTTTGCGCCGGGCGACAACGACATCATGGAGTCGCTCGTCTCGCGCGATGCGGCGTACTACTTCAACAACGTGATCATGGTCGTATTCACCGTGGCGCTGTGCTACCTCACTGTGGCAAGCGCGCTGCCGAGCTGGCTGCCGTTTGGCGGGCAAAGCCTGGGCAGCGGCACGTACAACGCAATCGCCCGTCCGCTCGGCGTGGTGTACTGCGCGATCATCGCCGTGTGCCCGTTGCTTTCGTGGGTGAAAACCGACCCCAAAACGTTTTGGAAGAAGGCGCGCATTCCGGCTGCGTGCGCGGTTGTGATGTTCGTCGCGCTTATGGCGTATTTCGTAACGACGCTCTATCCGGCATACGATGCGGTCATTCAAGCGGGCGGCACCGACGCCGAAGCGCTGCTTTCGGAAGGTCCTGTGTGGTATTACAACGGCATTGCCGTGGTGGGCTTCGCGGTGGCGAGCCTGCTGTTCTTCAACACGCTGTTCATGATTGGTCGCGCGGCGGGCGCTCGCGCGAAAGCGACGGGTAAAAACCCGGTGGCGGCGTTTTTCTGCGGCTTGCATTTCGACGCGTCGCGTTTCGGCGGCTACATCACGCACTTCGCGATGGCCATTATTTTGGTGGGCCTCGTCGGTTCGTCGATGTATGTGACCGAGAAGACCGGCTATGTCGATTACGACCAGGAAAGCGACACGGGCGGCACGTTCGTTATCCAGAACTACGAGCTGCGCTTCACGAATTCGGAAGTGAACGAGTCGTCCAACGGCAAGCAAATCGACTACATGACCGAATTCGACGTATACGACACCGAATCGGGCGCATACATTGGCCATGTGACGCCATCGGTCACGCTGCAGTCGGCAACGCAGCAGACCAAGCTTAACGCGAGCGTGATCAGCTTCCCGACCGAGGATTTGTTCGTGGTCTACCGCGGTGTGAACGATGCGGGCCAGCTGTCGATGGACGTGCGCGTGAATCCTCTCGTGAGCTTCGTGTGGGTTGGCTTCGGGCTGCTGGTTGTGGGTACGGCGATTGCGACGTTTGGCCGCCGCAAGCCTGCCGCGAGCAAGGCCGCGAAAGTGACTGACGAGGCCGATAGCGCTGCAACCCCAGGCGATGCTGAGCCTGCGGCCGCGCGGGCGTAAGGCGGCGGTTATGGCAAACGCCATCGAAACGAAGAAGCTCACGAAGGTATTCGGCGACCGCAAGGCGCTCGACCGTGTGACGCTCGAAGTGCCTGAAGGCGCATTCCTGTCGATCTTCGGGCCGAACGGCGCGGGCAAAACCACGCTCGTGCGCACGCTTGCCACGCTGTCGCGCGCCACATCGGGCACGGTGTGCGTGGCTGGTTTCGATGCGAAAGAAGATCCCGACAAGGTGCGCGAGCATATTGGGCTCATTTCGCACAATCCCATGCTCTATCCCGACCTTACGGCTATGGAAAATCTCATGTTCACAGCGCGGCTCTATGGCGTCGTGAATGCCGAGGAACGCGTGCGCGAGCTGCTTCGCGCGGTTGAGCTCGACCATCGCCGTTTCGATGTCGTGCGCACGTTTTCGCGCGGCATGACGCAGCGCCTGTCCATCGCGCGCGCCCTGATGAACGACCCCGATGTAGTGTTTCTCGACGAGCCGTACGCCGGGCTCGACCCGCATGCGGTGGAGATTTTCGACGAACTTATTGGGAGCCTGCGCGAAGGCCGCACGTTTGTCATGGTGAGTCACGATTTGCAGAAGGGCTTTGACGTGTGCACGCATGCGCTCGTGCTTGCCCGAGGTCGTGTTGTGAGCTATGCCCCCAAAGAAGATATTGACTTTGCCGAATTCCGCCAGCTCTATCGCGAAACCGTGGGCATGGGGGTGGCTTAAATGGCAGTTGAGATGAAGAAGCCCTCGACGTGGGCACATTACAAAGCGCTGCTGCGCAAGGACCTTTCGCAAGAGCTGCACACTAAAGAAATGATCACGTCTATGGGCCTATACGCCCTGCTTGTGCTCGTTGTGTATGGCGCTTCGCTTGCTCAGGCGGGAAGCCAGCTCGATATTCAGCAGATGGCCGGCGGCCTTTTGTGGGCAGTCGTGCTGTTCACGAGCCTTCTGGGACTCAACCGCTCGTTTTCCCACGAGAAAGAAAACGGCTGTTTGGAGGGCATTTTGCTCGTGCCCATGGATCGCTCGGTAATTTTTCTGGCGAAGGCGACCGCGAACCTTGTGTTTTTGCTGGTCGTCGAGGTGATTTGCGTGCCGCTGTTTTTCTTCTTTTTCTTGGGAACGGTGGGCGCTGCCGATACGTGGCCGCTTATGTTCGCGCCGCTTGCGGTGGGCACCGTTGGCATCGCGGGCATCGGCACGCTGCTTTCGACCATCACTATCAACACGCGCGGCAAAGACGTCATGCTCGCCGTGCTGTTCATCCCGCTTATGTTTCCGCTTTTGTGGGCGTGTGTGTCGGCGACGACGGGCGCTATCGTCGGCGGAGATGCCATGGAGGTGTTTACTACATCTATGGCGCTTGCGTGCGGCTACGACGTCATCATGATTTTGGTGTCGTGGGTGCTGTACGACTTCGTGGTGAGTGCGTAGTCATTGGCGGTTTGCGGCTTGGTGGGCGAGGCTTGCCCAAGGCCACGGTTCGCTACCGTTCGCTTCGCTCACTATGCGCTCACCTGGCGGTGCTCAACCCTAGGATAAGGGCAGGTTTGAACACCGACGACCTTGGGCAAGCCTCGCCCGCCAAGCCGCAAACTCGTGATGCGTCGAGATTGGTGAGCGGCTTCGGCCGGGCTCCGCGGGGC
>CAVGRL010000071.1:0-5958 GCA_963631715.1 Bacteroidaceae bacterium
AGCTTCGAACGCTGCGCTATTTTCTTGCCGTTGCGCGCGAGGAGAACATGACCGAAGCGGCAAACGTGCTGCACGTGACGCAGCCAACGCTTTCGCGCCAGATCGCCGATTTGGAGCGCGAGCTGGGCGTGACGCTGTTCGAGAGAACCAACCGCGCCTGCACGCTCACCGGCGAGGGCATGCGTTTGCGCCAGCGCGCCGAGGAAATAATTTCGCTGGTGGATAGGGCTCAGGCGGAGCTTACCGATGATCAAGGAGGGCTTTCGGGCGTCATTCGCATTGGCGCGGGCGAGACCCAGGCCATGCGTTTTGTGCTGCAGGTGTTCGCCGGTTTGCATCGCGATCATCCGGATGTGACCGTGGAACTCTACACCGGCAATGCCGATGCGGTCGAGGAACGCCTGGAACGGGGTCTGCTCGATTTCGGGTTGCTTATAGAGCCGGTGAACCTTGAGAAGTACGAGTGGCTGCGCATGCCTGGCGTCGACCGCGTGGGCGTTGCCGTCTCCGCTGAAAGCGAGTGGGCCAAGCTCGACGGCGCGACGCCGGCCGACGTTGCGCGCATGCCTTTGCTTTTAAGTTCGCGCACGTCCAACAAAGCCGTTGACCTTGCGGCTTGGTCGAGCGGCGCGCTAGCGGTGGAGGACCTCAACGTGGTGGGGCGCTTCGACTTGCTGGGCAACGCCGCCCACCTGGTGCGCGCGGGCGAGGTCTGCGCCATGGGCATCGATCATCTGCTGCAGCTCGAAGGCAGCGACCTGACCTTCGTCCCGCTTGCGCCGCCGATGTCGATTAGCTCGTTTCTCGTTTGGAAGAAATACCGCCTTCGCAGCCGCGCCTGTGAGGAATTCATCCGACGGCTGGGCGTGGCGGGCCCTGAAGGCCGGCAGGCATAAGGCAAAGCGTTTCGCCATCGATGGCGCGGCGACATTGTCTGCGTTGCCACCGTTTTGCCTGCGCGTTTTCGCGTTCCCGTGAAGTGCCTCGCCTTGGGCTTTCGGCGTGATATGTTGTAGCAAAGACATCTTTGGAAGGGGATTGGGTTGGCTGCTGGTTTTGCGCGGCGGCTGGGCAAACGTGTTCTTGCCGCGGCCATATTTCTGCTGTGCGCGCTCGCGCTCGCGCCTCAAGCGTGGGCCGACGGCGCGACGGCGCGCCCGTCTGCGACGGGGGCCCTTGCGGTGCAGGGTGCTTCTCTCGTCGATTCGCAAGGCAACGCGGTGCAGCTGCGCGGCGTCAGCACCCATGGGCTGCAATGGTTTTCCGAATACGTGAATAGGCCGCTTTTCGAGCAGCTTTCATCTGATTGGGATGCCAACCTGGTTCGGCTCGCCTTCTATTCGGACGACTATTGCAACGCGAGCGCCGATGAGGCTTCCGCCGCCATGGAAACGCTGCATACGGGTATTGATGCGGCCATCTCTGCCGACATGTATGTGCTGGTCGATTGGCATATTTTGGAAGACAACGACCCCAACGAGCATGTGGACCAAGCCGTGGAATTCTTCGGGCAGATCTCGTCCGAATACGCGCAAAGCCCCAATGTAATCTACGAGATTTGCAATGAACCCAACGGCGAGACCACATGGGTGCAGATTCGCGAGTATGCCCAGAAGGTCATCCCCACCATTCGGGCGAACGACCCGGACGCCGTCATCATCGTGGGAACCCCCAACTACGACCGCGACCTTATGGCTGCCGTGCGTAACCCGTTGAGTCAATACGAAAACGTCATGTACACCTGCCACTTCTACGCATCCACCCACGGGGAAGACTTGCGTGGGGAACTGAACCAGGCCTTAGAAGAGGGGCTGCCGGTCTTTGTCACCGAGTGCGGCATTGCCGAGGCGAACGGCACAGGCAAGGTGGATTTCGATTCGGCGGTGCAATGGTTCGACTACCTCAATGAACACAATGTGAGCTATACGGTTTGGAGCTTTTCCAACAAGGCGGAGACCTCCGCGCTCATAGCTTCCAGCAGCAACGCCACCGAGCATTTGGACGATAACGACCTGAGCCCGGTGGGCATGTGGGTGCGCTCGCTTCTGCAAGGAGAAAAGCCGGCAGCCATCGCCGTGCCTGCTGTGGACGAGAACGGTTATCTGGTTAAAGGCAGCAGCGTGTGGGAGCGCCTTACGGAGGGCCTGAATTTGGCGCCAGAGGCGGCGTGGCGCTGGTTCGCCCTGGGCGCTCTTGCGCTGATCGCGCTATCGCTTTTGGTGGGCGTGGGCATGCGTTGCCGTGCGAAGAAAGGCCATACCTACGAAGACCTGCTGCGACTGGGCGATGACCCCAAGCCCAGCAAGGTCGACCCCAAGCGCGCCTTCGCTTGCCAGGTGGTTATCCTGGCGTGCACATTTTTCACGTTGGTGTATTTGTGCTGGCGCGTGTTCTATTCGGTGCCCGTCCGTTGGGGCTGGTTGGCGATCGCTTGCAACATCGTGCTGCTTTTGGTAGAAGTGCTGGGATTCGTGGAGTCGCTGGTGCATTTCCGCGACGTGGCCGGCATGCGCGCCCATCCGCTGCCTGCTTGCACGCCCGATGAATACCCGGACGTCGACATCTTCATAGCCACCTACAACGAGCCCGATTATCTGCTCGTCAAGACCATCAACGGCTGCAAGCATTTGGAATACCCCGATACCTCCAAAGTACACATTTGGCTGTGCGACGACAATCGTCGGCCAGAGATGCGTGCCTTGGCTGAGCGCATGGGCATTGGTTATTTCGACCGTCCAGATAACGAAGGCGCCAAGGCCGGCAACCTCAATGCGGCCATGGCCCGCACGAGTGCGCCGTATGTGGTGACTTTGGATGCCGACATGATCGTGCAGCGGGGCTTTTTGATGCAGACCATCCCGTATTTCGTCGATTCCCAGCGGCGCAACGCCGGCCTGCCTGCTCAGCAGCAAATCAAGCTTGGCCTGCTCCAAACGCCGCAGTGCTTCCACGACCCCGACGTGTTTCAGCATGGGCTGTATGCGGAAAACTGCATCCCTAACGAGCAGGATTATTTCTACCGCACCGTTGAAGTGGCGAAGACGTCGAGCAATAGCGTCATTTACGGCGGTTCGAACACCGTGCTCGCCCGCGAGGCGCTCGAGGCCATCGGCGGCTTTTACACGGGGTCCATCACGGAAGACTTCGCGACGGGTCTGCTTATCGAATCGGCCGGTTACGTGAGCCTGGCGTTGCCTCGGCCGCTTGCATCGGGGAGCACGCCGCACACGTTCGCCGAGCATATCCAGCAGCGCACGCGCTGGGGCCGCGGCGTTATCGTCACGGCGCGCAAGCTCGGCATCATGGGGCGGCGCGGTTTGACCCTTGCCCAAAAGACGAGCTACTGGAGCTCGGTGGTGTATTGGTATTCGCCCATCAAGAACCTCATCTATCTGCTTTCACCGCTGCTTTTCGCCGTGTTTGCCATTCCCGTGTTCGAGTGCAGCTGGATGGACCTGGTGGTGTACTGGCTGCCCATGTTCATCGCGCAGCTCGTGTGCCTGCGTGTGGTGAGCCAGGGAAGAATCACCACCAGGTGGAGCGGCATCCACGAGACGGCGGTCATGCCGCATTTGCTGTTGCCCATCATCAAAGAATCGCTGGGCATCACGCTTTCCACCTTCAAGGTCACAGACAAATCGGGGCCGGCCACGCGGCGCGTGGCGGATTATCGCAGCATGGCGCCCTTCATCGTGCTGATGGCGCTTTCTATCGTGGGCATCGTGCGCGTTATATGGCTTTTGACGCAGACGCCTTCCGTGGGGCTGTTCGTGCTTTTGTTCTGGCTGGTGCGCAATCTCTATTTCTTGGGGATGAGCCTGTTTTTGGTGGATGGGCGCGATTCGGATGGCGAAAACGTCAAGGTCAAAGATGGCGAGCCGGCCTGGGTCACGCTGTTGGAAGGCGTCGGCACGCTGAACGGCCCTGCGCCGGGCACCGCCTATGAGGGTGTGACCGTGCGGTTAACCGAGCACAACGTGAGCGTTTGCTTGGATGATGCGGAACAACTGCGCCTTGGCTCGCAGGTGGAGCTTGCGGTTGAGTGCGAACCCTACTGCGTGCGGGTTAAGGGCGTCGTTACCGATGTCGTGCTTTCGCGAAACACGGCCCAGCGCATGCATACCATAGAGATTTTGGATTACGGCGAGCAGTGGGGCGAATACCTGCAGATTCTCTACGACCGCGTGCCCACTTTGCCTCAAAAGCTGACGCGCGACCCTGGTCCGGTGCGCTACTTCTGGCGCAACCTTGCTGCGCGCCTGAGCCGCGCGAGCTAGGCGGACAGCCGCTCCGCACGCGGCTTTGTGGCGAGTGGCCGTTATAGAATGCAGGAAGGAACAAAAGGAAAAAGCCGTCACTGATCGGCCTTCCCGGCCGGCAAGTTGTTGGCGCTCCGTCGGGGGAGCCGCCGCTTAACGATGTTGGGACGCATGTCCTTGCGGTGGGCGTTGAGGTCCCCTAAGCTTTTGAGCCAAGGGGTCGTTGGCCCGCGACGAAGGTTCCTAAGCGAGAGACGCCGCAAACCGCAGGCAAGCCAAGCGCGCATGTTCGAGAAAGACGAGCAAGCCCGTCGCCTGCCTTAAGCCCCGCAGGTAACGAGGGGAGTGGTACGCATGTCGAACGGGTCGGTCTTGCGCGTCTTTACGCGAAAGCACCGCGGACAGCTGTTCGTGGCCTGTGCCGCCATCGCCGCCTGTTGGCTCGCCGGAGCTGTCGCGCTCGCGCTTGCCTGGCCGCCATCGCCACCCGTGGCACCCGAGCAGACGCGAGATGCCTTCAGCGTTGCCATCGACCGCACGGCGCTGAACTGCGTTTTTGGCGTGGTCTTCTCGCTCTGGGGCGTTATGGCCTACCTGCGCTGCCTCGACCCTCGCATCTCGCGCCGTCTCGCCGCCATCGCCGTAACGCTCACTCTGTGGCTTTTGGCTGTGACCGTCAAGTGGAATACGAGCGACCTCACGCTTGCTCGCTACCTTTGGTACAGCTACTACATTCCCATGGCGCTCGTCCCGCCGCTATGTCTTTCATGCGCTCTGCGCTCGGCCGGCGTCGAGCTGGGCAAGAGGCGCGCGCTTGCGACGATTGCGGCCGCAGCGCCCGGCGCGATGCTTTCATTGCTCGCCCTCACCAATGACCTTCACCAGCTGTTCTTCACCTTCGAGGTGCCCACCCCGGGCATCGTGGGCACCTACTCCTACGGTCCCGCATACTACGTGTTCTTTGCCTATAGCGGCCTGTATTACCTCGCCTTCTTTTGCGTTTTGTGGCGATCGAGCAGAAGTTCGCTGCGCGGCCTCGTGGTGCCGGCGGCCGCAGTGGCCGTGGCCGGGATGCTTTACTTCGCCGCCTACGCGTTCCAGGTGCCGCTGGCGTCTTCGCTCAACTTCTCTCTCGTCTACGGCATCCTCGTTATGGTGGTGCTGGAACTCTGCCTTGACCTGGGGCTTATTCCCTCAACCCGCTCGTTCAACAAAGTCTTTGATGGCCTGCCGTTTGACCTCAAGATTGTCTCGCGCGAAGGGACCCTCTTCCGCAAGACCGAAGTCGCCGAGCCGCTGCGCCCCGAGGTCGTCGAGCGCATGAGCCCCGCTGAGCCTGCCTCCTTCACGCTGCCCAGCCTGCCCGACATGCAGTTCGTCAGCTGGCCGCTCTCTGGCGGCATGGCGCTGCTCACCCAAAACATGGGGCCGCTCCGCAGGCTCAACCGCACGCTCGAGAAGCGCAACGCCGAGCTCGAACGCGACCGCCAGACCCTCGAGCACGATCGCGAACTCGCCGAGCTGCTGGCGAACCTCGAAGCGGAATCAGCCCTCGTAGACGACGTCGACAAAGCCCTTTCCGCATCGATGTCCGAGGTCACGACGCTGCTGAAAACCCTGCCCGAAGAACCTTGCGCCCGGCGTCGCCAGCTCGAGCGCGCCCGCATGCTCGTCGCCTACTGCAAGCGCAAGGGCTCGC
>CAVGRL010000072.1:0-5331 GCA_963631715.1 Bacteroidaceae bacterium
AAGCTCCAAAACCCGTGGGGCACGTGCTGGGGCTTTTCCATCATCGCGGCATGCGAAACGAGCATGCTGTCCGACCTTAAAACGACGTATAGCGCAACCCACCTCGACCTTTCTGAGCTGCAGCTCGTTGGCTCCGTCTACAAGAACGGCGGCGTGCCCGAAAGCGTGAGCTCATCGCAGGCTGGCGAAGGTTACCACAACGAATCGAAGGACCCCAATGCGTCCTTCAACATGGGCGGCTTCATGAACTATGGTGCGACTTCTTTTGCATCGGGCATCGGTCCTGTGACTGAAGAAGACGTGCCCTACCAGAATAAGGGCCTCATCGACAGCGATAATAACGAGCCGATCATCGAATGCCTCGTTACGTATAACGAGGTTAGTTCCGATACGAATGAAAATGTCGTTAAGCAGGAATATCTGACTGAAGCCAAGATTGCGGCTAAAGAAGCCGATACCGCTACCGTTAAGTCTGTCAAAAAATACGATTACGCCGGCAACTACGCTGTTTTGAGTGGCGAGGGCGAGAGCGCCACGTCGACGGCTTGTTACACCGATTGGTCGGTCGACGATAGCTGGTATACGACTGCGTATTACAACCTGGAAGACAGCAACATTTTGCCCGAGACCAGGAATCTGGATAACGACGGCAAATACGAGAGCACCAACTTGAAAGCCGTTAAGGCCATTCAGAGCGAGCTCAAGGACGGTCACGCGGTTTCGGTGGCGTTTTGTGCTGACACGTCTATGCCTGGGCAAAGCGGTAATGCGCAATACCTCAGCACGAATTGGGCTCACTATACGAACACCGATCAGCAACTCAACCATGCTGTGACCATCGTGGGCTACGACAACGATTACGCTGCTTCCAATTTCGCTGCCGGGTTTGAAGATGCGACAGCGCATACCCCCGAAGGCAATGGCGCTTGGTTGGTGAAGAACAGCTGGGGCTCTGAAGCTGAAGATTTCCCGAACAACAACGCCTGGGGAATGCAGGACACCAATAGCGAGAGCTCGGGTTATTTCTGGCTGTCGTACTATGACAAGTCTGTCACACTGTTCGAATCGTTCGATTTCGACGTGAACAGCTACAGCGACAGCTCCGAATACTACGTCGATCAGTACGACTACCTGCCCGAGATGGCTTCGTACACCGCTACGCCGTCCGACACCCCCACGAGCTCGGCCAACATCTTCACCGTTGACAGCCAAGATTCCGATGGCCAGGGTTACAACAGCATCGCCATACGCACGCTTTCTTGCGCCACGTATAAGCCCAACACTGCAGTAACCTACCAGGTGTATCTGCTCGATGACGAGGCTACCACGCCCACCGACCCCGCCCATAGCAGCCTTGTGTATGAATCCGGTGTGGACGTGTATGACTTTGGCGGCTACCATCGTTTCACGCTTCCCGAAGATGATTGGATTAATGTGCGCGATGGCCAGCGCTATGCCGTGGTGACCACGCAGCAATGCACGGATGACGGCCTGTATTACCAAGGTGTTGCCTATAACCAGGCGAGGCCGACTGATGAACAAGTTGAGCAGTACAGGGCGCTTGTTTGGAATCAAACGGTCGAGCAGTATCGCCAGGTGCTCTACCCGATTATCTACGCTCATTACGCTTCCGAAACCAACCCGGCAACGGGAAAGCAGTACACTGCTGAAGAGGCTGAAGAGGAAGCAAACAAAATGCTCGATAAGATGCTCGAGGAAGACGGGCTTCTGTACAATATCGTTAAGGCCGTGGTGGACTCTGCCGTTGACGTATACGCGAACTCCTATCTTAAGTCCGTTGTAAACAGGGGCGAGAGCTGGACGGGTAAGACCACCGATGGGGTTACCGATTGGGCCGACTGGGTTTTCGTTACCGATGCTGCTAAGAGCGAAGCTGCGAAAGCGGGCGTCAACATCGTTGCCGATAACGCCCCTGTGAAGGCATTCGCCGAGCTCACCGACTATGCGAGCATCGCCGAGCTGGACGCTTTGAAAGCGGCCATCGAGGCTGCGAAGAACACGCTTGCTTCGCTTAAGATTTCCACCGACGGCTCCGATGTTGCAGCCGATACGCAGTGGGTCACCCAGGAGCAATACGACGCCTTGAAGGCCGCTATCGCAACCGCCGAGGCTATGCTTTCCGATGCGGGCGATTACTCCAACAAGCTGACCACGATTGCCGCCGGTACGCCGGAATCCGATTCCGTGATTACCGCCACGGCAAACCTTACCGTGAACAGCCAGGCTGGCACCAAGGCTGCCGCTGCTGCTAGCACCAAGACCAAGGGCAATGGCACCTATGCCAAGACGGGCGACGCCGCCACCAGCGCCGCTGCGGCTCTCGCATGCGTCGCCACCATTGCTGGTGCTGCCGCCATCGCATCTCGCCGCCGTCAGCGCGACTAGCTTAAGGAATGCCTAGGGCTTTCGAGCCTTAGTGTAAAAACTTGAGTGCAGGGCGCCCCGTTTCCGTAATGGAAGCGGGGCGCTTTTCTTATAATGGGGTGAAATCACGAAAGGGAGGAAGCCTTATGAGATATCTTGCGGACGAAAACGCGCGCCGTTTTGCCGGCGAGCGTACGTCTACCTTGTTCAAACGCGGCTTTGGGGTCGTACTTTCAGCGGCGCTGGCGGCATCGCTGTGCTCGGTTGTGCCAGCGAGCGCCTATGCCGATGCTGGCGACATAGCCAGCATAAACGAGCAGCTGGGCGTTTCGGCCTCTTCTGCATATGAGGCGTTCTCGTACGTCGATAGCGGCGATGCGGTGGCCCTTTCCAGTGAGGATGGCGATTCTGCCTCGTACGCGACGAAATACGACCTGCGCGACCCGGATGGCGACGGCGATCGCAGCGATAGCCTGGTTACTCCGGTTAAGCTACAGGCCCCTTGGGGCTCGTGCTGGAGCTTTTCGGCCATAGCCGCCTGCGAGACAAGCCTTCTGTCGCGTGCCGCAAAAGAAGGCAAAAGTGCCGAGTATTCCAGTTCAACGCTCGATTTGTCCGAGCTGCAGCTGGCGCTTTCCTCCCTTCGAAACGGCGGAGCCCCCGAGCAATACGTAGGCCCTCTTCAGGCGGGCGAGGGCTTCCATAACGATTCGGACGACCCGAATTATGGAATCGGCCACGGCGGCATTATGTCGTATGCATCGAGCATGTTCGCGGCGGGCATTGGCCCGCTTTACGAATCGGATGCGACTTACGAAAATTCCGAGGGCATAAAGCAGTGCACGGTAACGAAGGAAACCTCTTCGGGGGCCAAGATTTCGACGACGCAATACCTCACCGATGATGAAATTAAGCTGCTCGAAGCCGAAGGTGCCACGGTCGTTCAAACGTGCTGGGCGGGTAATTTCAAGAATGCCGACGGCACGACCACCTATACCACCTGGTCGATAAGCGACGAGTATTGGAATAAGTCGCGATTCGAATTCGAGAATTCCAACATTCTTCCCGATACCCAGGTGTATAGCAGCACCAAAGAATTCATTGGAATCGACGAGCGAGCCATTGCGAATATCAAAGATGAGATACAAAACCAGCACAGGGCTGTTTCCTGCGGGTTTTACGCCGACACTTCAACGCCTGCCGACGATGGTGTGGCGAAATACCTGAACACGAATACGTGGGCGCATTTCACCTACGACAACCCGGGCGTTAACCACGGCGTTACTATCGTTGGTTGGGACGATACCTTCTCGGCGAGCAATTTCGGCCGAAGCGACGATGCGAAGACCCAGCCCGAAGGCGACGGCGCATGGCTCGTGAAAAACAGCTGGGGTTCTGAAACCGAAGACTTCCCGAATGGTCCGGGCAAGCATTGGGGCATCGTGGAAGATGGCCAGAACACGGGCTATTTCTGGATTTCGTACTACGACCGCACACTTACCTCGCTCGAGACGTTCGATTTCGACCTCACCTCGTACAGCGATAGCGACGAATACATCATCGACCAGTACGATTACCTGCCCCAGCTGGCTGTGTATTCCGTTCTGAGCGATACACCGACGAGCACTGCGAATGTCTTCACCGCCGATGAAGACATGACGGTGCGCACGCTTTCGTGCCTTGTTGCGGCCCCCAGCACCGAAGTAACCTATGAGGTCTATTTGCTCGACGACGAAGCGGCGTCGCCCGTAGACCCCGACCACAGCACGAAAGTTTTGGAGATTAGCGACGTTTACCAGTACGGCGGCTATCACCGCATCACGCTCGGCTCCGATGGCGGCAATTGGATAGCCATGCGCAAGGGGCAGCGTTATTCCGTGGTAACAACGCAGGCTGTTCATACCGACAACGGCGAAGTTAAATACGCTTTGTGCGCCGGCCTTAATGCTGGCAAGCATACCGAAGCGGCTGCCGATGAGCGTATGAATTCGTGGACGAGGTCGGCTACGCAGAGCCTTTATAGGGAATACTACACCGAACTCTACAACCAGTATGTAACCGACGGCATGGGAGAGGCCGACGCCGCTTCGAAGGCCGATGCGGAAGCGAACGCGAAACTCGAAAGCGTTTCCGGCAAAGCCGAGATTGACGCGGCGGTGCAGCAGAGCCGATCTGAGTTCATGAACACGTATTTCGTTTCCAAGGTGAACGAGGGCGAGAGTTGGACGAACAGCAGTGCCTTTGGTGCTGATGGCAGCATCGATGACGATGAGGCTGCGGTTGTCGATGCTGGCGACGGCGGCGATAGCGATAGCGCTTCGTCGTGGTTTGACTGGTCTGTTATTGCGAATAACACGAAGGAAAAGACCGAATACGTGGTCGATAATTTCTCGATCAAGGCTTATGCCGAACTGGCGAGCTTTGCGAGCGTAGAGGAGCTGGCCGAGCTTGAGCAGGCTATTGCCAATGCCGAGGCTGCTTTGAATGCGGCGAAGATCAGCGCCGATGGCAGCGATGTTGATGCGGCTGACACGTGGATGACCCAAGAGCAATACGATGCTTTGAGCGCCGCGATTGCCGCGGCCAAAGAAAAGCTCGAGGCCGCTGGCGACTACGAAAACGAGCTCGCGAATACTACGCCGTCTTCCGACGAGGTTGCCGAGGCCATTTCCGCCATAGCTTTCGAAGAACAGCATGGCACGAAGGATTCTGGCAAGCCGTCGCCCCAGGGCAATGGCGATAATCAGGATGGCAACAAGGCCAAGGGCAATGGCACCTATGCCAAGACGGGCGACATTGCCGCCAATGCCGCTGCGGCTCTCGCGTGCGTTGCCACCATTGCCGGCGCCACGGCCATTGCGGCCCGCCGCCGCCAACGCGACTAGCCTAAGGAGCGCTTAAGACTTTCGGCTCTAGGGTAAAGATTCGAGCGCAGGACGCCCCGCT
>CAVGRL010000073.1:0-5217 GCA_963631715.1 Bacteroidaceae bacterium
ACCAACAGCTGTCGCATTCGAAATTCGGGCTCGCAGTTGGCAATGCGGTTTCGCGCCTCGAAGCAATCGCGACGATTCGCGTTGATGGTTTGGCCCCCAACGCTCATGAGTTGCTCGTCATAGAGTCGCTGTTCGCGGGCAAAGATCTGGAATACTTCACCCGGTCGGGCAGCAAAAGCGATTTCTGCACGAAGTCGGCATCGATGGAAGCCTTTTATTACCTCGAAACTCTCCGGTGGATCCAAAAGACCGTGGTTCCCGGCTTCCAATTCACCCCGGAATTCATCCTCGACGTGCACTCCCGCTGCCTATACAACAAAGGGGCGTGCGAAACCAGTCTGCGGTATCGCAACCGCGATTTCTCAAAGTCGCAAAACGGCTCCGAGGAAACATTCGCGCCGCCGTGCGCCGAAGATATCGCGGCGTATATCGAAGACCTCTGCGAATTCATCAACACGCCGCGCTTTTCTCCCCTGGTCCAAACGGGGTTCATGCACTTCCAATTCGAAAGCATAAAGCCTTTCAAAAGGGCTATGGACAGAACGGGGCGGGCACTTTGCCACGCCCTTTTGCGAGCTCGCAACGTGACGAGCGAAAGCATTCCTGCCCTCGCCCTTTTGCCGGCGATGGATACGCGCCACCACGCCATGAGCCTTCTGCCCTACAGCCAAGAGGGATCCGTCGGCAACGACGACATGCCTTCGACTATCAACAAGTGGATCGAGTTCTGCGCAAACAGCATCGATATCGCGTGGCAGGCGGAAAGCGATTACCTGGCAATCTTTCATTCGCTCAAAAAGCACTGGGAAGAACGGCTTGGGAAGATCAGCGAGGGCTCGGCGACCCAACGCATTGTCGACCTTCTTCCGGGATACCCGCTGCTCACGGCCGATTCGGCCTGTCGCCTTACTGGCAAAAGGTTCAGCGCCGTAAACGATGCCCTGCACCGGCTCGAAGACGCGGGCGTGATCGATATTGTCGAAGCCAACGGGTACACAAACGCCAGACTGTTCGAAGCCCGCGACGTCACAAGCGCCCTCGAAAAATTCGAGGCGGCGCTGATCACAACGCCGCCTATTTCTCGCGATCGCGTGTAGATGCCCTACGAAACAAGTACCGCATTCTGTACGATGGTGATAATCGCGGGGTAGAAGCGGCGATGCGCTCCCTTGAAAACGCCGTCGGCCAGTTCATCGATCCATGTTGCGGGGTGCTCAAGGCGAAACGCTTGCGCTTTTTCGAAAATCGCGTCCGCTTCCGATTCATCACCCCGAAGCAGGGCGTCGGCTTCCTTGTCACTCATTGCGGCAAGAAATTCAAGCTCGATTGCCATATGGTCGGCGAATTCGACAAAACCATCGGGCATTTCGAAGCCGTTTTCCTTATAGCAAAGCGCGACCTCGCGTTCAGACGGCCCGCGAAGCCGCCCTCTTCCGTTTTCGTCTTTCGCCGTCTTGTAGAAAGATTCATAGGGAACCGCCAGCAATGCGCCCGGCCCAACGAACAACCGATTGAAGTCGGTCTCAAGCATAAGGCGAGCATCGTTGGCGGCGACGTTCGCAGCCTCTTCGCCGAAAAGTTTCAGCTCAACGAGCGCATCTTGAACGCGCTCGTCTGGATAGTCGCAAAGAATCTCCGCGAAACGCGCCGCCGTTTCGCCACGCTGCACGCTTTCGGCCAGCTCCATCGTGGGACGTGAGAGGCATCGCGAAGCCAACGAGGCCAGCGCCGCATAGGCCCGAGCCGCAGACGCGCGTTCTGTCATGGACATGTTCGATCACCCGCCATTTCAGGGCGGGGCACGCATTTCCGCACCCCGCCGGAATCGATCGCCTACCCTACCGAGCGCCAGTAATACACGTTCGGCTTCGTGCCTTTTTCCGTAAGAAGCTGCTCACAATCGTGCTGCGCGACAATCTTGGAAATCTCCGAATCGGGATCGTCCAAATCGCCGACGACAATCGCCCGATTGGGGCAACAAAGCTGGCACATCGTTTTTTCTTCGCCGTTCGAAAGGCGATGGATGCACAGCTCGCATTTGTCGATAACGCCCGCCTCTTCATCGAGGCTGCGCGCGCCATACGGGCATGCCTCGGCGCATTTCTGGCACCCGATGCACGCTTCTTTGTCGACGACCACAACGCCATCGTCGCGCTTGGTCGTCGCCCCAGTCGGGCAAACTTCAACGCAAGAAGGGTTGTCGCAATGCTGGCATGGCGTCGGACGCCACAAAAACGAAACATTGGGGTACGTTCCCGAAGGAGCGTCAAGCGACCCTTCCGTTTCGCCCGAATCGTTGTACACGGGAATCCTGCAGATTCCATCGGCAACATGGTTTTCCATCTTGCAGCTCACCGTGCATGTTCTGCAGCCTATGCAACGATGCAGATTGATAGCGAAGCCGTACTTAGTCATCGCAGGCCTCCTATGCTTTCTCGATTTGGACAAGGTTGTCATACGGCGCGAAATTCGTTTCAAAAATCGCATCCTGAGCAGGGTTTAGATCCATATGCAGCAAAGCGCGGTAGTGGGTGTTGTCAACGAAATCTTTCGGCCACCACCCCTGGCGCTGATTCACGCAACCCGGCTTTATCTCTTCCGTTACCAAGGCCTTGACCTTGTATTCGCCACGGTCGTTGAACACGCGAACAACGTCGCCGCTCTCTATGCCCCGATCGCTCGCGTCTTGCGCGGAAATCTCGATCCACGGCTCGGGAACAACCTCGCGAATCCAAGGGAGGTTCACATGCTGGCCATGGGTGGTAAACACCGTGCGGGCGTTCATGAATGTGAGCGGATACGTGGATGCCTTCTCGTTTCGATTCGATTCGGCAGGCTCGTAGTGAACGGCGACCTCTTCACCGAATTCGACGAGCGATTCGGTATAGATTTCGAGCTTCCCCGACGGCGTTGCGAACCTGCCGCTCGTGAACGGAATATACGGATCGGGGAAATTCGCACGCACAACCTGCTTTTCTTTGAGCTCATCGAAGTTGATGGTGTTGAATTCGGGCGCGATGTTGCCCTCGATGGTGAACTTGCGCTGCCATTCTTCGATGTCGTATTTCCAGTCGGTCTTATCGAGGATGCCAAATCGCTCGGCGAGCATCTGCCCAATCTGGTAGTCGGTCTTTGACTCATACATTTGGGAAATAACCTGCTCGCGAGCTTGAACATAGAAGTTCGACCACGCCGTGATGACTTCGAAAGGCTCTTCGTAATACGAGCAGATGGGCAAGACCAGATCGCTCATTTCGGCGCCGGAGTTCATCATTTGCTCGGACGTGATAATGAAATCGAGCTGCGGCATCGTTTCGTTGATGAGCTTGTTGCCTTCGGGGGCTTGCGTTCCCCAGCCGTAGTTATTGAACCAGATGAGCTTAACAGGATAGGGTTGCTGGTTTGCCACCAGGCTCATCCATTGCGTGCCGGGCTGCTGCGTTGCCTTGTGGCCTTCGTAGGGCGATGTTCCCGTGACAGAGAACAAAATGCGCATGAGGCCACCACCAGCCCAGCCGACATTGGCGTACTGCTTGCCTACATTCCCCGTGATCGCGGCCATTTGAATTGCTGCGCGCGTGGGCAGGTGCCCATTCCAATAACGGTTCGTTCCTTGGCTGATCTGGATCTTCGAGGGGGTTTCCTCCGCGTAGATTTTCGCCAATTTCACAATGTCGTCGGCAGGAACTTCGCAAATCGAGCTCGCGTATTCTGGCGTGTATTGCTGAACGGAATCGACGATGAACTGGAAAGCCGGGGCGGCTTCGACAGCAGACCCGCCAACCTCAACCGTATAGGAGCCGGTGATTGCCGCAGTTTCTGGAACCTCGCATTCTTCGGGAATATCCCCCGAAACCATAACCGATGGATATGCCGGCTTAAGGGAATCGTCGAGCGCCGCAACTTCGACGGCTTTATTCGCCTTCTTGTCCCACACGAGATATTTTCCATTGTTCATCAGGAGTTTCTTGGTCGATTTGTCAACCAAGAAAGCGCCGTTCGTTGTCGTGCGGATATAGCTTTCGTCGAATTTCTCGTTGTCTATAATCCACTTCATCATGCCAAGCATGAGGGCGGCATCGGTTCCCGGGCGAATCGGGATCCACCAATCGGCTTTCGATGCCGTACGAGAGCAGCGCGGGTCAACGACGATGAGCTTCGCGCCGGCTTCCTGAGCGTCAAATACGAAATGCATTTCTTGCTTATTGGTTTCCGCATAATTGCAGCCGAACATGATGATCGACTTCGAGCCGAGCATATCTTCCCAGCCCGCGGCATCTTGCTGGATCCCCATTGTTGGCACCCAACCCATATTGCAGCCCAAATCGCCCATGATGCCGAAGTTCGTCCACTGGGTGCCGTCGTAGGTGTTCGCCATCATCGCCGAGAAGCACTGGGGAACGATGCCGTAGTTGCCAACCATAGTTATCCACGAATTCGAGGTTGGCCCGTATTTCTCGATATTCGAGGTCATCTTCTCGTAAATGAGGTCGATTGCCTCGTCCCAACTGATGCGCTCCCACTCGCCGGCGCCGCGCTCGGTGCCATCGACGCGCTTCATGGGGTATTTCACCCGGTCGGGCGAGTATACGCGCTGCATCGCGTTAGAAATGCCGCAAAGGCAAATGCGGTTGTAGCTCTTGTCGGGAAAATCCGCGGGCTCCACTTTGATGATGGTGTCGTCTTTGACAAACGCATTAATGCCGCAGCTTCCGACGCAATTCGGCGCGCACGTGCAGCGCCCAATCTTGTCGTATTCCGGCTGCGCGCTGCCGACGGCTTCGCCTTTCGCCTTGGTTTCCTCCGACTTTTTCGCCGGAGAGCACGACACCAACACCTGAGGAACAGCCGCGGCGGCGGTGATGGCACCACCCAGCTTCAAAAACGAGCGGCGATCAATCTCCTTCGTCGGCGATGTGCCTTCCTGCCGGGCGATGCTTTCCGTCTTGTCAGACATCGCTCCCCCTTTCCTCGCGAGAAAGCGAGAAGAAAGCAGGCGCGTTCCCCCTGAACAACGTCACTTCCCGCTTTCACTGTGGTCGCATTGTCTTTCGCTGGAAAAGGCGGCTCAATGGATTCGCGGAATAATAAAAAAGCCGAGATTGAGCCTGCTGAATGCCCTGAGCGTTTAGCAGGTGCATTGCTGCGAAAATGCAAGGGCTCCCGACGCTGCGGCGCCGGAAGCCCTTGCATTGTTTCGTTCAAAGTCGGCTTATG
>CAVGRL010000074.1:0-5213 GCA_963631715.1 Bacteroidaceae bacterium
GAACGGTAGAAGTTCTGGCCTGCTTTTCTTTTTGCGTTGTGGAAAACTCTGATTTTGGGTCAAATATGGGTCGAATTTCTCAAAAAAGAATTTCTCGACCCTATTCATATTTCCTTCACATTGTGGAGTGCGTCATTTGCGGGTAAACCATCGCCCGTGCTCTACCCATAGGTTCTTGATGTCTTCGCCAACGTAGACCTGGTAATACCTGCAGACGTTTCCGAAGAATTCCCTGCCGTATTGCTCCTTGCGCACGAGGTACCCGGTTTTCCAGATTCGACCGTCTTCGAATCCGAGGATATCGGAAACTTCGCGGTTTCGTGCATCAAGATACTCGGCGCTTATATGGATCCGGTCCTTTTCGAAAGGAATGCCGCATTTGCCGGCGAGGGACTCTCGTTTGATGTCGTACATCGGGGACTTCTCCTTATAATCGAACACTAGTTCGATTATATACCTTTGAAATCGTTGTCTCGGTCCTTGCGCACCTGTCTCATTCGAAGTTGTTTGAATATACTGAGCACAAACAGATCGGGTCGATTGCAAGGACGGCGAATATGGGCGCGCCAATTTCCATAAGCGCATACGAAAGCGACCTCTCACATGTGGAGGAGAGGGTTCTCGCCGTGCTTGAATCCGACGCCTTGCCGACGGGGGAGCGGTTCGAGTCCGACATGGACGCCGCTGACATCTGCTTCTCCCTGGCGATTGGTCTGGTCGGTATTTTCGTGGCTACGAACGAGGACGCCTCGAAATGGCTCGAGGGCGTGCACAGCGCCGCTTCCGGGGAGGCCGGGCAATACGACGCCGTGCAGGGGATGCTTGGGTCTCTCCTCTTTCATAAGGGCGACTCTCTGGACTGGCCCATCGGGCGCAACGGGGAGAGAACGTACGTGATGTTCCACCGGCTTTTGTTCGGCCACGACATTCTTGCAACGGGAAAGTCCCTAAGGCCGCATAATCCCTTCGCGCTTATGTATCAACAGAGCGGGTTGATGGGTGTCGCCCAAGCAGCGCGGCATCTTATCGCGGATACGATGTCGAAGCAGGGACTGCCCGTTCCGGGCGGCTCTTATCTTGACACGGAGCGTGACGGCGGCAGGCCGTGGAACAGAATAATCGACTGGGTGCAGGAACTCTCTGCCGAAGCTTGCGGCAACAAGAAGATGGCCCAAGACGTCTACTCGCACATGTTCACCATCCGCGCCCAAGACATAGTGGCCGGCGGCCTCGTGGCGGCTTTGAACGGGGCGTACGCATCGGCCCGAGGCATCGATGACCCCGTGCGCAGGGCCCAGATGGGGCTGGTGAGCGTCTCTGTCGCATTCTTTGGGCAGGCCGCCGTAGGCGCTGCTCGCCAGCGTGGCGTGCCGTATGTGAACAACGCCATGGTCCCGCAGGTCGTGAAAGCGTACGGCGCGCTTCTCCGTGCGAGCGGGGAGCGGACGCTGCAATTGGGAGGCGCGACGCGCGAGGCGTGCTCGTCGGCCGACGCACAAATCGGTAGGCACGTGCGAATTGCTGAAGAACTCTCCGGGGCGATTTGGGCGGATGGCTCGGGTGGCGATGTCGAAGCATCCTTGTCCGCCCTCGCGAAATATTTGGAGGACTGATGGGCGTACCATACAAACTTCTCGTGCCGTTGACTGCCGCGTTGACTGGGGGCTTCGGCCTGGGCGTCGGCATGCTTCTTCGCCAGCCCGAGATCAACGAACTGCAAAGCCAAGTAAAATTGTTGCAAGGGAAAATTGGCGAGCTTGAAGAGACCGCCCGCGTGCAAAACGATGAGATTGAAGGCCTTCTCGCGCAATACCAGGGGCTAAAGGCTTGGCATTTGGTACGAAAAAGCGAGCTGCGCGAGCAAATCGGCGAAAGCCTCATGCTCCAATATGCGTTGGCGGATTACTTGTCTCTTCTGGCGGATAGGCTCGAGTCGCATCGGGATTACACGGAGGAGGAGGTCGCTTTCTATTCGGCGTTTACCGCGGTCCTCGATGGTGAAGAGCCGGGAGTCGAGCGGATGGAGGATATCAAGAAATACGTTAATGCCAGGCATTGCGAGTCAATCAAAGCCCTCGAACCCTGCGCTATTTCCGGACAGATTGATCGCATCAAGAATTGCGACGTTGGCGGCGGGTCCAGTTTTCCGCAGCTTCCCAAAATCGAACTGCCGAAATTCGAGCTACCTAAGGTCGAGATGCCAAAGATAGAAATTTCTTTGCCCTGGAACAAGGAGGATGGGGAATAGGAATCGCATAAGCGGGTGCGTATTGCGGTCGGGCGACTCGCGTCGAGGGTATGGAGTAGAATCATCGCATTGGAAACCCAAGACAATTGTCGCGCACCTGTTCAGGCTGTATGCCGATAAGACCGCGGGCGAGTGATTTGGAGATAGGTCATGAATGAAATTTCGAAGCGGAATGCGGCGGGCATCGTCCCTGCCGACTTCTATGACCGCATCAGCGGCATCCTCTCTTCGGCCCGCAAGCGCGCCTACGCGGCCGTCAACTATTCGATGGTGCTGGCCTATTGGGAGATCGGCCGCAGCATCGTCGAGGAACAAGGCGGCGCGGATCGCGCGGCATACGGCGACAAGCTGATAGAGGGATTGTCGGCGCGCTTGACCGAGGATTTCGGCAAGGGATTCGACGTCTCGAACCTCCGTTACATGCGACTATTCTATTTGGCCTTCCCGATTCGTGACGCACTGCGTCACGAATTGACGTGGACGCATTACCGCAAGCTTTCGAAGGTCAAAGACGACAAGGCCCGTGAGTGGTACATGAACGAGGCCGCCGACGAGCAATGGTCGACGCGCCAGCTCGACAGGCAGATCTCGACGTTGTACTACGATCGCCTGCTCGCGAGCCGCGACAAGGCCCCCGTCGTCGCCGAGGCCAACGAGAAGCTCGCGAAGCTTGCGCCGGAGCATTTCATCAAAGACCCCTACGTCCTCGAATTCCTCGACCTAAAGAACTACCCCGCGCTGCGCGAGAGCGAGCTCGAGCAGGTCCTCATCGACAACCTGCAGGACTTCCTGCTCGAGCTCGGCACGGGCTTCTGCTTCGTCGCACGGCAGAAGCTCATGCGCTACGACGACGAGGATTTCTATCTCGACCTGGTGTTCTACCACGCCGTGCTCAAATGCTACGTGCTCATCGATTTGAAGATCGGCAAGCTGACGCACGCCGACGTCGGGCAGATGGACAGCTATATCCGCATGTTCGACGCGCTGCAGAAGCGCGACGACGACAACCCGACCATCGGGCTCATCCTGTGCTCGCAGAAGAACGAGGCGATCGCCCGCTACTCGGCGCTCGCGGACGGCAAGCAGGTCTTCGCCTCGAAATACATGCTCGAACTGCCTTCCGTTGAGGATTTGCAGGAGCAGATGGAGGCGAGCCGCCGCGAGTTCGAGCATGGAACCGCGCTGGAAGATGGCGGGGCCGGCGCGAACGCTTCGTTGGAATAATGGCGCACGTTCGCGGGCCAAGGATGGCAGAACGAATGGGCGAGCTCGCTTTCAGGCGCATAGACGTTTCCGCAAGATCCGTGCTTGCCGCCGAGCTCGCTCCCGATTGCCGCAAGGGCATCTATTTCTACGTCTTCAACGACGGGACCGCCTACGTCGGCAAATCGGTCGACATGGTCGAGCGGTTTGCCCAGCATGCGCACGAATACAAGCATCGCGGCGATTTCGACGGCGTGGGAATCTCCAAGGCGTACTTCGCGAGCGTCGGCGAGGATGTCGATGTCGACGAGCTCGACGATTTGGAGACCGACGCGATACGCCGGGCCGAGGCCGCCGGCTACAGGCTGCGCAACAAGCTGAAATGCGGAAGGCCCGGCGGCATTATTTCGTGAAACTTTTTCTTATGAATCGTTAAAAACAGCTAATGACCTGGAGTTATATTACGTTAAATTTGGGTCGAATGATTCGAATAAAACAACGTTGTGGCGACCTCATAACCCGAAGGTCATCGGTTCAAATCCGGTCCCCGCGACCAAATGTTTCAGCAGGTCGGAACGGTAGAAGTTCTGGCCTGCTTTTTTAATACTGACTCTCGAATTCGAGCGCAAGGTGGAGGGCCGCAAGATTGACGTGTTCTACGAGGATATGGACATCCTCGTAGAAATGAAGGGGCGCGGCATCAGCCTGGACAAGGCATCTGAGCGCAGCAAGAGGGCGGGCGAGGAAACGCCCTACCAACAGGCGAAATGGTATGCCGACAAGCCAGTTTTATATGCTGGCATAGGAAGCTCTGTCGTAGCTTGTCGTAGCTCCGACATGCCTCGTGGGCATTCTCGACAGGAAGTTGCGCGGTTAATAACAGCGGGTTGAGCGGAACGATTCCGTTCGGGCGTGGCGGATGCGGTAAAATAATGAGATTGCATTCTTTCGCGTTCTAAGGATGGCCCTATGGAGAATCGATTGCCCCAGCTAAGAAAGTCCGGCCTGCTTGTCGTTGCGTTTGCGGCGCTGGCGCTGGCACTATGCGCGCTCGCCTGCCCGGCGACGGCGTTGGCCGACGAGGCAAAGCCGGTGGCCCATGTAGCATCGGACAGCTCCATCACCTTCTACACCCCTGCAGCCGCAGTTTCGTACTCCGCCGAGCACGACGGCGCGACCGTCGTCATGGACGACGAGTGGACGCTTGGCAGCCGTCTTGAGGTGTCCGATGGCAAGAAGGTCACCATCGATATGAACGGCCTGCGGATTGTTGGCGCTCACGACACGGCCTTTTTGGTCAAGAGCAAGGGCGAATTGACGCTGACTTCGAGTAAAAAAGCCACGTTTACGTACGATGGCTACAGCGGCCAAGATGGCAGCAAGGGCAGCTATACGACGTTCACCGGCGGCCTGTTAACCGAAACGCATGGCACGAAGCCGGCGATCAATGCCTCGCACGACGCCACGGTGACCTTGGATGGCATCACCATCGCCGGCTGCGCTTCCAGTGCGTCGGGCTCTGGCGATGACTCCAGATACGACGTCGCTGGTACGGTGTTTCTTTCGACTAAGGTCACCTTCAACATGAAGAATGGTGCGTCGATCGAGCACAACAAGGAAAAAATCGGTGGCGGCATTTATGCCATTGGCAGCCAATGCTCCATCAACATCGACCATTCCTCCATCTCCGATAACTACGCAGAACAGATGGCTGGTGGCTTATATGTAGGTGGTAATTATACGGTCGTCAGCCTGACCGACG
>CAVGRL010000075.1:0-2172 GCA_963631715.1 Bacteroidaceae bacterium
GGCGTATGGCGGCTCGCGCCAAGATTTTTCACTGGGGCCGTAGGTGCGTTCCGGCCGTCCATCGCCTGGGCACCATAGATGTACGCACCACGGTTGGCCCACCAGAAGCCCGCCATGTTTATGTACGGCATCGGCCATTTTCTTTAACTCGGGAATGCATTCTTCATCGGCACCGACGACGAGTGGGTGGCGAACTTCGGTCGATCGGCGCCAGGGTGATATGGTTTGGCAAATAAGCCCCATTCCCCCCGCCGCACGTTCTTCGAGGTAATTTAACAAACGCTGTGTAGGTTTGCCGTCATCGGTTATGTACCCATGCCCTGGACCCATCGCCGTGGTCATCATGTGGTTTCGCAATGTAAGCGAACCAATTTTCATAGGCGATGCCAAAAGCTCAAGCTTTTTTCCCACAGTTGCTCCCCTTTCTGGATTGTCGCGGTTTATGCGTTCAATTCAGAAAATGCGGAATGCGTGCCAATATCGGGTTTTTGAAAATAAAAATCGGCGGATTGCCGCGAAGACAATCCGCCGAATAGGAAATTGGTTAGCCGCACAAGGGTTTGGCGTTAACGCTAGACGATTATGCGTGAATTTGATTGCTTTAGTACATCAGAGGGAAGAACTTCGCATCCTTGGCCGCAGAAAATAAGACATCGCTCAACGATATTGCGAAGTTCGCGTACGTTTCCTGGCCATTCGCAACGCTCAAATTCCTCTATTGTGCTTTCTGAAAAAGGAGAATAGGGAAGCCTTAATTCGTCGCAAATTTCGCGGTTGAATGCGTCTAAGAACAGCGGTATATCGCCCGTGCGTTCGCGAAGTGGCGGAAGGCGTATCTCGATTTGGGATAGGCGGTGGTACAAATCGAGACGAAATTGCTTTTCTTCAATACGATCTTTGAGGTTTTGATTGGTTGCGGCGATAAATCGCACGTCGAGCGGGTGTGATTCGTTGCTGCCAAGGCGCACGATTGTCTGCTCTTGCAGAACTCGCAGCAGACCCACCTGCATGTCATAGGGCATATCGCCGATTTCATCGAGGAAGATAGTGCCCCCATTGGCATATTCAAATTTCCCCATAAACCCTTTCGCTTGGGCTCCGGTGAAGGCCCCGGGCGCATAGCCGAAAAGCTCACTCGCCATAAGGTCTCGTGGAATAGCTCCACAGTTGACGGCGACGAAAGGCCCTTTTCGTCCTGAATATTCGTGAATGGCGCGCGCCATGACTTCTTTTCCCGTCCCTGTTTCCCCCAACAAAAGAACATTCACCTTGAGGGGAGCTATGCGGCGAACGGCTTCGTCTGCCTCTCTCCACGACTTGCTTTGGCCAATATAGCTCTGCTTGGGTCTGTTGGGCGAATCGCTTACCTTGTTGGGGGTATTTTCATTGGCAGCATGAGCTCCTTGCTTTTCCAATCGAAAAGCAAGGAGCTTGATTTCTTGAACCTGAGCGAGGTCGACGGTCTTGCAAAGGACAACCTCGGCCTCGATCGGCTCTTGGCCCTTCTTCGACTTGAAAGATACGCGCTGCTGGCTCGACGTTGCCGATTGGATGGCAGAGGAAAGCGACTTTTCGCCACCGACGAGGTATTTTCCGAATGGGAAAGTGGCATATTCGCGAGTAGACCATCCTGGGCATAAATTCCCA
The DNA here is from genome assembly GCA_963631715.1 of Bacteroidaceae bacterium. GTDB lineage: Bacteria > Actinomycetota > Coriobacteriia > Coriobacteriales > Eggerthellaceae > Slackia. Next base: position 1,648 of record CAVGRL010000075.1, read on the forward strand.
AGGGTGTCATTCATGGTAAGCACGGCGCCAGATTTCGACAAGAGAGCGATGCCGTAGTCGCTCAATTGCAAAAGCGGCGAAAAGAATTCAACGGATGCAAGTGCTTGCCACATGCGTCCGTCAAGATTATAGAGACGCAAAATCATCCTTGCTGCAACGGAAGCCATAGTCGGCGCCTGGTCGGGGAGTTGCGCCAAAGGCGAATTGATGAGCAAGGCGCCGCCAAACCGTCCGTCTTCATGGAGGAAGGGCGCCGCTGCACTCGAATACGATTGAGAACTCACTTTGTAATGCTCGAAATAATCACAGCGAACGGGTTTGTTCTCGGCCTTTACCAATGTTGCGTTGCAGGTTCCGACGATGCGCTCATCCATCTCTATGCCGAGCGAGCGCGGATATTGATCGAATGGAGATACGAGATGGTAAATGAAAGATTCCTCGTCCATCAGCGACACATTTGCATCGAGCAGGGCTCCAAGAACATGCATGACGGGATCGGCTGCACGCAAAAGGCGAGCATGGGAT
>CAVGRL010000075.1:2244-5133 GCA_963631715.1 Bacteroidaceae bacterium
GCGCCTCATCGACGTATCGGGTTTTCACGGTCCAGGCATTTAGCCCGGCATCGCGGCATCTTTTCCAAGATCGAGCTATTTCGGGTCGAACGACCTGGTCGTCCAGCTTTCCCGAATTGACGAATTGCCTCCATGCGACCGCATTTGTTTCAGCATTGAACAAGTATTACCCCCCCCACGGATTCCATCCCCTTTTGCGCTTTGGGCCGCTACTTGTCTAATCCCCCTCTTTCAGCACCTCGCTTCTTCGAGGCATTGAAGCTTTCTGAGGCACGTGACTTTTCCAGCATCGTTTCGCCCAAGCGATTCTACAAACGAAACGTATCGCGGCTTTTTATAGCTCGCGAGATGCCTTTTGCACCACCCTAGAACTTGTGAGCTTGTCAGCTCTGTTCCCGCTTCGCATTCGACAATCGCCGCAACGGCCTCCCCCATTATAGGGTCATCAACGCCGTAAACAATGCAGTCGTGTACTCCAGGGCACGAGAGAATGGTTCGCTCGACCTCCGACGCGAAGACGTTTTCTCCGCCCGACTTTATGACGTTCTTCTTTCGCGATACGAGATAAAAGTACCCATCGTCGTCTTGGATCATGATATCGCCCGTGCGAAGCCATTCTCCATCGAATGCTTTGGCGGTGAGCTGGGGTTGGCCCCAATACCCAGACATAACTGCTGGGCAACGCACAAGTGCTTCGCCCATTTCTCCTCGCATAGCGCAATTTCCCTTTTCGTTAACGATTTTTATCTCAACTCCCGGCATGGGGGTGCCTATGCTTTGCAGTTGCCTTTCGTTCCCGAGCAAATCGCGTGTTATCGCGATTGATGTTCCCGATCCGCTTTCGCTTTGTCCCCATCCGTAATTTATAAAAGCGTTGGGAAATGCCTCGAATATGGCGTCGAGAGCCTTTTTGGTCATGGCTCCGGCCGCGCTTTGGACTAGCTTGACTGACGAGAGGTCTGCTCTTGTTTCCTTACGGCAAGCGAGCAATCGCACATACGATGTTGGAGGAAGAACAAGCAGATGCGTTGCTTGGTTTTCATCTATTGCGCGTAGGATTGTTTTTGGATCGAATTTACCGCAGAGTACAATCGTTGCCCCAACGGCTATTGAAGAAATGAGCCAACTGTGGCCTCCATGGTGCTCTAATGGGCTCTGAATCAAAACGACGTCATTTTTGGCAAGTCCGTTTGACTTCAAGACCGATTCGCATTCGGCGAGGTCAGCGAATTGGGTTCTCGTCGCCCCTTTTGGAGTGCCCGTTGAACCGCCTGTGTACTGAATCCTGGATACGAGAGATAAATCTCGTGGTGAAGGGAAAGGCGTTCGGTCTTCGCGGCTTGCGAGTTCGATGAGCGTATTCGTGGAGAGCCAACCTTGTAGGTGGTGAAGCTCGGGGCTAAGGGCCGTATCGATATCGGTTTCGCGGGAGTCGTCGCAGACAATGGCGCATGCATCGCATGAGGCCAGTATGAAACGTATTTCGCGAGATATAAACCTGTAGGGTATTGGCACGGCAATCGCGCCCATTTTTTGTATGGCGTAATACAGTGCGATTTCCTCGATACAGTTTGGCAGCAGATAGCACACCCTGTCGCCTTCATGCACATTGAGATACCGCGCAAGCGCGCGAGCCATTTTGTTCGATTCCTCATTGAGCTGATCGTAGGTTCGCCTCGATTCTCCAAATGTAACGGCGATTTTATCGGGGTTTCGCCGCGCTTGGAACTCCAGGGTTTCGGCAATGTTCTCATAGACGCCGCATCCGAATAGTGTATTTACGCCCCATCTTACTTTGTTGCTGACCGGCATTTTCGGAAATTGAGCTTTCATGGGTTACTCCCTGTTCGAGAATGCCTTTATTGCGCCGCATAGGGGCGAGGCGAAGCTTTCCATCCCCGCAGCGGTCTCAAATCCGCCGTCCAATATTCCGTTTATGAGCGACTTTGTTGCTTGGATTGAATGGGCTGGCATCGAAGCTATGTTCCGTGCGATGGAATACGTCTGTCCTTCGAGATCCTCTGCATTGCAGAGAGTATTGATTAAACCCGTTTCATGGAGCTTTTTAGCGGAGATTTTCCCACCAAGGAAGAGTATCTCTTTCGCTTTATGGGGGCCTACGAGCTCCACGAGATGTTTGGCTATCCCCATCTCTGGCGCGATGCCGATTTGGCAAAAGGCAGGAACAAATTGCGCCCTATTGGTTGCGATAATCATGTCGCTTGCGAGCGCTAGCGCGAATCCACCGCCCACCGCATATCCGTCGATCATGCATATGACGGGTTTGGCGCAGCGGCGTAATGCGCGTACCGCTCTTGTATAGGATTTGAGGGAGTTGTACGATCCGGTTGGCCCGCTGGAAGATGCTATCCCTTGCGATAAATCGCCGCCGCTGCAAAATGTTGCGCCTGTTCCGCGAAGAATAACTACACGAACGCTTTCGTCGAAATCGACTTCTCCGAGAGTTCGCTCTAAATCGCGCATCATTGCAACGGAAATGGCATTCTTTTTCTTCGGCTGATTAAGATAAACTGTCGCGATTCCCTCCTCAGGGAAGTCGATATACAAAGACGATTCTGGGTTTGTTTGGTAGTCGGGGCTGTTCATTATTTCTCCTAACGGTTTCGTTTACTGGAGAAATGCGGGAATCGTGCCAAAGATTAGTTTTAAAGAATTATCGAACCCTTCTTTCCGAGGAGGGAGGAATTCCCATGGCCTCGCGGTATTTCGCCACTGTTCGGCGTCGTATCTCCACGCCTTCTGATTGGAGCGCTTGTGCGATTTTTTCGTCGCTTATCGGCTTTTCTGGGTTTTCCGCTTCGATAACCTTTCGAATGCGCCTCTTTACAACATTTGAGGTTATGCGCGATTCGGTTTGTTGCTTTGCGG
>CAVGRL010000076.1:0-4962 GCA_963631715.1 Bacteroidaceae bacterium
CGCAACCCCCAAGCGATGCGCGTGCTTATGAAGAAAGTGGCGGAAACGGTCCACAACGAAGCGTCGTATACGATGCTCCATGGCATGCTGAAAAACATTGGGTATAAGCTCAGCAAAGATTCCGTGATCGAATACATGGCAATGGCGCAAGAGGCATACCTGATTTTCCCCATTCGCAATGCGGTTGCGAAGTTCGTTGAGCGCGAGGGAAGTCCCAAATACTACTTTTCCGACAACGGGCTGCTTAATTTGTTTTTGACCAAGAAGGAACCTGTGCTCTTGGAAAACGAAGTCGCCGTTGCTATGCGCGACGTCTATGGCGAGGGCCTCCATTATCTGAAATCGCCCAAAAATGGCATCGACGTCGATTTCTACGTGCCCGACGAGGGTCTTGCGGTGCAGGTTGCCTATTCGCTTTCGGAAAGCGCGCGGCCTCGCGAGGTCGACAACTTGGCGAAACTCGCGAAAATCGACGAGAGCGCTCGCCGATTTGTTGTCGTAACGAAAGAAGAAGAAGGCGTCATTGAAAAAGATGGCACGAACATTGAAATCATCCCCGCGTGGAAATTCTTGCTGAAAGACCTGCGCCCTAACTGAGTCGCGCTTTGTTGAAGGGCCGGTTTTGGCTCTTAGCGAAAATTCTGCACGAATGTGAGCAGCTCGGCTCGGGTGTGTACCTCGAGCTTCTTGTAGATGTTGTACGTGTGCGTCTTCACCGTCGCCTTCGACAGCACGAGCATTTCGGAGATTTGCGGTCCAGATTTTCCGGTCGACAGCAGCTCAAGCACTTCGCGCTCGCGGTTGGTGAGTTGGTAGCGGTCGGAAATGCGATCGAACGCATTGCTGCTGACCTGCCCCTTATCGGCGATTTCGGCGAGCTGCGCGCGGTCGTCGTCGCGTATTTCCAGAAGGCCGGCGATGGCAACCTCTTTTTCGTTCAACACGAAAAAGTTCACCACTGCGAGCACGATGGCGACAATTGTCAGCATGGGAAGCGAGTTTTCTGCAAGAAACGTCGCGAATGCGTCGCCGAGCAATTGGCTAGGCACGAACGATCCTATGGCCATGGCAAGCACGGTGATGCCGCGGCCGATTCCGAACACGGCAATGCCATTGAGCCGCAGCTGCGCTATGGCGTCGAACAGGATAATCCACACCAGGCTTTCAAAGAGCAGATACCCTGCCTGCGCGATGGGCGCTGCCAAGAAGCCGCCAGGATTGCCATAGAGTGGCGTCAGGAAGATGCCGACAAGCGTAACGGGAAAAATGAGTCGCCAAAACAACGCGAGGCTCTTGAACCGCGCAGAGCGCACATACACGGCGAGGCATATGCCAACGATGAGAAACAGCGCCGTGGCCAAATCGGCGCTGTTGACGTTGGAACTGGTGGCGTATGCGCGCAGGATGCCATACACAAGCCCATAGACGGCAAGCGCGCTGAACATGCGCACAAGGATATTGTTGTATTCGGGGAGCTGGTCGCCATCGGCGGCGGTGGGGTAGAAGAAGCCACGGGTGAGGGCGACGCGCTTGTCTTCTGCCGCTGGATTTTCGCACGCGCTTGAGGATTGCTGGAATATGCGCGAAGCCAAACAGATCACGCCGGCCATCGCGGGCAGGTAGGCGTCGACGACGGGCAGCCATGGCCAAGGAAGGTGCGAAACGACGAGGAATACGACCGCGCCGATCGCCACGGAGACGGCAACGCTGTAGGCTTGGTAGCTGCGTTGCGCGGGGAAGCGCATAAGGTAGGACGCCCATAGAAACGCGAGCGCGCCTTCGGCCACGCCGACGAGCGCCGCACCCGCAAGCGGCGCGGGGAAGAACCCCGGCAGCAGGGCGCACGCAAGGCCAATGGGCCCGCAGAACACAGCAACCGCGGAAAGCACGACTACGCCGTGGTTGGATTCGATCATGCGCCGCGCCGCGGCACCGATGAGCAGCGTCGCTCCCATGGCGAGCAGGCTTGCGAATCGAAACTGGTCGATGGCGAGGCCGGTCGAAGCGCCCGCGAACAGCGCGTCGGTTTCGTAGAACAGCCATATCCATGCCCAATACAGGCCGAGCGCGCATTGCTCTATTGTCAGTATGCGCCGCAACTGCGTCTCCGTCGCAGCCTGCTTTCGCTCAACCATGCGGCCCCCCTTGCCATAAGATCCGTACCCATTATAAGAGGGCACTATCGCGTATGAAGCGGCCGTAAAGCCAATTATCGCAATCAACCGTTACTCACCTGGTATTTTGCGGCGATTTCATACCGTCTCATACTTCTTGATCCAGGATAACCGCGCGAAAAATCGCTTCAACTTTATTCCCGAATGCGAAGAATGAGCCTTTGTTTGAGGCCCTTTCAGCCTGCGTTTCCTACCATCGTCCGATTTTCTCGCCCTTGGCCGCGGCGTAGTGTCGATGGCGACGAACGGCAAGCAAGCAGGCAGGCGGAAGGAAGGTTGCCATGGCGTGGAGATATCACATTCGCACGGAGCAGTGTCGCGCGTGCGGCGCATGCGCGAAGGTGTGCGAAGCCCGCGCAATTGTTCTGCGAGATCGCACGATTCCCGATGCAGAGCTGCATCCGAGCTTCGCGAAGGTCTATTCGGTCGACGATGCCCTCTGCACGCGGTGTGGGGCGTGTCTATCTGCTTGCAAGCTTCGTGTGATCGTTAAGAAATTCTCGCTGCGTTAGACGACGCGCCGCGCGCGGCGTGGCCCGCAATGGGAATTGGAAACGGAAAGGGGGACGGATGTCTGCATATCACTACAACGAAGATGGAAGCTATACCGTGCAGACGAACTGCTTCGAGTGTCACTGCAAATGCGGCGCATTGTGCTATGTGAACGCCGAAGGCAAGCTGTGGAAGGTCGAGGGCGACCCGACCGACCCGCGTTCGGAGGGCCGCATGTGCCCGAAGGGCCGCTCGGCGGTGAAAATCCTGTACGACGAGCATCGCAACAACTACCCGATGCGTCGCAAACCTGGCACCGAGCGCGGCGCTGGCCAATGGGAGCGCATCACGTGGGACGAGGCGATGGACGACATCGTCGAGCACATCGAGCGCTACCGCAAGGAATTTGGCCCGCAGTCCATAGTGTTCGGCCAGGGTACCGGTCGCGGCACGAATCAGTGGCAGCACCGTTTGGGCGGCATCAATGGCGTGAACCATTCGTGCTGGCCGGGCCATGTGTGCCTGTCGCCGGAGATGACTACGCAGTTTTCTACCATCGGTATGCTGAATTTCATGGAGGGCGCCGACTTCAAGCACACCGACTGCATGGTGATGTGGGGCGGCAACATGGCATGGTCTGAGGGCGCGTTGGCCGCAGGCCCGCTGAACGACTTCCGTGTGAAGGACCGCAAGCTTATCGTCATTGACCCGTGCGGCCAGGCTCCTATGGCAAGCCGCGCAGACATCTGGATTCGCGTGCGTCCCGGTACCGACATCGCGCTGGCCATGGCATTTCTGCGCATCTGCATGGAAGAGAAGCTCTACGACGCCGATTTCACGAAGAAGTGGACGACACTGCCGATTTTGGTGGATGCGGAGGCCGAGACGCCCATCACGCAGGACATGGTGGTTGCCGGCGGCAGCCCCGAGGTGTACTTGGTCTGCGACGCGAACACCGATGAGCTGGTGGATATGAAAGATCCCCGCGTCACCTCGGGCGAGGTCGACCCGATGCTCGATACCCCCGTGTTCGAGCTGATGGCTGCCGACGGTCGCACCCTGCGCGTGAAGACGGCGTGGGAAGCGTTGCGCGGCCGCGTGATCGATATGACGCCGCAGCGCGCAGCCGAAATTTGCTGGGCCGATGCGAAGCTCATCTACGAGGCCGGCAAGCTGATGTGCGAAAGCCCGACGTGTGCCATCAACATGTTCCAGGGCGTTGAGGAAAACACCAACGCGCGCTACACCATCCATGCTGCCACCATCTTGAATGGCATCACGGGCAACATCGACATACGCGGCGGCAACTGCTGGCACAAGTGCTACAACGACCTGATGGGTCCGCACCTGACTGGCGGCTTTCCCGATACGCATTGGGAGTGGAAACTGGGCAAGCAATACGCCGCCCACTACGTACATAGCCATCCGCATGGCGTGTGGGACGCGGCTCTGACGGGCAAACCCTACCCGGTGAAGGCCTACATCAACATCGCCGGCAACCCCATCAGCTGGTCAGAGAATCCCGATCGCGTGGTCGAGGCGCTCAAGGCGTTCGACTTCGTGGTGACCATGGACTACTTCATGAGCCCGACGGCGCAGATGTCCGACATCGTGCTACCTTCGGCTCACTGGACCGAGCGCGACTACGTGGCCGACGAATTCTGCCAGGAATGGATTTACGCACAGGTACATGCGGTGAAGCCGCTGTACGAACGTCGCAGCGATGTGACGTTCATGCGCGAGCTGGGGCATCGCATCAATCCCGAGGGTTGGCCGTGGAAGACCGACGAGGAGATTCTCGACTATCAGTTGGAACCGTACGGCATCACGTGGAAAGAGCTGGTGGACAAGCACATCTATGCCGCGTACGCCTACGAGCCGAAGAAGTACGAGAAGGAAGGGTTCGCCACTGCCACCGGCAAGGCCGAGCTGTATTCGTTCACGTTCCTTTCGGCTGGGCGTTGCGACCCGCTCATTCGCTATGAGGAGCCTGCCGAGTCGCCCTACAGCGTCGATGGGGCCACGGCCAAGGAGTTCCCGTTCGTGCTTTCCACGGGCCGCCGCTATGTGAACTTCTACCACTCCAACTACCGCGGTATCCCGATGCTGCGCGAACTGGCGCGCGAGCCCTACATCCTCATCAACGATGAAACCGCTGCTGAGCTGGGCATCAAAGAGCACGACAAGATTTGCCTGGAAAGCCCCGACAGCCCGCATCCGGTGCATATGAAGGCGCATCTCACGCGCGGCATGCATCCGCGCGTGATTATCGCCCCGCATGGCTGGTGGCAAGGCT
>CAVGRL010000077.1:0-4845 GCA_963631715.1 Bacteroidaceae bacterium
TCTCCGATGTCGGGAGCGCGGCGATGGTCGAATTCCTCGATGCTCCCCAATCGAACGGGCTGCTCAACAAGGGTTTTCTCATTGCCGTTGCGGAATTTGAACTTGTAGAAGCATTTGTTCGCCCACGCCTGTTCGTCTTCGACGATTTCTTCAAGGCTGAAGCATCGCGAAAATGGGACGTCCGCTTTAGTCAATCGTTCGACGGCCTCATCTGCCGTGAGTTTTTTGAACGCTTCGCACATCTGATCGTACAGGTCGCGCGTCAGATTGTTCTTCAGGAGGTTTTCCTGGGGGAAGTACTTCTCGTTGACCAAATCGGGGCGGCCGATGGCCGAAATGTAGCGCTCGAAGAACATGTTGTATTGAGGGAAGCATACCTGGATATACTTGTCGTCCTTCGTGCGGAACGCCGTGTTGCAGGGGTTTTGGCTCTCGTAGTTGTTGATGGGGAAATGCATGCCATATTCAGGGTACTGAACGGCGCAAAGGTTCATCGACATGTTGAATACGGCCGTTTCGTACAGGCTGCATTCAACCTTGTCGCCCATGCCTGTTGCCTTCGCCTTGTAGAGCGCCGCCATGATGCCCGCCGCCAAGTTCAGGCCCACATTGTGGTCGCCCAGGCCGGGAACCATGTTGAAGACGTCGCCGTCTTTCTGGCGCATGGTGTTGACATAGCCGCCGCGCGAGAAAAACGCCGTGAAGTCGAACCCGGGAACGTCTTTGACGGGGCCGTATTCACCGAATCCCGTCACCATTCCGTATACCAGTTTCGGGAATTTTTCTTTCAGGGAATCGTAGTCGATGCCCATTTTCACCAAAGATTGCTTGCGGTTGTTCGTGATGAAGATATCGGCAGTGGCAAGAAGTTTGAAAAACGCGCCCATGCCCTCTTCACTTTTGAGGTTAAGCGCAAGGCCTCGCTTGTTTCCGTTCTCGAGCTCGAACGACGTGTTCTCGAGCGGGTCGGGGTTGATGCCCTCGCCTACGGCTCCATTGCGCTCGGGGTCCCCTTTCCCCGATTCCACTTTAATGACGTCTGCGCCCATGTTCGCAAAAAATCGGCCTGTGGTCGACGCGGCGATGAAGGTAGACAGCTCAACGACTTTGACGCCGGCCAAGGGAAGTGAATTTTCGCTCATGACTCCTCCTAATCGATTGATCGAATCCCCTTTTCAATCTCTCGCGAGGCATCATATTCCGCCGCTGGCTTGTCCTTTTCGAGAAAAATGGCGCAAAAATATGACAACGGGCAGAATCGTGAAATGTGGCATTCCGGCCGGTCAAATTATCCTTGCGCGTTATGGCGCGTCCTGTAAATGCCCTGATGGAGAATCGGGCGACGCGCGTGTTTTGGGGTTGCGATTTTTAGGGAGAAGACTCCGAGCAACAAACAGCCCGCTATTCCCAACCCTTCCATATATCGGGCTCGTAGCCGACGGTAGCCTGGCGGCCGTTGCGCACGATGGGCTCCCGTAAGATTTGCTGGTTTTCCAGCACCTTCTCTAATTTCTGATCGGCGGCGAGGTATTGCACGAGCGTCGCCGTGGTGCAATCTTTGGCTTTCGGGTCGATCAGGGCGTCGATGCCGCCCACGGCCCGCGCGACGCTTTCCAGCTCGCCTTTGCTTAGGCCCTTCTCCTTCAGGTCGACGAACTGGAATGCGATGCGCCGCTCCTTGAAATAGCGCTGGGCCTTTTTGGTGTCGAAGCTTTTCTTGGTGCCGAAAATTTGGACGTTCATGCCGCTCCTGCCGCTCGGTCTCTTTTCAAATGACCATGCTACGCGATGGCCGTCTGCCAATGCGCGTCATTGAGGCGTCTGCGCCATATTTCCTCTCGCGTGCGGCGCGAAGCATCGCCGCCGCAATTGGCTTGGCTCTCTCGATCGCGGTGGCCGCGCTGCCGAAGAAAACCTGCTAAACGCTCAGAGCTTTTAGCAGGTTTAGATGCTTGGGCGATTCGCTGGAATGCGCGCGGGCGGCGGGCTAGGCTGAAGGGACTGGCCCCGGAGGAATTCCGGAGACAGTCCCTTGCGGCGTAGTTTCTATTTAGCCCGTCCAAGTTTTGCGGTGCAGCTCAAGCATTTTCTTGGCCATTTTGGTTCGAGGGCGCATGGCCGCCGCCAAGAGGATTACCCTCAGGAAACGAACGCCCTCTTCTTAGCGAATGAAGCTCGTCATTTCGCCCGTTTCTGCGACCGGCGGCTCGATGCCGTTTTCGCGGCCGAGCTCGATGCATTTCAGCATCCAGGCCATATTGTGGCCGAGATTGCGCATCGTGCGCATGCCTTCCTCGTCGAGCGCCGCTTCGCCCGGAACGCGTCCGTGAACGCCGTTCCAATAGGTTGATGACACGACGGGCATTTCCGAAATGGTGAAGTACTTGTTCATCACGTCGAACGAGGCCGTGATGCCGCCACGGCGCGCCACGGCGATTGCGGCTCCCGGCTTGTGCGCGAACGCCGCTTTGCCTGCGTAAAACGCGCGGTCGAGCACCGAGAGGACGCGGCCCGTAGGATGCGCGTAGTATACCGGCGTGCCGAACACGAAGCCGTCGGCCTCGCGCGCCGCGGCGATCAGCTCGTTTACTATGTCGTCGTCGAACACGCATGCGCCGGGCGCTTCGTGGCACTTCCCGCATCCGACGCAATCGCGCACGGGTTTCGCGCCCAAATTGACGACATCCCACGCTATCCCGTGCGCCTCAAGCGTTTTGCCCACTTCGGCAAGCGCTGCCGCCGTGTTGCCCTTTGCTTTCGGGCTTCCGTTCACCATCAAGACTTTCATGAATCCCCCTTCGAGTTGCGCCTTCAAGCGCCTTGCGAATACGGCTACTTTACTCCTTGGATTGCGGTCGAAGTCAAACGAGCCTGCTACAATGCGGGAAAACCTATTATCGAGGGGAGGTGGGAGCGATGTCTGCAAGACGAAAGAAGCGCGTGCCGAAAACGGGCGCGGTGTGGCGTTTGTCGACCGAAGAGGCCACGCTTGCCAAAAAGCCGAAATACAACGGCTATGCATGCGGGCACGGCGCGCATGGTTCGGCGAAATTCAACCGCACGAAATCGAACCGCGCATGGAAAGCGCAGCTCAGGCAAGAAGGGGTCCAAAAGGGCCCCTTCTTTTTCATATGGAGACATGTTTCGCGATGTCTTGGGCCGAGTTCGTCGAAAGTGAAGTTCGCGCGTCTGCCGCAGTCACGGGTCGATGCCTAATCGCCGAGAAATTCAACCTTTCCAGAATCGGTGTGGTAAAGCGCGCCCACCACGCGCAGGCCGTGCTCGCGCTCATCGATGCGCACTTGGCGGCTTTCCTCTATGCGGCGAACGCTGTGAGCGACGTTTGCGAGGCATGCCGCGGCCTCGTCGCGCTCATCCCCTATGGCGCTTGCGATTTCGTCGGTGATGAACTTTACGGTGCCGTAAGGCTCGTGGTGCATAGCGGCGTCAACCGCGCCGCAGCCGGTATGCCCCAACACCACGACCAGATTGCAGCCCAGATGCTCCTCGGCATATTCGATGCTGCCGAGCTGGTGGTTGTCGACGACATTGCCCGCCACGCGAATCACGAACAGATCCCCAATGCCCGCTGAAAAGATTGCCTCGGGGATAACGCGCGAATCGGAGCATGCGAGCACGATGGCGTAAGGCGCCTGCCCCTGCTCGAAGGTTGCCTGACGCAGTTCGGGCGACACGTCGCCGAAAGCGCGCGATGCGGCCATGTAGCGCTCGTTTCCCTCGCGAAGGCGCACGAGGGCTTCTGCCGCCGAAAGGTTGTTGGCATCGTGTGACATGGGAGCTCCTTTGTTCGGTCCCGTTCATTGTAGGGCTGTGCGAGGCCGAGCATCCGATTTCGAACGCGAATCACATTCCGCCCCTTCATTCGCTCGCGTTTTGCGAGGGTTGTTTAGCTTGGGAGACTGCGCGGAATGCGGCTTCGGCGTTGAGGCGATTTCGGCATGCCAAGCGTTTTTTTGCGTCGTTTGGCGCCGGACGCTTCGGGTTTCAAGGCAGTCGCGATGCTCCGTCGCCATTGCTTTCGCGGCTATCGTTTTGCGGGGAAATCGCCGCGTTTGCAGTCGAATTCTGCAGGAATGCAATATATTTATTGCATATTGAGGTGAAGAGTGTTCAATTTGATGAAGGGGGCACCATGGAAAGCAAGAAGAACCTTCGCATGAAGGCGGCGCGGGCGGCTTGCGGCCTATCCCAGGGCGATCTTGCGAAAGCCGTGGGCACCACGCGCCAGACCATCGGCCTTATCGAATCGGGCGGCTACAACCCAACGCTGAAGCTTTGCGTGTCCATCTGCAGGGCGCTCGGCGTCACCCTGAACGATTTGTTCTGGGATTGCGATGCCAGCGCCCCGCTTCCCTTCTCGGCGAGTGCCAGCTTCGAGGATTTCGACGAATAAGGCGAAGATGACCAGCTCCGTTTTCGCGCAAACAATCGCAGAAAAGAAGGAGCGATTGTGTTTCTCGTCCTGCCCGAGAGGGCATGCAGGAGTGCGAAGAAAGAAAATGCCCGCCACTGAATGTGACGGGCAAAGCAAGGCGTCATTTCGCGAATATCCGAAAGGCGAAAACCCTAGGGCCTGCGTGTGCTAATTCCTGCGGCGACGCAGGGCTGCCACAATGGCTACCGCGCTCGCGATCGCCGCGATTCCGATTACTGCAGCCACAGCGAACACCGGGATGGGGTCGTTCGTCTTGGCCAGAGTGGGTTTGCCTTTGTCGGTGCCGTTGTCGCCGTCGGCATTAGCGGTGTCGTCACCCCCGCTTTGGGCGGGCGCTGCGACCTTGATGGTGCAGGTCACCTCGAGCGAGACGCCGCTGTCGTCGATCT
>CAVGRL010000078.1:0-4539 GCA_963631715.1 Bacteroidaceae bacterium
CAGAAGGGACATCGATACGACCGCTTTTCCGAACGACATAGGGAAGCCGCATTCGCGCGACAACTGGGTCAAAGGGACAGTCTCCTTGACCCGCTCACGCATTCTCGACCGCTTGGCAAGCAGCGAGCGTTTCGGCGTAGCCGGCTTGGAATGCTTCGACTTCGGCGGAAAGCGCCGAGAGCTCGCTTTCGGAAAGCTCCGCAGAGCGCGCCTCGTCGACGTTGGCGAAGCCACTGGCAGAAAGAGCCTGGTCGAGCTCGCGCTGCGCGGCCTCGAAAGCGCCTTTGCGAATGCCGCGCTCGTTGCCGAGCAGCAGAACCTGAGCACGATGGGCCCCCTCGGCCTCGGCATCGCCTGCAGCGATAGCCACATCGCGCGCCTGGGCATGCTCATCCATGGCCGAAAGAATGCCATCAAGCTCGTTGCGTTGGCCTTCGAGATAGTGCGCACGCTTGGCGACCTCAGCCGCCGCGCGAGCGCTCGCCAACGCATCGCCCTTCTTCTGCATCTCGGGCAATGCGTCCATCAGCTCTTCAAGGTGCGCGAACAATTCGTCATCGGTCATGGATTCCCCTTTCGACACGCTAAGTCTAGCAAAAGGGCCCGCCAAACGACGGGCCCATGGGAGGGTTAGTCCTTGCGCCGTTCTGCCGAACGGCGCTTCAGCTCGCCGCTGCAGCGCAGCCGGGCACCGCGCCTTGCCTTTCACTCGTCGCTCACGTAGCGCTGCTACGCCAAGCCCAGCTAGGCTGGGCGCGCCCGCTCGGGCGCACAGAGCTGCATTGAAAATGCCGCTGCATTTTCAATCAAGGCAATTCGCAGCACCGGGCTGCACCTCGCTGTCATCAGCGGACCTGCAGCTCAGCCTTTGTTTTACTGCTCTTCGTACACGCCCGCGAGCTGTTCGCCGAGGCACTTGCCCTCGATCAGGCAGCGGCCGTGGCTGTTGCCCTGGACGTTGATCGGGTAGTCGTAAGCGTACATGTTGCCCGAGCAGTTGCCGATGGCGTACAGGCCCTTGATCGGCTCGCCCTCGGCGTCGACGACCTCGAAGTTGTCGGAAATCGCGATGCCGCCGACGACGGCCAGCAGGCCGGGAGCGACCTTCGTGGCATAGAAGGGGCCCTGCTCAATCGGGAACAGGAAGTGCGATTCCTTGTAGAAGTCGGTGTCTTCGCCCTTCTTGCAGATCTCGTTGTAGCGCTCGATGGTCTTTTTCGCCTCGTCGACGTCGACATCGAGCTGGGCGAGCAGCTCGTCGATTGTATCGGCGACCTTGTAGTTCTCGGGGGTCTTCTCGACGCCTTCCTTCACCGTCTTGGCGTGCGAAGCCGATGCATCGGCCGGCGTAGTGCCGTAGGCGCGGAACGAATCCCAGAACATGCCGCCGCCGAACTCGAGCGACGCGGTGTTGTCAGTCTCAAAGTTCGAGTCGAAGATCGACCAGCAGTGGTCGTCGCCGCCGTTGACCATAGTACCGACGCACTTGCCCTGGACCCAGGTGGCCTCGTTCATGAAACGCTTGCCCTTGGGGTTCACGAACAGGAACGGGCCGTGGTACATGGCGGCCGCCTGCGGGTGCATCATCGTGGGCCACGGGCCGTCCTGGAACGCGCCGCCGACCCATGCGGCCATGTTGTGGCCGTCGCCGGTGTTGCCCTGGTCGGAGCACAGGCGGGTCATAACCTTGTTCGCGATGGGCGCGAACTCGTTGATGTACTCGTCGTTGTAGCTCACATCGCCGGTCGCGAGCACGACGCCCTTGCTGGCGTTGTACTGCACGTACTTGCCGTCTTCGTTCTTGCAGATGGCGCCGGTGACTTCGCCCTTATCGTTGGTGACGAGCTGCTGGGCCGGCATGTTGTAGACGAGATCGAAGTTGCCCGTTTCCTCGGCCTTGGCGATGAACAGGTACTCGATGTAAGTGGCGATGGAGATGGCCTCGTTTTCCTTGGCCAGGTTGCCGCCAAAGATCATGTGGTAGCAGTCGATCTCGGGGTGCACGGTGGAGTTGGAGCCGACGGTGACCATGCACTTTGCGCCGTCGGACTCGGCAAGGTCGAGCAGCCAGTTCATGCAGCGCTCAGACTCGCGGAACCACTTGGCGACGAGCGACTCGCGGCAACGGTTGCCGCACGTAGAAACCCAACGCTCCATCTCGATGGACTTGTCGAAATGGATGCCGAGCTCGTCGAGAGCCTTCGAGGCGATGGCACCCGTGCCGCCCACGCCGTGGCCGTTGGGGACGTTGTCCTTCTCGACGAGCGTGACCTTCGTGCCGTTGGCCGCGGCGTTCAGCGCGCAGCAGGTTCCCGAATAGCCGGCGCCGATGACGAGCACCTCGGTGTCGACGGTTTCGGCGATGTCCTTGATCGGCTCGGGGGCAACTTCCCAGGTGTGCTTGCTCTCGCCGGCAGCGGCGTCTTTGCTGCTCGAGCTCGACGAGCCGCCCGCGGGGCTGCAGCCGAACATGCCGAGCGCGGCCACGCCAGCGGCGGAAAGCGTTGCGCCCTTGAGCAGGTTGCGGCGAGAAATGCCCTTCTTCATGTCTTCCATGGTTCCCTCCTAATGGATCCCTTGGGATGCCACGGCAGAGAAAGAACGCCCCGATGCTCACGCTGAGAAGTCGCCTGTCGCGACCGCGCTTTTGTTTCGCAGGCATGCCCTCCCCGACATGGCACCTGCACCCTCCCTGGATGCGATGGTGCCAACTGTAGCGAAAAGAAGGCCGGACGCGCACCACATATTATGGGTTGTTTTCGCATTTACGCAGGTCAGAGGTTGGTGTGTGGTATCAGAAAATGCGCCGATGTGCAGGAAGGCGATGGGAGCTCCGCGAAAGGGCTACCCGTTTAGCAGGTCGATGAGCTCTTGTTTGGAATGGATGCCGAGCTTGCGGTAGATGCTCTTCGTGTGGCCGCGCACGGTGTTTTCGGAAATGAAGAGCCGGCGCGCAATAGCGGCAACCGTGTTGCCATGGCGCATGAAGTCGGCGACTTCGCACTCGCGGGCAGACAGCGGCTCGGCGAGGTCGAGCGCGGCGAGGATGTCTTCGAGCGTCGCAGGCTCGGAGTTGGGCGCGACAGCAGGATTCGGATTGGGCACCGAATCGGATGCAGGGACTATTTCGGAAGCGCATGCGACCGCGGTTGATTCTTCGATTTCGGCATCTTCCGACGATAAGGACCCCACGCAAGAATGGTCTTCGACGGGAGCTTCATTTTCCGCATATTCGGCAGGCGCAGCCGTGACTTCGCGACGCACTTCTCCCCTGTTGCGGCCAAGGCTCGCCAAGAACAGCGCCGCTGCGAGCACGTACACGCAGACGAACAGCAGGTCGACCACGATTGTGAAGTCGAGCACCGTACGGACGGCCGCGAACCGCCCTACTGTGTCGCCGAGCAGAAGGCTCACGAGCGTCGGTGCCACGCACAGCGCGTACACGAGCGACGAGTCCATCGCCTTGCGGCTGGCGTAGGCCGCGCACGTGATGAGCAGCAGCAGATTCACGACCTCGAAACCGAACATCGTACAGACCGACACGATGCCGAGCCATTCGCGGCCGAAGAACGTCGGCAGCAAAAACACGCCCGTGACCAGCGGGAAAAGCACTTGGTATACGCGCAGCATGTCAAAGCCGCGCTCGGTGAACAGCTCGATGGCCGTTACCACGAACGTCGCGCAGCTCATGCCGAGCATGATCCCCTCGAACGAGCCGATGCTGCCCTGCGGCACCACGTAGCCGGCCATTTTCCATACGAAACCGATGGCGCACACGCAGAACACGGGGCGGCCCATGTCGCGTAGGAGCATGCTACGGCGTTCACGCGTGACGGGTTCGACTTCGTAGGGAACGATTTCGGCGAGGCTCAGCCGCAGCGTCCAGGCGCCGAGTGCAGGCAGCACGATGACGGAGCACACCACGAGCCACTCAGACGGCAGCAGGCCGACGACGATGCACAGCACCACCGAACACAGCGCCGAAAGCGGGATGTAGACCGTCGTGCGCGAGGTACCTTCGGACGCGTAGAAGCTTTGCCACATCACGAAAAACGCGCCTTGTGAGCCGCCGACCAGCACGGCAGCAATGACGACCGACGCAATTGAAAAGTCGGCGAGGAAGAATGCGAGGTAATACAGAAGCGACCCAGCAGCGAGCGCAATGCCAGCCACATAGGCCGATTCGGGAGAGAACGGCTTGCCGCCGCGACGGATAGAAAGCACCGCGGCCACGATGACAGCCACGATTGTCGCGAGCTGCTTGCCGATTGAAAAGCCACTGCTTGCGAAAGCAAACTCGTCGGCGGGCGCCAAAAGCGCCACGAACGTGACCGCCCAAAAGAAGCAAAATCCCAGATGGTGCCACTTTAAACCCTTGACGATACCCTTCGCCTGCGCAACCGACATGCGGCCTCCCTCACGTTCCCTCCCCAGAAAACGCGTTCCACTATAGCAAAGCTGGACCAAAGGGACTGCCCCCTTGACCCAGTTTAGAAAGAGTCGCATTCGCACCGAAAGTCAGCGAGCAGGGGCTCTGGC
>CAVGRL010000079.1:0-4463 GCA_963631715.1 Bacteroidaceae bacterium
TACGACAGCAGTACAGCTGCTCGACGCTGCCTCCATTGCGCACACCTACTAGACATATTTTTAAGACGCACAGCCGTCACTGTGGTTTCCGAAGAAAATATCATGAACGCCGTTACTCGCAAAGCTTCTTACTGGAATAATGAATTCGCTTAACCTCATCATTAATGGAAAGGCACTCATTTGAAACGACTTCACACCTGTCTTTGCATGGCTTTGTCGATCGCCCTCGGTGGGTTTTCCTTCACTCCTGCCGCGTATGCGACACAGGAGGGCGATCAAACTCTCTTAACTGAAGAGGAAATAGAAGCTTACCTTTCCGAAGGAAACGATGGCACGAGCTTCACCGAGCAGGAAACCGCCACAACCGATTCCTCCGCGATGAGCCTAGAATCGAGTTCTTCATGCTCTCGCAGATCAAAGACGAACTCTGCGATATCAACAGGCACGCAGGTATACGCTTATTCGGGCGCCGATATGTTCGAAACTGCTGCCATGGAAGCACTTGATGCTTACCCAAGCGGTTCGACCACTGCCATCATTGCCGGGCCTGGTGGCGCCTGGGTTGACGCCCTGGCGTCGGCCGGCCTTTCTTCGGCGAAAGGCCCCATCTTGTTTGCTGGTGATGGCTACCTTCCTTCGCAAACCGCAAATGCCCTTAATGAACTGGGTGTGAAAAGCGTTGTTATCGTTGGGGGCGAAGCGGCAGTGAAACCCGCCGTTGTTTCCGACCTACGGAATAACGGCATCAGCGTTGAAACCCGCCTGGCTGGCGACGACTGCTTCAGCACACAGATGGCGATTTACGATTACGGCGTTGAACACGGCATCTGGAATACCGACTACGTGTTCGTGGCCACATATTCTTATTTTGCCGATGCACTTTCTGCGTCTCCCGCTGCATACTCCGCAAAGGCACCGATCTTTATCGCTGACGCCGAGGGCAATCTGAATGACGAGCAACTAAACGCTCTTACAGCAAAGGCTCAACAGGGATGGTTTAAGAAGCCCGTCGTTTTCGGCGGCAGCACGGTAGTCTCTGAGCGAACGCTCGGAAAACTCGACGGCATCGCCTATATCGCTGGTTCCGAAACAGGCGCGCAACGCATCTGGGGCGATGACATGTATGGAACAAGCCAAGCTGTTGCCGAATGGGTCGTGAGCGATATGGGATTCAGTTGGAGCTCGCCAACGCTTGCGACGGGCCGAACGCCCTACGACGCTCTAGCCGGGTCGGTTCTTGCGGGCAGCTTAAAGTCCCCGCTGCTTTTGGTCGACGACGATTACATCAGCACTATCGATTTTGCCGCAAAAACCATCGGAACCGTCCCTGAAATTCGTTTCCTAGGCGGCGAAGCGTGCATTTCGATGCGAACAAGAATGGACATTGCAGACAAGCTTGACTTTCCCTGGGCGGCTATCCCCGATTACAGAGTTTATGTCGATGCAGGGCATGGATACAACGATCAAAATAATGGCAAGTGGGATAGCGGCGCGGTAGGATGCGGCTATTATGAAGCCGACCTAACAAAAGAACTTGCAACTATGGTCGCAAGCATTCTAACCAACACCTACGGTATCGATGTCTTTCTAAACGACGACGGCGGTTATTACAAGCTTCGCCATGCTGAGGCCATTAGCGTTGGCTGCGATTCACTCGTGTCGATTCATTTCAACGCAGCCGGTGGGTCGGGTACGGAATCGTATATTCACGAATACAACGCGTCATATCTTTCGGCGTCATGGCAAGATTCAATTCACCCATGCCTTGTCGCCGGTACCGGTTTAGCTAATCGTGGTGCAAAGAGCGCCGAGCTTGCTATCGTGGGCGGATATCTGCCTGCGGTGCTTCTTGAGATTTGCTTTATCGACAATTCGTACGATATGGATCAATACCAAGCACGTAAATATTTCATTGCATCGGAAATCGCTGAAGGAATTGCCTCGAGGTAAAAAAATGGTTTTAAAGAAGAACTCACTTGCAGGAAGATGGCTCTGCGGCGCTTTGTCCTTAACACTATGCCTTGGGTTTGTCCCGTGCGAAGCATACGCCGCCGAACAAGACAATGCAGGCAAAACTTACGTAGCCAATGAAGAGGGCGACTATATTGAGCAGTTAAGCGAGGAGGAAAGCGACACCGTACTCGCCGAACTTGCGGATTTTAGCAACGTTGCGACGGCCTCCCTTCAGGCGACCGATAACGAGCAGGTTGTCAGCTTTTCCGGCGAGGATATGTTCGAGACCGCAGCGCTCGAAGCTCAATACGCCTATCCGAATGGTTGTTCAACGGCGATTATTGCGGGTTCTGGCGGCTCCTGGGTAGATGCGTTGTCGGCATCGTCCCTCGCGGCAGGCGTTGGACCAATCCTATTCTCGTATCAAGATTCAGTTCCTCAGAATACGCTTGACGCGTTAAAGGCAATGGGGGTAACGAGCGTCGTTATCGTCGGAGGCCCGGCTTGCGTGGGCGATGGTGCAATTGGCGCTTTGAATCGCGCGGGTATAACTATTTCAGATCGACTTTACGGTGACGATTGTTTCGCGACCCAACGCGCTATCTACGATTATGGCGTCGAAAAGGGGATTTGGACAGGCGATACGGTATTTGTCGCAAGTTCTGCCGGCTTCGGCGATGCGCTTTCGATTTCGCCCGTAGCGTATAAGCTGAAGGCGCCTATATTCCTCACGGCAAGTACGGCAGATTTGCCGAGCGAATCAAAGCAGGCTCTCGCCCAGGCTTCCAAGAGGGGCGATTTTGCGCAGGTTATCGCTGTTGGTGGCGAGGCGGTTGTTTCTGAGCGAACCATGGGCTTTCTCGATGCAATCTCAATAGCCGCTGGCGGAAGTGGAGCTGAGCGAGTATGGGGCGACGACCAATACGAAACCTCTGTCGCAATCGCAAACTGGGCAGTGAACGAAAAGGGCTACTTGAACAATTCGTCGCCCGCTTTTTCTACAGGCACCGCCCCATACGACGCGCTTGCCGGATCCGTCGTGCAGGGGATCGCCGAATCGCCCATTCTGCTCGTTCATAATTCTTACAACAATGGCGTGAACTATGCGGCTCTGAATAAGTCGTCGATTAGCCAGGTGAAGTTCTTCGGCGGCACAGCTGCCGTTTCCGAAAGCGTTCGCTCTGCGGTTATCGCAAGTGTGTTTGGAACCATCATCAGTGAAGCGACAGGCGTTTCGCTGTCCCGCATGACCGATTACGAGTACAACGCCTATTCGAACTATTACAGCGATTATACATACACGGAACTGAAGGATATTATCGGCTCCAGATTCGACTTGTCCTCGAAAACTTGCTATCAATACGCCGAGCTCGACAATGGCTATTCTGGCATTTCGGCAAGCTCGCTGAATGCCTTCATCGCGTCGACGCCGTCAGGCGCATCTGGCAAATTGGCGAACCAAGGCCAAGTTTTTATCGATGCCGCAAAGAAATATGATGTGAACGAGGTCTACCTCTTGAGCCATGCAATTCTCGAAAGTGGCTGGGGCACATCGACGTTGGCTCAGGGCTGGACTTTTAATACCAACGTTACGGATGACGCCGGAAATGTGCTCTATTACGCCGACGGTAAGACGTACTACAATTTCTACGGCATTGGCGCCTATGACTCAAGCCCCATTTCTGGCGGCAGGCTTATGGCATATAAGCAGGGCTGGGACTCAATAGAGAAAGCAATTTACGGCGCGGCCGATTGGATTTCCGTTGGAAGCCACGAGTCTGGCTGCTACCTCAACAATAGGTACGGCCAGAATACGCTCTATAAGATGCGCTGGAACTACGCGCAGGTCTCAAACGAATCGACATGTTGGAAGCAGTATGCGACCGACCCGCTTTGGGCCGAGAAAATCGCCACTATCATGTACGCATGCTATGCTAGCGCTGGTGTTAGCGCCGCTAACTCTGGTCTTATTTTCAGGGTGCCAAATTATAGCTAGAAACGTTGGCTAGAATGCACTGACCAATATGTCAACGGAGCGATGGATTAGATTAGCGTAGCGTTTGCGCCTGCAAAATAGTGACAAAGCTGCCAAAGGTGCTGAAACTTCCCCGGTAAAGCGTTGCGTAAGTAAGGAGCGCTCTTATGTCGAGTGGCCTTCCAGGTAAAAAACTCGCCGTTGTAGTCCCGAACTACCCGAGCGAAAACGATATGTATCTATGCGCGTTCATCCATTCGCGCGTTAAAGCGTACTTGCAAGCTGACATCGATGTCGATGTCTTATGGGTCTGGGACGATTGCTCCGACTTCGAAAATTACGATGTCGAAGGGGTTCATGTTACGAAATTGACCCCAGTTTCACTTGAGGGATATCTAGCCGAAGGCGACTACCATGCCTGCTTTCTGCATTTTTTCGACTTGCGTTACGAACAGGCCGTCACCTCGAAGCGCTTGTCGTACCTGAAATTCTTCCTTTGGTCGCATAACCCCGAAACTCGTTACTGGGATTGGCC
>CAVGRL010000080.1:0-4414 GCA_963631715.1 Bacteroidaceae bacterium
CGATTCAAAACCGTATAAAATACCGAATGGAAAGCGTGTATTTTACCGAATGAAAACTAGGTAAAATGCCGATTGTAAATGGTGTAAAATACCGAATAGCGATATTGCTGCGAAAGGTAACCCCATGTCAAACGCAAATAAGCTCATGCCTGAAGGATATAAACCTCGACTTATAGAAAGTCGTCTTGATGCGCTTATGAGATCTTTCGGGTGTGTTGAAATTAATGGGCCGAAATGGTGTGGGAAGACATGGACGGCGCGCACGCGATGCGCAAGTATGACGAAGTTGGATGATCCTGCCGAGCGCGAGGCTGCTCAAATGGATCCTGCGCTTGCGTTTATGGGTGATTTTCCTCACCTTGTTGACGAATGGCAGGAAGTTCCTGAAATATGGGATGCGGCACGACGCCTCGTCGACGATTCGGGGAATAAGCGCGGTTTGCTGCTGCTTACAGGTTCGACGGCGCTCAAGACCGGTGATCGCAGCAGGGTGCGTCATTCCGGAACGGGAAGAATAGCCCGTCTTTCTATGCGACCGATGGCTCTATGCGAGTCGGGTGATGGGGACGCTGAGGTCTCGTTGGAAGCATTGTTGAGAGGCGATCCTCTTCGGCCCGCTCGCAAGGAATCGGGGCTCGCCGATGTGGCACGCTGGTGTTGCAGGGGTGGGTGGCCTGCGAATATCGGCCTTCCAAGTGATGCCGCAGCGGAAACGGCAGCGCAATATATTCAATCGGTTTTGGATGTGAATGTTATCGACGAGGGGCGTTCGCCGGAAATGGCGCTTGGGTTGCTGCGCGCATTGGCCCTGAACGTGAGCCAATCGGTGACGTATAAAACCTTGGCGAAAGACGCGTCGGGTGGTGATGCGGGTCCTGACGTTGACACCGTGGCTGCATACCTCGATTTCTTCGAGCGGCTTAAACTAACAGAAGGGCTTCATGGTTGGGAACCTCCGTTGCGCTCGAAAGCTCGTGTGCGAGTGAAGCCTAAGCGATACTTTTGCGATCCCTCGCTGGCGGCGGCGCTTCTTGGCGCAACCAACGAGAAGCTTTTGCATGACACGCAAACGCTTGGGATGTTATTTGAGAATTTGGTGATTCGCGATTTACGCGTATTTTTATCAACGTATGCGGGTCTTGGTAATGGCGTGTTCTATTACCGCGACGACCGGGGGCTCGAGGTTGATGCCATCGTTGAGTATGGAGGTCGCTGGGCGGGCATCGAAGTGAAGCTGAGCGATACGAAAGCCGACGAGGGGGCCATCAATTTGAGGAAGCTACGCGATAGGATGCTTGCAAATCCTGCTGCTCGCAATGCGGAGCCGGTGTTTTTGGCGGTAGTGGTTGGTCGGGGAAGTCTCGCCTACACGAGAAGTGATGGGGTGCTTGTGATTCCGGCTGCACTGTTGGGGGCATAGATTAACGCGCGACTTCGAGGAAATGATTCCGTCGGGATATATCGAAATAAAAGAAAGCGGTTCGACCACGAGTCGTTTGAAACGGCGGATGGGATTGAGATGGGGGAGATGGGGCGCTCGTCTTGCATCGGGCGAATGAAAAGGGGCGGTACGGCCAGTCCTGGTGGGTAGCGGTGGCACCACAAACCTGCTAAAAGCTCTGAGAATTTAGCAGGTTTGTGGCACTTCGCTCAAACCCAAAATCCTTTTTTAAATCCGCATCGTGAGCATTTTTTTCTAAACAATCGTCCTTCGAATGTTCCGCCGCAATATTGACAAAGCCCTTTCGCTTTCCATTCTTGCTGGTGATGCTCTCGTTCTTTCCGCATGGACAAATGCTTTCTTAGCATGGTTAGCTGCTGACTTCGGCCGAGCACATCGGATTCGTTTTCGAACGCATGCAGTTTGATGTAATCCTCTTCGTAGTCGAAGAGGGTTACTGTAAGGATGGGTCGCAGAGTTCCATCTGCTCGTATTCCGCACTCGCTTAGGAGGAAACTCTTGAAATCATAATCCTCGTCGCTTATGTCCGAATACTCGCTATTTGCGTATTCTCTATATTTCACAAAACCGTAATCATCCCAAAAGAACAAGGGCACGACATCGATAACGTCCGGAGTGTCAATTGTCCATTTTTCGAGTCTCGGCTCCTTGTTGGAATCTATGGATATCTGCCAGCGGGTCAAATTTCCACTTGCGTTGAGGGTTGCGATATTGCACAGACGTCTCTGATAAAAACGGGAGTCGGGTCCCATTTTTTTCAGAACTGGGGTAGATTCGGCGAAGAGGATCCAATGCGGATACCGCGCCGTTGCTGATAGATAGTACCAGGTATCGTCTATCGTTTTCGCAAAGAGAATGCGTCCGCCGCACGCCAAGCGAATATCGGTTGGCGTCCCCGATGGAAAACGCGGGGCTTCGAATTTGCTAAGTTGCCGACGACCGTCTCGTTCTTCATGAATCATAATTTCCTCGAATACGGCTAGCTTAATGTTTCCGAGGGCATCTAGGGCAGCGAGATTATGACCAGATGCATCGATACTAATGATATTTTCCCAGGAGTTTATTTCGTCTAGATTTGTTGCAGACTCGCTCCGCGACACGTCGGGATTGTATGCGACATTGACGCCGCCATCGACCCTAAGTCCAAAAGCCATTTGTTCCGATGAGACGATATCGATGATATCTGCCCATTTTTCGAGTTCGCTAACCCAGCTTTCGGGATGTAGTTCTTCATTTGGCAGGAAGGTCACGCCTGCCGCCTTTTCGTCGTATGCGCGTCCCTCTGTACCGGTAATTACGTTGTAGCATTCAACATGTCCTTCGTCAGTTAGGCATATAAGTGTGCACGCTTCGCAGTGGTATCTGACGCCGTTTGCTTGTTCGTCGATGCTTGGTTGCGTAAAAGGCAAAGCAAGTTTGAAAGAAACGTAATGCCCCTGAGATTTGAGGTCTGATTCTGGTTTGCGCCAGTTGCCAGTCTCTATGACTCCCGAGCTCGTCAAAAGGAAAAAAAGGGGGGTTCTGTAATCACTACCACTAAGATATGGTTTGGGAATTACGTACTCTCCCTTGCAAATGTGCCAATTGTTTGGAGCTGAGAAAACTGCGTTATGCACTCGCTCGCTTTCTTGTCGCGAACATGCCAAATCGTTGATTGCCGAATAAATCCTCTCTTTCTGTTTTCTGATGTTTTTGGCGTTTTCGCGGTCTTTTGTTGCTTGCTGCCTGCGTTTGAAAGACGCTACTGATGAGCTTATGCTTACTGATGAGCTTATGCTGTTGGCTGTGAGCGTGGAGGCATCTTGTCTGAGAGAGCTTCCGCAATATGGGCAGCAATTATTTCGCTTTTTCTTCACGGTTGCAGCGCCGACGACGGCTCCGGCGGGGCCAGCAAGTACGGCACCGATGGCTGCGTTCTTCGCGTTGAGACCACCCGCGTCCTCTATATCGTTGTAAGTTTTGCCGCATTTGAGGCATGTATGCAAAGTCATGATTGCTCCTTCTTGCTTTCGCGGGACATCGATTTGTTTTTCAGGACGGCCAGGAATGAGTCCATCGCCGCATTTATCTGGTGCTCTTTTTTCCGGAGTTCTTCGATGGCTTCTTGGTTGGGCGCGTGGGTGAGGCTATTTCTTAGGCCTCGTCCGTGTCGTTCACCGATTTTGTTGGTTGCATTGAATATCTCTTCTATGGTTTTGCTGTCGATTTCATCGAGTCCAACGCGCTTGAGAACGGTAGAAATTTGTTTGTATTTAATCGTGAGGTCATGGGTCGGTGTCTTTCCCAAATCTCTAATATGTTCGGCAAGAAGCGTTTTGTAACCCAGCTCGCACAGCGAATAACGAGCCATGAATTGCAGATACGCTTCGCGGTTTTCCTCGGATGCTAGAGCGGCTTCGGCATTCTCGATATTTTTTGCCGCTTTCGCTATTCTTCGCCGCTGTTCTTTTTCGGTAAGTTTTTTCATGGGTCCGGACCTTTCTGACCATATGGTCAATCTTCCCTACTCATGGTAGGGAAGATGCCTCTCTTCTTCGTTTCTCGGTGAGCGTCTCAGTATTCTCTCGATTCTTCCGTGATGAGACGGATGATTCTGTTGGCGAGAAATGTTATGGCGTTGGTAATCCGGCCGAGAAAGGTATCGGACGCATTCTCTTTCTGAAGAATTTGAGCTTCGGTCCTGCGGGATTTCTTCATTCCGTAAAGTGACATGCAGCAAGAATGAAAATGAGTCGAAGTAACTCGTCGATGGAGGCGGTCTGCTTCGGTAATAGGTCGCTTTAGCTAAAATGGCCTTCGGGAACGTTCGAATATTCGATTCAAGATGTGGAGGCGAGGGAAAACTTCGCCTCCTTTAATTCTTCCAGAATTGCTGTAGCAGCTCTTGGCGGGTTTTGGTTCCCGTCTTCTTGAATATGTTGTGCGTATGCGTCTTCACGGTGCCAAGCGCCA
>CAVGRL010000081.1:0-3745 GCA_963631715.1 Bacteroidaceae bacterium
TGCTGACCTCCCAAATAGTACAAGCGCCAGGAACTGTTACTATCCCAAGCGACGACAAGCTGGCTTTGCAGCGAGACAGATTAACAGACAGGCAAAGCTCCCTTGTCTTTCAGGAGGTTTACACGAGGGCCAATCAATACATGCCGGTATCTTATATCTCCATGGCTGTGGGCATGAAGGCGGCAATGCTATTCGTGCAGTCATCCTGGGGTCTCTTGTTGGGTGCTCGAATTTCTAACTTCATTATTTATCTATTGCTTTCAGTTAGCGCGGTGGTTCTCTCTCCGAGAGCCAAGGGGCTCTTTGCTGTGATCGCTTGTCTTCCTCCGGCGATTTTTTGTGCTTCAAGTATGACAACTGATGCCTTGCTTATGGGTGTTTCTCTTCTTTATGCATCAATGGCGTTAAGGCTGATCGAGCAGGGGCGCCAATTGCGCATCGTAGAGATGGCAGTCATCGGCTTCTTGACCGCGCTGTTGCTGTTCTTGAAGCCGCCCTATGCCCCATTGGCCCTTCTTTACCTTGCGATTCCGAAAAATATTTGGCCAACTAAGGCAAAGCTCATAACTAGTGCCGCTACAATGTTCGTCTTCCTTGTTGTGTATGGAGGCTGGGCCAATAATTATCAAATGATATATATAGTTCCATCGTTGAACTACTCTCAGCAGGTTCTTTCGGTGTTGGGCAACCTTCCGAAGGCTCTATTGGTGTGCTTTGCGAATGCAGTTTTTTATATTGGCATCACAGGTCTAACCTCTCTCCTCTATATGATTGTTCCCGTTGCCGTTGTTGCCGCGTATTGTTGTAGGGGCGATTTTTCTTCCGGCGCCTATCGAGTCGGATTCATTGTTCTCATTGTTTTAACGACGGTTACGCTGATCTATTTCTTCCTAATGCTGACTTGGAATGATCTGGCTGGCGGGATTCAGAACTTGAGTGGATTCCAGGAGCGGTATCTGTTGCCGCTTATGCCCGTCTTGGCATTTCTCTGCCCTTGCAAGAAAGAAACCGGTCCGGCTGTAGCCCTTTAAAAGAATGGAGACTACCGCCCTGGAGCGCCTGGGCTGTTTGCCAATTGTGCTCCTAGCCTCGTACGTCGCCGCCAGGCCCGGTAGGGCAGCATCACGCGGAAGTGTCGACTTCTGCTGACTTTTCTGTCGACTCAAATGTTACGAAACACGCCGGCCTCGAGGTCGTGGGCGACGCGGCCCGCACCTACGCCTCCATCGTGCAGACCTACGCCGGCCCGGCCGACCCCGCCCCCGAGGCGAAGACCCAGCGCTAAAACCAACGGCAACCCCCAATACGGCGGTTCGGAAGGTAATCCGGACCACCGTATTTTTTCAAGGGTTGCCAATTGTCCAGCTCCCACTCGCCCGGAAGGCTACCGATCTAGATCACCAACCAGTCCAATTCGTAGTGGTTCAATGTGCCGGCATCGCGAAAATGCGACGCGCCCCAACTTCGTACTATAATAGCCAGCTATGCTAAACGGAATAGCTGCGCGCAAACGAGCGAAAAGGAAAGCGTACCGATGCCCTTCAATAAAGAGCACTTAAACCGCGACTGGTTTATTTTGCGGTCGTTGGTTTTAAAAGACTTCAAATTGAAATATCGCCGAAGTGTACTTGGCGTGCTGTGGAGCGTTTTGAACCCATTGCTCATGATGGTGGTTTTAACCGCGGTGTTTTCCACGGTGTTTCGCTTCAATATCGAGAATTTCCCGCTGTATCTTATTTTGGGCCAAACCCTGTTCACATTTATGTCCGACGCGACGTCTGCCGCCATGAGCTCAATTATCGATTCGGCGCCGCTCATTAAGAAGATCCGCATAAACAAGGTGCTCTTTCCTCTGGAAAAGATCTGCTTCGCGCTCGTGAATTTCGTCGTTTCGCTTATCGCGGTCGCAGCCGTTATGGTTTTCTTCCAAATCGTACCAACCGTGAATATCCTGCTTTTGCCATTCCTACTGGCAATGCTCTTCATGTTCAGCCTGGGCATTGGCCTTTTGCTGGCAGCGCTCTCGGTGTTTTTCCGCGACGTAATGCATCTGTGGAGCGTGCTCCTAACAGCATGGACCTACGCAACGCCCCTGTTCTACCCCGTAGACATCCTGCCCGATTGGGCTGTGCCTATCATGAACGCGAACCCCATGTATTATTACGTGTCGTATTTTCGCGAAATCGCGCTCTACGGCAGCACGCCATCGCTTAGCCAAACGCTCGTCTGCCTGCTTTGCGGCGTAGGGGCGTTGGCCATTGGCCTGCTCGTGTTCAAGAAGCAAGAAAAGAAATTCATCCTTTACGTGTAAGGCGGTTTTGCATGCCTGAAGTCGTGAATACCTCGGCACTAGCAATCGAAGGCGAAGCTAGCGAGGCCGAAGATAATCGCCCCGTGATGATCGATGTGGACCACGTGTCTATGTCGTTCAATATGGCAAGCGAGCAGCTGAATAATCTGAAGGAATACGCCATTGCCATAGCGCGCGGGAAGCTTTACTTCGAAGAGTTCAAAGCGCTCGACGATGTATCATTCAAAGTTCGCAAGGGCGATGTGTTCGGCATCATGGGCACGAATGGCTCGGGCAAGTCGACCATTCTGAAAATTATCGCTGGCGTGCTGGAGCCTTCGAAAGGCAAATGCACGGTGAATGGCAACATCGCGCCGCTCATCGAGCTGGGCGCAGGTTTCGATATGGACCTCTCGGCGCGCGAAAACATTTACCTGAATGGTGCGCTGCTGGGTTATTCGAAGCAATTCATCGACGAGCATTTCCAAGAAATCGTGGAATTTGCCGAAGTCGAGAAATTCCTCGATATGCCGTTGAAAAACTACTCTTCGGGCATGGTAGCGCGTATCGCTTTCGCCATTGCAACGGTCATTGTGCCGGAGATTCTGGTTGTTGACGAGGTGCTTTCTGTTGGCGATTTCATGTTCCAAAAGAAGTGCGAAGACCGCATTACCCAGCTCATCGAAGAATTCGGCGTAACGGTACTTATCGTGTCGCACAGCAATGACCAAATCGCCCGCCTCTGCAATAAAGCCGTGTGGATCGAAAAAGGCCATGTGCGCCTGCAAGGCGACGCACAGATGGTTGCGAGGGTGTACGGCGGCCTTGGCGGCCGAATTGGCTCGAAAAAATCGGAAGAACGTATATTTGATATTCTGAAGAAGAGTTCCGACTTTAAACCCAACGAAAGCGATTATGTCCATTTTGGCGGCGATAGCCCTTCGAGCGTTAACGCGCACATGGTTTTGGACGCCTCATCTAAACGCTCCTACAAAAACCTTATCCTTGCGAGCGATAGCAGCCACGCCAACGCAATAGTCGCTGCGGCATTCGGCGGCGCCATCGATGCGCCCATTATGCCCATAGGGACGGATTCAATTTCCGATTCAGTTGAGCGCGTTTTACTCTCTTTGGCCCCGAGCAAAATCTATGTATTTGATTGTGGCGGACATTCAAAACAGCTCTACGATCGGTTAAAAATGCTTCCGTGGTCACCTTCAGTCAAGATTTTTGGAAACAACCTGGGTTTATTTGAATTTTCCCAAAGCGTTTATGAATATGGATTAGCAAATGACCTGTGGGGGAATTGCATCTCGTTGATTTGCTTCGCCGACAATTGCGAGGCTATTTCCGCCGCGCCGTATGCGTACGCAAAACGTTGTCCTGTTTTGATGTTTCACGACAATGAACCATCCATCGAGAAAATAGTCTCATTACTAAAGGATAATGCAAGAA
>CAVGRL010000082.1:0-3550 GCA_963631715.1 Bacteroidaceae bacterium
AGATCGCGGAGCTGGAGGCGCGGATCGCGGAGGCGTCCAAGTCCGTGGAGTCGGCAAATGATGAAGCTACAGTTTCGCCTTCGACCTTTCGCACAGTTCGGCAATCGGCTCAAGCATATGCGTCTTCAGTTCTGTTGCCGCCCCTGCGGAATTCGTCTTCTCCAGCTCGTCAAACACCGCCTCGAGCTTTACCGGAATCATATCCGCATAGAGCGTCATCAGGTTGATGCAGCCCTCCGCGGTGATGCCCATATCGGCGAGTCCGCAGGCCTCAGCCATCCTGCCAATGTTTCCTGCCGAGACGCATCCGGCGCGGTTTTCTCCACCTATCGGCATCGCGAGCTTCGGCGGTTTTCTCTGCCAATCGGCGGCATCGACATAGGGGGCGATCGACGCCACGTCATACATGGGGGCCAGTCGATGCGCACCGTCCGGGCTCAGCATTAGCGAGTAATTTTTTGCATGGGCGTCGGTCGCGGCGATAAGGTAGTTAAAGAACAACATCTGCAGAAACTTCGCAACGTTTGCGCCAGCTTCGACACCGGTCGATTGAAGCAACCCTATGCTCTCGACGCAGCCGGGTCCGCCGTACATGGTGTACTTGTTCTGGGGTAGGCAGCCGAGCGCCTGGCAGAAATCCTCCTGGTGAAGCCTCGCAATCCCGCCTTTGGCATGCACGCGATCGTAGCGCTCGACGACGATGGCTGGCTCAATTCCTCCGTCGTCGCTATCGAATTCGAGGTACTCGACCAATGCGGAGTCGATTCCGCAAGCGGCCGCCAGGCGCATGCACACGTATTCGTTAAGAGCCTGATGCGAAAAGCCTCTCACTCCGCTCTTGAAGATATGCGTGGTCGCCGCCGCCCCCTCGCAGGAAAACCACTTTCCCGATTGTTTGGCCAGGGCGAACTTGCTTTGCTGCCCTCCCAGGCTCCAATGCTCGCTCTCCGTGAGCCAGCTGGAGCCTTCCTTGCGGCTTAACCTTAGTCGCTGGGCTATCTCGTGCTCGCCGATGGGGACAAGCCGCTCTTCTCGAAACGAATCGACCCCAGGCAGGCAGAACTGCACGGCGCCGGGGCAATCCAGCCCGATGACCGCCAAAAGGGCGAAGGGGTTATTCGGCGAGATTCCGGCATCGGAGGCGACACGCTCCCGCGTGGCCGAATCCTCCGGCAAGAGCCCCCACAGATAGGGACGAACAGTCTTGTCTCGATACGTTTGCGTCGACAATCGCATGGCAGACGACAGCGGAACCCCGCGATAATCTCTCAGGTAAGAAAACGAGAGCGCGCCGGCTTCATCTTGAGTCAGCGTGCCCGCATGCGCGCCGGCTATCAGCACATCCAAGCTACGCGACCCCATTTCGCCCTCCTGTCAAAATCGATAGCGCATCGAATTCCGCGCCTTTCGCGGGCGAGCCAGGGAAAGGCCCCTGCTCTTCGTGGGCCTCATCGCTCGGCGCTTCGCCAGTGACGATCTGCAGGTCAAGGCCGAGCACTCTGAACACGGCCAGCAGCTTGTCCAGTTGGACGCCGGGGTTTTGACCGAGTTCGAGCGACCAGAGGCATCGCTTGGATATTCCGGCGGCTTCGGCCAGCTGCGCCTGCGTTAAGCCAGACTCCGCGCGCGCATCCTTTATCGCATAGCCGATTTCCAGCGCATCAAGCATCCCTGACCCCGTTCACCTTGTATAGTCGCATTATTTTGCCACTATACTAATTCGCATTATTTTGCGAGTCAAGAAATTCGCATTATTTTGCGACCGGTTGTTGCGCCGGGGAACCTGCTAAATGCTCCGAGCGTTTAGCAGGCCGAGCTTCCTGCCGAAAAGGGAAGCGAGGAGGTCCCTGCCCTTGGCGGGGGTGATGTAGTCGTGGTCGTTCATAGCTTCCTCTTCGATAACGTTGCCGAGATGAGCATGAGCGAACCCGCAAACACATGTGGCCATATCCCTCCCATCGGAATAGAATAGCCCCAGACAACTTCATGACTGCGGCGCCTGCCCGCGTCCACCTCGCCGCCATGCTCCCCTGTGCTGGCTGCGATTCCCTCCGTCGGCCTTTATTATTCAGCGAACGTTTGTGCGATGTTTTTGTGGTGTCGTTCTTTTGGCCCCCTCAAGCGATGTGATAAAGTCTCGTATCTGAACGCGGCGGCCATTCGCGCCGCCCGGCGCCTCGCGCGGTTCGCCCCTGCACGGCGTGCGTTTTTCGGGGCCAAGGGTCGCGCCTTGTGGGCGCCGAGAATATACGAAGCACAACCATCGAAAGAATGAGCATGGCAAAGAACACGGCCACGTATGGCAACGACAGCATTCGCCAGTTGAAGGACGAGGAACGCGTCCGCCTGCGTCCTGCGGTCATCTTCGGCTCCGATGGCCTCGACGGCTGCGCGCATGCCGCTTTCGAAATTCTGTCGAACGCGGTAGACGAGGCCCGCCAGGGCTTCGGCAGCCTCATCACGCTCACCGCGTTTTCCGATGGCTCCATCCAGGTGGAAGACCATGGCCGCGGTTGCCCGCTCGATTGGAACTCAACCGAGAAGCGCTTCAACTGGGAACTGGTATTTTGCGAGCTGTACGCCGGCGGCAAGTACGACAACAACCAGGGCGGCGATTACGATTTCTCGCTGGGAACCAACGGCTTGGGCTCGTGCGCCACGCAGTATGCTTCCGAATACATGGATGTCACCGTATGGCGCGATGGCAACAAGTATCAGCTACATTTCAAGAAGGGCAAAGTCGTCGGGGCCAAAAAGAAAGCCCTGCAGATAGAGCCTTCAGATGAAAACCGCACGGGAACCACCATTAAGTGGCGCCCCGACCTGGAAGTATTCACCTCCATCGACATTCCCGCCGAGTGGTATCGCGAAACCATGCGCCGCCAGGCGGTTGTCAACGCCAACGTCACCTTCCGCCTGCGCATCGAAGGCGAAGACGGCTTTACCGAGGAAGATTTCTGCTACCCCAAAGGCATCGAAGATTACGTGCTAGAGAAGGTGGGCGCCGATTACCTCACCGAGCCGTTCTTCATCCAGGCCGACCGCCGCGGTCGCGATCGCGACGATCTGCCCGATTACAACGTGAAAATCACCGCATGCTTGTGTTTCTCGCGCACGTTCCAAATGCAGGAGTACTACCACAACTCTTCGTGGCTGGAAAACGGCGGTTCGCCCGAGAAGGCCGCGCGCAGTGCCCTGACCGGCGCGCTTGACGCCTACATCAAATCGCAGGGCAAGTACAACAAAAACGAGACCGCCATCAAATGGCAAGACGTGCAAGACTGCCTGGTGCTGGTGACCAACTGCTTTTCCACCCAGACGTCCTACGAGAACCAAACCAAGAAGGCCATCAACAACCGCTTCATTCAGCAGGCCATGACGGCGTTTTTCAAGGAGCGCCTGGAAACCTATCTGATCGAGAACAAGGCTGCCGCCGACAAGATCATGGAGCAGGTGCTCATCAACAAGCGCTCCCGCGAGAACGCGGAGAAAACGCGCCAGAGCATCAAGACCAACCTGCAGCAGAAGACCGACATGGCCAACCGCGTGC
>CAVGRL010000083.1:0-3510 GCA_963631715.1 Bacteroidaceae bacterium
GCAAACTCGTGATGCGTCGAGATTGGTGAGCGGCTTCGGCCGGGCTCCGCGGGGCTTCCTGAACCGTCGGTGTTCACTTCTGCTCTTCGTTTTAAAGTGAAGCACCGCCAAGCAGGCGCATAGTGAGCGAAGCGAACGGTAGCCTGGTGTGGTTTAGGAGGCCCCGCGGGGCCCGGCCGAAGCCGCGGCGGGATATGCTATAAGTTACGTGTGACGAACAGGGAAGGGTTGGTGACATGGCAGACAAACCTTTTAAGGAGCCCAAGGTTGGTGGCAAGCTCGATGCTGCTGCACCGTGGATGATGGTCGCCGGCATTGTGCTGGCTGTTGTGGGCTTTGTGCTGGCATTCACGCTGGCGCCGCTCGTGAATGGTGCGGCCGTGAACGAACCGCAGGTCATTGCGGGTACCGTGGTGGGCAATAAATTGCTCATTTCGCAAAAGATTTTCTATTGGCACGTGCCGGTTGCGGTTGCCAGTTTCGGTGCCGTGGCGTTTTCGGCGTTCTACGGCATCCGCTTCCTTATGACGAAGCGCGCATGCTTCGATACGCGTGCGAAGCTGTGCATGGAAATCGGCTTGGTATTTATCCTGTGCACCATGGCGAGCGGCGACTTATGGACGCGCTACGAGTGGGGCGTGTGGTGGACGTGGGAGCCGCGCCTTACCACGTATTTCATCCTCATGCTCATGGTTATCGCGTATTTCATCCTGCGCAACGCCGTGGAAGACCCCGAGCGCCGCGCGACCTACGCAAGCGTGTTCGGCATTTTGATTTTCGTCGATGTGCCCATCTGCTTTATGATCACGCGCCTTATTCCGTCGAGCGTGCATCCGGTCATCTTCCGCACCGATTCTGGCCTGTCGCCCGATATGCTGCTGCCGTTTTTGCTGTCGCTGTTCGGCATGGCGCTTATCGCGTTCGGGCTGTATCGCTTCCGTCTGCGCACGCAGCTCATGCAAGACAAAATCGCCCGCCTCTCCGACGCATTGGAGGACTAAATGAATTCCGTTCTTTCTGAAATCTATTCAACCGTGCTCACGGGCGCGCCGTTCGTGATTGCCGCCTATGCGCTGATTTTCGCGATTCTTATGGTGTATGTGGTCATGACCATGATGAAGCTGAAGAACACCGAGAAAAAACTCGACGCCCTCGAAGAGCACGTCGAGGAACTGCTTGCAGAGAAAAAATAGCGCGTGTCGCGCTTAAAGAGGCAGTTCGCTGCTGTCTTTTGAGAAGAGGCGAGCGTCCTTACCAGAGGAAAAACGCGAAGAAGCCGGCAACGTTTGAATCGTTCCGGCTTTTTCTTTATGTATACCATTGGCTCTTCAGCCGCCATTGTGCGTTGGCCGAACCTGTGTCTATTTGCGGGTCGAGATTCCGGTCGCTATTCGTTCCGTTTCAGCTCGTCGCCGGCCATCTCTGCTTGGACAAGGCTAATAACTTCCTGGTTCTTATGTATGCCAAGCTTCTCGTAGAGGCGCCTGCGGTGGCTTTTCACGGTATTCGGTGAGATGAAGAGTTCTTCGCCGATATAGGCAATCGATCTTCCTTGCGCAATCAGGGTAAGGACTTCGGTTTCCCGGGGCGACAGGGCGTATTGCTCAGAGACCGATTGGCATGCTCGACGAAACGAGCTGCCTTCTTCGTCTTCGGTCTTTTCGTTCGTGATCATATAGGTTTCGATATCTTTTTTACTGGGCCAGAAGCTATATGCTATCGCGAACGATGCGACGATTCCTACGGGCCATATGGCGCTGCCGCCGAGAAGTTCGTTTATCGACGGCAAAAACTTCATGGGCACAACAGAGAGCGCTGTTCCAAGGCATGTTGAGCCGTAGAGGGCCGAAAAGGCCAAAAGCGACGGTATGCCGCCTTGGCGGACGATCTTGAGCGCGAACATCCATACCATAAGATGCAGGCTTACGTTTGCGATGAGTACGGCCATGAGCGTGAATTCTTCGGAGATTTG
The DNA here is from genome assembly GCA_963631715.1 of Bacteroidaceae bacterium. Taxonomy (GTDB): domain Bacteria; phylum Actinomycetota; class Coriobacteriia; order Coriobacteriales; family Eggerthellaceae; genus Slackia. The sequence continues at coordinate 1,973 of CAVGRL010000083.1, forward strand.
ATAGGAAAAGACGAGGCTCAGCGAGATGATGGTCACGAGAAAAAGAACCTGGGCGAGCGCATGTCTTTCGCCTCGACTGAACAGAGCAAAACTGCATAAGACGAGCGATGCGGCAAAAAGCGATCCCATAACAAGCACTGCCTGGCTTGCTATATCGCTGGAATTGATGATTCTCGTTACGGACAATTCCTGCAGAAGTCCCAATATCATGCCGAAAATAGCGGATGGCACTCCAATCCGAAGAAGGGTTTGCGCAACTTTAACATTGCGATAGGGGATGGTTTTCGGTTCGTTGTGCGGGTCTTTGAGGCGATTCGCGCCCAAGAAGCATACGGCTTCGGCAATGGGGAGTATGCATGCCAAAATTGCCGCAAGTTCGTGCGGAATGAGCTTGACGAAGAGTAGCGCGGAAAATGACAACACGTTCGATGCGGCGAAGGCTGTAAGCATTGCTTTTGTGCTGAGGTATTGGATAATCTTCGACCAACATAGCGGCAAGAGCATTCCCGAACCGATACCGGTGCCAAGGCCGGAAATTATGAGCAAGGTTATTCCGGCGGCGGTGTCGGATTGTGCCCAGATGAGGCAGAACGTGGATGAACATGTGATGGCGGCTGCGATGAAGGCGGTGCGGTTTTCGTTGTTCGCTACGGGAATCGCGTTGCGCTTGCCCTTTTTGACAATAACAAGAGCGTTTACTGCGATGGTTGCGATGAGCGTGGTAAGAGAAATGGGATAGAACAGCGCATGCGATGCGACAGAATCTCGTGCCTCCCAGAAAAAGATATCTGCTGCAGTTACGGTCGCAATGTACGACCAAAGCCAGTGGCATGCCATTCCTCCGGTAACGGCCAGCACAAAAGTGTGTTTTGGCTCGATGACGCTTCGGATGTTCGGCGCTTTTTTGGAATCCAGCATGCAGGTGATCCTCTCGGGTGTTGCCAGGTCGCGCTATGGTCCTCGAATGAATTGCTCCGTTGGGTATTATCGCCTGTTCTGGGGTTTTGTCCTATGACCCTAAAAGGGTGAATCTTGTTTTCGCCCTAAATATGCCTGGTGCGGTGTTCTTCCGGCTTCCTATTGTCGGCTTTGTTGATTCGAACGGCCGATTGGAGCCCTTCGGAATGCAGTAGCACCAAGGAAAGGGGAAGGGAATGCATAACGGGGATTTCGCAATGGACAGGCGCGGTTTTCTAAAATGCGTAGGCGTTGTTGGAGGCGGTGCGGCATTTGCCAGTTTGGCGGGATGTTCGTCGGCCGACCCGAAAACGTCTTCTGGTGACGGTGCGCAAACGAAGGCGGCAGACGCGACGGCATCCGGCGCGCATACGTGGGAAATCAAACCTGCGGTTATTACCGACATTGCCGAAACGAAAGATTTTGACGTCGTAATCGTTGGTGCTGGCATGGCGGGCATTAATGCTGCCGAGGCCGCCGCCCGTAATGGCGCTCACGTCGCCGTAATCGAGCAGTCGAATGATATTTCGTTGCGCGGCGCCGACAATGGCACCATTAATTGCCGCTACCAGCTTGAAGAG
>CAVGRL010000084.1:0-1251 GCA_963631715.1 Bacteroidaceae bacterium
GTACCTTGTCTAATCCAAAACGCCGGATTCAGCGAAACGGCTGATTTCTTCTGGTTCATAGCCAAGCGACCTCAGTATATCCTCTGTGTCGTGGCCAACAGGATTAGCTGCGAAGCGATAGGTATTCGGGGTTTCCGAAAATTTAATCGGCGAAGCAATTTGCTTAATTGTTATGTCGGTGTTTTCCGCGGGCACATCGACGAACATCTTTCTCGCGTTTGCGTGAGCGTCGGAAAGAACTTCGTCGTAATTCAAGACGGGTTCTACGCAAGCATCCAACGAGGCGAATCTCTCGCAGGCTTCTTCGAAGGTCAGCGATGCAAATGCGGCGCGCACCCTTTCTTTCGGCCGATCGGGGTTTGCTGGGTTGCAGCCGCCTTCGATTAAATCATCCAGCTCCATTGCCTCGCAGAAATTCTTCCAAAACTTAGGTTCCATCGCGCCGACGCTAAAGAACCTTCCGTCTTTGGTCTCGTAATAGTCGTACATCCCAGAGCCCGACGTTCGTTCTGTTCCGGGCCGCGGTTTATAGCCAGATAGAATTGCTTTTGCGCTAATGCCCAACGTGTAGAACAGCGAACAGTCGTACATGGAAACATCTACGAACTGTCCTTTGCCTGTGTGTTGCCTCGAAATTACGGCAGCCAATATGCCGATTATTGTATTCATGGTTCCGCCACCCAGGTCGGCAACTTGGGTACCCCAGCAGGAAGGAAGCTGGCCAGGGCGACCAGCATACGAAATCAATCCGGAGCGTGCAAGGTAGTTGATATCGTGGCCGGCGCGCATTGCCAGGGGGCCATCCTGCCCGTACCCGGTCAATGCGACGTAAATTACACGAGGATTAATTCGCTTCAGCTCTTCGTAGCCCAGCCCCAAGCGTTCCATGACGCCAGGCCGAAATTGCTCAACGACGATATCGTATTCGGATATGAGTTTTTTTACAATTTCTTTTGCTTCGTCGCTTTTAAGGTTCAGCGTTATGGAGCGCTTGCTGCGATCGATTGTCGCTTCGAGCTCTCTCACCTGCGTCCCTTCAACGACATCGCCTCCTGCCAGAACAAGGTCTACTCGTTTGCGAGAGGATACTTTCAACACGTCAGCACCCATGTCGGCCAACGACATCGTTGCTGCGGGTCCGGGTATTAGTGTCGAAAAATCAAGTATCTTCAACCCATCAAGTGCGCCCATCTTTCCTCCTCGAATCAATCCGACATAGATAGGTGAATCAACGACGTTTCACCTATAAAC
>CAVGRL010000084.1:1284-3283 GCA_963631715.1 Bacteroidaceae bacterium
CCTATAAACCCATCTCGTACATATTATCGACCAGGCGATTTCGAAGTTAGAATTGGGCGAAACTCCAAATGCGATAGGCATTTAGCGGTTTGGGCAACAATTGAGCCGCTTATTGCCGGTGAATAAGATGGTAGGTGTAGAGGGCGAATGCCCAGGGGACTTGCTTTGAAATGCGAAGATCGCTGATTTTGAAGCAAATGATACAAGGAGGATCTAATGGCCGATATTTTCGAGGGCGTCCGAATCGTTGATATGACGCAAAATGCGATGTGCCAATGCGCTTCTGCTTTTTCGGATTTTGGCGCGGAGGTTATCCATATCGAACGTCCTACGGGTGGCGGAGAGCGCACCTACTACCCCATGATTGACGGCAAGCCAGGAGGCTATCTCTGGTTTGGACGCGGTCGCAAATCGCTTACGCTCAATACCAAGCATCCTGAGGCAATTAAAATCATCAAGGATTTGGTCAAAACGGCCGACGTATTCGTCGAGTCGTCCATTCCTGGCGCGATGGACCGAAACGGACTTGGCTATGACGACTTGATTAAAATCAACCCCAAACTTGTTTATATCTCGATTAGCGCATTTGGCTCGCAGGGCCCCATGGCCCACAAGCCTGGTTACGACACCCTTGGTCAGGCGATGTCTGGACGTTGGGCGGTCACCGGTGAAAAGGGCGGGGTGCCCTTGAAGGATGGCAATACGATTGCGGACTTCACGGGCGCATTCTGTGCTTACTCGGCTGGTGTGACGGCGCTTTATCACGCGCAGCGTACCGGGGAGGGCCAGCATGTTGAGGTTTCGCTCGTCGGGTCTATGTTCTATTTCAATTCAACCTTTGACCGACTCAATGACGGTGTCAATATCAAGCCTAATGGCAATCACCATTCTGGGTGCTGTCCCTTCGGCGGATTCGAAAACGGCAAGGGCGACATGGTCGTCATTTGCGCACCCCAGCCGAAACCGTGGTCCAATCTGTGCCGAGCAATGGGCCGAGAGGACCTTATCGACGACGAGAACTACAACACGAATAACAAGCGATGCCAGCACCAAGACGAAGTTATTGACCTCATCGAATCGTGGCTTGCGACCTTCCCGACAATTGAAGATGCGATCAAGGTGCTCGATGCGAACGATGTGCCTTACGGACAGGTTCTCGACAATGAGCAAATCCTCCATAACGAGCAGATGATTGCGAACCATCTCTGGGAAGACGCTCCGACTCCCAATGGATATTCTGAGCCTACGTATCGTGCTCGCAGCCCCTTTGCGAAATTCAGCAAAACCCCTGGCTATATCCATAAAACTGCACTACTTGGTGAGAATAACCATGAAATCATGTCTGAACTCGGTTACTCAGATGATGAAATCGAACGCCTACAGGGAGAATTCGCGAAGTAGCAGTAATCTCACATCCCATTTTATCTCTTGTGAAGAAAGCGGGCGTTCGGCCTGCTTTCTTCGCGTTTCTCTGAAGTCAATATCGTTATTTGCTTCTGCCCAATCGCGCATTTCATTTTGCGGGGTTTTGCAACCGCAATACGCACTCTGGCGTTATCATCGACAGAAGCTATCATTCGACGAATTAAGGCGGCGCACATGAACTCCACCGACTCTCTCGAACTCGCAAACGGGTTGCTCAAGAATGATTTATTTTATGCGACGACTTATCTTGGGTCGAGATTTCCCATGGAATTCTTCCTCACCGATGCGGCGAGCGAAAACAACCTATTTTGGCTTGCGGAAGGTTCGTGCTTTCTCTTCGAGAAAACGGATGGGAATCAAGGTGAAGAAGGGAAGCCCGAAATCGTTGGAGAGAAAAGTGTCTGGGCCAAGTCGACAAAAACCCTCTCCTACTATATCTCCACTCCCGATATCTCCTTTTATATTTCTGCGCGACCAGTTTACCGCCCTCAAATTCCGGAAATAACTCAAGCTATCGCGGAGATGGAACCGGCAATTCAAAAGTATTTGTCGCTTTATTCGCTTGCCCAGCACA
>CAVGRL010000085.1:0-3222 GCA_963631715.1 Bacteroidaceae bacterium
TTCATAACGGCGATTATAGCGTGATGCGCTTCAAGGCGATTCCATCGCAGCGAACATCCCCCATCACTCCCATATTTTACGGTTCGGAGCCATCGGCAATAAGCGATAGGGGCTGGGGCAATTTCAATGGCACGGCAAAGCGATTCTCGATTGCGGCGCCATAAGCGCTTTTGTCTAAACGCAGGGCTGGGGCACGCCATTCTGCACCGCCCCAGCCCCAGGGAGGCTATTTCGCCGGCAGGTCATCGAGGGTCTTGTCCAGGGCCGACGCCGCCGCGAGCGGGCCGCCGACGAGCGCGTGGCTCACGCCTGCCGCAGAGAATCCGGAAACCGGGTAGTAGTACCCGAAGAACGAGCCGCCCGCGTTTCCCGCGGCATACAGGCCCTTGATGGGTTCATTATCTCCGTCGAGCACCTGGTTGTTCTCGTCGCAGACGAGGCCGACGCAGATGGTGTACACGTTCGGCCAATATGCCACGGCGTAGAACGGCGGCTCCTTGACGGCGTTCCATTTGAAAAGCTCGGGGTCGACGCCGTAATCCTCGTCGACGCCCTTCTCGACCAACTCGTTGTAGCGGTCTACGGTCTTCTTCAGCGCGTCTTTCGGCAGCCCGGCCTTCGAGGCGAGCTCGTCAATGGTGTCGGCCGACCACGTGTTGACGCCGGCCTTGACGGCATCATCGATCGGGCCGTATTCGCCCGTGGGGAAGAACGCCTTCGGGTAGTCGAGAACGTGCTCCTCCCAGCGGCTGTCGAAAATCTGATAGGTCTTGTGCTCAGGCTGCAGCGCGACGGTCATGCCGAGGTTCACATAGCTGATATTCTCATTCATGAAGCGCTCGCCGTTTATATTGACGTTGAGCCAAGGCACGCCGGCGTAGCTCGCCGTGGCGGCATTGCCGTCGGTCACACCCTCGGCGGCCGCGAGCAGGTGAATCTGCACGTTAGTAGGACCCGACTCCAACTGGGCGCCCACTTGCAAGCCCATCTTCGTAGCGTCGCCCTGCCCCACCCTGTTGGGACGCTCGGTATTTAGGTCGTTTGCGACGGGGAGGTACTCGTTGAGTATGTCCTCGTTGTCGGCGACGTCGCCCGTGCACAGGATGACGCCCTTGGAGGCGTTTACTTTAACGTATCCGTCGGAGTTCTTCCCGACGACGCCGGTTACGCCCGTTTTGTCACCGACGAGCTGCACGGCGCGCGTCTCGGTGAGCAGCGTCGCGCCCTTGTCTACGGCAATCTGTCCCATGCCTTTGACGACTCCCCACAGCCCGTCGTCGCCAATCCACGTGTAGCCGGCATGGTTGCCGTCGACAACGTTCACGAAAAGGTCCTTGTCGGGCACGCCGAGCTGGTCGTTGATCCAATCGATGACGTCGCCGGATTTATTGATAATCTTGCTCACGAGCTTGAAATTGAAGTTGCCCGTCGCCTGGTCGGCAAAGCTCTGGAGATCCGCCGGGATATCCCAATCGATTCCGAGGTCGGTTCCCGCCTTGCAATTCCAAACGCCCGCATGGCTGCCGGAGCTTGCCGTGCAAATGACTTCGGCCTCATCCTGCATGATGACGACGCTGGCCCCGCTGAGCGCGGCATACATGGCCGCGGCCGCGCCCGCGCATCCTGCGCCCACGACGCAGACGTCGCAGTCGTAAGTCTCCCCGCAATCTTTCTCGCTGATCGTTTCGGCGACGATCGGGTCCCACACGCCTGCGCCCGTCGTCGAATCGGCTGCCTTGCTTTGCGTGGGCGTTCCCGAAGAGCAGCCTGCCAGCGCCGCTCCCCCAGCGATGGCTGCGCCCGTGCCGAATGCGGCCTTGATGAAATTGCGTCGCGTGATTTCCATGATTCCCCTCCTAGATCGGAATTCCTTTCGCCTTTCGAACGCTTTCGGAAAGGCTGGGGAAATCGTAGAATTTGCAAAATGGACACGCATCCCCAATGCGGCCCGGCTGTTGGGTATCTTTTCGAAATACATACCCAAAAGGGCTGTTTTATTGGTGAAATGCCAGGTAACGGCTAGGGTATGCCTCGATGAGGCTTTCCATGATCGGAGGAATCGATGGAGGGTGTCGAAGCGCTCGTCGAAAAGCTTGCCGGCAAGATGCCGCGGATACCCGGATGCTTTGCGGGGTGGGGCTTCGGGTGGACTTTCTCGGAAATCATGTATATAAACCCTCCGGCGGACTTTGCGGCCGGGCGTGGCCTAGAGGCGTTCCTCTGCTACGATGCGTCGACGATCGCCGTCGCCGCGTTGATCGCGATCGCGGTGTTCTTCCGCCCTGGCGACCTGCTTCCGCTTAAGCGGCGCAATGCGTGGCTTGCCGTTTCATCGCTCTCGTTTTGCGCGAGCGTTCTGCTGAACTTCTCGATATATGGCGGCCTGGTTTCCGGCGAAGTATTCGTATGGCTGGCCGCGATTCTCGCGGGCATCGGTTCGGCGACGTCGTACGCGCTGTGGGGCGAGCTTTTCGGCTGCCTATCCCCAGTCAGGATGGTTGCGGCGTATGTGGCCGGTGTTGCTCTCCGGTACGGTCTCATATGGCTGCTGTCGCCGCTTCCGCCTGACAGGCTGCTGCCTTGCATGCTCGTCGTATCGGTGATGGCGCTTGCGTCACTGCGTTCGGCGTATGCCAAGCTCGACGAGGACGATCTTCCGTCAAGCCCCATCGGGAGGTTCTCGTTCCCCGTCAAGCCGATGGTGGTAATCTCGCTGTGTGCGTTTTCCTTCGCGATGCTGATGTCGTTCGTCGACGGCGGCTTCGGCGTGAACGGAAACCCTGGCGTGCTGGTCGCTGCCGCCGTCGTCGCGCTGATAATTTCGAAGAAGGGCGACGATTTCAATTTCTCGTCGCTTTGGGCGCTGTCCCTCGCGTTCATGCTCGTCGCCCTTATCCCGTTCGGGCGCATATCGAGCGGCGCGGTGCCTATATCGGGGGTATTCGCTTCCGTCGCGTATACGCTGTACCTCATGCTCACGTCGGTGATTTTTGCGAATCTTTCATTCCGGTATGCTGTATCGGCGGCGTGGCTGTTCTCGATCGAGATCGCGGTTCGCCTGACATTCGCGCACGCCGGCTCGTATGCGGGCGAATCGCTTCAGGCAATTGCTGGAGATGGCGCGTCCATGCTGGCGGTGGCGGCTTGCGCGATCCCAATTGCGGCATTCGCCGCCGCCATGCTCATCGTGTTCTCTGCAAAGGGCCTCGATTCCGATTGGGG
>CAVGRL010000086.1:0-3135 GCA_963631715.1 Bacteroidaceae bacterium
ACAATCGTATCGCCATTCTGTTCGTGCCTTTAATTTCGCTGAATCCGAAATGCCGATAGAAGCTCACCGCGTTATCGCCCGTCGGATCGACAATCAGCGCACGCGCGCCTGCCAGCTCGGCGATTTTCATCGAATTCAGAATCGCATCGCGCAGCAACTGCGCGCCCAAACCACGGCCCTTGTACTTTTCATCAACACCCATCATACCGAGCAAGACTGCCGGAATTTGGTCGGGCGAATTGCGCGACAACCAGCCGCCAGCGACTTCGCCGCGCGCAACCGAATGGGTGCTCAAGGTATAGAAACCAGCTACGTTGCCTTCGCAATACGTTGCATAGACAACCGCAGTGCCACGTTTGCGCGCCGTTGCCGAGTGGCGTTCAACCCATGCATCGACAATCGCATCGCCGCAATGGAAGTCCTCGATGCCGACCCCCGCCGGCAACTGAATCGGCTTCGTAAATTGAGCTATTGCCATACTGGTTCCCTGGCGAGCAGCTCCCGAGTCGCCGTCGGCATAGGCTCCTCGAGCATATCGCAGAATCGATCGAACGCGACGGCCCCCAGCCACGTCGTCGATGCCTCTGCTATATCCCGTTTGGCGCATTCGTCCAAATGGGACGTCGACCACTGGGAAAGCGTCTCGCCACGCAGCGAAGCGGCGCGCTCATATTCCGCACGCTGGGAACGGGTAAGTCGCAAATCCATACGACAGTTCTTTTCTGCTTTCTCCAAAATCGCAGGCGTCATAGCATCCCTTCCCGTTTTCATTTTTGTACGTATTATATACGTACAAAAATGAAAACGCAAACACCGACGGCAACTAATGGTCGTTCGCCGCAGGCCCCCCTCCCCAGTCTTTGGTAGAGTGCTCGTGTTCGCAGACAGAATAAATCCTTGTATCCCCCATTTAAATATACATATGATTTATTTCGCGTATATAGAGGCGGCACGCCTGCGCGCGGGCGTCGATCGACGGCGTGCCCGCGACGGCTCCCGACGCGTCTTTGCACGCGCGAATCGCCCGATAGGGGCACGCTTCGATGCAGCGCGCACGGAAGTCGGCCTCGCCAGCCGCGCCGGGCGGACGCAAAAGCCCCTCGCCGTTTTCCGAAAAGCATGCAACGGCCCCTGCCGCGGCAAACCCCGCCGCGGTGAGCGCACCGATTATCGTCGTGTCCATGCCTACTCCCATCGGCCCTTGCGGCCTTGCGCGTCGCGATTCTATCGGCGAATTGCCACGGCGTTAAGGGGTAATTCGCGCTATATTTATGGGGACGATTTTCGCTGTGGACGCATGCAATGGGGAATGCTTCGCCCGCAGAAAGGGGACTGCGATGATTGCTCTTGATTCCACGTCAAAAGAGCCACTCTACCTGCAGATATACGACGCTATTCGCTCGGACGTCATTAAGGGGTCCTTAAAAGCCGGCGATAAGCTCATCGCGCTTCGAAAGCTCGCAAGCGAGCTCCATGTTTCACGCAACACCGTCGAAAACGCCTATGCGCAGCTCGTCGCCGAAGGATACATAGAAAGCCGCACGGGTTCGGGATACGTCGTGTGCGACGTTGACTTCTCGCCCCTTTCGGCCGCAAATAACGCACCCAACCGCTTCGGTTCGCCGGAAGGCGCACCCCATACGCCCGCCGTTGGCCATGCAAGCCCGGCGCTTCCCGAAGGCGCCGGCACGCCGGCGCCCAAATTCGACTTCACGTACGGAAACCGCCCGCACGGCAGCTTTCCCAGTGCGGTGTGGCGCAAGCTTACAAGCGAGGCCCTGCTCTCGGCCGACAGCCAGGCATATGCCTACGGGGAAGCGCTCGGTGAAATGGAGCTACGGCGCGAAATCGCCCGACGCATCCATGTGACGCGCGGCGTGAATTGCAAGCCTGAACAGGTGGTCATACAGCCGGGAACGCAGGCCGCGCTCGGCAACCTCCTTGACCTGTTCGACGCCAAACGCGACGGGGTCGCCCTGGAAAATCCGGGCTACGACGGAGCAGCCGCCGTATTTCGCAACCGAGGGTTCCGCATATCGCCGCTGCCGCTTTCCGTCGAGGCGAACGAAGCAAACCAGAAGGCTTATATCGATGCCCTGCATGCAAGCAAAGCGAAGCTTCTCTTTTGCACGCCGTCAAACCAGTTCCCCATCGGCCTCACCATGCCGCTTTCCATGCGCGTTCGTCTCATCGAATGGGCGGCCGCACACGACGGCTACATTTTCGAGGACGACTATTGCCGCGAATTTCGCTATGGCCAGCGGCCCATCCCCAGCCTGCAATCGCTTGACACGCGCAACCGCGTGATATATATGGGTACGTTCTCAAAGGTGCTCTCGCCGGCGCTGAGGATGAGCTACGCAATATTGCCGCCGCAGCTGCTCGACCGCTGGCGCGAGAAATTTGCGCGCCACTATTGCCCCGTACCGTGGCTTTCCCAAAAAGTGCTGTATCTCTTCATGAAAGAAGGGCATTGGGACCGCTACACGCGCGCGACCATGACGGCCTACCACAAGCGCCACGATCTGCTGGTGGAATGCCTTCGGCGCGAAATGGGCGACGATATCGATATTTTCGGCGGCGGTGCGGGGTTGCACCTTCTCGTTGCCACGCGCGACGGGCGAAGCGAAGCCGAACTGCTCGCCGCGGCCGAAGAGCACGGCGTTCGCGTGTATCCCACGACCGGATACTGGCTGCCGCGCCACGAAACCGACCCGTGCGGGCGTTGCGTACTCGTGGGATTTTCAAGCATCGAGCCAGAACTGATTCCCGAAGGCATTCGCCGCCTGGCGCAAGCATGGTTTCCCGAAAAATAACCAAGCGCCACATCCATCGGACGGCAGCCAAGCACAGAGTTGCGATTCGCAAAACACCAGGTCGAAACGGTTCGCCTTTAGTCCCAAACTCAGCATGTTGAACGTATCTGCGCGCATCGAGATTCCGCATTTCTCGGCCGCGCAAAAAGGCCGCGATTCACATCGCGGCCTTTGAGGGAGGGCAAGTTTTCCGTCGCACTTGAGCGCCTCAGCTTGCCCGAAGGGCCCAAGCGATTACTGAAACGATTAGGCGAGCAATGCCAACGCTTCGTCGACGGCTTTTTCAGATTTGTCGAGCGTGGCATCGGAAAGCTTCGAG
>CAVGRL010000087.1:0-3015 GCA_963631715.1 Bacteroidaceae bacterium
ACCTTGCTTGCTCCCATCGCTCTTCTCGGCGTTTTTTCTCGATTTTTAAGCCGAAATGAAAAGAGAGACCTGGTTGCCCAGGCCTCTCTTCGCGCATAGGGAGGGATTTGCGCTTTCGGAGTTGCTATTTCTTTGCAGAGCTTGCTGCGGTTGCGCTCGTGGCGCTAGTTAGCCTAGTAGTCCTCGCCGCCTCGATCGATTGTTTCCGCCGAGCCGTCGATATCCTTGAACATTGCGGCATCGAAGTCTTTGTCGGCGACGATTCCGTAATTGGGTTTCGTTTCGACAACGTCTTTGATGGGCTCTGCCTTGGAATTTTGCGATAGCAATGCGTCAAAATCATCGTTGTACGAGATGTTCATGCTAGGACACACTATTGTGCACACGGGAGCTTCGCCGGCGTTCTGGCGGTCAATGCAGCCGTCGCATTTATAGGTCTTAGATTCTTCTTCGTTATATGAAGGAGCATGGAATGGGCATTTTTGAATACATGTCTGACAGCCGATGCATTTCTCGTGGTCTTGAATAACGAGACCGGTTTTTTCGTCCTTCTCATAGGCGCCAACCGGACAGTTTGCCACGCAAGCGGGATCGTCGCAGTGGTTGCAGCTCATTGAGACGTAGGCCATACCGGTAGTGGTGTCGATGATGCGTACGCGGCGGGGATACACGCCAGCGGGAAGCATCTTTTCACGCGCGCATGCGACTTGGCATGTTTTGCAGCCATAGCAATTGCTGCTGTTTACAGAGAATCCAGCCATGATTTATGCCCCCTTCTTGACGTCGATCATCGTGGAATTGCAGCAATGCACGTTACCGAGTGTGGGATAGGCGCTATTCGTCAGGTTCGACGAGCTGGTGGCCCATGCATCATCCCAGCCGTTTTCGAGCACAACCACGCCCTTCTTTAGATGGGTTGTCACGTATGCGATGCCATAGTGCTCGCCTCGGTCGTTGAATGCTGTTACTTCATCGCCGGTTGCGATTTCTCGCTCGGCGGCGTCTTCGGCATTGATGGTGATGGTCGGCTTATGGCCGTCGAGGGCAAGCATCGATTCAAGGTTCTTGAATGTGGTGTGCACCTCATTGCGGGTCTTGCGCTGCACGGAGGCCAGCGGGTATTTGCCGTCGTTCAGGATGCTTTCTTGCGGCCTATGGTGGCATGCGATGCCTTCGTAGCCGTCGTCAATCCATGTCTGGTTGAAGAAGCGAGCTTTGCCGGTCGGAGTGAGGAATTCGCCGTCTTTGTAGGCAATATAGTCGGGATTGAGTTCGGTAAGGGCGTCGATGCCTTTGCGCTCTTTCAGGTCTTCGAGCGTAATTCCGGCAGGCTTGATGACGCGCTCGATATACACATCGGGATCTTCGTTAAAATATTTCTCTAGGCCGAAGCGTTCGGCGACCATGCGCGTGATTTCGAGATCGCTTTTAGCTTCTCCCGGAGGAGTTGCCTTCGCTTCGGAAATCTGAATGTATGTCGAACGTACGGTGTGGGTCACATTGGGGGTTTCAAACAGCGCCGTGACGGGCAAGACGAGATCGGAATACATGCAGGTCGAATTGAAGAACATGTCGACCTTTACTACGAATGGGATATTCTTCAGTCCCTTCTTCCAATTGTTGTTCGAATCGGGGAACTGGGCAATTGGATTGCCGCAAGTAATCCAATTGAAGTTAATCTTTCCGGCGGTTTCGTTTACGACGTAGTCGCCGAACTGATAGACCGGGATCGTCTTCTCGTTGGGGGTGGCGTCGGGATTTTCCTCGAATGCCGCTCCTGCGTCGACAAGGAAAGAGGAGCCGGTCGCGTCATACACGCCATCTCCTTCGTGGCCAACGTGACCGCAAAGGAGGGCCATATAACACTGAATCGCGGTCGCAAACGATCCATTTTCGGTACGCTGGTAGCCGCCCATGTTTTGAATAATCATGCCGTGTTTCGCATTGGCGTAATCGCGGGCAATGCGGGCGTAGTCGTCAAAATCGACATCGGTTTCGGCTTTTACAGCGGCGGCGTCCCATTTGTTCGCTTCGGCCTTCAACATATCGAGTTCGGTCACATATTTCTCCGCAAACTCCGTGCCCTCTGTGGTGAGTAGGGGATCGACGTTGCTTGCGTCGTGGGCGACGATTTGCTTCGTCTTCGAATCGATTACCTGGTAGGTGGTTTCATCGCTTGCATTTGACAGGAACGACGCGCCTGTTGCCTTGTCTATGAGGCATGGTGCCGTAGTGTGGGCTTTCAGGAAGTCGTCTTTCTGCAGGCCTTCGTCGAGAATGACTTTAATCATGCCCAAAGAAAGGGCGCTATCGGAGCCAGGCCAGGGTTGAATCCATTCCTGAGATTTATCGGCGGTTTCGGAATAGTACGGATCGATGGTGCACAGCGTTCCGCCATTGCTCATCATTTCCTGGAATCGACCAAAATAGCCGGTCATGGAATTTACTGGATTGTTGCCCCAGGCGATGATGTAATCGGATTTCGCGATTTGGTGGCGAACGAGCTGACAGCGCATGCCGAATACGGGAGTCAGGCCGCCATCAATACCAGCGCAGCATGTATTGCCGGCAACGCTGGTGCCGCCGCCTAGCCATCCGATGAATGTGCTGAAGGCATCGGTCAACGCCGAGAAGTTGCCCGATCCTCCCTGATAAATCATCGTATTGCTGCCGCCGTTATCGAGGGCATATTGAATTTTCTCCTGAATAAGGTCGATGGCCTCGTCCCATTCAATTTCCTTGTATTGGTCGATGCCCTTGCCTTTTTCGCCAACGAGTTTAAGTGGTTTGGTAAGGCGTTGTTCGCTGTTGCACATTTCGACGCGAGACATGCCACGCAGGCACGCTTTGCTCTCGTTTTGCTCGGCGCTTTCGACTTTCACGACCTTGCCGTCTCGCACGTAGGCTTTTAACAGGTGGTGTTGGCATTCAGGCGAGCAGCACGCATAGCACGTATCGCAATCCGCATACGGATCGGCTGCGGTTGCTTCTTTCTTGTCGGTTTTCTTTCCGCTT
>CAVGRL010000088.1:0-2980 GCA_963631715.1 Bacteroidaceae bacterium
GAATATTGCCTCACCTGCCACAAGTCCCAGGGAGTCGAAACGACCGACCAAATGAAGGATTTCGTGCATAACGCACAGCAAGAGGTGGCCGATCTCGAGGCAACGTTCTACGACAAACAGGCCTCGCTGAAGACGCTCATCGTGAATGCTTCGAAGAATGGCACCGTCGATGATGCGACGCTCGCCAAGGCCAAGGACAACTACACGCGTGGCACCTGGTACGTGCGCTACTCCGATGGCGGCGGCGATTTCAAGGGTCAAAAGGTTGCCCACAATCCCGAAGCCGAGAAATCCTATATCGAGCGCGCGTCGGTGCTGATGGACGACGCCATCGCGATGCTTTCCTAAGATTTCCCGCGACCCCTCCCAGAGAAAGGCGGCTTCGGCCGACGTTTCCCAAGCGGGAGATTGCGAAGAGGGCCCTGATTATGTAGGGCCCTCTTCGTCTATACTCGCGAAATGAAAGTCGTCCATGCATACTATGGGGTGGTTGGAATGCACGAAGGGAAGACCCAGTCGAGGCTGTGGGTGAAATTCGCCGTTTTGCTGGGCGTTGCGAGCGTCGTGGTTTTTGCCGCATATTATGCCTGGATGTCCCATACGAGCGAATCCCAGAATGAACGTCGTGCCCTCGCCGAGGCGCGAACGCTCAGCGCCGAGATGGATGCGAGCTGGGATTATATCAATTCCATGCAGGACCGAATCAACTACACGAATGGCGTGTACGACTTCAAGGGCGTTTACTGCTCGGTCGCGGGCAAAAGTATTGCCAAGCGTTTCACCGATTCGACCGACTATTCCATTCGTTACGTGCGCGAGAATCCACGCAGCGGCACCGATGCTCCCGACGATTTCGAACTTTCTGCGCTGCAATCGTTCGGCGATGGTGCCCAGGAATATTACGCGATGACGCGTATGGGCGGGGAAATGGCGTTTCGCTACGTCGCGCCCCTCAAAGTCGAGGCAAATTGCTTGGAGTGCCACGGCGAGCCTGCAGGCGAGAAAGACATCACGGGGTTTATAAAGGAAGGCATGCAGATGGGCGATCTCGCCGGAGCGGTCAGCATTTGCCTTCCCATGGATGCTATTGAGAACGAGGCTTCGGCCGACCTTACTTCGGCAATCGTATTCTTTTGCGTGCTTATGGTGGTGCTTACGGCCGTACTTGGTTGGGGGCTCAGGCGCTGGGTGACGCATCCCATCATGAGCGAGAACGTCGAGCTTCGTCGCGAGGCGGAAAGCCAGTCGAACTTTCTCACCATTGTGACGCACGAGCTCAAAACGCCCCTTTCGGCGATTCTTGCCTTTTCCGATTTGCTGAAAAAGCCCAACCGGCCGGAAGCGGAGAAGAGCGAGATTGCAAGCGAGATCGAGGGCAATGCGCACGAGCTGCTCTCGATGGTCAACAATGTGCTCGATACGGCGAAATTCGAAGAGGGAAGTCTTGTTCTGCATGTTGACGACGTTGATGTGCGCGATGTCGTCGGTGCGGTGCGCTCGGTTGCGAGGCCCCTTGCCGAACGGTCGGGCGTGCATTTTTCGGCGAGCGTCGCGCGCACCGTGCCTGTCGTGAAGGCCGACCGGGAAATGCTTCGGCGCGTATGCATGAACCTTGTGGGCAATGCGCTGCAACATACTGGCGAAGGTGGCGATGTGTCGCTTAATGTGTCGTACGACGGCGGCGTGCTTGCAATCATCGTGAGCGATACGGGCGCCGGCATTGACCCTGCGCGGCTGGAGGCGATTTTCGATCGATTCTCGACTGGTCGCGATGCCGCGCGCTCGTCAGAGGGCGGCACGGGGCTCGGCCTGTTCATCGTGAAGAAATATGCGGAGGCTGCGGGCGGTTCCGTTTCCGTCGAGAGCGAGCTGGGCGTTGGAAGCACCTTTATCGTTGCGATTCCGGCGGCATCGGCTGAGGAGGAATTGGCATAGTAACGTTCTTGGTGCTCGATTTTCCTGGGTTCGTCGATGAAGGGGAGGTATGCGATGGAGAAGGCTTGTGAAACGAAGGCGTGCGTGCTTTTGGCTGATGACGATCGGAGTTTGCGCACTGCGACGGGGCGCATGCTCATCGAGGCGGGGTACGCGTGCATCGAAGCCGCCGATGGGCAAGAGGCGCTCGAGCTTTTCGCGCAAGTGCATCCCGATGTCGTCATCCTCGACATTATGATGCCCAAAATCGACGGTTTCGAGGTGTGCGAGCGAATTCGCAAAGACGATCCGTTCGTGCCGGTGCTGTTCTTCTCGGCCAAGGGAGACATGGTCGATAAGCGTATCGGGTACAAGCTCGGCGCGGACGACTATCTTGTGAAGCCGTTTGCCGAGGAGGAATTTTTGCTTCGCGTGGAGGCGCTTTTGCGTCGGTCACGCATGGCGGTGGCGTCGCCGTCGCCGTCTCCCGATTTGGGAATGTTCGAGCTGGGCGAATTGCGCGTTGATATTCGCCACGGGGATACGTGGGTTGCGGGCGAAAAGATTGCCCTCGCGCCGAAGGAGCGTCGAATTATGGCGCTTTTTGC
This sequence comes from Bacteroidaceae bacterium, assembly GCA_963631715.1. GTDB lineage: Bacteria > Actinomycetota > Coriobacteriia > Coriobacteriales > Eggerthellaceae > Slackia. The sequence goes on from CAVGRL010000088.1 coordinate 2,523, forward strand.
CGAGCATCCTGGCGAGACGTTCGACAAGAACGATTTGATTCGTCTTGTTTGGGGCGAGGAGTATCTTGGCACGGCCATCAGCATTCCCGTGTATATGCGAAAGCTGCGTGAGAAGATTGAGAAAGACCCAAGCGAGCCGTGCTACCTTCAAACGGTATGGGGCTGCGGCTATCGCTTGGGCGAATAGGCGGTCGGGAGCGCCGGCGCGTGTTGTGGCATGAATTTGCGGTTATGCATGCGTTTTTGGGCTAGGGCGTTGCTTTCTGTCGATAATCCCTCGAACCTGTCTGCGCGACCTGGGGTTTCTTGCTGCTCACTTTTGCGGTGACATGCATAAGCGAAAAAATGTGCCATATTGCGGGGCTCTGCTTACGGGGGTCTAGGGAAGCCCCTTCGCCCCAGTCAAGTAACCAATTGCTAACAAAACGGCGGCGTGGTATAAAAGTCACCTAAGGGAA
>CAVGRL010000089.1:0-2663 GCA_963631715.1 Bacteroidaceae bacterium
GAATCTCGAGGGCGCCAACCGCAAGGTTGGCGCCCTTTTCATATAAAGAGGCAAACCTATCTAGCAAACCGTTGGATTGTAGACGTCGTCGTGCAAAAGCCCGCCCAATGGACACTACCGACAAGCACGATAGGGACCGCGTAGGGCTTGCGTGAAGCGCGTGTTCGGGCTTGGCTGGTTGATGCTGGGCCGGTAGCTCATGAATGCCGAAACTGCATGGAAGAGCGAATCGATATGGGCTGACTCACGATGAACTGTCTCGCGCTGCTGCCCAATCGTGTTGCAAGGAACGCTTCACCGGCAACTCGACCAAAGGAAGTTATTGACGGCATCCTGGGTTATTGCCAGAACAGCATGGTGAGGCCGATGCGAGATTCCGTTTGGGTTTTCCCGTAAAGCGAAGTAAGGTGGCGTTGCACAACGCGAAGGGAAATCCCCAAATCAACGGCAACTTGCTTAAGCGGTCTGTCGTCAGCGACGACAGCGGCAAGCACTTCGATTTCGCGCGGCGTTAGCCTATAGCGTTCAGCGAACGCATCGCATCGCTGCTGAATGGTCTGCTCTTCTGCTTCGGCGTCTTTTTTGACGGCATTCGTGCTTGCTCGACCGTTGGCCTGTTTGTTTTCGTCCGAACCAACGCCAGACGCTTCCGCATTGGCGGGCGATAGGCTCACATTTGCATGGCTGCACGATTCGCTCATGCCTGTGATTGCGTCCATGTTCGCGTCCGCACTCGTATCGGCCTTGAGGCGTATCTGCATCATGCCTGTCGCAAAAAGCAGCGCGATAATGGCGACGAGCAAGGGGAGCAAAGTCACCGTGACTGCCGCGGAGTTGCTCGACTGGATGATGAGGAGCGAAGGTGCCCCCACTGCGATAGCGGTGAGGTTGTTCAGCGCACGCCCCATGCCCGACCAGAAATCGGGTACACGAAAATGCGGGGCAATCCATATAAACGTTGTCGTGTAAAACGTCATGAATGCGCCCGATCCGATGAAATACACAGCCTTTCCAATAGGGCTGGGCATGGCCATTTGTATTCCAAGCACTGAAGCGGCGGTAAGCATTGATATCGCGAACATGGTGATGCCAAGGTAGCGTGCCCGCCCGATGTCGAACAAAATGCCAGCCAAAAGCCCGCCTGCCGCAAGCTCGAGGCGCGGCGTGGCGTTGGTATACTGGCTGGTCCAGGTTGTGACCTCATTCGACGTGAGTCCGTAGAGCGTATTGAACAGCAATGCGAACAAAAGCACCAATGCAAGCATGAGCGAGGCGGCAACGGGAGCGCTCATGTGGTTAAGGTGCCACCCAATTCGCGGACGCTCTTCGATGAAGCCGTCGGCTCTCGTCGATCGATAGACTTCCATGTTCTCGAGTTCGCTTTTTGGTGGCCAGGTTGCAACGATAAGCGCGCTGAGCGCGACAATGCCAATCGACAGCACGATGGCCTCGCCCATTCTGTTCGGGGTAAGGCCATAAAGCGGAATCTGCATGATCATGGCCAACGCATGACTGGCACCCACAAAAGTGGCGAAGTGCATTATCTTGCGCGATTCGACGCATGTAGCCCAATAAACGGCGCCGCCTGCAAGCCCTATAAGCAAAAACGAAATCGTACCGGCGGCTACGATCGAATACGGCGTTGGCCCTTGCGCAACGCCAACGAGGCTTACAATCCCGAGCAGCATGGTTGTGCCAACGAACGCTTTGCGGCATTTCTCTGGAATAAAGCGGTTGACGAGCGGGAAGGCGAGAAGCCCGATGGTGCTTGCCCCTTGAATGGGGAGTTGCGAGAGGGCTTTGCCTGGCCCGTCTAGGTGGCTCATGCTCGTTTGGAAGAACAGCGTTGCTTCCAAGAACACAAAAAAGAACAAGGCGAGCGCGCAAAAGAGCATCAGGTGTTTAGGGGAGTGATGCTCGCCATGCATGTTCGCCTCCTTGCGTGTGTCGTTGGTTTTAATCTGCGATTTGAAAACTTCGGCCATGCGGCATCGGCTGGAGGTCGACTTCTTTCTGGGTAAATATTGTACGTTTCCCCGGACGCTTTTTATCGTGACTTTATTGTGACGGCTTCGTATCCAAAGAACTTGGACACGTGGGGCAAAACCCTTAACTCCGCCGAGACGAAGGTCTCAAAGAGAGGCTGACCGATTTCGCCGGCCGCAAAAGTTCACGGTGTCTTTGATTGGCGTGCCTCTACCCTTGAATTCGATGCTTATCTTTTGGGGCCGTATATGCGACCCCTTCATTTCCCCTGGTCATTGGCTTGTCAATAAGGAGCGTTTTGTTTTTGGTCGTATGTGCGGCCTTCCTTATTTCGGGTTGTTTTCCGACACTGTACAGAGGGGCATGGTGAATGTTTTCGTCGTGCCGAAAGCGTATGGCGCATGCATGTTTGTCGGCGTTATGCGAGCTTCGAGCTGAAAGGGGTGGGCAATGCCGATATCGAAAGAAAGGTGGCGCACGAAGGCTCGGGCTTGCGGGCGCGAAGAAATGCAAGAGGCGCTGAATTGCTGGAAGGAGGAAACGTCGTGAAAGCATCTGCAAAACAAACCATGAAGCGCAACGCGACCCGTCGCCTGCGGGTTGCGATGGCAATTCTTTTGGCGCTGACGCTCAGTCCGCTCGTCGGCGGGCTGGCGTTCGCGACGGGCTCGACGGGC
>CAVGRL010000090.1:0-2649 GCA_963631715.1 Bacteroidaceae bacterium
GTTCAATACCGAGTATTTCGGGTTTTAGGGCCCGACGGATTCCCGCTAATCATAGACAGCGAAACAGGATCGACCGAAAACAGAATCAGCGTCGGCGAAGCGCCCCAATCCTTCGCCGATGCTAAGAACCGAAAGGGTTTCCCCTCGAAGCCGCATTCGTCATCCAAAAGGAGTCGCTTCTTTCGCGATGATTCCTTGATCGTAAAGACTCGCGATTTCCAACTCGCTCATGCCCAAGTTGGAAAGAATATCTTCGTTATCTTGCCCAACAAGCGGCATGCCTCGCGAAATTCTCCCAGGATTGCGCGTTAACCTTGGAACTACATTAACGCCCCTTGTTTCACCATCGTCGTAGGCATTCTCCCAGGAAGTGAATGTTTTCCTCTGCACGAACTGGGGATTCGTTTCGCACATAGCAAAAGTATTGACTCGAGAGCACGGAATGCCTGCATCTTGGAATATCGCCTCTGCTTCGCTGGAATCATGACTGGAAAGATACTCAAGCAGCGCAGTTTCAAGCACATCGCCTGCAGGGGTCTGCTTTCTCGCCCCGCTGATTCCCTCGTAAAACGGCTCAGCGCCATAATCCAGACCTAAAACCTGGCAAGCCTTCCTGAGGACCCCCGTCCCAAGAATCATGATGTAAAGCCCAATGCCATCTCGACATGGATAGGTTCCCATGCCGGCATTAAAAGTAACGCCCCTTTGAGGAAGCGTTCCCGTGTTCAGATAGTTCATGACATAATAGCCCGAACAGCGAACCATTGCCTCATATTGAGCAACGTCAATGCTGTCGCCGACGCCGGTCTTCTGAGCATGCAAGAGAGCCGCAAGTCCACCGGCAAGCGCAGTAAAGCCGGCATAGTAATCCGATACCTGGGGAAATGCGGGAATTGCGGGGCGATCAGAGAATCCGTTCATATCCATAAAACCAGAAAACGCCTGACCTATGCCGTCGAAACTAGGACGCCTCACATAAGACGGATCGCCCGTTTGCCCATAGCCAGAAATGTGGACGATAACGAGGGCCGGATTGATTGCCCAAAGGCGTTCGTCCGAAAAACCCCACGAGCTCAATTGGCCTCCACGAAATCCGTCGATCAGCATATCTGCTCCGGCAAGAAGCTTTTCAAATATCGCGCAGCCCTCACACGACCGAACATCCAGACAGAGCGATTGCGTGTTTCTGCGATCCATGACGGTTCCCCATCCTGGGTTTTGTCCGCTAGGACGAGAAGCATCGCGCCCCTTCGGGTTCTCTATGCCAATGACGCTTGCGCCCAAATCGCCAAGCATGCTCGAGGCAAACGGCCCAGCGATCGCCTGGCACATGCTTATTACCCTAATTCCCGACAACGGTCCCTGCGTTTTCAATTGCTCTCCCATAGCATCCTCCCGAAATAAATTCTTGACATCTATTTCACTGCATCCATAATGCGGATTACATGCCAGTTTTTAATTTTCAAAATTAAAGAAGTTGGTCTACATGATTGGAATGCGCGCCCTAACCGGAGAAAGCAATCGGCAATCAACGACATTGGCCCCAGCGGTAATTCAGGGAGTTGAGCTTCTCTCCGTACCCTGCTCAGGTCTTGCCTCATACATACTTCGCGCCTCCGAGGAAAATCCTTTGCTCGATGTTGATTTTTCGCATGAGATTTTTGCATGCGACGAGTTTCTTCCGAATCGATTGGACGACAAGGGCCAAACGGAACGCCTCCATCTCGGCGGTCACACGGAGTATTCCCGAATAGCGTCTGCACAAACGTGCGATATAAACCTCGCGAATTACATTCGGCTCCAGCTCCCAGACGAAATAAGCCACACCCCACAAACAGACGCCACGCTCGAAGCGCTTGACGAAGACGGATACTTCAGAGGCGTCACCTGGGCAATTGCAAGCGAGTGCAACTGCTCCCAAGAAGACGCCGAGAAAATCATCGAGGCGATACAACTTTGCGACCCACCGGGAACGGGAGCAAGAAGCCTCTCAGAATGTATTTCACTGCAGCTATCAAGACTCGCGGAGAGTCAAGCAAGGAACCTCGCCCTCAAAATGACGGGCAGCAATCTGCTCAGTGCGATGAGAAAGGCGCCTGGATCGCTATCGAGGCAATACGGCACAACAAGAAGCGTTGTCGAAGATGCGCTAAGATTGATCAAGTCCTGCAATCCACGCCCTGGACAGGCATTTTACCAGCCACCCGTGCATTACGACCGCCCCGATATAGAAGTCGGCTTCGAGAACGACGCATGGCGCGTTTGCGTGCCTGGTTCAAAAAGCCGTCCACTCGAAATCGACGAAACATACCTTCGGCTTCTCGAAGACGGCAAGATCGACGAACAAGCCCGTCGGTACGTCGAGGAAAAAAGCCGCGAAGCTCGATCCGTGGTGAGAAACCTCGACTATCGCTTCCTCATGCTCTACCGAATGGGAGCGTATCTCCTGCGCCGTCAAATTCGATTTTTCGAATCGGAGGGAAAAACAACAACACCGCTTTCTATGAAAAACGCCGCCTACGACCTCGCAGTAAGCGAAAGTACCGTTAACCGTGTCGTCTCAGGCAAAACCCTGGGGACGCCCTTCGGGATATTTCCCTTAAAAACATTCTTTACCACCTCGCTCGTTTTTTCGACGACGGACAAAGT
>CAVGRL010000091.1:0-2645 GCA_963631715.1 Bacteroidaceae bacterium
CGGTCCACGTCAGTTTGGTGAGCTTATACGAGAGCGCAGAGCTTGCGTTGGAATAGCAGATGGAGAATCGCACAGCCCCGTCTTCAAAAGCCAGGGCATCGATTTTTGCCTCCTCTCCATTTTGGTTGAGAAGCGTCAATTGCAAATGGGATGCATTGCTCGCATGTTCCTTTAGGGCGATGACGATGTTCTGCTCATCGCCCAGAGCGATGACGCTTTTATCGATGTAGACGTATTCCAAAGCTGAAGTGTCGAGCTGTGTTGCCGAAACGATGGTTTCTTCCTCAGGGTCTGCAGCCTCGGATTGAACTTTCTGCGCAGCGCTTGAATCGTTGGAATCGATTTCGGAATCTACGAAGTTGGATTCCTGCTCGGCATCGGCGACGACAAGGTTGCAGGAAATCGAATCCGCCACTTCAGCGAATGCTTCGGCGGGAACAAGCCCGAACACCAAAACAGCCGATAGAAGTAACGTAACTGCTTTCTTCTGTACCATAGAATATCCGTTTCTGTACGCTATCCGATAATAACGGCTTGCTGATTGTGTTCGATCCTGCTCGGGTTATCGCAACGCCCTAGGAAACCCAACACGGTAATCGATGCTATCGTCGATTGCGAAGAATACCATATCTTCTTTTTCGGCGACCCTGTTCACGAGCGGGCCTTCTAGCGAATTTTGCGTAACCTCCACTTGTCGCTTTAAGAGACAGAGAAAGCCTCAATTTAGCGAGGCTTTCCTTTTGACTGATCGTTCGATGGGTGTTTCTGCGCCATCGACCGTATATTCTTAAGTCGAAATGCACCTATCGCAATACGAGGATGAATGCATTGGAGGGCGAAGTGCGAAACTATTAGTTCTCTGGGATCCACATTTCCGCATCTCTGGCTTCTACTGATTTCCTTTGAAAAGAGATTTCGGCCTCGGTCAATTCGTCGATTTTATCTTGGGCGATTCCAAGCTCTTGCATTATTTCTATTGTGTCCTCCCCAAGGTATGGCCCTCTGCCATACGAGTATCCGTCTCGCATATTGTCAGAGCGAAAAGGGGGTATTGCGAAAGCGCACGACTCGCCGTTGGGCATTTGGTGTTTCACCGTATATCCATTTGCCCAAGCTTGCTCGCATGTCGAAATATCACGAAAATGGCCGAGCACAGCGCATACAATGTTGTGCGATCCTAGCAATTCGGACCAGTCTGCACTCGTCTTCTTAATGAAAATAGGTTCGAAGATGTCCGTGAATTGGACGGCATTTTCCGATTTGATGTATTCCTCGGCTTTCTCGAAGCGTTCATCGTGCGCAAGTTCCGGCATATGCATCGCCTCGCAAAATCGCGGGAAATAATACGGCCAGTTTGCCATCAATGCAATGGTGAGCCATTTTCCGTCGGCGCACTTAAACGGCGGTGGGGTTGCTTCTCGATATATTCGAGGGTATTTTCGAGCGTACTTTTCTTGCGCAGAAAGTGATAGCAAGGACATTACCCAGCTTGCGACCCCATATAGCGATACGGTAACGCGATCACCCTTCCCCGTTTTTTCACGCGCGTAAAGGGCGCTTGCTATTGCCGCGAAAAGAAAGCAACCCGTAGTTGTGTCGCCGACGCCCGACGGAGAGTCAACAGGCCAAGATCCATTTGCAGGACCTTCCAAGGCAAGGTCATTTGTGAATCCCGTTGCCGCCCAAAAGGCAGTGACGTCAAAGGCGGGGTCGTCTTTTCTCGGCCCAGTATCGCCAAACCCTGTGACCTGCGCGTATATCAGCTTTGGATACTTTTGTTTGATAGATTGATAGTCGAGTCCCATCTTTTTCAGGCTTCGTTCTCGGACGTTAACGACGAACACATCCGCTTCATTGAGTAAAGCGTTCAATACGGCTCTCGCACGTTCATCTTTCAGGTTGAGGGCAATTGAGCGCTTGCAGCCATTAAATTCATCGAATAAGGGGTTCTCGAATTCATCTTTTGGCATATTGAAATTCACGCAAAGGGAACGCATGGCATCGCCGCCCCTGACGTCTTCGACTTTGATGACCTCAGCGCCGAAGTGAGACATATACCGAGCCGCCGACGGCGCCGCGACAAACGTTGCAAGCTCAACGACCTTGACTCCGGAAAGCAAACCTTCGGACATAAGTATCACCATCCTGTAATTGAAAGCCGATCATTTCCGCAACACTGCATTACTGCTTTGACGATATGCCGAAACAGCGTGGTTCTCAGAAAAAAGGGGCGCCGAGGCGCCCCGCAATACATTAGGCAAGTTTATCCTGCAGACCAGGAACGACATCTTCGACATTGCCGACGAGTGAATAATCGGACATGCTCATGATCGCAGCATTCTCGTCATTGTTCACCGCAATGATGGTCTTTGCGTCTCTGATGCCGGCCCAGAATTGAACCTGACCAGAGATGCCAAGCAAAATAGCTAGAGAGGGTTTGCAGGTTTTGCCGGAAATGCCGACGATTTCGTCTTCAGAGAACCATTTCTTGTCGGTTGCCAGTGGCTTTGTGCAAGCGCAGCCAGCATTCATTTCATTCGCAAGTTGTTTGACTTTCGCTACATCGGATTCATCCTCGAATCCCAACCCGCAAACGAACAAAACATCCGCTGACGAAATGTCGGCATTTTTCTGCTCCTTTGCGG
>CAVGRL010000092.1:0-2272 GCA_963631715.1 Bacteroidaceae bacterium
ATCTCTCCCGAAAACGCGGCACGCTTGCTCACGCAATTTTCTCAGCAGACTACGAATTACGACCTTGTCTATACGTGGGCCTCGAAATCGGGGGAAGTTTTTAACTATCTCGACGATTTGGTCGCGGCGCGGGGCGTCGATATGGTTGCGGCGACGTCGCCTACTGCGAAGTATGGTTGGGACGAGCTCGACGAGCGGTTGCGTGTATATCCCGACGCCGTGACGTTCACCAACGGGCACGATAACGGCTATTGGCGCGAAGATGGCAAGGCCACGCAGTATTATCTTGGTGAGGCTCTCGTTGATTCTGCCGAAAGCAACGGGGCTGAATTCTTCTTCAATACCCATGCCGAGCAGCTTGTGGGCGATGCTTCGTCGGGAATCTCGGGCGTTATTGTTACGACCGAGGACGGCTCTCACATTCAAATCAATGCGAAGAAGGGCGTCATCCTTGCTACGGGCGATATCAGCGGAAACGAAGAGATGGTTGATTGCTTCGCTCCGATAGCGAAGCGTGCCGACGCCGCATGTTACATGCCTGAAGGCGGCAATAAGGGTGAGGGTATGCTTATGGGCGCCTGGGCCGGAGCGGCTTTCTCGAAATCTGGGGCGGCCCCGATGATTCATCAGTGGACTATCGATTCGGTGAGCTTCAATTTGAGCTCGTTCGTTATGTGCTGGCTTGCCGTCGATGGAAGCGGCCGTCGTTATGCCTCGGAAATGCCGTTCGAGCCATATCTTACCAATGCGCGCATGAACGCCGCGGGCAATATCGCCTGGTCGATCTTCGATGCTGATTACGCCACGTATATGCAGAAGCAACTGCCCACGACGTACGAATCGGTGCTTGAAGGGCTTTCCCAGGCAGTCGAGGAAAAAGTGGCCGACGGTACGCTCTTGTGTGCGGATACTTTGGAAGAACTTGCCGGCAAGATGGGGGTTCCTACCGACACGTTCGTTTCCGAGGTCGAAACTTTCAATGGCTGGTATGACAAGGGAGAAGATTCCCAGTTTGGTGTGCCCGAACGCTTCCTCTCCAAGGTCCAGACGGCGCCGTTTTATGCCGTGCGCAATCTGTGCTCGGTGCTTGTGATTCCGTTTGGCTTGCATGTCGATAAGAATTCCCAGGTTTGCACCGAAGAAGATGAGCCTATCGACGGCCTGTTCGCCGTGGGCAATATGCAGGGCGATTTCTTTGGCGTGAGCTATCCGGTACATTATCCCGGAATCAGCCACGGCCGCTCCATCACCTTCGGTCAGCTCGTCGGTGAGGCCCTAGCAAAGGGAACTGTCATTTCCGAGCTATAAGCCCTTCCGCGCCCCTGCGCTTCCTTCCATGCGCAGGGGCCGCAACTTTATGATGCCCGGGTATAATTTAGGGGCGAATTGCGTGACGTTTGGCTATCTTGCGGGGCGTTCGCTGGTGGCGATGGACGCTTTTCGATGGCCTTCGTTTAGCTTTGTATGCCAATCCGTCGACTGTACTCGACGGATTGACCTATAATCTGTCGAGTACAGTCGACAGATTGGGTTGTCATGAATAAAGAGGTCCTAAAAAACGTCATATTCGATCAGCATGAAGTTATTCGTAGCGCACATATCGTTCATCGACGGTATGTTCTCGACTCCAATGCGAATTATGTGGTGACCGGTTTGCGCCGCGGTGGAAAATCGACGCTTCTTTACGACGTTGTTCGCGGCCTCATGGCGCAGGGCGTGAATTGGAACCGAATCATCTATATCAACTTCGAAGATGAACGCTTGGCCGAATTCTCCACGCTTGATTTCAACGATATTCTTTCGATTCAAAGTGAGCTCAGCGACGAAGAGGGGTTCTTCTTTCTCGACGAGGTCCAAAACATCGATGGCTGGGAGAAATTCGCGCGTCGTTTGGCCGACTCCGGTAAGCGGGCGTTCATAACGGGAAGCAACGCGAAAATGCTGAGCGGTCAGATTGAGACAACGCTTGGCGGGCGCTATCTGACGAAATACGTGACACCTTATAGGTTCGATGAGTATCTTGATGCTCGGGGGGTGGGCCGTGGCGAGTCTGCTCTGTATTCGACGGCGGGCAAGGGCTCAATCGCGGCGGCATTCGATTCCTTCTACGAGGCGGGCGGCTTCCCCGAATCTCTTCGCTACGCGTCGCCTCGTGAATACGTGGAGAGCGTTTATCAGAAAGTCCTTTTGGGGGACATCGTCGCGCGGAACAACGTGCGCAACCCCCAAGCGATGCGCGTGCTTATGAAGAAAGTGGCGGAAACGGTCCACA
>CAVGRL010000093.1:0-2097 GCA_963631715.1 Bacteroidaceae bacterium
GTGAAGCGCCCTTCGCGAATGATGTGGCGCATCTGTTGCGGCGTGATATCGGCGGGGATGTCGGCGATGCTCAGGGGTTCTTCTGCCATGGTGCTTCCTTTCATTGGGTGCGACCCTGCGAACTGAGACAATTTACCCAGAGGAACGTGTCCCAGTTTGCAGGTCTATTCCACGACGGGCATCGTGGGGTTTCCTGCGGGGTCCGTCGATTCTATGTCGGGCATCTCGAGGGTCAGGCGGCCGCGGGCTTTTGCTCGAACGTTGCGATAATACTCCCGCTCCGATACGAGCAGGCGTTGGGCCTCGATGACCGATACGGGCACGAAGTGCACGTACTGCTTGGTCGCTCGTTGCACGAGCAGGGGAATATCGACGCTTGCTACCGTTGCGATTTTGGCATAGCCTCCCACGGTTTGGCGATCGGCGAGCATCACGATAGGGGTTCCTTGCGAGGGAATCTGGATGGAGCCGAGCGCGATTCCATCTGAAATGATGTCCGATCCGTGGCTCGATTCGACCTGCGGCCCTTCGAGCCGGCATCCCATGCGGTCGGTTTGGGGGCTTACTTGGTAACGCCCTTGGTAAAACGCATTGGTTCCTCGGCTTGTGAACATGTCGGATTGCGGCCCGGGCACTACACGAATCTCTTGCGTGAGGTATTCGAAATGGTAGAACGGGTCGTTGCGGTAGTGATTGGGCCCGAAATCGTAATAGGGGTTCGGCGTGGTGTCGTGGAAAGAGACGCGGTCACCAAACGCCAGGCGCCGCCCCTCGAAACCGCCGAGTCCGCATTTCAGGTTGGTGGATGCGCTGCCCATCACGCGCGGCACGTCAATGCCACCATTGGCGATGGCGAGATAGCCATACACGCCGCGCTCTGCCGACGGCATGGATATTCGTTGCCCGGCTCGCACGACGAACGCTTGGTACATGGGTGCGCGTTCTTCGTCGATGCGCGGATTGAAATCGGCGCCGGTGATGGCGACTACGGCATCGTTTTCGAATTCCAGCGTAGGTCCTGCATAGGCGAATTCGAGTGCGGGCGCGTTGGCGGCATTTCCCACGAGCAGGTTGCCAAGCGCGAAGGCACGGCGGTCCATTACGCCCGATGGCGAAAATCCGCTGGCGGCATATCCCATGCGTCCACGGTCTTGGACGGTGGTGAGCAGCCCTGGAACGCATACGGTGAATGTCGCCATGCTAGTTCGCCTCCTTCACGCGGTATTCGTAAGTCCCATTTGCCAGTTCAGATTCTATCGCCTTGTATTCTGCGGCGTCGATTGGCTCAAATTCGATTGAATCGCCTGCCGCGTAAAGAAAGGCCGGTTCGCGCTCGGCATCGTAGGGGCGAAGGGGGCTGCGCCCGATAATCTGCCAACCGCCGGGGGAGGCAAGCGGGTAGATGCCCGTCTGAGCGCCGCCGATTCCAACGGCGCCCGCCTCGATGCGCACGCGAGGAACTTCCAGGCGCGGTGTCTCAAGTTTCGGGTTGAGTCCGCCCAGGTAGGCGAAGCCTGGCAGGAAGCCAAGCATGGCTATGAGGTAGGTCGGCTCGGTGTGTAGCCGAATGACTTCTTCGGGAGATATGCCGTGGTATTCGGCTACGTGATTCAAATCGGGGCCGAACTCGCCGCCATAGCATACGGGAATCACGATAGTTTTGCCGCCTTGGGCGCTTTCCGCGGAAAGGCCGTCGAGGTTGGCGTGTATGGCCGAGATGAGCTCTTCGTAAGAAATGAGCTCAGGGTTGTAGGCCACCATCACGGCGCAGAATGTGGGCACGATGTCTTCTATGCCAGCTATGCCAGCCGCTTGGATGTGCGCGGCGGCGCTGCGCACAAGGGCGCTTGCCTCGGGAGAGATGGCATCGGCAACGACGATATTAATGGCGGAATCCCCGCACACTGAAATTCGGTAAGGGCGCATGGGCGCACTCCATCTTGTAGTTCGTTTCGTTTGGCGAAAATGCGCGGTGTGGCGAACCGCGGCGCCATTTTGCTGTATATACTTTATCTTACGATAGTGCCGAGCTGATGCAGAGAGCGTGATGTTTACACTCTGGCAACTGCGAACGACATTGTCTGTCTTTTCGGGTCG
>CAVGRL010000094.1:0-2022 GCA_963631715.1 Bacteroidaceae bacterium
GTACATCACGGCGCGCACACCCTCGCCGATGAATCGCTGCGGCACCCAGCCGAACACCCAGTCTTGCCAGAAAGCGGGCAGCGCTTCGTATGGCAGAACACCGAGCATGTTACCCAGGCCGAGCGTCGTGACGGCGGCGATCGCGCCGAGAGGTAGCGAAACGTTGGCAAATCCGCCGAACAGCAGCATCATGAAAAACGTCGCAAGCCAGATGAAGCCGAATGATGCGCCGAAGGACATCGGGATGCCGGCCACCGCATCGATGGCGAGCCATGCGCACACGGCGACGAGCGCGGCCGCGGCAGCCTGCAGCGCGACCTGCTTGCCCAGCGCGATAAACGCCTGCTTGCGCCCACCTGCCGTGCGCACGTTAAGCACGCGGCTCGAAACGAACGCCACGACAAGGCCGCATAGAACAGCCGGCAAAATAGCGAGCTGCTGCGACATCATGGTACCCATGGCGGCGCCTGTCGAATCGTAGCCGCCGTCGTTGACAAGCTCGACTTCGGCAGAAATGCCCCGCGCGGCAAACATCGATGCCATGCTCGATTGCAACTGCTGCGCGATGAGCGGGCTTTTGCCTTTGTCCAGGTAAATACGCAACGTCGAGTCGGCGGCATCGACGTCATCGGCCGCGGCGAAGACCTCCTGCATGGCAGCCATCTGCGCCGCAGCGGCTTGCGCCTGCTGAAGCGCTGAAGAGTCGGCTTGCGTCGAAGGCACAGCTTGGGCAACAGCCGCGCCGTCACCCGTGCTCAACGTCTGAGGCGACGTCTGAGGCGCGGCGACTTGGGCGGCTGCCAATTGCTCCGCCTGTGCCATGACCGATTCGAGCGCGTTTTCGCCCGCAGCCTGCTTCATCTGCGCCGCGGCATTGACAAGCGTGAACCCTTTCGGAATCACGATGGCCCCATAGAACTCGTTGTTCGCCATGGCGTCTTCGAGCTCCTCTTCGCTCGAAAGCACCGTCCAGTCGATGGCCTCGGACATATCGACGGAGCCAGTCGCGCCGGCGTCTTCCGAACCATCCACGCCCGAAAGCGCGCTCGCATCGCCCGATTCGAGCGCTTCGACCATCGTCTCGCCAATATTCACGCTGCCCGTTGGTAAATCGGCGCCCTCGTCAAGGCACACGATGGCAAACGGCAAGTGCTTGATCTGCATATTCGCCATGGGGTAGAACATGAGCGAAAACAGGCAGATGAGCACAATGGGGATGAGGAAGGGAACGGCGTACTTACGGCGCCCGAGCTTCTCGAACATGGAACTTATCACTCCTCGCAATCGTATGGAACTTTGCGGCTTCGAGAATAGGGCGGAGCGCTTCCGAATAAAACGGTGGATATTGGTCAAACTGTCTAATTATTGAGCGTTCGAAATTAGATACAATGTCCAATTATGAAAACGGAAGGGGAAGTGTTGGCGCGACCAAAGAAAAATGACCCGGGCATTCCCGCAAAAGAACGCCTCAAGCAGGCATTTTGGAAAGAGCTCACCGATAAGCCCTACGCGAAAATCACCGTGGGCGGCATCGTCGCGCGCGCCGGCGTGAACCGCAATACCTTCTATTACCACTACGAATGCCTGCCCGATTTGGCGAGCGAATGCCTGCGGACGCAGCTGCCTCGCAAGCTTATCGAAATCGTGATCGCAGGCTCAGCCGAAACGATTGCCGAAAACCCCGATGCATTGCGCGCGTTCGAACTCGACCAGACGCTCGATCGGTTGACACTCGCCGCAGGGCCGCACGGTTCAGGCGAGCTCGGCGAAATCCTGCGCCGCAACATCGCCGAGCTATGGTTCGAGGAATTCGACATCGGGCGGGACGACCTCACGGCGATAGAGCTCATGGCGGTCGAGTTCACGACGGCGGGTATCGTCGCCATGGCGAGCACGCTTTCGCGCGATCGGCTCGTCGAACAGCTTATGGAATACGTGCGCAGCGACTTCTTCAAGCACGCATCGGAATCGACGGTCGCGATGCTTCGCGCCGCCCGCGAGAGGAAATATGGCGCAGACGCC